>CAYQMG010000211.1:0-8403 GCA_964418585.1 uncultured Gammaproteobacteria bacterium | reverse complement strand
ACGTGAAGAGCAGACCCAACCCCACAATCAGCATCGCGAACGTCAGCATGGCACGTAGCCTGTCCCTCACCACCACACGCCCTCGGCGGCGTGGGTCACCCGCGGCCCCAGTGGATGGAACCATCCGGTCATGGCGCCCCGACCCAACTTCCTGGATCGCAGCACTCACCATCACCCGTTCCTCCAGGCTGGGAACGTTCGGACCCCGGTCCGAACCTTCCCGGGGGGTGGTCTCGGGTCCAGCAGCTCCCTCGAGCACCTGCTCTGTTCCTGCCCCCGAGCCTCGAGGACACAGGGGGGAGCGACCGGCGTCGAGGTTTGCTGCTTTCCGCATGCCGGCACACGCCGACACACGACGAGCCGGTTCATGTCTATATGATATTGGTGTAGCTTTTCGATGACAACAAAATTCCAGCCCCGGTTTTGCTTGCGCGGGAATTTTTTTCATGCGCACTTCGAGCAACCAGGATTCTCTGATGATTTCATGGGTTGGTTCCATACGGTTGGATTGTCGAAATCGGCAGGAATCAACGCAAGAAATGGCAATCGCCCGGGTGCGTGTATGCAAGGGAACGGCCAGGAAACCGGTGGTATGGCGTGCGTGACGAAGCCGACTCAGCCGTTGTGGTGCAGGCGTGTTCACAGGGGTGCAGAGCGTTCGGCAGCCGCTGGACGGGGGGTCAAGGGGGCACGAGGCGTCGTCCGGCTCCTCCGGTGTGTTGGTAAGCGGACAATGCTGTCCTGGCGATGTCGATGGCCTTACCAGCGTGGACCAGGGCCACGCATGCGCCGCCGAAGCCTGCGCCGGTGAGTCTGGCGCCGAGGACGCCCGGGGTATTCTGGAGCGATGAGACGAGGGCGTCGAGGCCGGGGGAGGAGACCTGGAAGTCGTCTCTGAGGCTGGCGTGGGAGGCATTCATGAGTGCGCCGAATTGGGTGCCGGAGATACCCCTTGCGGCTTCGAGCACGCGGAGGTTTTCGGTGATCACGTGGCGTGCGCGGCGTCTGAGCGGTTCGGGGAGCGAGTGGACCGCCCGGATGTCTGCGTCGCGCAGGGCGGGAATGTGGAGGAGGGCGGCGGCCATTTCACACTGGGCTCTGCGGCGATTGTAGGCGCTGGCGGCGAGTGTGCGAGGGACGCCGCTGTCGATCACGAGGATTTCGGTTTTTGTGGGCAGTGGGATGTGCCGGTACTCCAGGGAACGGGTGTCGAGGAAGAGGAGGTGTTCGGGACGGCCGAGGCTGGCGGCCATCTGGTCCATGATTCCGCAGCGGACGCCGGCGAACCGGATTTCGGCTTTTTGGGCGAGGTGTGCCAGTGTGACGCCGTCGATGGAGACATCCAGGAACCGGCACAGGGCGCGGAGGGCGGCCACCTCGAGCGCCGCGCTGCTGGAGAGGCCCGCGCCGAGGGGGACCGTGGAAGCGACCGCGCAGCGCAGCGGGGGGATGGGGCCTGCGATCTCCTCGAGGACCCGGATGCATCCCAGGAGGTACTGTGCGAATCCGGGTGCGGATTCGGCGTTGCGGTGGCAGGAGACGAGGGTGTCGAGGTTGAGGGAATGGAAGTGGTGTCGCTCGTCTGGAGCCGGGCCGATGTCCACGGTGGTCTGCTGGGGGATGGGTGTGGGGAGGACAAACCCGTCATTGTAGTCCGTATGTTCGCCGAGGAGGTTGACCCTTCCCGGGGCGGTTCCGGAGGTGGTGGGGGTGTCCTCGAACACCTGTTGGAACGCGGTCATGGGAGGCTCCTGCCGAAGTCTCGAGGGTGGGTTCGGTGCCATTGCCAGGCGGAGGCGACCATGGCGTCCAGGGTCTGGTATCGGGGTGTCCATCCGAGGTCCTGACGGATACGGGAGGGGTCTGCGACGAGGGCGGGCGGATCGCCGGGGCGACGGGGGCCAAGGGTTCGGTTCAGCGTGCGTCCGGTGATTCGCTCCACCGCATCGAGCACCTCCTGGACGGTGAAGCCTGTGCCCAGCCCCACGTTGTAGGCGGGCGGCAGGTCTTTCCGGTCGAGGGCCTCGAGGGCCAGGAGGTGCGCGTGGGCGAGGTCCATCACGTGGACGTAGTCGCGCACGGCGGTGCCGTCGCGGGTGTCGTAATCGGTTCCGAATATGGTGATTTCGGGGCGAACGCCGAGGGCGTGGAGGAGCGCGCATTCGACGAGGTGGGTCTTTGCCGGATGGGCCTCGCCGATGTCGCCGTCTGGATGAGCCCCGCATGCGTTGAAGTAGCGGAGGGACAGGGTGCGCAGTCCGTAGGCCCGGCGATAGTCGCCCAGGATGCGTTCGACCGTGGCCTTGGTGGTTCCGTAAGGATTGACGGGGCGCATGGGAGCGTCCTCGGGAATGGGCACGGTTGGAGGGACGCCGTACACACCGGCGGAGCTGGAGAAGACCAGGCGGGCCACCCCTTCGTGCCGGACAGCGTCGAGCAAGTTCAACGTGTTGACCACGTTGTTCCAGTAGAATCGTGCCGGGTCGATCACGGATTCTCCCACCTCGATGCAGGCAGCGAAATGCACCACGGCCCAGGGCCGGTGGTCCCGCAAGGCCTTCTGCACGGTTTCGAGGTCGGAGAGGGAAGCCTCGACGAACGGCACGTGGGGGGGCACCGCCTCCCGGTGCCCGGTCGAAAGGTCGTCGAACACCACCGGATTCCATCCGGCCTCGAGCAAGGCCCGCACGGTGTGGGATCCGATGTAGCCCGCGCCTCCGGTCACGAGGACGGTGCGGTGCGATGTCATGTCATCCTCCCGCGAAACGGGTCGAGGTGTTCATTCTCTCAACTCATGCTACCATGCTCCTGGTGGTTCCCACCGCTCCAGGCACTTCCTGCGTGCGCCATCGGTTCGAATCAACCATCGAGGAGGCAGTCATGGTGACAGAAGAGAGGTCCCACTCCGGACCCGGCTTGATGGAGCGCCTGTTTCATCTCTCAGAGCAGGGAACCAGTGTCCGCACGGAAGTGCTGGCCGGATTCACCACCTTCATGACCATGGCATACATCATCTTCGTGAATCCGTCCATCATTTCGCAGACAGGAATGCCCCTGGAAGCGGCGATGTATGCGACTGCGATCTCGGCCGCGTTCGCCACGTTCGTCATGGCGTTTGCCGCAAACTACCCGATCGCGCTCGCACCGGGGATGGGTCTGAACGCATACTTCACCTATACGGTGGTCATGGGCATGGGCGTGCCGTGGCAGACAGCGCTCGGCGCGGTATTCATCTCCGGCATGGTCTTCATTGCGCTGACGCTGACACGGGTGCGGGAAGCCATCATTGACGCGGTTCCACCGGCGTTGAAGGCGGCGATCAGCGCTGGTATCGGGCTGTTCATCGCCTTTATCGGCCTCAAGAACGGCGGCGTCATCGTGGATCACCCGGCCACGCTCGTGGCACTGGCCGACCTCCACCATCCGAACGCGGTGCTCACCCTGCTCGGGATCGTGGTTACAGCGGCGTTGCTGAGTCGCAATGTGAAAGGGGCCATCCTGATCGGAATCGCCGTCACTGCGCTGATCGGCATACCGTTGGGGGTCACTGTGGCGCCGGAAGGGGTGTTTCAGTGGCCCTCCTTCGACCGGTGGAGTCCTGTGTTTGCCAAGCTGGACATCGCGGGGGCGTTCCGGATGGGTTTTCTGGACATCATCTTCGCCTTCGTGTTCGTGGACATGTTCGACACGGTCGGTACCTTGATCGGGGTGGCTCGCCAGGGGGGCTTCCTGGACAGCGAGGGCCGACTGCCTCGAGCCTCGGGTGCGCTCATGGCCGACTCGGTGGGCACGGTCGGTGGCGCATTCTTTGGGACACCAACCGTGACCAGCTACATCGAATCCACCACCGGGGTCGCTGCGGGAGGGAGAACCGGTCTCACCGCATGCACCGTGGCCCTCCTTTTCCTCTCCTCCCTTTTTCTTTCCCCCGTGATTGCGGCCGTGGGCCAGGTCCCTTCACTCACCGCTCCGGCCCTCGTCATCGTGGGTACGTTGATGGTGCGGTCCATCACCGATATCGACTGGAAAGACTCGTCCGAGGCGGTCCCGGCCTTCATCGCCATCATCGCCATGCCGCTCACCTACTCCATCGCCACGGGGATCGCCCTGTCCTTCATCGCCTATCCCCTGGTGAAGATCCTCTCCGGACGCCGAAAGGATGTCCACTGGGTGCTCTACGTGCTCGGCATTCTCTTCGTTCTCCGGTTCGTCTACCTTTCGGGAGGGTAGGGGAGGCGTCTGTCCCGCCGGCGCCTCGAGGGACCTGCTTCTCCTCAATCCTGGAGAACGCGCGGGAAAAACCCATCCTGGTTTCGAAAGGGCGGGGCGGGCCCGGGGGGGCTCGAACCGTGCGCTACAGGCTTACCCCGGCGGCTTTCACCACCTTCTGAATGACCAGGGGAAGCGCTTCCACGCCCTCCGCCTTTTCCAGGGGCGCGGAATTGAAGGTGTTCCAGAACAGCAACGTCTCTTCCGGGTGCGCCCGGTGGTGCGCCAGGCAGGCCGCCAGCGCCTTGCCCGTGTAGGTCGTCTCGAGCCGCAGCCATGGCGAGGCCCACGTGAGGGCGGCCCGCCCTTCCTCGGTCTCCCGGCCGTAGGCCCCGCCGTAGAATCGTGTCTCGAGATCGAATTGTCCGGCGTCGAGCGGGAGCAAGGGCACCGAGGGGTCGGCCCGGCGCATCAGGCGCAAGACCTGGCGGGCCAACCGGGTGATGTACCACCGGTTGACGGCCAGACCGGTGCTGATACGGACGGCCACGCAACGGGAACGCAGGCCGGCCAGCTTGAGTCCCACGATGAGGCCTGCGACGGTGCCGCAACTTCCTGCTGCAACGAACACTCGATCCGGTTCGGGAACTGCGCCGGCACGCACCTGCTCAGCCAGCTCGAGTCCGGCGGACACGTACCCCAGCGCACCCAGGGGGGTGGTGGAGCCGGGAGGGACGTAGTAAGGTCGCTGGCCCAATCGCCGCCGCCGCAGCCACGCCCGGCACACCTGCCAAGCGGTGCCCGGATAGCTTCCTCCGTACCAGATGCGAGCGCCGGCAGCCACATCGGCGAGGAGGACCTCCACCACGTGGGCATTGATGGGTTGATCGAACAGGCAGATGTCCACGTCGAAATCGAACGTGCGGCCATAGATGGCCGTGGCCAGGCACTGGTTGGACCCCAGGCCACCCACCGTGACCAGGGAGCGACACTTCCGTCGCCTGGCGTCGGCCAGCACGTGCTCGAGCTTTCGAACCTTGTTTCCTCCATAGCGTGGGGCGGAGAGGTCATCCCTTTTGACAAAGAGCTGATCCAGGCAGGAACCGCCTGGGCCACGGAGCGGCTCCACCGGGGTTGGGAAGGTGCCAATCGGGGTCCACGGAACACGGTCGGCCAGTCGTGGAAAAAGAGAGAACAAAGGGGGGGAAGACATGGCACCTCCCTCCGAGCCATGCGTCGTGGAAATCGTCACCGGTCCCGGGGACGGGTATCCACACGAACTTCTTTGGGCGTTTGGGCCTCCTCCCATTCAAGCTGAATGGTCAACCCTCGCCCACCCTCCACATGGAGCCGGTAACCCACCACCGGGAAAGGAATCCGCTTCTCGGCAAACCACCGTTCGATCGTGGCGGTGATGTTCCTGCGCACCCGGGCCACAGCCGCGTCATCCGCCGGACCGTCCTGGAGCGCGTCCGCGACCACCACCTCGAGTTCCAGCTCGAGCGCCTTCCGCCAGTCCATGTCCTGTCCTCTCACGGGCACAAACTCCTTTTCCACGACCTTCACCGGCGGTTTCGAAACGCTGTCGGCCGGGCGAGGCGCTTCTATTTCGGGAAACCGTAAGCCTCAAACACAAAATCCAGATCCTTCGCAATCCGTTCCTTGCTGAGACCGAACTCCTCCAGCGCCAGATTGCGGTGCTTCCGCTTCCAGCTCTTCTGCTTCTCGGCCTGCTTTCGAACCCGCTCCACCAGTTCGTCACTCACCTGGAGACCGGTGAAATCCACCACTTCGTGAAACACACGTTCCAGGTCCTTCACCAGGTGATCGTATCGTACCACCATCACCTGGTCTTCGGGAAGCTCGCCCGATTTCTGCAAGTCGTAAAAGTACCGGTACAGATCCACGTTGTGCCGATACCGCCGCTGGTAGTACCGCTCCAGCGCCCCGGGATCGATGTTCTCAAGACCCCACCGGTTGGCAAAAAAGCTCCGGTGCAGCGAAAGGTGCGATGGAATCGTCTCGTAGGGCGAACGCACCAGGTAAACGATCCGGGCATCCGGAAACTCCTCGAGCAGGGACTTTATCCGAAGCGTCGAGTAGGGCATCTTGGCCAGGATCTGCTTCAACCCGGTTGCTCGGAGGTGCCGCTTGAAACATTCACGCAGGAAACGGGTCGACGCCTTGCGCCGCGCTGCCGGCTGGTGGTCGTTGAATACCACTTCCACCCAGTCATCTTCATCAAACCCCAGTGGAGTCAGGAAGGTGAACATCTGTGTGTCCAGCTTGAACCCGAACAGCAGTTCCTCCTCCTCCACCGAGTGGGCACTGGTGTCATGCGCTCCGTCCGAAAAGACCGCATCCTGGTTGAAGTACATCTTCTGACGAAAACTCGCACCCACCTTGTCCACGATCGGGGCGACAACCCGACGCGCCGCCAGGGACGGCACCAGCAGCTCCCATAACTCGAAAACAGGAAACTCGTTCGTCTGCGTCATCAACCGGTGGAAAAACGTCGTTCCAGACCGCGGATGCCCCAGGATGAACACCGGCTTCTCCACTTCCACATCATCGAGGTCCGGATACAGCAACGGATCCAGCGCCATGGTCAGGTGGGTGAACGCCGAGTAGACTGGAAAACCAAGGGTGGGCAAGGCCTCTCGAGGCCCGAGACTCTTCCACGCAGCGCGCACCATCCGCGCATACAGGTTGTAATCAAACATGGATCGCTCCCTGGAACCGCGGACGGCCCCGGACTCGCACCGGAACACCGCCCGCTCCTTGTACTCCTTCGCCAAATGGTCGGTATGATACCTGCCCTCGCCCCGAGGCGCAAGCAGGCCTCGTTCAACGCGGGTCCCCAGGGCCGTGCTCCCATTCGTCTACCCTCGAACCCCGGCGGCAGGAAAAGATCAGACAGGAAAAACTCGAAATGCGCCTACTGGCCCGGACGCTCCTCTTCCCTCGGAGATTCCACCGGATCTGCACCCGGTAGCGCCAGCTCCTCATCCACCGAATTCCGACGCCGAGACCCGACGTCACACGCTCCGGACATTCAGGTGGAAACGCCCATGCGCGGCAACAGCCACCGCATCAGAAAAATGTAGGCAAGGACAAAGAATATATTGGCAAGAAGCGAGTCCATTTTCCATGTGCTCCTGGTGCGCCACGACCCAGGCGGCGGCCCCGGTTGGGCCACGACCCACGTGCCCAACCGCTCCCATGATATTCACCCATCGATATATTGTCAAGCCCGCATGCCGGCCAGGTCTGTTTCGAAGTCGGCGGCGTAGGCGGATGGCCGCCCCGCCGAAGGCCTGCCGCCGAGAGGCGGTGTTTGCGCGAAGCGTGAGACAGCGTCTCTTTGACCCATCGAAACAGGCGCCGGAACGGATAGGATGGCGTCCAGGGTGACGATCTCGAACAGGTCGAGGGAGCCTTGGTCCGCGTGTGAAGCCCCACTTCGAGAGGCATGTGGCCCCCAGGCGGTGGGGGGCTCGGGTTGAGCGGGCCGCGGAAAGGGGGCGGCGTTCTGATGGCCCCCTCCGGGTGGGAGGAGCGAAATGGCTTCCAGTGCCCGAAGGAAGGTCCTTGGGTGAATCGTGCGTGACGCGAAGGCCCCATACCCCCACGGGAACTGCGTGACTACCGTGCATCGTTGCGAATCTGGGGGCTGGTTGCGGGGTCATGTTCATTCTCTGGAGTACCCGTTGTGGCGCGCGCGTTGCGCGCCTGCGCGCCATTCCCAAATTCTCGCGCCATTCCCAATTCTCGAGAATGAATCAGGTCTGGGAGCGTAGGCCAGGCGTGCCGGCCTCGGCGGTTTCGGGGAAGGACGAGCTTCGAGCCAGGCGGACACCCGCGATCGACAGGGGATTCAAGTACACCGCTTTCCCGTAATCAAAGATCAAACAGAATCTGCCAGACCCAGAACCACATCAGGGTACATTTTCGGGCGGCCTGGATGGCAACTCGGGCGGCCTGGAAAAGGCGTCCGGGGGAGTCGGAAATCGGGAGTCGGACCAGGGTCACGGCGGAAACATGGCTTCCGCCTCCGCCCGCGGCACTCCCGCCTCCACCAGGGCTTCGATGGCCTTTCGACGACGCGCCTCCGCAATCCGTCGCTGCTCCTCGGCCTCTCGCGCCTTCTCCTCCGCAATCCGCTGCTGCTCCTCCACCTTCCGCTCCAACTCC
>CAYQMG010000210.1:0-44206 GCA_964418585.1 uncultured Gammaproteobacteria bacterium | reverse complement strand
CGGGAGAGCGGGGCGAGCACCCGTCCCATGCAGGGGGCGGTACCCTTTCGCTCCCCCGGGTCGCTTCGGATTCGGATCGATCTGCCCAACCCGTTGCCCGACGGATCGACCACCATTCAAGGGATGGGGATTCCCGCTGGTGTCACCCTCATCGTGGGGGGAGGGTACCACGGGAAATCCACCTTGCTCCAGGCATTACAGCATGGCGTCTATTCCCACATTCCGGGGGACGGCCGGGAATACGTGGTCACGGCTCCGGACGCGGTCAAGATTCGCGCCGAGGACGGGCGATCGGTGGCCGGTGTGAACATCGGTGCGTTCATTTCGAGGCTCCCCAACGGCGTGGATACAACGCGGTTCTCCACTCCGGACGCGAGTGGAAGCACCAGCCAGGCCACCAACATCGCAGAGGCGGTCGAGGCAGGCGCACGTGTCCTGCTCGTGGATGAGGACACGTCGGCCACCAATTTCATGATGCGCGACGCTCGGATGCAGGCATTGATCGAGAAGGCTGCAGAACCAATCACGCCCTTCGTGGACTGCGTCCGCGACCTGTACGAACGCCATGGCGTCTCCACCATTCTCGTGCTCGGCGGCTGCGGAGACTACATCGATGTGGCTGACCGAGTCATCATGATGAAGGCCTATGTGCCGGAAGACGTGACCGAGGCAGCCCGGGAGGTGGCGCGTCGTATCCCTTCCCCCAGGAAGACGGAGTCTCCAGCCGGTGCGGAACTGTTCTCCCACCGGTCGCCCCTGGCCTCGAGTCTGGACCCCTCCCGCGGACGGCGGGACGTCAAGATCGATGCCCGGGGACTCGATCAGGTGGCTTTCGGCACCCATACGATCGACTTGCATGGCGTGGAGCAGATCGTGGACTCGAGTCAGACTCGAGCCATCGGGTTCGCTCTCAACCTCGCTCGGTCTCGTTTCATGGACGACCAACCCACCATCGCCCAGATCCTCGACCGGCTGGACCGGCATTTCAATCGCGAAGGTCTCGACGCTCTGGGACCGAACGTCCGGCCCGGGAAGCACCCGGGCAACTTTGCCAGGCCGCGTCGGTTCGAGATCGCGGCGGCACTCAATCGGTTGCGGAGCTTGCGTGTTTCATGAGGGACGGCAGGCCGTGTCGGCATGAGGGAAAGAGGGGGGGAGCCTGTTCAACCGGTCACGCGCGACGACGGAACGAGCGTCCAAGGCCGAACAGGCCGAGGGTGACCAGGAGAGACATGGCCCAGCTCGAGGTGAGGGGAACACGCTGCTGCTCACACCCTTCCCAGCCGTCCACGGCCACGTCGAGCGTGTAGGGGACGGAGCCCTGGATCGCCGGGTTGGAAATGACAACGTAGGCCCGGTCGAACGTCTGTCCCAGACCTCCGGTCGATACGGTCATCACGGTGCTGCCTTCCTGGGTCTCGAACGGGATGTCTACCCATTCGGTCTCGTTGCCCATCATCAAGGTGGCAACCAGCCCGGCGCCGTCGAGGGTGGCTGTCACGACCGCGTCGGTGTTTCCGAGCACCTCGAGTTCCACGATATTTCCGGCCGTGTAGTCCACGTTTCCTTCAATCGTACCCGGGTACTGGGACACGGTTCCCGCCAGGCCGAGCTTGTACTTTTCGTACAGGTCGCCTTCATCGAATCTGGAGCGGTCCACCAGGGCCTTGTGGTACCCGTGCAGAGTTCCCGACCAGTCCAGGGGGCCTTCCTCCTCGTTCACAACATCGCGGCAGGAGCGGATGGAGGTGGCGACAGAGGTCTCCGCTGCGCGAGCCCAGATCTTACGGACGATGTCGTTCCCGAACGTTTCACTCATCCACCGCACGAAGATGCCGTGAGGGTAGGCCATGCGCGGGTCGTCCAGGGGCAGTTCGGGATGACGCCACGAGTCGTAGATCCAGAGGGTGTAGTCGTTCACGTCATCGAATACGATGTCCTCGATCCAGATGGCCGGGGACTCGAACCACCAGACGTCTTCCAGGGCGTCCCAGGCGTACTGGCACGCGTGGCTGAACTCGTGGGCCAGGGTCACTTCGGTCTCTCCCTCGTCCATCCAGTCCCCGATCACCGTATAGGCTGTGTACTGGTAGGCGCCGGCCGGAGCGTCGGCGTAGGTCACACCGTAGAGGCCGTACATCAGGTTGTCGATGTAGACATCGTAGCGATCGTCTCCTCCGTTTCCATTGTCCGGGGCAGGGGCGTGCCACGCCAGTCCTCCCGTGGCTCGAGGTCCCACGATGGTGTCCCACACCACATCCAGAAGGTCGTTCTCCTCGATGAAAGCCGCCATGGCCACCTGCTTGTCGTCGGTGAGGTCGTAATGGAGCAGCATGTGCTCTGCCTCGACGAGTCCTTCGGTCGGGTAGGCCGGCCGGCGATATGCAGCCTCGCGCAGTTCCGTCGGATCCGGGGCGTCTGGCGCCGACCAGTCCAACTGGGGGGCGAGTCCATGGTCGATCCGGATCAAGTCCGTGACCCAGGGCGTGAGCGAGCGGTACGGCGACCGGTCGACTGCGGCGAGCGAGGTGGAAGAGAACAGGAGCAAGAACGCTCCTGTAAGGATCAGTCGTGCAGTCCATCGGTGCCAACTGTGTCGAGCCATCAGCCGGGTCATCTTGTCCCTCCTGGTTTCCGTCCGGGTCGAAATCATGTCCTACCGGCGACCTGTTCGATCCGCGACAGCCGTTGTTCGAGCTCACTGTAGCTGGAATCTTCCTGAAATGGCATCAGGAACTCTTTCGTCATGGAACCACGTTTGGGAATCTGCGGCCTGAGCTATAATGAACAGGAGCGGTTGCGGAAAAAACGGTTGCTGGGAGTTGGAGCAGAATCATGCAGAGGCGAGCGCGACCCGTATCGTGGAAGTTCGTTGCATGGATCACCCTGGTGGTGGCCGCCTGGGGGTGCCCGGACACAGGGGGGGACAACGAGGCGGTCGATCAGGATGCGGACGGGTACGTCGACGCGGGGAATGGCGGGGACGATTGTGATGACTCCAACGCCCAGGTTCATCCCGGAGCCCAGGAGTCCTGCAATCTGGTGGACGACGACTGCGACGGCGAGGTGGACGAAGGGGTGGAGACGACCTTCTATGCCGACGCGGACGGGGACGGCATGGGCGCGGCGGACGAGACCCTCACCGGGTGCTCGGCGCCGGAGGGGTTCGTGGAGACGAGCGGGGACTGCGACGACACGAATCCCCTGGTCCACGCAGGTGCGGACGAGGTGTGCGATGATCCGGAGGGGGAGGGGGGACTGGACAACGACTGCGACGGCGAGGTGGACGAGGACGCGGTCGACAGTCAGACGTATTACCAGGACGCAGATCAAGACGGGTACGGAAACGATGGGGTAACCATCCAGGCGTGCACGGCTCCGGAGGGCTACACGGCGGACAGTGAGGATTGCAACGACGCGGACCCGACCGTCTACCCTGGCGCGGTGGAGAACTGCGACGGTGTGGACAATGACTGCGACGGCACGTCGGACGAAGGCTGGGACTTTGACATGGATGGAACGCCGGACTGCCTGGCCACTGAACGATGTGACGGCGTCGACAACACGGTGGACGGTCTCATCGACGAGGGGTTCGACCAGGACGGGGACGGCTACACACCTTTGGACTGCCGGTGCGCGCCCGGCGCGATCGAGACCTGCGGACTGGATTGCGACGACACCGACCCTGCCATCTCGCCGGACGCAACCGAGGTGTGCGACGGTGTGGACAACGACTGTGACGGGGCGGTGGACGAGGAAGGCGCAGAAGGCGCTTCCCGATGGTTCCTCGATTCAGACGGCGATGGATACGGGACCGCCGCCGTGGAGACGATGGCGTGCACTCAACCCGAAGGCTATTCGCCGTCCAGCCTCGATTGTGACGACCAGGACCCGGCGATCAACCCCACCGCGGTCGAGGTGTGCGATGGCGTGGACAACGATTGCGACGGCCTGGATGAAGCCGTGGACGCGGTGGACGCTTCGACCTGGTACCTGGACGCCGACCAGGACGGATACGGTCTCTCGACGGCGACCGTGACGGCATGCGAGGACCCCAGTGGAGAAGGCACGACCTATGCCGCACTCGATTCCGACTGCGACGACTCCAACGGGGAGATCTACCCGGGGGCGGTGGAACGCTTGGACAGCCTGGACAACGACTGCGACGGGGCAATCGACGAGGGATTGTTCGGCCACGGTCTGACCTTCGACGGCGTCGACGACCTGGTGGTGATCCCACCCGAAGTTGCACCTCCGGTAGGGGCGGCCATCACTCTGGAGGCCTGGGTGCGGGTCGACGGCCCTGCCTCGGGATGGCACGGCTGTATCGCGAGCAAGTGGGGCGACAGCACCACCGGCACGGCGGGCGTCTCCCTCGAGTACGTGTCATCCAGCAAGGTGTTTCTCCTGTTCGTTTCCTCGAATGGTAGCGAGATCGAAACGGTGACCGGCGCCACGACCATAGAATTCGGCACCTGGTACCACGTGGCCGGGGTGGTCACCGAATCCTATGCCCGCCTGTTCGTCAACGGGGAGGTGGACGCCCAGGCCACACGCAACGGTCCGCTGTACGACAACGGCCTCGGTTTCCTGGTGGGTGGGCTTCATCCTGAGTGGACCTCGGGCAATACCTACACCTTGGACGGCAGCGTGCTCGCCGTGCGAGTCTCGGAAGGAGCCCGGTATGTGGAGGCGTTCGATCCGAGCCTGCCTTTTGAGGCCGATGAGACCACACAGTTGCTGCTGAACCTCGATGAATGTGCGGGACAGACGGTCCATGACTCGAGTGTCCAGGCGCGCGACGGGTATCTGGGAACAGCCTTCGAGGAGGACAGCCACGATCCGACCTGGACCTGCCAGGGCGGGTGACCGGTGCAGCACCCCGGACGCCCACCCCCTGCGGCAGGTGGACACGACCGGGCCCTGGGGGAGCATGGCCAGGGACGCATGGAGGTCTGACGAGCGACCGGAGAGGAAGGGTGGACCAACTGCTGACCCACTGGCTCAGGATCCGGCACGATGAGCGGCGCCGGACCGCCCTGCTCTTTCTGTTCCTGTTCTTCTCCACAAGCTACATCGTGGTTGGCAGAGCGGCGCGCGACGCCCTGCTTCTCAGCCGGATGGGCGTGGCACACCTTCCGGTGGTCTACGTGGCCGTTGCCGCGGCTTCGAGTGTCGTGGTGCTGTTGTACAATCGTCTCCTGCGCCGCTGGAGCCCGTCGGTCATACTGAGAGCCGTGCTTGTGGTGGCGGTCGTCGCCTTGCTCGGGCTGCGCCTCCTCATCGAGATGGACTGGCGTGGGTCCTACCACACGTTGTACGTGTTTCACGAAGTGGCGGGAAGCATGCTTTCCGTGCTGTTCTGGACCTTTGCCAACGAGTCGTTCACCACGCGGGAAGCGAAGCGTCTGTTCGGCGTGATCGGGAGTGGCGGGGTCATGGCCGGCACCGTATTCGGGTTCGGCGGCGCCTATCTGGCTCCCCGGTTGGGGACAGCCAACCTGCTTCTCGTCTGTGCGGTCTTGCTCATCGCCTGTCTTGTGGTGTTGGCGGTGATTCGGAGCGTGCCCCGAACGTTGCACGAGGCAGACGCCCTCGAGGAGGCGGAGCCGGAGCTGCGGCGGTATCTGCCCTATGCGCGGACCATCGCTGCCCTTGCGGTCGTGACCGCGGTGGCGGCTTCGATTGTGGACTTCGAGTTCAAGGCGGTTTCCCAACAGTACTTCGGGGAGGACGCCCTGGCGTCGTTTTTCGGGATCCTGTACGGCTGCTGCGGCTTGCTGTCGTTCTTCTTCCACTTGCTGTTCACGGGGCGATTGCTGACACGGACCGGGATTCTTCCGGCGCTGCTGACACTGCCCATCGCCCTGAGCCTCGGCGCCGTGGGGCTCGTGACCGGGCCTCTCCTCGTGCTCGTGGTCTATGAAAAGGCCGTGGACGCGACCTTGCGGTACAGCCTGAACGAGACCTGTGTCCAGTTGCTCTACTTCCCACTTCCTGTCCGTTTGCGTCGTCGGCTCAAGGCGGTCGTGGAAGGGGGGGTGAAGCCGTTGGCCATCGGGCTCACCGGGGTGGCGTTCATGTACCTGGGGCCTGGCAGAGAGGCGCTGATTCACCTGGCCTGGGTCCTGCTGGTCATGCTCCTGGTCTGGATCGCCATCGCCCCGGTCATCAAGCGCCACTATGTTTCAGCTCTTCTGGCAGGATTGACTCGCAGGGGCATGCTGGATAGCGGGGTTTCTGTCGTCCTGTCGGACATGGCCTCCACTCAGGCCCTGATCGAGGCGTTGAGGAGCAAGGATCCCCCCATCGTTCTCGAAGCCCTCGAGCTTCTCCCGGCACACCGTGGGACCGATTGGACTCCGCATGTCACGGCCCTGCTGGAACGGCCCGACCCCCGGATACGCGCCGCCGTCCTCGCGTACTGCCGACATGAACAGATCCCGCTGGAGGAACGAGTCCTCGATGACCTCCTCCTGGATGAAGACGACGAGGTGCGGGCCGCTGCTGTGGACTTCGTCCGGCGGCCCGAATCCCTGGGGGTGCACCTGGCAGATCCCTCGCCCGCCGTTCGTGCCAAGGTGATCGTGGCGCTGGTCCGGAATTCGGTGGCCCTCACCTCGGAGACCGCGCTGGAAGAGTTGGACGCCATGGCCCACGACGATGACCCGGAGTCCCGCCTCCGGGCGGCCTGGGCGATGGGGGAACTGGCGACGAACGAGGTGGGTCTGAGACGCCTGCTCCATGACCCCTCCCTGGATGTACAGAGGGAGGCTCTGGAGGCAGCGGGCAAGGCCCAGTTCATCGACATGGTTCCGCTCCTCATCGATCGCCTCAAGGACCCGACCACCGGCGACGAGGCCGCCGTGGCCCTCGGTCGATACGGAGACACGGCCCTTGGCCGCCTTCTGGACCTGTTCCCGTTGCAGAGACACGGCGACGTGTTTCGCCACAACTACTTCGTGGCGCTGAAGAAGATCGGCACCAAGCGGGTCGTCGAGTCCCTCCTGCACCGGTTGCCCGAACACCGGGCCATGCGGAACGAGGTGTTGCAGGCAGCCTTCCAGATCCTTCGAACCCGCAAGGAGGGACCGCTTCGACTGGACCAAGTCCGCACGCCGTTCCTGGTGGAGGTGCGGGACTGTTACCAGTGGTGGGCAATTGCGGAAGCCTTGGCGGAGGGCTCGGCTGCATGGGAACTCCTCAGGGGCGTCGTCGTCGAGGAAGCCCATCAGGCGCGGGAGCGGGCGTTTCTCCTCCTGGGCCTCGTCTACCCGATTCGGCCCATGCTCGCCTTGATCGACACACTCGCTCGGCCGCCCGAGGGAAAGCGGGCGAACGCCATCGAACTGGTGGATGAACTGATCGATCAAACACTCCGGCGTATGCTCATGCCACTCCTGGACGACCTGGACACAGGCGAACGGGTGGCTCGAGGCAAGGAACTGTTTCCCCTGGTCGTTCAGTCGGGCGTGGACTGGTGCCGCTATTTCCTGCGCGCCGAGGACCGGTGGCTGACCTTGTGCTGCCTGAACACGGCGGGTCGTCTGGGAGACGCGCGCCTGCTGGGTGATGTCCGATCCCTGTTGGAATCTCCAGATGCGCTGGTTCGCGAGGAAGCGGTGTGCGCGCTTGCTCACCTGCTGGACGATACCCAGTGGGCCTCCGTGGCCCGGGAGGCTGCGGGCGACCCGGCGCCGGCAGTGCGGAGGCTTGTGGAGGCCCGGTGTGGTGGAGGAACCCCCATGATTTCTTCGGTGGACAAGGTGCTGTTCCTGAAAAAGGTGGCCCTGTTCTCGCAGCTACCCTCGCGGGAGCTTCTCAATTTGGCGTCCATCGCCCAGGAGGTGAGCTACCCAGAATCCTCGGTGCTCCTCCGTGAGGGGGACGAGGGGGATTCGCTCTACTTGATTCTCTCCGGGGAGGTGGCGGTTCAAACCGGCGGCAGGACCATCGCGGTGCTGGGACCTCGAGAATGTGTTGGGGAAATGGCGATCCTGGACCGGGAACCGCGTTCCGCCACCGTGGTGGCCCTGGACCATGTGACGGCCTTGCGGATAGAGCGGGACTCCTTTTACGAGGTCTTGGCCCAGAAACGGGAGATCGCCCTGGGGATCATCCGGATCTTGGTCCGTCGGCTGCGTGGAGCGAATATTCGTCCGGAGGAACCGGAAAGTGCGTGAATTCCCCCCGGGGCGGAACGGATTCCGGCGGGCGGGCGACCGGTATCCGGTCCCCACAAGCGCCCTGGAGCCTCATGGACGCCTCTTGGCCCTGCTCAGGATTCAGAACGTGTATTTGACGCCCGCCAGGTTGACGCCCAGGGCCAGGTCGACGCCCATCACGTAGAGGACGTCGACCTCGAAAAAGGTGAAAGAAAAGTGAGACAGCCTGGTGTAGTACTCCAGCCCGGCGCCGCCGGCGGCGAATGGCTTGGGGTTCAGGCCGTAGGTGAAGGAACTGTAAAGGGTCGGGTCGGTCATCTCGGCAGGATTGATGTCACCTTCCAGGAAACAGACCCCCAGGCCACCCTTGAGGTACAGGTTGAAACGTCCAGAGGCACCCAGGATCACGGTGGGACGGGCCGCAACCTCGAACAGGTAACTTCGGGTCGGCCCCTGGTGGAGGTAGGAGGGGGAGCGGGGGACCAGGGCCTTGTTGACCACTTGCCAGAATGCAACCTCGGCTGACAGACCAATGCGTTCCCCGGTCAACACGTCTCCGCCTGCCAACAATCGCATCCCGTGCCCGGTGGCGAGTCCTACCCCAAACGGGTAGGAAGCGATCCCTGGCAGCACCCCCAGGTAGTCGAACACCACCGGTTCAGTCTTTACATAGGCACCTCGAGCAACCTCCACCACACGCTCGGCAGACCCGTTTCCCTGCATGGCACCGGACGGCAGGGCCGGCTCGCTGTCCTCATCGTCGATGTCTTCCTGGGCGGGGGCCTGCACCGGCTGTGCCCAGGCAGGAACGACCGACAGGGCCAGAAACAGGAGACCCGCAATGGATAGCCGTCGCCGCATCAGCCCGCCGCCTTGAAGAAGAATGGATAGGACACGATCACGATACCCCCGCCGCGTGGCTCGGGAAACCGCAGTTGCTGAATTCGTTGATTGATACATTTCTCCACACTGACGCTGCCCATGGTGGATTCTTTGATCGTGGACTGGGACACGGTGCCGTTGCCCGCAATGGTGAACTTCACCGTCACCTTGCCCGCGAGCCGCGGATTACGCACCAGTTCCCGCTGATAGCAGTAGCGGATCGCATTGAGATGGTCCCGGATCACCTTGTCGATGAGCGCCTTGTCCAGGGCTCCAAGGACCACGGCGTTCCCTCCGCTCACATTGATGTCCGCGTAGGTCTTCTTTTTCTTCCGGGTCACGTTGCCGTAACCGCCGCCACCGCCACCGCCGCCGCCACCCTTGGTCCCGACACCCCCGATTCCGCCTGCAGTGCCGCCGCCACCGAATCCGAGGCCGCGAGATCCGGCCGGGGCACCGGCAATGGAACTCGTGCCCGTCGTGCCCAGGAGTCCGGCCACCCCACTGATAACGCCGGCGCCGAGACCCTCGCCGAACAGACCCTTGCTCCCTCCACCACTGCCCAGCTCGCCCAGCAGGCCGGACCGTTCCGCGATCTTCTTGTCCATGGCCGCCTTGTCAATGGCCACCTTGTCGTATTTCTTCTTGATCTTGCTGTCGTCCCGCTTGGTGCTCTTTTTCTCTTCCTTGGGCGCCTTCTTCTCCACCTTGGTCGTGGCCCGTATCTCCTTCTTTTCGATCGGTTCCTTCTTCTCAAGCTTCTTCGGAATGATAAGCTTGGCGAACCGGTCGGGAATCTGGTTGAGATCCATCTTCGGAGGTGGGGGCAATGTCATCATGTAGGCGGTGGAACTGCCGAAGAGCATGGCGATCACCAGCAACAGGGTCACGAAACTGGTGTCGATATCCATCCTGCCGGCCGCTGCTGGACGCCGCGCGGGATAGCAGAATCCCCCGACAAAGGTGAGTGGGCCGATGGTTACCACGAACCGGCTGTCCTCGCTGAGGGGGACCTGGTACAGGCCTGGCAGGCCGCTCGCGCCGGCCTCTCCGGAACGAATGGCCTCTGCCAGGGTCATCCGCTTTCCGTTGAGGAAGAGTTCCCCCTCCTGGCTGTCGGAAAATCGGAGGTAGAGCGACCGGCCTCGAGCCTTGACCAGCACGTAGCTGGGTTTGACGGCCAGATCCTCAATGGCCACCACGTAGTCCAGATGGCGCTTGCGGGAGTCGGCGCCGACCACCACCTGGCAGGACTTGGTGGGATACTGTTGCACGCTGAGGATCTTGTCGCCCCAGATCTCGTAGATCTCCAGCACCTTTCGTGCGCGGACGTCGTCCACGCCGCTGTCATCCCGGCGGTTCCAGGATTCGAAGATGAGCGAAATCAAGTCTCGAGTCGCGGTTTCGAGAGGCGCTTCGCTCTCGGATTCCAGGGGAGGCTGGTCCGAGACCTGGTCCTCGAACACCTCGAGGAAAAATTGGAGCGTGAACGGCCCGATCCGAACCACCGACCCGGGCTCCAATTCTGTCCGCACATCGACCGGTTCGTCGTCGATGAACGTGCCACGCTCGCTTCCCAGATCGGTCAAGATGAGTGTGTGGTCACTGTTCAGCTTGACCACCGCATGCAGGTCCGACACCGCCTCGTCGTCCAGGACGATCACGTTGGACGGGGCACGGCCGATGGTCACGCTGGTGGCTTCCAGGGTCTCCTCCTTGACCAGGTCTCCCTCCTGGAAGAGCTGGTACGAGAACCGGTAGCCGCTTGTCTGGTCTGAATCCATCATGGGGTGCCTCTGGAACGCAAAGATGGGTCGCTGGCTGGACGGCAGCCACGCTCGCTACTTGATCTCGTGAACGGACCGCAGCATCTCCTTGTCGAAATCGGTGCGGAACTTGATCAGAGAGCTAAACTTCGCCTTTCTTCGCTCCAGCAGGTACGAACCGGTCGGTTTCTTGATTTCGCCTTCGACATCCACGCCTTCGAAGCTGATCTCGGTCTTGGCCTTGTAGAGTACCTTCTTGCCCCCTTCGTCCACCACGTTCACGGCGTCGTCGTCAGGTTCTTCCTGGGCGACGAGCGGTCCGACCGCCAGCGTGGACAGCAACAGGGCAAGTATCGGTGCACGTGGATCGATTCTCATGAGTCAACCTCACTGCCTGGCACAGTACCGTCTCGACCGTGCGTCACTCCTGTAGTGTCTTGGCCACGGATTCGAGGTAGTTGAAGGCTTCCTTGAGCATGTCCAGATCGTCCATTTCCAGGACCATGCGAGACTGTTCAAGCGCCATCTTCGCAGCGGACACCTTGTCCTCGGGCAACGTGTCGCTCCCTGCGGCCAGTGCCTCCTCCGTCTGCTTGATCAGACGTTCGAGCGCCTCGGTGGCCTCTGCCAGTTCCCGGGCCTTTCGCTCCGCCTCGGCCTTCTCCCGCGCCAGGCGCTCCTCCTCTGCCCGCTTGGCCTCCAGAAACGCTTCCCGTTCCTGCTTGACCTGCGCTATCCGTGCCTTCAGTTCGTCTGCCTGGGAAGAATCCAGAGGCAGTGTAGCACACTGCCCGTAGTACTGCAAGCTCTTATCAAAGTCCTGAAGGTACTTGTAATAGACCGTGGCCAGGTTGTACAAGGCCATGAAATTGTCAGGGTCGATCTCCAGGATCTTCTGATACTGCTCCACGGCGGCATCCAGATCCTGGACCCCGCGCAACGCCACCGCCAGTCCCAACCGGGCATCCACGTTTCCGGGATATTTCTTCACCACCGGCTCGAAACACTCGAGCGCCAGGTAGAAATCGCCGGAGCGGAGAGCGATCATGCCCATGTTGTAGTTCGCTTGCTGGTGCGAAGGATCGAGTTCGATGGCACGCTTGAATTCGGCGATGGCCAGGCGCTCGTTCCCCATCTTCATGTGGGTCACGCCCAGATTGTTGTGGACGCCGGGATCCTCGGGGTTGAGCTTGGAAGCATTGGCGCTCAGGAGTTGGCTAAGCTTGTAGTTGCCCTGGTCATAGTAGACCCGGGCCAGGTTGCGATAGGCCTGAGTGTTCTTGGGATCCTTGGCCAACACCTTCTGCAACGTCTCCACCGCCTTGGGGTAGTTCTTCATGAGTCCGTAGACGCCCCCCAGGTTGTTCAACGCCTTCAGATCATTCGGGTGTTCGGCGAGATAGGCTTCGTACATGTCGATGGCCCGGTCCGGGCGCTCGGTGGCCACGTATGCGCGCGCAAGATTGTAGTAGACCGCCTGGAATTCAGGGTCGAGTTTCAACGCCGCTTCGTAGTATGTGATGGCCTCCTGATGGAGCCCGAGTCGTTCCGCGCACAGGCCGGCGTTGAACCGGGCCTTGACGTGGTTCGGGTCTTCGGCGGCTGCCTGCTTGAACTTCTCATAGGCGGCTGCATAGTCAATCGTCTGGTCTTCTGCGTCAGGGTCCACGGTGACGAGTGCCACGGCTTCGTCGTAGGCCAGCCCCTTGGGCGGCAACGCCTCCCCCGGCGCCCCGGCCTGTTGTGAAGCCTGCTCCCCTGCCCCGGCCTGTTCGGAGCCGGCCTCAGCGGGCTCAGGTCCTGTCCCGGTGGTCCCGGTCGTGGCGCACCCCGCCATCCACAGGAAGAGGATCAGAATCGAAACGGTATGTGGTCTCGTGTGCATGACGTCGTCTGCTTCGTCTCCCTGTCCGCCAGCGGTCAGGACTGGTGTCTAGAGTTGAAAGTCGGAGACATAGAAGGAATCGCTGAGCTTGTCAGGGGTTCCCAGCAACTCCGCCATCTCCGGGTACTCTTTCGGCCGCAGCTCCGCCAACAAGGCGTTGGCCCGTGCGGTAAACTCGTTGTAAATCCCCAGCTCGTAGGACTTGGCAAGCGCCTGCTCGAACGCGGTCGCTGCGGTGTCGATCAGGGGGAACGCCTGATCTTCGAGCCCGGCACGATACAATTTCGCCTGGTCTTCGGTGAGCTGCGGCGGTGTGGGCGACTCGAGAATGGCCTGTGCAAGATCTCGATCCACCTCGCCAATCATGAACAGCGCCGCGATCCCCCACTCGCCTTGCCGCATCTGAAGCACCTTCGTGTAGCCGTCGCGAACCTTTTCTCTGAGCTTGATCTTGGCCTGAAGTTGCCGCTTCAAGGTGGCTCCCGTCGGATCGTCGAGCCGGATTTTGTGATAGGCTTCCCACAGGGGCTCCATCATGTAGAAGCGCATCTCGGCCACGTAGAGCGGGGCGACCTTGAATTCCGTGCCCGCCTTCTCCATGCGCTCGTACAGTGCCACACTGGACTCGAAATGCTTGATCGCTTTCCGGCGATCTCCCTGTTTCAGCAAAATCCGGCCGTAACGCAGACGCGCCTCCATCGTGACGTCCGGGTCCACCCGGGAAAGCCGCGGATCCGTGAAGTAACTCTTGTACGCGGCCAGCGCTTCTTCAGGATGGTCGTTCGTCTCGTAGATGTGGCCTATCAGCAACGCCACCAGGTGCGCGTCCTCCCGGTCTGAAAAGTCGGTCGTGTAGGCCCGGTAGTCCACAATGGCCTGCTCCCACTCGCCCAATGCGTCCCGAAACAGGCCGGCGTTGTAAAGTGCGTCCGCCGTCCCCTCGAACGTCCGCTCCTTGTCCTTCGCTGCCAGCAACTCATAGTAATGCGCCGCCTTGTCATAGGCAGCAATGGATTCGTACATCCGGCCAAGCGCGTCGAGATTCTGCTTCATCAGCGGCGTATCTGGAAACTTGGCCAGCAACTCCTCCCTCAGCTCGATGGAACGAAATACGTCACCCGTCTTGAACGTGTAGAACGCCGCGTTGAACAACGCACGGTCGCCAAGCTTGGAGGAGGGAAACTCCTGATAGAACGCATAGAACCCTTGCGCCGCCGCCGCATTGTCCCCTGTCTTTTCCAGTGCTTCCAGTTTCTTGAATGACGCTTGCTCGTAGATTACCTCGAGTTCCTTCTTGAAGGCGTCCCGGAAATCCGGCATGTCATGGAACCGCCGCGCGTAGGCGTCGAGTTGATTCCAGTCCTTGAGTTGGTTGAAGGAATCGAGCACCAGATTTGCAGCCACCTCGGCCACTTCCGACTTGGGATACTTCTCGATGATGGCCATGAAGCGAGGGGTGGACTTGTCGAACATGTTGTGGTCGTAATAGAGCTTCGCCGCCTCATACATGATCGCCGGAGTGTCCTGGTGATCCGGCAGCGCTGAGGTGAAGATGTCACATGCCTTGATCTTGCGTTCCTGCCACTGGGTGAGCGGCTGGGGTGCGGGTGGGGTTCCTTTGTCCGGCGACGGGGTCGGTGTGGCCGTTCCCTTGGCCTGTCGCTTTTCTGCGGCGAGCATTTTGTCGATGGCCAGAAGGAGCGAACTGGCGGCGACCTGGAAGTATTTGCCCTTGGGATCCATGTTGATGACCACCTCGTAGGCGTCTGCTGCAGCGTCGTAGAGGCGGAGTGCGTAGAGCACCTCGGCGTAGCCGAATCGGATGTCGTAGGCGTACTTGCTGTTCGGGAAGAGCTTGAGGTACTTTTCGTAGCTTTCTCGAGCCAGGTGGTAGGTTTTGGTGGAACCGGTTTTCCGGGCTTCTTTGTGGTAGTCCACGGCCACGTTGCGCAGGTACCGGTCGATGAGTTTGTTGGCTTCCTTGATGGCACGGGGGTTGGAGGCATTGGCGGCTGCCCACTCGGAGCCGGCGCCGTATTTTGCGACGAGCTTGTCGATCTCCTCGATCGTTTTCTGCTTGTAGCCCCAGGTGAAGTATGCCTGGATGATTTCGCCCTGGTATGAGGGCGCGTCGGGGGACATGGGGTCCTCGTCAATGAGACGCTGGTAGGTCTCGATGGCGAGTTGGTTCTTGCCCTGCTCGAGGTAGGTGCGGGCAAGGCGGCGGAGCATGGCGGAGAAGTGCTTTTTTTCTCCGAACTTGGAGAAGTAGGCATAGGCCGCTTCCATGTCCTGGGCCTCGGAGAAGAACAGGACGAGGTCGTTGAGGGCCTCCTCACGCAGCGAGTTTTTGCCCTGTTCTGCGGTGTCCGAGGACTGCGCGATGACCTTTTTCATGGCAGCGATGGCCTTTTGAGGCTCACCCAGGTTGTAGTAGCACCATCCGGCCTTGTAGGTGGCGAAAACCGCCGTGCGGGTGTCCGTGTAGGTGGCGGCCTTGCGGTAGTATTGCAAGGCCTTGAAGGCGTTGTTGTTGTTGAAGTAGTATTCGCCGAGCTGGACATAGGCGTCCGGAACGAATTCGCTGTTCGGGAATCGCTTGACCAGGGTGTTGTAGTAGTCCAGTGCCTGCTGTTCCTCGCCCAGATCCATCAGATTGAATGCGAGCTTGAAGTAGACCTCGTCGAGGCGGGCGTAGTTGGGGTGGTCCTTGAGGATGAGTCGATAGGTTTCGATGGCCTGGCGGTTGTAGTTGCGGGAAGTGGTGTGGTCTTCCTGCGGTTCGGGTCCCTTGTTTTCGTCTTCGGATTCCGCCCAGGCGTCGTAGGCGTCCAGGTACTGGCTCATCTCGGTGAGGTAGGCGTCCTTGGCCGTTTCCCAGTAGAGTTCGGCGAGCCAGAGGAGGAGGTCGGCGTTCTGGTCCTTCACCTGCTCGCTGGCCTCCACGCCTTGAGGGAGGTCGGCCATGGCCTCGCTCTCTGCCTGGGCCGCTTCGATGAGTCCCTTGGCGATTTCGATCTCTTCGGCCCGTTTTTGCCTCGCCAATTCCTGGAACTTGCTCGGATCCTGCGACTGCTCCATCTTGAGGTAGTAGTCCTTGGAGCCGAGGATCCGCCGTTTGCGCCCACGTTCGTCGGTTCGCTGCTTCTCCTGGGAGCCGGGTTCTTCGCTCTGGGCCGCCAGTTTCGGGCAGTCGAGAAGGGCGGTGAACAGCCCCGCTGCGAGCGTCAGGCAGATGGTTCGAAAGGCGAAGTTGCGCATGCTCAAGTATTCCTCATCACTCCAGGCGAACCGGTCGAGCCCGTCTTACTGATTGGACGCCTGGCCACGGCAGGAGCCGTGTTCTGTGAACCGGTAGTAACCCAGCTCATCTTGCCAGAACTCCCCGGTGAATGGCCAGAAGATGTAGGTCGACTCGGTTGCGTATGAGTGCTCGAGTTCTTCATACGTTTCGACATACTCCGGGTTTCGAAATCTGTCTTCGTACTCCTCTTTCTGGGCCTTGACCACCTCGAGATAGATGATCTCCGACTGCCGGAGCAGGTAGGAAAGGTCCACTTCCACCTGGCTCAGTTGGACGAGCAGGAATCGGCCGGCGTCTGCGCGGAGGCGGGCGGCGTCCTGCTTGAGGCTGTGAAGCAGTGTGTTTCCAAGGGCCGTTCCCTTCCACTTCGTTCTGCCCTCGTCCAGACGTGCCATTTCGGCTCGAATCATGCTCAGGTGGTGATGGAGGTTCTTGAAATCCCGCTGAGATTCCACCGACGCCATGACTTCGGTGGGGATGCCCAGTGCGCTCCCGGGCGGGTCCGAACGGTAGACCTCGGCATAGGCCTTCATCGCCGATTCCATGGCTCGAGCGTCCCGGTGGAAGGCGTCCAGGTCCCCCTGGAGGACGATACCATGGCTTTTCCGGAAGGCGCGGATGTTGTCCCGGACCGCCTTGGTATAGGCCTGATAGGCCTTGACGATGCGTTCCACCCGGTCGTACTCGCACAGGTTGAAGTAGACCAGGGCTTCCAGGATGTCGGCTTCGGGCAAGTAGGATTTTCCGGCAAAGAAAGGGGAGTGGAGTGTGAGCAGAAGTCCAAGGGAGACATTGTAATCGGACTGCCAGAAGTTGGCATAGGCCATTTCGTAAAGGGCTTCGGGCCAATAGCGGGAGTCCCTCGGCACCAGATCGTAGAGGCGTTCTGCGCGGTCAAAGTCCTGCACGCGGTAGTAGATACGTGCCATGTTCAGGACGGCCAGGTCCTGGATGTCGCGGATTTCATCAGGCTCTCCCACGAGTTGGCGTCCTTCGACAAGGTCCCGGAAGGTACGCACGGCCTTCCGGTTCTCATCCATGCGATAGAGGGCCATGCCGGTGAGGAACTGTGCCTTGGCGTAGAAGCGGCTATTGATCGACACCCCGTCCAGGGTGTTCAAGGCGTCCGAGAAGTCCTCGTTGAGGTACTGGTTCAGGCCGATGAGATAGAGCAAGGTGCTCCGCACGCGCCGAGGCAAATCGGTCGTGGGCACGCCCTCGAGCACGGACATGAACCCCTGGTATTCCTTCAGGATGTCGCTGGTGCGGGTGAGGAGAGAGAGGCAGCCGTTGTAGTGGGGTCCTGCCGGACCTTCCCGGGCCACTCGGAGAAAGATGGTGTGGGCGGAATGGTAGAAGCCGAGCTTGTAGAGACTCTTGCCAAGGTAGTAGTAGATGGTGGAGCGAACGCCTGCGTACCGTTCCTTGTTGGGTCCGGTCAGCAGGTCATAGGCCATGGCCGCGGCGCTGGTATACTTGCCGGTATCGTAGCGACGCTTGAGTTGCTTGACATCTGCAGGAAGCGGTTGCGAGCGCGGCCGTGGCGTGGTGGCTCGAGCCGGGGTGGGCGCAGGTCTTGCCCGCGTGGTCGGCGGCCGTGGCGCTGGTTGAGGAGGAGGTGTGGGGGCCGGCGCCGTCTCGGCTGGTGCTGGAGGTGGCGAGGGCGCCGGAGCAGGCTCCGTAGTCTGACTCGTCGGCGCTTGCTTGCGAGCAGTCTTCTGCAACGCTTCGATCACAGCCTGGCTCACACCGGCTCGAGTCAGCTCGATGATGTCGTTGGCGGTGAGGTGGAAGACCGTGTTCGAGGCCTCGATCGCCGAGATGATGACAGAGTCGGAGACTCCGATGTTGCTCATGTTGATGACGTCTTCCAACGTCAGGGCAGAGGCCTTTGGTGCGGCCAACAGCCCGATCCCCAGCAGGCATATCCAAGCGATCAACGTTCGTTTCATGTCCGTCCCGAATCAACGCTCGAGCCCCCGCTCGAGGCCGCTCAACGCCATGTGGTCGGGAAGAAAAAGCTCAATCCCGTCTGCACGATGAAATAGTATTTGAGGCTCAGGAGTTCCTCGGCGTAGGCGGGGTTTTCCCCGGTGGTAACACTCTCCACGTAGAAGTATTCCCGTCCGTCCAGGCGGATGGCCATCCAGCGATTGAAGGCGACGCGGAATCCCCCGCCGAAGTTGGTGGCGAAGTGCGTCTGGAACACGGTGTCCGATTGGAGCGTTTCCGTGGTGGTATCCGCAGCCAGGTCCTGAGTTCTCACGAAACCGCAGCCGGAAGTGAAGTAGATGTCGAAGTTGACGATCTTCCGCGACATGAAGGCGAATTTGCCGTACAACGGGCTGTAGACCACGCCAGCGTGACCGTAGTAAAGCATCTTGGAGCTTCGGGGGGTCACGGATGCGGTCTCTTTCAGCTCGATCGTCAGATCCTTCAGGTCCAGTTCGTAGTTGGTGATATCGGCGCCAAAGAACATGTTGGCGATGTTGCTGATGAACGGGGAGTAGGCCACCAGACCTTCAAAGGCGAACACCTCGGTGACATGGTAGGTGCCGTTCAGCCCGCCCACCCAGTGGTTGATGAACGGGTCGATGGTCTCCCCACCTGCAAAGGCGGTCAATTCGAACCGGTGGGCCTTGAGGAAATTCTTGCGTTGAATGGTCTTGATGAGCTGGCCAGGGTCGTAGAAATCACCGCGCGGTGGGGGCAACTTTTCGACGGTCCCTTCCGCCGCCCGGGCCGCGGCCGGGACAGTGGCGGAACAGACCCCCCACACGAGCACGCTTGCGACCAGAAGTCGGGCCACCCTTCGTTCCAGGTACGACATGCTTACCACCTACGTCCGGACATTCACTGTCGAGGCCAGAAACTGCTCAGGCCGACCGCAAGAATGAACGAGTTCCTGAAGACACTCTTCATGGGATACTTGGTCACGCCGTTTTCCACGTATGGATTGGCGTAGTCCACCACGTTGCTGTCGATGTAGCCATAGAACCTGGCGTCGGTGCGGAGGGTCAACCACCGCGTGAGGAAAAACCGGATGGACAGGCCCAGGCTCCCGGACGGGAAGGTCTCGGTAACTCGAGGGGCCAGTGGACCCGTGATCACGGCCCGTCCGTTTTCGTCGAAATCGGTCACCTGGTAATGGTCCATGTGGATCCGCAGCAACGCGGCGCCCCCCACGAACGAGATGTCAAAGTTCTGCACGTAGTAGCTGACGAGGTTGATCTTGCCGTAGACCGGCGAGAATCCCACTCCGACCGCAGCGACCATCGATTCTTCGGGCACCACCGGGATCTCGTCCCCGACTTCCACCCGCTGGGCCAGTTCCTTGGTCAGGCTCTTGAGATCGTCGTAGGTCTCCCGGGGGAATGAGGGAAAGAAGTCCACCACGGCCTCGAGAAAAAACGACTCGCTGGCGTGGTATGATACGCCGATTCCGGACAAAACGAGGAAGCGGTTGGCGTAGCTGTTGTTGAGGACGCCGGCGTAAAAATGCGGGAAGATCTCCCAGCGGTCGTCTTTCAGGAAGAACTTGGCCTGAACCACGTCCATGGGCTTCTGGTGCGCCTTGGGGGGAATCTCCGTCGCCGACAGTCCCTCCGCCTCTTCCCCCCGGTCCGTCTCCCCACCCAATGCCGACCACGGGGCGAGAAGGATCGAGATCAGGAGAACGACGGACATCCCCCAGCTCGAACGAATGGCTTGTCTCACCATCGGAACTCCCGAGCTACCGGAGTTGCACCCATGGCACGCCTCGACCACCCGGCGGGAAGCAGAAACCGGGCCACTCGAGCGCCCACCTACACAGGCATGGACGGCATGCCTCACCCCTGGCGGCAGGCACCTGTCTCGCATCCCGGTGTTCTCACCGCTCGGCAGGTTCCGCCGCGAAGGGCTCGCCCCAAGGGTTGTATCCGCTCCCCCGTCCTTTGTCAAGGTCTTAGGGCCACTATTTTGTTGACATGCGTGGGCTTCGCCCGGTTAACTATGCCTGAAACGGCTCGACAGGAGTGGCGACGATGCGTGTCGGTAGCGCGATGTTCGGGGTTTCGGTGTTGTTGTTGGTTTCCGCCAGCCTCCTGGTTCCTCAATGGGATGCCCTGGCCGGAAAAAAGAGGGCCAGGGCTCCGGTATCGGTCGCCATCGGACAGCGGGCCTATCCGGCCGGCGCTTCGGTCGAGATCCGGGTGATCAACGCAACTCGCCGACCGATCTATCTCCCCGGGTGCGCCAGCTACACCCTGGAACGATTCGATGACCGGCGCGACACGTTCGTGCCCCTTCCGCCCAGACGATGTGAATGGGAGAACAACGCCATCGTCGTCCCGCCAGGAGACCGGACGTTCAGCGTGAAACCCAGGGTGGGGGGAGCGCGCGCCATCCTGCGGGCGGTCGTCACCTACGGGGTGGGGTGTCGCGAGGGGGTTCCCCTGACTCGCGCACGCTGCTCCCGCGTGGATACGGCCTACTCTCGTTCCTTCGTGGTCCTCCAGGCAACCGAGAAGTGAAAGGCATCCTCCCCAACCAGGGCTCGAGGCACCGGTTCGTCCGTCCCTGGATGGGGCTGGTACTGCCCATGGTCCTGCTCGTGGGACCGGTCATCCGGGGGCGAGGCTGGTTCCACGAAGACATCGGTCACTATTTCCATGGGCTGCGCGGGTTGTTGCACGGGGCGTGGACCGACGGTCTCTCCGGTTGGACCCCCTTCGTCTCCTGTGGGATGCCCTTTCTGGGCGATGTGCAACTCGCTCCATTCTATCCTCCAAACTTGCTGTTCTATTTTCTGGACACACCCGTGGCGCTCGGCCTCTACTTCATCTTCCATTTCGCCCTCGGCTCCTGGTTGACGTGGCGATTCCTGGCCAGGCTCGGTTGCTCCGCCTGGGGGGCGACGTTCGGAACCCTGGTGTACCTCTGGAACGGGTTTTTCTGGGCTCATCTGCACCATGTCACTTTCCTGGCCGTCGGTATCTGGCTCCCGGCCATGTTGGAAGCGTGGGACCGGCTTCTCGAGAGGGGAGATGAAGCCCTGTGGGCGTGGCCCCGCCTGGCGTTTGTGATTGCCATGGCCACGTTGGCAGGGGGTAGCCCTCAGATTCTCTACTACGAACTGCTCTTTCTGGCGGCCTATGCAGGCTTCACGATACACACCGACCGCCCCGGACCCGTGCGGGGCAAGGGCAGTGTCCGCATACTGCTTGCAGGAACGATGGGGATCGTGGGGGGGCTAGGGCTGGCCGGTGTCCAGTTGTTGCCTGCTGCGCTGGCGGCAAGGGAGAAGTATCGTCTGGTGGGAGACCCGGTGGATTACGCTTCCACCTTTGCGCTCTCGCCCCTCGCCCTGGTGCGCGCCCTGGTACCAAACGTGTTTGGAAACGATTTTTTCCCATACGCGGGTCAGGGCTACGTGGGTCCGTCCACCTACTGGGAGTCCTGGTGCTACATGGGCGTACTCACCGTGCCTCTGGCCGCCATGGCCATGCGTGCAAGAGGCCGGAGGGGCTTTTTTACCTGGGCCGGTGCGTTCGCCCTGCTCGCCAGTCTGGGCAAGGTCGGCGGACTGCACTGGCTGCTTGCCTGGGGACTCCCCTTTTACGCCCGTTTTCGGGCGCCCGCACGATGGATGATGGTGGTCGGGTTTTGCCTGGCTGTCCTCTCGTCTTTGGGGGTGGACCGGTTGGCCGGGTGCGGCAGGAACAAGTCCACCTCCTCGAGGGGAACAGGCACCGTACCCACGCAAGCCGTCTTGCTGCGCTCCGCCCTGATCACATTGGTGGTAGGTGTCGAACTCTGGGCCGTGTGTGCCCTGGTCATTTTCCTCCGGGACCGTCCCTTGCACCTGGTGGCGCCTGTGGGATGGTTGTTGGCGCTGGTCAACGTGCTGGCCGCCTGGCTGTACCTGAAAAGAGCGGCTCGAGCCGTGGCCTCGGACCGGAAGTGGCCTGCGGGCCCCTGGGCGGTGGCGCTGCTCTTGCTCGACCTGGTGCCCGTGTTGGCAACCTATAACCGCACGGTTCCCCTCGAGGAAATCCACCGGGTGCCCACGGTGGTCGACGTGATACGGACTCGAGTCGGACACGATCGGGTGCTCGCCGACCGAAGTGCCCCATTCTACTTGCTCAACGGCGGCAATGAGTTCCAGTACCGAGGGGTTCGAGGCTACAACCCGTTGAACCCCGGGCGCCTGGTCCGGTTTCTGGAGGCGGTGGACGGAAGCCCTCCTCGAGAAGGCGGAATATCCGCCCTGGTCAACCGGGTGACGGCGCCACTCCTGGATGTGGCGGCACCGCGCCTGCTCGTGACCCGCAAGGCCCGATCCGAGCCCTGGTTGCGGGAAATCCACGCTGATCCTGTGCGGCAACTTCGCGTCTACGAGAGCGACCGGGCCTTGCCTCGAGTCTTTCTTGCCGGCAAGGTCCTGGTGGCGAGTGACCCGACCGAGGCACTCGAGTCGGCCCGGCAGGTGCTAACCGCACGCGCACACCGGTATGCTCGATCTGCCGAGGGTTGCCCGGAAGGGAGGCCGGATCCGTGTTTCGAGAGGGTTCCTCCGGTGGTGGTGGAGGCAGACAAATCTCCATTGCCCGCGGCAGGACCGGAGGGCTCGAGGTCAGGAACCGTGCGGTGGATTCGGGACGACCGGGACGCCGTGGACGTGGAAGTGGAAGTAAACGCCCCGCGAATGCTCGTGCTGGCGGATACCTTCGCTCCGGGGTGGACGGCACGGGTGGATGGACAGGAGGTGCCCATCTACCCGGCCTATCATGCATTTCGGGCGGTTCCGGTGATGTCGCCGGGCAAGCACGTGGTCTCTTTTGAATACCGTACCCCCGGGTTGCGCGTGGGCGGGGGCTTGACACTTCTGTTCGGGATCGTGACCGTGGGGATCTCCTTGTGGGGCTTGAGGAAGTCTGGTTCATCCGCACCCGGGACCACGCACTGAGCTGCCGAACGGTGGGTGCGCCTGAGAATGCCGGCGCCCGGAGTGAACGGCCGGAAGCCTCGCGCCTGTGGGATGAGGGTCATTCACACACGTAGGGGAGTTCCACGGTGCAGGAAAGGTCGTTCCAGCGTCGGACATTGATGTCCAGGTGGATGAAGGTGCCACAGTCCTCGGAGCCGCAACAGTTGTTTGGTTCTCCAGAGTCCCAGTTGGTATAAGTGACCGGTTCTCCGCTGGACCAGACGAAAACACCTTCCTGCTCGCGGTCGTTGAAGCCCATCCACCAACCGGGGCCGCTTCCGACGTATTCCAGCGCGGTGTCGATGAGCCAAGCGTCTTCATCGGCGTCGTTGATGGTGACCAGGTTCATCTGCGCTTCTTCGCATTGATACTGTGCGTCCTCCCAGCTCAGGCCGCCTGTGCAGAACAGGTAGTCGTGATCGTTGTAGGTTCGCAGCACACAGCTCGAGCACACGAGTGCTTCGTCGACGATTCCGTCGCAATCATCGTCCAGGTCATTGCATGTGTCGGGCGCACCTGGGAATGCCTCGGGCCTCGAGTCGTCGCAGTCGGTTGCGTTGGTGACGTGGCCGTCAGGGAGGCTGCACGCCTGGGTGCTCTCTTCCGGGTCTCCGAATCCATCCTGGTCGGCGTCGAGGTAGTAGGTGGTCAGCACTTCCTCGTCGGTCTCGCCGTCACAGTCATCATCGAGGCCGTTGCACCACTCGGTTGCCGATGGGTTGATGGTGTAGTCGTCATCGTCGCAGTCCTGGTCATTGGTGACGTGGTCGGGAGGAAGGTCACAGGCAGCGCGACTCTGTTCCGGGTCTCCGAATCCATCCTGGTCGGCGTCGAGGTAGTAGGTGGTGAGCAAGCCTTCGTCCACCTCGCCGTCGCAGTCGTTGTCGCGTCCGTCACAAACTTCTTCTGCGGCTGGGTTGGATGTCGGATCGTTGTCGTCGCAGTCCGTGTTGTCCGGGACGAAGGTCCAGCTCGAGGTGGATGGGTCGTTGCAGAAGAGGGAGCCCTGGTCTGCCTGGCTTCCGAAGCCGTCTTTGTCCACGTCGTAGAAGTATCGGGTCATGGTGGTCGGGTCGGTGTCGAAGTCCCGATCGTCCTCGACCCCGTCGCAGTCTTCGTCGGTGTCGTCATCGTCGCAGACCTCGGTTGCACCTGGGTGGACATCGGCGCGGGTGTCATCGCAGTCCGAGGCGTCGGCCACGTAGCCGGGGGGTGCGGAGCAGGCGGTCAGGGACGTGTTCGAATCGCCGTGGCCGTCTCCATCGGCGTCGAGGTAGTACGTGGTGAGGAGCCCCTCGTCGACGGTGCCGTCGCAGTTGTCGTCGAGGCTGTTGCAGACCTCTGTTCCGTCCGGGTTGACCTGGGCGGACTGGTCGTCGCAATCTCCATCCTGGAGGGCGTAGCCCTGGAGCGGCGCACAACTCCGGACCGGGTCGCCGGTGCCATATCCGTCTCCATCCTCGTCCAGGTAGTAGGTATTGAAGACGAGTCCTTCGTCCGTTTCGCCGTTGCAGTCGTTGTCCATGCCATCGCACACTTCCGGGGCGCCGGGGTAGGTTGAGGGGTCCTGGTCGTTGCAGTCCTCGAGTGCGGGAAACCCATCGAGATCCTGGTCCACAGGGGGGGTGGGTGTCGGCGGCGGCGTTGGTGTCGGCGGGAGTGCCGGGGGTGGAGAGGGGGTCGGAGCAGGCAGAGGTGTCACCGTGGCTGGTGCTTCCGGGGTTGGGGAAGGCAAAGGGAAGGCGGTTGGAGCCGGTGTGCTCGATGGGGTTGGAGCGACCGTGGGAGCGGGCGTCGTCTGAGCCACCGCCGGGGTCGGTGTTTCGGGAGGTGGTGACGTCGACGGGTTGTCGTCCCCGCCGGTGTCAGGACACCCCCCCGACAGCGAGGAGACAAGGAGCAGTGCCACGGGCCATCGCTTCTGCTGGAACATCGTTGCGCCTCCACCTGATTCTCGTGACCACCTTGTTGCGCCCGGAAGGAGCGGCCCGGTCGTCAGCCGAGCGTCGAGTTGACGCCGCGCCGTCATCGGCCGCTTCACGGTTCAGGCTACGGATTGACCGGGAGGTTGTCAAATGTGGGGGAGTTCCCCGCGGGTACTCGAGTTGGCGACTGCTGTACTGGAAGAGTGGATGGCGGTTCGACTTGTGTTCAGGGTCAGGAGAGTGTTACACCATGAATGAGTGGGGGGAATGCGGAGCGTCTGAACTCTGAAGGCGGGGAGTGATGGGCCGGAAAGGTGGTCATGAGCCTGCGAAAGGGGCTGTTTCGGCTGCGCACGGGTGTTGCTTCGTGTGTCCGGGAAGGGACTGCTTGGCGGAGCTTGCCAGGGTGGCCGGGACGTTTTCCGGGTGGGAACATCTGTTTGTGGTATCCCCTGGGGCCGAGGCTCGGCTTCAGGGGCGTTTTCAAGAGGTTGTCGCCTTTGAGGAAGGGGCGTGCCGGCCAGCGGTCATGGCGGTGGAGCCGTTTCAGGGAATAAACTGGCGAGCCGAAGCGGAGACAGCGTTGACTGCCCTGGGAGGGCGGGTGGAGGAGCTTCGGCGTGGGCGGTCAAGGCCGGTCTGCGTGATTGTGGATGCCAGTTCCTGGTGGCACCGAACACTGCCCATCGAGGCGCTGCACTACGTTGAAGCAGGTCTGGAAGCCTTGAGCCAGAAACACTCCGTGACGGTGGTCTGTTGTTACGGTGGCGGGGTCGTCCCTGGGACGGTGATCGTGCAGGCCCTGAAGCTTCACCGGCATGCAGTGGGGACCGGCGGGATGGAGCCCAACATATTCCATGAGCCGGTGTCGGCGGTGGGCGGAGAAACTGCTGAGTGGCTGGCGCCGCCCTTTGTCGAGGAGGAACGGGTATCGCCGGATGCAGTGGTGGACGCGGTGACTCAGTTCACTTCGGGCTGTCTCTACCTGCTGGGTTTGGACGATTCAGGGCCACCCCGCATTGTGTGGTCGCATGGAACATGTGGGGAAGACCTTGGGTTTACCGCTTCGGACTTCATCGATGTCATCGGCTGGCGGGAGGTGGTTCACCAAGAAGACCGAGAGATGGTGGACGTGCACTGGAACATGCTGCTGCGCGGGGATGTTTCCAGTTGCACCTTTCGCATCCTGACCGACGATGGTCGGGTGCACTGGTTGCGCAACGATGGATGGCCGCAGCGGGGGCTTGCCGGCCGGGTTGTTCGTATCTACGGGCTGGCCCGTGACGTGTCCGAGGACCAGTTGGCCATCGAAGAGGCCCGGGCGAAGGAGGCCGGGTGCCGGGAGTTGTTCTCGACCATCGACGAGGGCGTGTGGCGGTTTGGTGTGGGCGACGATGGACGCTATCGGGTAGTGGACCTGAACCCGGCGGCTCTCCGCATGGAGCGGGTGACCCGCGACCAGGTGGTCGGACGCCTGCTCGAGGAAGTGTTTCCCGATCGCGCGGGGGAATTGGAGCGGACTTTTCGGGAAGTCCAGGCCTCGGGTGGACCCCGGTACCTTCCAGCCTCGTTCTATGCGGATCAGCGTGTGAGCGGGTGGCGTGAGGGCAAGGTCTACCGGCTGCCATCGGACCAGATCATGCTGGTTTACCGGGACATCACCGACCGGGTTGCTGCCGAGCAAGAATTGTCGGAGCTGGAGGAGCGTTTGGCGATTGCCTGTCAGGGGCAGTCCCTGGGCAAGTTGGCCGGAGCGGTGGCGCACGATTTCAACAACAAGCTGGCGCCGATCCTGGGCTATGCGCAACTTGTTGCGGAGGAACTGGGGGAACGGCATCCCTTGTGGGCGGACCTCAAGGAGATCGAAACCGCGGCGGAGCAGGCCAGGGATCTGGCCCGGCAGCTTCTTGATTTCAGTCGCCGCCAGTTGCTCGATTTCCAGGTGCTGGAGCTTGGAGGGGTTCTGAAAGAATGGACGCGCATGATCTCCAGACTGCTGCGTGAGGACGTGAAGCTCGTGGTGCGAGCCGGAGTCACGTGCTGGATACGGGCCGACTTGACCCGGATTCGCCAACTCCTGCTCGATTTTGCTGTCACCGCCAACCACGCGCTGACGCGGGGAGGGGAACTGGTTTTCGAGGTCCGTGCAGAGGCGGACAGGAAAGATTCGAGCACGGCGGGGGGGCGGACCGCCATGCTTGAGATCACGCTATCCGGTCCCACCATCGATCACGGGCAGCTCGTTCTGGATGAGGGCCGTGATACGGGTCCCACGCTTCCGATGGCCATGTCGGTGCTCAGCCTGGGGGCCATCCAGGAGATAGTGCGTCAGCATGAAGGGAGGATCTTCAAGGCGTTTATTTCGGATACTCGAGTCGTGTTCGAGGTGTGCCTTCCTGCGGAGGTGCCGGTTCCACGCGCCCGTCAGCCGGACATCCTGGGACCGCCGGCCCGGAATTGTGAGACGATTCTGCTGGCCGAGGATGCGACGCAGGTGCGGAAGATGGCCAAGAAGATCTTGGAAATGCAAGGATATACGGTACTCGATGCTCCGGACGCGGAAAGTGCGTTGCGGATTGCTGCCGAGTACGAGGAAACCCCCATTCATTTGTTGCTCACCGACGTGGTCCTTCCCATGACCGACGGAAAGACATTGGGCAATCGGCTGCAAGCGTTGTGGCCGGAACTGAAGGTGCTCTACACGTCCGGACACCCTCGAGAACTCTTGAATCGCCTCGGCGTGTCGGAAGATCAGGTCAACTTTCTTGCGAAGCCGTTTTCTGCCAAAGGACTTCTTCGCGCCGTGCGACGGGCGCTCGCCTCGTAGGGGTCAGTCGGATGGGGTTCGGGTGGTGGGGTGGGCTCAGCCTGCGTGAGTCAGGATGGCGGACACCAGGGTCTTGTCGTTTCCGCCCATGTTGATGAACATCCCGTAGGGCTTGTTGTCCGGCACGGAAACCTGGCAGTCTCCCGCCTTTCCGGTCAACTGGAGGATGAGGTCTGCACACTGGCGTACGCCGGTCGCGCCGGTGGGGTGGCCGAATCCGATGAGTCCGCCGGTCGCGTTCGTGGGCGTGGCCCCATCGAGTCGCGTATTCCCATCGAGCACGTACTGGGCGCCTCGACCCGGCTCGGCCAGTCCGATGGCCTCGAGCGCCAGGAGGCCGGTGATGGTGAAGCAGTCATGAAGTTCGAGGACGCCGATTTCCCCGGCGGTCGCGCCAGCAGCCTCGAGCGCCTTGGCCGCCACCGCAGCGGTGGTGTCGAGTCGGCAAAGATCCTCGGGGTCCTGAGTGATGTCCCCTTCCGCGTGGGCGACGGAGACGAACCGGGCGGCATCATTCCGGTCGATTCCGAGCTTTTTCAGCCCTTCTTCCGAAGCCACCACGAATGCGGAAGCGCCGTCGGTGACCTTTGAGCAGTCATAGGCCGTGATGTGCTCGAGGAATGCGCGCGGATTGGGCTCGGTCAGGCCCGTGGCGCGGAGGTCGGGATCGGCGTTGTGGTGTTCCTGGGCGTTGGGATTGCGTCGGGCGTTTTCGATCGCCAGGGCATACCATTCTGCCATGCCTTTTCGCACGTAGTCCCTGCCATAGCGCTCGTAAGCGGCCCCCGCACGGAGGGAGAAAAGGTTCGGGAAGAAGAACGCATGGCCTGCCTTGCGTTCCCGGCTGAAGTGGCCGGCGCCGGCGAGGATGTCCGCGCCATAGACCGCCTTCACAGTGTTCTGGACTTCCACCCCGATGACCAGAACCGCGTCCGCCTGGTCTGCGAGGACGGCCTTGACCGCCGTGGAAACGGCCAGTCCGCCGGAGCCGCATGCGCCCTCGACGCGGGTGCACGGCTTGTGCTTGAGCGACGGGTGTACCGCGGGGAGGAATGCGCCGAGATGGCCCTGTTTGTTGAAACGGGAGGCCATGAAATTGCCGATCACGCCCTCGTCCAGGGCTTCCGGGTTGGGGACCTGGGCCAGACAGCCCTTACCGGCCTCGAAAATGTAGTGCTCAATACCTGGTCGAGGCTTCTTCGGGTGAAACTCCTTGCGCCCAGGACCAAGGAAGACGGTGTGAAAGGGCGCACAGGCATACACGGGCTTGCGAAGCTTCTTCATGGTCTCACTCCTCATACGTAGTCGTTGATCGGGCCGTACAGATGGAAGAACCCGTTCATCAAAACCCCGTTCACATCATCGGCGCTCGCGGCCACGCCGTCCGCAACCAACCGCTCCCCGATGGCCTTGGACGCCTTGAGGTACTCTGTGGCCAACCTGGCTCCCTCGGTCTCCCCGGCCACCACGGCGGCGAAGTGACGCTTCAACGCCTCTCCCCGGTCCTTCGCCCGGACCAGCGCCTTCCAGGGCCGATAGCCTTCGGGCAAGGGGCCGAGTTCCTCGTCACACACCTTGCACCACCCCTCCGGATCGAATGGCACGTATTCCCCGCGCTTCAGGTCATACACCGCAGCCGGCCGGCCCTTCTTGTAGGCCAGAATGCCATCTTTCTGGGACCCATCATGGTTCTGACCACCCAGGATACCCTTCTCGAACAAGGCGTCGATGAAATCACTGTGCAACCCCTGCCCCGGAAGGTAACGGTCCATCACCGCCAGGATGAACTTGAACACGTCCACGCCCACGTAATCGATGAGCTGGAAAATCCCCATCGGACGCAGCAGCCAGTCCTGGCTCACCCGGTTGACCTTGTAGATCGCCGGCGCATAGTCCCCGTCCCCTCGCAGAGCCTCCACTGTGGCAATGGCGTGCAACCCATCCCGCATGAAGTGCCCGTTCCCGATGAATCCCGCCACGTCGGCCGAGGGGAACACCTTCTTGCCGAGCCGCTTCGCCAGTTCGTAGCCGCCCTCCTTCAACTCCGGCGACGTTTGATCCGTTGTGATGAACTCCACCAGCTTCTGCACCGCCGGGGGATTGTAAAAGTGGTATCCCACAATCTGCGACGGGATCCCAAGACGCTCGCCCAGGGTGGAGATCGGAATCGAGGAGGTGTTGGTCAGATACCACGCATCCGGATGCGCCACCCGCTTCACCTCGGACAACAACTTGACCTTCAGATCCTCGTTCTCGTTCACCGCCTCGAACACCATCGTCGCACCGGCCGCAGCACTCAGTTCGGTCGCCGGCCGCAACAGCGACATGGCATCCATGACGTACTCGTTGATGATCTCCGCATTCTCGACCAGATCCGCCCGCGAAGCGTAGGCCTCACGAAGCATGTTTGCCCGCTTCTCCGCCATCTTCTGCAACTGCGTGCGAAGATACATCTGAAGCCCTTCCAGCGCCTTGTGGCTCACATCGATCAACGTGAGCCTGAACGTCTTCCCCGCCCCTTCGGGCGAGATCTTGAGGCGCGCCATCTCGTTGGCCAGAAGCAGCGAAATCCCGCTTCCCATCTTGCCGGCTGCGCCCACAATGGCCACGTTTTCGAGTCGTTCCGAGAGAATCATCGACTGTTTCCTCCTTGTTGTCGCTCCGGGCCGTCAACAAAATCAGGTTAGCATAGCAAACGGGTCCATGGTTTCCAACTGTTTCTGTCGTGACGCAGACCCAATTCACTTTCGAAAGCGCAACGTCACATACGGCCCACGGACACCGACTCCCGGTCACAGCTTGCCCGGCGGTACGCCCATCCTCCAGCGCCCCCCGGAAAGAGGTGATCCCGCATTCGCTGTTGAATGTTGTCTTGTTTGTCAACCTGTGGTACAAGTGTCAAGCGGTGTCGTGACATGCCGGGTCCCCAGGTAGGCACACTTGCGTCGCCCTGCCAGCAACGATTGCAGAACACGCATGCTGTACCACAAGGCGCTGTTGTCGAACCAGTGAGGTGATCCACGTGAAGCATTTGATGGGATATCCCCTGTTCCTCCTCCTCACCCTCCCCCCTCTTGCCGCCAATGTGGATTGCTCGGCCGGTCCCCCATCCGGTGGTGACGGAACAGTCGCCACCACCGACGCCGACCATGACGGAAGCCCGATGGGGACCGATTGCGACGACCAGGACCCACTCTCATATCCCGGCGCGGAAGAAATCCCGGACGGGCGAGACAACGATTGCAACGGCCTGGCCGACGACGGCGTTTTTCCGGAAGACGCCGATGGAGATGGCTTCAGCCGGGACGAGGGGGATTGCGACGATACGGACCCCTCGGTTTACCCTGGCGCAGACGAAGTGGTGGACGGCAACGACAACGATTGCGACGGGATTTCAGACAACACGCCTGCGGTGGAGGATGCGGACGGAGATGGTATCTCGATCGCTGAGGGCGACTGCGACGACCAGGACCCCGCAATTGCGCCAGGTGTCCCCGACGTGGCCGATGGTGTGGATAATGACTGTGACGGCCTGGTTGACGAACCATGCGATGGGATCACGACCGGCTGTGTGTCCACCTGCGTGGACGACTATGACGGGGATGGATACTCCGAGGAAGAATGCGATTGCCACGACGGTCGCGCCGACGTGTTCCCCGGCAACACGAGCCCGGATCTTGCCAACGGTGTCGATGACGATTGCGACGGGGTCGAGGGCGAGGATGATCCTTCTCACCAGGGTGGACCCGAGCCCACGAGCGGGCCGGTCGTGTCAACTGTGACACCGTTCCCGGGCGTCACCCCGGAGTTCACGCCGTCGCCCGCCGAGCTTCCTTCGCTGACCCCGGCGGCTTCGACGCCCGGTGTGGAACTGCCTTCATGCGACCCCGATCCGGCCACCTGCAACGGCCCTTGCGACGAGGACAACGACGGTGACGGCTATTCCGAATTCGCGTGCGATTGCGACGACATGGATCCGGAGGCCTTCCCTTCCAATCCTCGAGCCGACTATCCCGACGGTGTGGACAACGACTGCGACGGGATGGAAGGTGAAGCCTGCGGCTACGATCCCCCCTACGATTTCGTCGTCTTCTGGCCCGCGGACTATGACAACGACGGCGATGGCTACTCCGAAGAGCAGTGCGACTGCCGCGACGACAACCCTACCGTCTATCCAGGCAGCCAGTTCTTCGACGTGCCGAACGGGGTGGATGAGGATTGCGATGGACTCGAGGGCGAAGACGACGACATCGCCCCATCGCCCACGCCTGCGCTCGGGTCCGGGGAAACCACCGACGCTTGCACCACGTATGGCACCATCCCCTGCTTCGGCCCTTGCGACGAGGACGACGACGGCGACGGCTGGACCGAGGAACAGTGCGATTGCGCCGACTACTCCTCCTTTGCCAACCCGGGCATCGAAGCGGACTACATCGACGGCCTGGACAACGATTGTGACGGCGTCGAAGGGGAAGACGGCGAGTCGCCGAACCCGAACGATCCGGAAAACCGCCACAGTCCCACCATGCCGGTCGTCGCAATCGACCCGCCAAACCCGACCAACAACGACGACTTGAACTGCTATGTCGAACGAGAATCGCACGACCTCGATGGCGACACCGTCACCTACGCCTACCGGTGGATGGTGGACGAGGTGGAGACGGCCATCACCTCCCCGACAGTCTCGCATGAAGCCACGACCATCGGTCAGGAATGGACCTGCGTGGTCACGCCGAGCGACGGCATCCACCTGGGAGAATCCGGGCAGGCGACCGCTGCGGTGTCGCGCCTGTTCCAGATCGACATGAAGTTCGTCCACGCCGGCTCATTCCAAATGGGGTCGCCCTCGGGCAACATCTGCCAGTTCGGGAACGAGACCGTTCACACCGTCACATTGACCCATGACTACTGGATCGGCACCACCGAGGTCACCCAGGCCCAGTTCGAATACGTGATGGGATACAACCCGTCCTTCTACTGCGGGTGCGACGACTGTCCAGTCGAATCCATGACATGGCACGAAGCGGCCAAGTTCGCCAACGAACTCTCGAGACTGGACGGCATAGATCCCTGCTACGCCTGTACCGGCGAAGGAGACTTCCTGTTTTGTGAACCGCCGACCAATCTCTACGACTGCTACGGATATCGACTTCCCACCGAGGCCGAATGGGAGTACGCCGCCCGCGCCGGCGAGACCGCGGATTTCTCCAACGGCGGCAGCTTTACCTCCTGGGACCAGTGCGACAATTGCGAGGACCCCCTCCTGTTGGACAACGGGACCTACCTCGACGAAGTCCTCTGGTATTGCAACAACTCCAGCATGTCACAACCTGTCGGCCTGAAGCCGCCAAACGCGCTCGGCCTGTTCGACGTTCATGGCAACATCTGGGAGTGGTGCAACGACTGGTGGGACGGAAACACAGATTACTCGGGCGACGCGGTGGACCCCGTGGGCGCGCCCTTCGGCACCATGAAGGCTGCTCGAGGCGGCTCCTGGACAAGCCCGCCCAACCACAATCAGTTTCCCTATCGCGCGCAGTTCGACCCCACCATGGGCTTTGAAAACCGCGGTTTCCGAATCGTCGGACTCGCATTCCCGGGGGAAGACCGCTGGGTGGATACCCAGGAGGAAGACGGCGAAAGTACCCCGTGACCAGGCCCGGAGGCGGTCATGCCCGTCAGACGCAGACGCACGGCCCGACCGCTGCCCGCCTTGCCGGCGGAGCACTGTGCAGCCAAGAGCAGGCCGGATGGTCACCCCGGAACGACCGTGATCGAGCATTGCGAGGAGGTGGGCCGTGTGGCCGAGGCCCTGGTGGCGCTTCTGCCCGACCGGGTTCAGGGCTTGCTGGGCGCCTCTCCCGCCACGGTGGCGGCGCTCCACGATGTGGGGAAGGTGTCTCCCGGCTACCAGTTCAAGTATTTTGCGGACGAGCTGGTCGCCCGGGTTCCGGAGCTGCGTGGATGGAATCGGAGCAGCTTCGAGGACCGGCACGCCACCATTTCCGAGATTGCACTCAGGGCCTACCTCGAGGCTCGAGGGCGTGACATCACTGCTGCTCGTGTTGCCGGGGCCCATCACGGTGTCCGGGTCGAAGCACCTTCTTTCCGCGAAGGGGATGAGGTCCTGGGTGGACAGGCCTGGGCCAGGGAGCGGGCTCGAGTCATCGAGCGCCTGGAGCAGGTCTTCGGGCCGGTGTCGTCCGAGGACGTGGTCCAGCCCGATGTCCTCGCCGGTCTGGTCTGTGTGGCCGACTGGATCGGGTCCGACGAACGATTCTTCCCCCCGGAAGGTGTCGCGGAGGAGGCGGGAGACCGGGAAGGCGGCAGGATGGACACCTCTCTACAGGCTCGAGCGCGCCGGGCGGTGGCCGCCTGCGGCTGGGAATCGGTGGCGGTGCGACCGGGGCTCTCGTTCGAGGAGGTGTTCGGTTTTCCACCTCGAGCCATGCAGCGGGATTTCATCTCGTTCGTGAACGGCCCCGGCCTCTACGTGCTCGAGGCCCCGATGGGGTTGGGCAAGACCGAGGCGGCCCTGTTCGCCGCCTACCAGTTGATGGCCGCCGGGCACCATCATGGGATCTACTTCGGGCTCCCGACGCGGCTGACCAGCGACAGGATTCACGAGCGGGTTCGCCGTTTCGTGGAGCGGATTGTCGAGGGGGACAGCCCGGTTCGCCTCGCCCATGGTGACTTCTGGCTCCGCGCCTTCGAGCGGGGCGGCGAGGAGTTCGGCGCAGGCCGCAGTTGGTTCAGGCCGAGCAAGCGCGCGTTGCTCATGCCGTTCGCGGTGGGCACCATCGACCAGGCGTTGCTCTCCGTGATCAAGGTGAAACACCATTTCGTGCGGTCCTTCGGCCTGGCCGGCAAGGTGGTGATCCTCGACGAGGTCCATTCATACGACGTTTACACCGGCACGTTGCTCGATCTCTTGGTGCGTAGATTGCTCGAAATCGGGTGTACCGTCATTGTGCTGTCCGCCACCCTGACCCGGGCGCGACGGGCGGGCCTCCTGCCGGACATCGGCCTCGATGCGCCCGGGAACGGCTATCCATTGACCACGCGCGAGGCCGGCGGCGTCCTTTCTCAGCTCGAGTCCCTTCCTCCGCCCGACACACCGGTTTCGCTCTCGTTTGCCTCGAGTTCCGGATTCGACCTGGGCACGCTCGCGGTGGAGAAGGCGCTTGACAGGCATTGCGTGCTGTGTGTCGCCAACACGGTGGCCCAGGCCCAGCGCTGGTACAACGAGATCAAGGCGTGCATGCCGGCCGGGGCGTTCGATTGCGGCCTGCTCCACGCCAAGTTTCCCCCCTGGCGGAGGGAGGCGTTGGAGAATCTGTGGATGACGCGCCTGGGAAAGCACGGAGACCGGCGGCGCGGATGTGTCCTGGTCGCCACCCAGGTGGTGGAGCAGAGTGTCGACATCGACGCCGATCTCATGATTACCGATCTCGCCCCGACCGACATGCTGTTGCAGCGGCTGGGTAGGTTGTGGCGACACCGGCGGGAGGACCGGCCGTGTGCAGGTCCCGAAGCGGTCGTCGTGGCCCCGCTCGATCCCCGTTTTGAGCAGGTCGAGGACCTTGCGGAGGTGTTCGGCAAGGCAAACAGCAGGGTGTACGACCCCTACGTTCTCTGGCGGACCCTCCAGGTGTGGCGGGATCGAACGGTGGTACGCCTCCCCGGCGACATTCGGGGGTTGCTCGAGGCCACCTATGCGACCCCCGAAAGGCCGCTTCCTGCGTGCGTGGAGTCGGCACGACAGCGGCTCGAGACCCGTCGAGAGAGGCTCCGGCGACTGGCCGCGGCGGCGCGCTCCGACGTTCTGGGGTTTGGTGTCCAGCGCGACGATGAGCGGGCTGCAACGCGGTACAACGACTATCCCACCATCGGGGCGGTCCTGGCGCGGTCGGCCGAGTGCACCCGGTATCGAGCGGTGCTCGAGCTGTCCGACCGGACCCAGGTCGAGGTGGAACGGCACAGGCCGGACCCCAGGGCGTCCGCAAGACTCCACGCGAACCTGGTCACCATCCCGGCCTATCGCCTCCGCGGCGCACGCACCCCGGAGTTTTTTTGCAGTCACTTCCACGACGACACCGTCCTGCTGGTCATGGATGAAACCGGCGACCTCCTGCTGGACGGCCGGCCCACCGGGCTTCGGTATGACGACGAACGGGGGCTTCAACTGGCCGCAGGCCAGACCGCGCTCGAGGACGTGCGGGCCGGGCGGTGGACGGAATCGCTGGCGTACACCGATTACGACGAGGACTACGACGAGGATGGGCTGGATGGGTTCGAGTGGTGAACGGGTCCCGAACGCTTGGAGGAAGGCGGTCGTATGCCTGTGCGGCCGGGACCGTTTCATCCTGGAGGTTTGGGGCTTCCGGGCGCACCCTGTGCTCGCGCAACGGATCAACCAGGCGCAAGGAAGGAGGTACGGATGAATCTGACGGCAGACCCCTGGATCCCGTGCACCATGAAGGACGGGACGCCCAGGCTGGTGTCGCTCCGGGAAGCTTTTTCGCTCGGCGACCGGATTCAAGATGTCGACGTGACGCCCCCTCAGCGCGTGGCGCTTGTGCGGCTGCTCCTCTGTGTGTCCCAGGCCGCGCTGGACGGGCCGGCGGATACGAGCGCCTGGAAGCATTGCCGCGAGCAGATGCCATCCCGGGTCGAGACCTACCTCGAGCGGCACCGCGAGGCATTCGAACTCTACCGGGACGATGGCGCGTGGGCCTTCCTGCAGGTGCCGAACCTCGAGCCGAGGCCCGAAACGGTGGTGGACAAGCTGGATTTCGGCCTGGCCTCGGGAAACAACCCGACGTTGTTCGACCATGACGCAGGGCCGGACGGGCGGCCGCTTCCGGATGCGCAGCGAGCGCTCAACCTGGTGACCTACCAGTGTTTTTCACCGGGCGGCCTGATCGGCTCCACCCGGTGGGGAGGCACGAGCACCTCGAGGTCCAGCGAGCACGCGCCGTGTGTGGAAAGTTCCATGCTCCACACGTTGGTGCGAGGGAACGACCTGCTGTCCACCGTGCACCTCAACATGGTGACACGGCAGGAGGTGGAGCGCATGGCCAACATGGCCTGGGGCAGACCGGTCTGGGAAAGCCCTCCGGAGGGTCCCCATGACCCCCGGGCAAAGGAGCTTGTGTCGAGCTATCTTGGTCGCCTGACGCCGGTTTCTCGAGCCATCCGACTGGCCCGGGAGAGTACCCGGATCACTCTGGCGAACGGGATTGCGTACCCCAAGCTGCCCGAGATCCGGGAGCCGATGGCCACGGTCGTCGTTCCCGAGGACACCAAGGGCAAGGGGCAAGGGCAGGCGAGGTATCTTCCCGTCGACCTCAGCCGCCATCCTTGGCGGGAGCTGGGGTCGATCCTCGCCACAGGGACATCGAGCAAGGCTGCCGGAGCAATCTTTCTGGGACGACTCCGGGACATGGTGGACGCGGAAGCCATCGACATCTGGACGGGGGGGCTCGCAACCAACCAGGCCAAGTTGCTCGACGTTGCCGAATGGACGTTCCACCTGGAGAAGGGCATTCTCGGGGAAGCCTCCCTGGAAAAGTACAGCGAAGGCGTGGCGATGGCCAACCGGGCGGCCCGGCTGCTCGGTCATGCCATTGCGGTCTACTACGCCGAGCTGGGGGTGAGTGCATTTGCGAAGACCGAGCAGGGCACCTTTGCTCGCAACGACACCCGGACTCGAGAGGAGCGCAGGAAGACGACGCGCAAGGCGACGGCCCACTACTGGAGTCGGCTCGACACAACGTATGGAGTCCTGGTGCAGGCTGCGGCTGACGACAAGGCTTCGCTTGCCGGTGACTGGTACAGCGTCGTGCGGGTGGCAATGCAGGAAGCGTTCCGGCAGGCATGTGCTCACGAAACACCGCGCCAGATCCGGGCGTTCGCCCGGGCCGAATCTCATCTCCGATTCAAGAAGCCTGACGCGGAACCGGGCGGACAGGGTCAACAGAGCGAACAGAAAGAGACTTGAGGAGGAAGTGTGCATGGACGAGCAACCCAAAACGGCGCAGAAGCGCAGGACAAGGGTCGACCCCTTCCTCGACTGGCTGCGACAACACAGGGAAGACCGGGGTCGCATGGCGGACCTCCGCCACGGACTCAGCAAAGCCACCGAGTACCGTGCCTGGCCTCATGTGGCCCCCTGGCTGGGCGACAGATTCTCGAACGACAAGGCGCGTGCCATCCTCATCGTGATCGGGGCTGCGTTCGCCATGCAGTGCGACCTCCAGACCGGGGGCGGCGGGCTCGACATGGGGGGCGTGCTCCGGCGGGTCGCCCTGGGGAAGGGGGGCGGAGCCGGCGGCCTGGAAGGGCTGGCGACATTCGACGCCAGGTTCCGGCGCCTGTTGAGCTGCGACTCGGCAGAGGAGGTCTGTGAGCACCTCCCGGGAATCATTCGGGCAGCGACTCGAGCCACCCCGCCGGTGGTGATCGATCTGAGCCGACTGTACCAGGACCTGACCTACTGGGGTGATCGGGTCAAGCTGCGGTGGGCCCAGTCGTACTGGGCGGTGCAGGGAGAGGAGGCGACATCATGATCTGCTTGACCCAGGTCTGGGTGGAGCGCAACGAGGCCGCCCGGAACCAGTTTCGGGATGTCTATGCCTGGCACCAGGCGATCTGGCGTGCCTTTCCCGGAGAGGATGGACGCCCCCGGAAGTTCCTGTTTCGCCTGGACGACCGCCACGAGCGGTTTCGACTGCTGATCCTCTCGCCCAGGCGTCCCGAGCTGCCTGACTGGGGGACCTGGCGGACGAAGGAGATTGTCCCGGGGTTCCTCGAGCACGAGGTCTACCTGTTTCAGATCCGTGCCAACCCTACCATCAAGCGGGTGGTGCGCGCTGCGGACGGCACCCGAAAGCGCAATGGCAGGCGGACGGCCATCACCCGGGAGGAGGAGCTGTCGGCCTGGCTCGAGCGCAAGGCCGGGCAGTCGGGCTTCGAGGTGCTCGAAGCCATCGCCGGCCCGCCCACCAAGGTTCACTTCATCAAGGACCGGCGGCAGGGAACCCTGGTCTCCGTCGACTTCCAGGGGCGTCTGCGCGTTGTGGACCGGGACCTTTTCCAGCGTGCATTCATGAAAGGTATCGGCCCGGCCAAGGCATTTGGTTTCGGGCTGCTCATGCTTCAACCAGTCTCGTGACGAGCGACAGGAAAGGAACAGACTCATGGACCTCATCGAACTCCACATCCTCCAGTCATTTCCCGCAACGTGTCTCAACCGTGACGACGTGGGAGCACCCAAGACGGCAGTGTTCGGCGGCGTGCAGCGGGCTCGAGTCTCGAGCCAGAGCTGGAAGCGCGCGATTCGATTCATGGCCAGGGAGCTTCAGCCTGCTTTCTTCGCCGGGACGAGGACCCGGTTCGTACTCCGGGAGCTGACCAGGCTTTTCCAGGAGCACGGGGTGGGGGAGGAGGTGGCCCAGGAGCTGGCGATCGCCGCTGCCGACGCCCTCGGCAAGGTGGACAAGATCGAGAAGGGCAACGTCAAGACGCTGCTTTTCTTCTCCCCGCAGGAGTTGCAGAACGTGGTGGAGGAGACGTTGAAGGTGGACTACGCGGAAGCGGTGGAGAACATCCTGGGCGCCCAGGACGACAAGAAGCGGAGCAAGGCTCGAGGCAAGCTGGTCAAGCTCGTGGAACGGGCGAGCAAGAAGTTGAAGGCCCCTGTTCGGGACGCCGCGGACATCGCAGTGTTCGGCCGCATGGTGGCCGACGATCACACCATGATGGTTGAAGGCGCAGGCATGTTCAGCCACGCACTCTCCACCCATCAGGCCAGCAACGAAGTGGAGTTCTTCTCGGCCGTCGATGACGCGGCGGAGCCGGGAGATGAGGGCGCCGGACACATTGGGACCCTGGAGTACACGTCCGCCTGCTACTATCGCTACGTTGGGCTCAACCTGGACCTGTTGCGGGATGAGAAACACCTGGCCCATTTCTCCGGCGACGAGTTCCGTTCGGTGCTCGACGCTTTCCTTCGGGCCGCCCTGCTGGCCGTTCCCCAGGCGCGCAAGAACTCCATGTTCGGACATACGCTCCCCAGCTTCGTTCTCGGGCTGAGGCGCCGCGGTCATCCCCTGTCCCTGGTCAACGCATTCGAGAAGCCCGTTCCCAGCAGGCGCGCCGGGTATCTCGAGGCGTCGAAGGAGGCGCTCGTGCAGCACTTCGAGGCGCTTGGCCGGACGTATGGAATCACGCCTCGAGTGGAGGCCAGGATACCGGACCTGCCCCTGGACGCATTCGTCACCGCGTTGATGGCCGACACCCCTGACGGGGAGGCGTGACCATGTCGTCGCATGTACTTGCCCTGTACCTGGACGCCCCCTTGCAGAGTTGGGGCTACCAGAGCAGGTTCGACCGCCGTACGACTCTGTCCTATCCCACGCGGAGCGGCGTGCTCGGCATGATCTGTGCCGCTCTGGGCATTGACCGATTCGACTCGACAGCGCTGCGCCGGTTCGACGGCCTACGGATCACGGTCCTCTGTTTCGGGGGGCGGGCCCGGCTCAGAGACTTCCACACGGTCGGAGGCGGGTATGACCGAAAGCTCGAGAAGCAGCACCTCCCCGTGACCGCCGACGGAAAGCTCGGCAACACCATGGTGACCCTTCGGGAGTATCTCCAGGACGCACGATTCGGCGTTCTGCTCGAGGCGGACCCCGTCCTGCTCGAGGAGATTGGCTCGGCGCTGGAGGACCCGAAGTGGGGCATCTGGCTCGGGCGCAAATCGTGCGTTCCTGCGACCCCGGTGTGCCAGGGTTTCTTCCCTTCCGTGGCGGCAGCGGAAGAGCACCTGTGTGCTCTGGAGGCCTCGAGACCCTCGTTCAAGGGAGGTGCAGCGAAGAGCGCGTCTCCTGACGGCCCAGAAGCAAGCAGTTCGCGACGAGGTGCGGACCCATCGGCGCCGGCGGACGGTGGGCCGGTCGTCCCCCCTGAGGGCGACATCAGGTCGGAAGCACCGGGCAAGCAGGCGTCGCGTCCCCGATCCGAGCCGGAGCAACCCCTGGTTCATGCGGGAACTCAAGGTTTCACCATGGGCAAGCAGGCGTCGCGTCCCCGACCCGAGCCGGAGGGCGAGGCTACCTCGGCAGCGGGCGGCAGAGGAACCCTGCCCCATCGGGAGGCAGGGAGCCGCTCGAGCCCGGAAGAGGGGGTGTTTCCGATCCAGGGCAGGGAGCTTCCCCGGCCCTTCCGTCGGGTTGTGGAGGTCTCCTCATTCGAGGCCGGAACCGACACGCTGAGGGATGTGCCCCTCGATTTCGGGCACCGCCGGTTTGGGCTCCGGCGTGTTGGAGAACCGGCCGACGAGGTGTGACGTGCCGATCTTCGAGCGACCGCCCCTGGAGACCCTTACCCCGGCGCGTGAGCGGTGGACGCCCATCTTCCTGGAGCACGGCCGGCTCGAGGTGGACGACTCGAGTGTCAAGTGGATCGGCGCGGACAGGACGGTGTTCCGGCTTCCGGTCGCCACGCTGAGTGTCATCCTGTTGGGTCCCGGGACCACGGTGACGCATGCCGCAATGAAGGCCTGTGCTGACAGCAACACGCCGGTTTGCTGGGTTGGCGCTGATGGCCTTCGTTTCTACGCCTTCGGAGTGACCCCCACGCATGACAACGCGCGGGCGAGGCACCAGGCCCGAGTGCACGCCAATCCAGCGAAGCGGGGCGAGGTGGCCCGCCGGATGTTTCGGTTGCGTTTCGGCCCTGACGCGGTCGTGGAGCGTGTGCCGATCAAGACGTTGATGGGAATGGAAGGCAAGCGGGTCAAGGCCCTTTACGAGGCTCTTGGGGCCAAGTATGGTGTGAGCTGGAAGGGGCGCAGCTACGACCCCGCGAACTGGGAACTCGCCGATGGGATCAACCGGGCCATTTCCGCGGCCAATGCCGCCCTTTATGCCCTGACCACGGCGGTCGTATGCTCCATGGGCTATCTCCCGCAGCTCGGCTTCATCCATTCCGGGGGCACATTGCCCTTTGTGTTCGACATCGCCGACATCTACAAGCCTGAGACCACGCTCGAGGCCGCTTTCCAGACGTTGGCCATCGATCCCGAAGCGGGCGAGCGCGAGACCATTGTGCGGTTGAAGGGACTGCTCGAAGCGCGGAAGGTGATGCGGCGGATGCCGGTGGACATCGAGAAGCTGCTTGAATTCAAGGGAGGCTGACGTGCCTTGGTGTTGGCCCACGCCCGGGAGCCGGGGCGATGGGAGAATGGGGATCGATTGGTGGAGAGCAGGCAGCCGCCGAATCGGCGGCGAACGGTGCTCGAGGGAGCAGGCGTCTGTTTTGGGCGCCTTGGTGGCAGCCGCGTGCCTTGCCACCGAAAAAGAGAGAGTGCTCGAGGGAGCAGGCGTCTGTTTTGGGGCATCTTGCGTGTCGTACGCCTGCCTCGAGTTCAGGGGCGACCGATGTTGGGACGTGAGGAGGCACCGCTTCCTGTCAACGCGGCGCATGCCAGGCACTCCCGGTCGAGAAGGCGTATCAAGGGAAGCACCATGGTGTTGAGGGTCACAATCGACGTGGCGCATGCCAGGCACCCCGGTCGAGAAGGGGATCGTGTTGGAGGAGGAAGGAGAACTCGCCGCCGTGGCCATCTCGGCGCGGCAGCAGTGGATGTGGGGGTGAGCGTTCTGTTTGGAGGAAGGATGAATGGCAGCGTGGTTGCCGCAGCGCTCCCGTGGGGCGTGAGGCGAGACGGACGTTGAAAGGAGGCAGAACGCCAATTCGACAGCGTGACCGGGGGGAATCCGTGGGGGGTGAGGCGAGACGGACGTTGAAAGGAGGCAGAACGCCATTTCGACAGCGTGACCGGGGGGAATCCGTGGGCCGTGAGTCGAGACGGACGTTGGAGGATGGGCGATGACAGTGATCGTGGCGAACGACGTGCCGCCGGCGGTACGAGGTATGCTCAAGCGATGGTTTCTCGAGCCGCGTCCCAATGTTTTTGTGGGGAGTGTCAACCGGAGGACCCGGGAAAAGACGCTCGAGTACATCCGGCGGAACGCACCCGGGCTGGGTCTTCTGGTCATCGCGAGCGAGAACAACTCCCAGGGGTTTTCCATCGCATCTTTCGGTGAGACGGATCGAAGGCCGGTGACGTTGAGCGGCCACTACCTCATTGCCGAAGCGTGGGCGGGGGATGACGGCGAATCATGCTGACACAAACGTTTTGTTGCTTCGATGGCATCTCGGCGTCCGGCGAGCGACGTCTTTGGAGTCAGGCCTGTCTCGAGTGGCGTGACCTGTTGGTCCTCGAGCCTGCCGCCCTGTCCCGGGGCAAGCTGGCCAGGGTGCGCGAGCAGATCGCGCAGGCGGAAGTGGCACTCTCGGCTGGGTGCCTGGACTATTTCTTGAACCGTCTGTCGAATCCCGACAAGGTGAGGGTATTGCCCCACGTACTGGAAGCCGCCGGGTTTCTGGACATCGAAACCTCGGGGCTTGGAGCAGATGCGGAGGTGACCACGGTCGCCCTGGTGTGCGGGGGGAGGCCCAGAATCTACATACGCGGGCGCAATCTGGACAATCTGCTTCGTGACCTGGCGGATGTGCGGCTCCTGGTGACCTACAATGGATCGTCGTTCGACCTGCCGCGCCTTCGCAAGGCGTTTCGAATCGACCTTGCCGTTCCCCACCTCGATCTTCGTTATGTTCTGGAGGCTCTTGGGTACCGGGGTGGATTGAAGCGTTGTGAGCATCAGCTCGGTGTCCGTCGCGATGGTGAGGCGTTGACCGGGGCGGACGCCGTGGTTTTGTGGGAGAGCTACCAGGCGGGTGACGAGGAGGCGCTCGAGACGCTGGTGCGTTACAACCTTCAGGACGCAGTGTCGCTGCAGGTGTTAGCGGTCAAGGCGTACAACCTCGTGATGGGGAGCCATCCGCGTCCCAAACGGCTGCATATGCCCCGGGCCATCCACCTGGATCGGATTGGCCTCGAGGAAGCTCTTTGACAACCGAGGCACCAGATGTTGTGGTGTGACCGATGTCGCGCTACAATACTCTGGTGTAGTCCCCACGCCCGTGGGGATGATCCAGCGGCTGCTGATCGTGGACGACATCTGCGACGGTAGTCCCCACGCCCGTGGGGATGATCCGGCGGTCGATGCACTCGACAAGCAGAACGAGCGGTAGTCCCCACGCCCGTGGGGATGATCCGGCCTCATAGGGCGCACCCCCTAGCACGAGGGGGTAGTCCCCACGCCCGTGGGGATGATCCTTACTTTCGCATGCAATCAACCCCATCAAAGAGGTAGTCCCCACGCCCGTGGGGATGATCCGACCCCGCTTGGGGATATCCAGACAAAGCCTCCGTAGTCCCCACGCCCGTGGGGATGATCCGTCCGGTCCACAGCGGTGGGCCTTCTTTCGGAAGTAGTCCCCACGCCCGTGGGGATGATCCGCCCATGGCGTGTGCGAGTCCGTCCTGAATCGCGTAGTCCCCACGCCCGT
>CAYQMG010000209.1:0-7744 GCA_964418585.1 uncultured Gammaproteobacteria bacterium | reverse complement strand
CCTTTGCGTTCAAGATTCGATCACGACTGCAAGTAAGGGTTCGAGCGACCCCAACCAACGATCACAGATCGGGGATACGATGGCCTTTTGCCTGCTTGGCCTTCATGTAGTTCAGATTGTGACGACAGACTCCGGCCACGTGGGGGACAAGCCGTGACACCGGTTGCCCGGCCGTTTCCAGGTGCTCCTGCTTGAGCGGGTTGTTCGAGAGGAGGCGAATGGGGCGACCCCGCAGCAGGTACCGGAGCACCACGCCTGCGTCGGTGAAGTCTCGAGAATCTTCGGGCAGGCCCAGCGAGACATTGGCCTGGTAGGTGTCCTGCCCGTCGTCCTGCAGCAGGTAGGTGATCGCCTTGGCCCACAGCCCGATCCCACGGCCCTCGTGGCTGGACATGTAGACCACCGCGCCGCCTCCGTCTTCGTGAATTCGCTCGAACGCACGCTCGAGCTGCGGACCACACTCACACCGCATGGAGCCGAACACGTCACCCGTCATGCAACAGGAGTGGACCCGGACGAGCGGCTCGTCCCGCTCGAGAAAGCCGGGGCAGGCGAGCACCGAGTTGACCGACATGCGGCTCTGCAGGAGTTCTCGAAAGGACTCCGCGTGCCCGTTGGTGGCTGATTCGGCTGCGGCCAGCACGCGCCCCAGTTCCACGCGCCGAACAAAAGGATACCAGTCGAGCACCACCTCCTGGTCTCCGATGATCCTGGGCAAGGGAATGGGACCCAGAATCGAGATGAACGGGGCACCCCCGGTCTTGGCAATCGGTCGTCCGTCCCGGTCGATGGTCACCAGGCGATGGTCATTCTCGAGCTGGCGCCTGATTCTCTTGTCAACATAGCTGAACACGCTGTCCTCCCGCCCGGTTTGGGCGCTTTTTTGCTCCGAGGGGACTACATAACCAGCGAACCGGGTTCCGACAAGCGTTTCTATTCTTGCAGGGGCTTGAGCAAGGATGGTTCGTGGTAGAGCCTGAGCCGTTGACGAAGCCTCCGGGACAGCACCCGGTCCGCTGCGGTGGTGGCGGAGGCTGTCTCGAGGCCGGACAGGGCCTGTTCGGCCAGAGAGCGGTCTCCGGAGAGCACGGCGCAGGTGGCGTGTGCGCGCAGGGCCTCGCGGGTCAGGAATGGGTGGGGAAGCCCGGCGTCCAGTGCCTCCTGGTAGAGTTGTGCTGCGCGGCGCCATCGGCCGGCTGCCTGGAAACGTCGGGCGGCGAGGTAGGTCACCACCGGGTGGGAAGGCGCCCGGTGCCATGCCTCGGCCAGGTCCAGCAGTGTGGTGCCATCCGGGGACAGAGTCAGGTAGTCGATCACCGGGGAGAGCGCTTCCCGGTCGTGGGAAGCCTCGAGAAGGCAGAGTGCCTTGCGCACGTCCGGGGTGGAAAAGGGGGTGTCGGCCACGCTGTTCCACGCATCGCGCGCGGCGTCCTGATTGCCGAGATGGTACTCAGCAGCGCCAAGCATGATCTGGACGGGGATGCGTTGCAGGATGTCGAGCGGCGGGTCCTGCTCGAGCAGTCGGCCCCCAAGCGCGCGAGCCTGGGCGAACGCCCCAGCAGAGAGCCACGAACGAATGGCAGCCCGGAAAAGGCGGGGGTCTCCGCCCGCCAGGGTGGCCGCGTCCTGGTAGGTCATGGCGGCGGCTCGAGGTCTGGCATGCACGAACAGGTCGTCGGCACGGGCGACCAGCCGCTCCTTGGCTCGAGCACAGGGCGTGCCGAAAAGGCCTCGAGCGGAAAACCTCCGCGCGGCACGTGCCATCGCCTCCTCGGAAAGGGGGACCGTGTCCAGGAAGCGTTTCCATTCTTCCACCAGGGCCCCGGTGGGCGTGCCGTAGGCCGCGGAAACGCGACCCCAACGGTAGGCCTGCCAGAATCGCTCGGGACCTCGAGTGTCCAGGAGGTAGCGGACAAAGCTCCCGCACGCGGTATAGGCCACCCCGCCCGGGTGGCGCCAGAATCCAACCGCGGAAAGCAGGGACTCGAGGTCCGGGAGCTTGTCGATCCGCATCATGGCCGCGGCCCACTCGTGCACAGTGAGACCGCCGGCAACCTCCTCGAGGGCCACTGCGACTCCTTCGGTGAGTCCTGGAAGCGGGGACACCTGGACCCAGGGCATGCCTCGAGGCCCGGTCATGACGTGCACGAGTTCGTGGGTGAGCACCGGGTGCGGGAAAGCGTCTGCGTTGATATGGAGGGAGCGACTCCTGGGGAACGCCACACTCGTTCGGCCAGCGCCCATCAACCGCTTCTTGGTTGCTCGAGAAGGATAGATGTACGCATGGATCGGCTCGTGGACTTCCACTCCCAGTTCGCGGCTGACGTGCTGGTAGGCCGCCTCCAGGTCTGCGGCCGCCCACCGAATCTGTCCTGCGGTGCGTCCCTCGGCGGGAAAATGGACGACAAAGTGGGCCGTGCGGGCCGTACCGTCCAGTTCCCGCTCGATGGCTGCGATGCTCGAGGAGATCCCGATCCGGTCTCCAAACAGGGTCAACAGAACCACGCCGGGCAGCGCGATTGCCAGCGCCAGCGCAGAACCCAGGCGGGACCGGCAGGTAGGGGCTCGAGGCGGGCGGCGCAGGATGAGGTCGGTGCCGGTCACCAGGGTGGTGACGAGGAGCACCGTGTGCAGGCGCGCCCAGAGGTAGGGGGGCGTCATGCCGGCCACCGGGTCGTACACAGGTCCTGGAAAATAGCCGAACGCAGGGTTGTACGCAAAGGCCACGGGCACGAACAAGGCGCGTACCGCCGGGTAAACCAGGGTGCCGGTCACGGCGCCCAGGGCGATCCAGATCGAGCGGCGCCTGGAGTGTCCAGCCAGGGCGGCGACCAGTCCCACGGACAATCCGAATGTGAGGGAGAACACCGGGCCGAGGAGGAAATAGAGCAACCCCCAGGCAAAGCCGCAACAGGGAAACAGGGCTCGGGAAACCAGGGCGAGGACCGGGACCACGGCCAGGGCGGCAAGGCCCTCGAGCAGGAGGTGGGCAAAACTGTTGGCTGTGCCGAAGTCTGCCAGGCGATCACGCACCTGCGCAGGTGAAGAACGAAAGCGCCAGGTTCGGGCCGCACCGTGGGCTGCGCCGCCCAGGGCTGCTGCAACAGCCAGGACGAGGTTGACATCGAAATCGAACAGGCGGGTGAGCGGATTGGCCAGGCAGGCCAGGTAGACGGCTCCGAAGAATCCCGCAAGCCACCGCGGAAAACGAAATCTGACGCCGGGGCCACCTCCGCGCTCGGATCCCGGAGACGATTCCATCCGCCCTCCCTCCGCCCGTGCGGCTCACGGCACAGGCGTCGCCATGCCCAGGGGAATGCCCGGCGTCGGGGTCGCAACCGCCTCCTCCAGGTCCGGCCGCGGCGCCACCTCGATGGCCTCCAGCCTGGGTCGCATCTCGGCCATCAGCGCCTCGAATGCGTCCCGGTACCGCGCAGGCAGGGTCTTGGCCGGCTCCGAATACATCTTGAGATGAGACGGATTCATGAAACGCCCGTTCCGCTTCACCCGGAAATCCAGGTGCGGACCGGTCGAACGGCCCGTGGAGCCGACGTTGCCGATGACCGTCCCCTGCTGAACCCACTGGCCCGGCTTGACCCGGATACGGGAGAGGTGGAGGTACATGGTCACGATACCACCGCTGTGCTTGAGCTTCACCATCTTCCCGGCCGCTCCGGCACGACCTGCAGCTATGACTCGCCCATCAGCCACCGCGTGAACCGGCGTTCCGATGGGCGCCCCGTAGTCCACACCATGGTGCATCATCCGTCGCCCCTCGATCGGGTGCATCCGGTAGCCGTAACGGCTGGTCACCCGCATGGTATCCAGAGGCGCCCGCAGGAAGGTCCGGCGAAGCTGGTGCCCCTCCACGTCGTAGAATCCGTCGAACTCGTCGTCATCCGCATCGAACCAGAACCCCTGGTAGTGGCCCGCCTTCTGCCCGGTGTACTCCCCGGCGAGCAGTCGCCCGTAATGGCTTCGGGTCCCGTCAGGCAGGTGATACACCTCGTAGATCAATCGAAACGTGTCTCCCTTGCGTGGATCGGTCGAAAAGTCGATGTCCCAGGCAAACAGGGAACTCACCAGGGTGGCAAGCGCGTCCGACCCCCCTTGATCCAGAATGGCCGCATAGACCGAGGTCTCCACCGCCGCTCCCATGGTCTCCTCCGTCATCGTGGTGGGGACCTCGAGTCGGTAGGCGACCATGCGACCCATTTCCCGCATGACCCGGTACGTCACCAGGCGGCTGAATTCATAGTCCAGCCTCGAAACTCCACCTGCTTCGTCTACCCACGCCTCGAACGTCTGGCCGGGTCGAAGCCCCGTGAACGGAAAGGAAACCGTCTTCAGCGCTTTCACAATCTCGTTGGCCTGAGCCCGGGATACACCGACGCGCTCGAGCGCCGACACCAGGTTGTCACCCGACCGGAGACGGCCCTGGGTCTGCGTGCCAGGAAACGGCGTGGGGGTCGGGGGCGGCGTCGGGGACGGCGTCTCCGCCGACACCTCCTCGGCCACTTCGGGCTCGCACGTGGTGCACCCAACACCCGACACAAGCCATCCAATCGCCGCAAGGAACCAGAGGAATCGCCGCGGCCGCGCGGCACAGACCCTGTCCATCCCAAGTCCCCTCTCTCTCAGCCATGGGCTCCTGTCACCACGTTCCCCGGTGCCGACACCCACGCCGACACCCGCCAGAAACCCCTCCACACGGCCTCGCAACCGGCCCGAGAACTCGGAACGGCACAGCACATCCTCCCATCGAGAAGGACGCCGCCGAACCGGGCGGCCGACTCTGTAAATACACCAGGGAAGTACACGTTGGCAACGAGATTCGCAGGCTGCCGCCAGGGAAGGAAACCAGGAGGACAAACGCAACACAGCCGGATTCTACGGCGGAGGGGCACCCTCGACGCTGCACCACGCCCGGCGCCCGATCGGATCAGAACGGCTCCACCGTGCAACGGCCCATCTCGCAAACCGGCCGAACCGCCGGACAACTCTCCGGCTCATCGTACCAGCACTGCGCCGCAAAGTCCTCGCAATATACCTTCTCCGCTTCCTCGATCGTCATGTTGATCCAACTGATGTCCTTCATGTTGATGGCCACAGGGCACGCCCCGAAACAACTGTTCGAAGGATCATACATCACACACTCAGCATCGTTCACACAACCGTCCCCCGCAAACAACACGTCCCGAACCGTGGACTGCATCGCCTCCAGCGTGTCGTAACACTGCTCCACGTTCTCCAGGTCATCGCAGGCCGCGAGGCTGAGCGCGGAAACGACAATGAGGACAGGGAAAAAACGGTGCAACGACATGGGGTGCCTCCTTCTGTGAAATCCGTTGGACTGCGATTCGGCATGGCCGCGTTTCCTGTTTCTTGATCTCAGTGTGCCCACCCCCCGGCAGAAGAGCAAATGTCTTTAGCGGTTTTTCGCAAAAAATAATCCGAGTGTTTTTTTACCCGGTCCGGGGCCGATGGAAGCGTTTCAGACCGGTGGCGGCGCGGGCGTTGCAGGGGCGTGGGACAGCGTGCGTGCCGCCGGAACGGGCGCACCCGTTGCTTGCCAACGGGCTTGAACGGTAGTAGGGTAGGGAGGTTCGTTCCAGTGTCGGGTCGTGCATTGTGTCGAGGGGCCGGGGGCGGAGTGGCGATGTGCGTATCCGGTTGGGAGGGTGGTCCTGGTGGTGAGAGTGGATGGGGGTGAGATGTTTGAATTTGAGCGATACTTGCCGTTGTTGGATCCGGAGAAGTTTTCTGACGTGGCGTTTTACGAGGAGTTGGAGAAAATAGGATATCGCCAGGTTCTCCTGGGGGGGACGGGCGCCTCGGACCTGGCGTCGCTTGCCCGGGACATCAAGGCGGCCACCGGTCTGACCGTGGTGCTGTATCCGGCCGGGCCGGACAGCGTGACCGATGCCGCGGATGTGGTCATCCTGCCGGACGTGATGAACTCCAACTCACATTTTGCGCGCCCGTTCGGCTCCGGGTCGATCGCGACGGCGATGAACATTGCCCTGAAAGGGATCGACTATGTGCCGGTGGCCTACTTCATCATGGGGAACTCCACGGCGCGGTGGTACTTCGATGCGTTTTTGATCCGACAGCCCAAGCTTATCTATGCGTATGCGAACTATGCGCGCATGCTGGGGTATCCTTATCTGGCCTTGGACTACGAGGATCCGGAACTGGACATCAGTGAGCATGTGATCCGGATGTTGAAGGGGCTGGGAGGACTCAAGCTGGTGGTGTCGGACGAGTTCACCCCTGAGAGTGCCGCGCGGGCCATGGAACTGGGCACGGACGTGGTGATCACGCCGAGCGATGTGTACGAGGAAGCGTCGGATCCGGTCGGGGTTGCGGCGGAGTTCTACCGGAAGTTGATGAGGCGGTGATGAGCGAACGCGACGGGGTGGCGGTGGGCGTGAGTGAGGAGGTGGGCGGGCTGGAGGTTCCGGAGCCTGCTTTCCTGGCCCGGACGTTCTGGGTGGCGATAAGCATTGGTGCCTCTGCAGCGGCGGTGGGCGCCTACTACATCACACTGACGACGACGATACCTTCGGAGAAGCTTTGGCCGTTCCTGGGCGCCCTGTTCGGGTGCGTGGTGGCCTCGATCGTGGTGATGTATGCCGTGCACCGGCGACTGACAGCCCCGGTGCTCGAGTGGCTTCGGCAACCGTCGGACGAGGTTCCGCCTGGTGCGTGGCGGGCGTCGTTGAACTATTCGTTGTTGATGGCGGGTGCGGTTGGGCTTGCAGCGTTTGGCGTGACGGTGGGGGCGTCGTTGTTCGGTGCGTGGCAGAGCGGGGGGCGGTTTGCCGTGCAGGTGTTGATCGGAGGTGTTCTGGCGTCTCTCCTGGACGGGACGTTTGCCTATCTGTACATGGACTTTGCCATGCGGCGGGTGTCTCGAGCCATGTCTTCGCGGCAGCCTCTTTTGCCGGTGTGCGGGGAGGGCATTGTGTCGCTGGGGCTGGGTGGGCAGATGGGACTGGTGATCGTGAGCGCTTCGGTGGTGGGGGCGGTGGTGTCCGGGACCCTGGCCTATCGAGGGGCCACGTTGATGGTCCAGGACGGTGGGGACCTGGGTTGGCTGGCGATCCGGATCGTCTTGGTGACCCTGGTGGGGTTGGCCGTGACCCTTGGCGGGTGCCTGCTGGTGACGCGACACGCCACGGGGCCGGTGACCGAGATGGCCGAGCTGCTGAAGACGCTGGAGCCCGAGACCTATCACCGTCGTTTTCCGGTGGCCGGGACGAACGAGGTGGCCATGCTGGGCGTGACCGTCAACCAGATGCTGGCGGGGCTGGAGGAGCGGGAATTCATCAAGGACGCCTTCGGCCGGTACCTGGCCCGTCAGGTGAGCGACATCATCCTCCAGGGCCGGTTGGAACTCGGAGGTGAGTTGCTCACGGTGACGATCCTGATGTCGGACATCCGCGGGTTTACCCCGCTGTCGGAATCTCTGCCTCCCCAGGAGGTGGTCCGAATGCTCAATCGCTATTTCACTTCCATGGTGGAGGTCATCATGGAAGCTGGAATTCTAGCGGTGGGCACTATTCAAGTTGCGGAGGTGTGGGATCTTGCAGTACACACGGTAAAGGACACTGCGGTAAACATCACAGAGCAACAAGAAGCTGTCGTACAAATTCCGGCTCAAGTTGTGGAGGTATCGGACACTGCGGTACACACGGTAAAGGACACTGCGGTAAACATCACAGAGCAACAAGAAGCTGTC
>CAYQMG010000208.1:0-20005 GCA_964418585.1 uncultured Gammaproteobacteria bacterium | reverse complement strand
CCACACCGGTTCCCCCATCGCCGACACCCGAACCACCCACCCCCACACCGGCGCCGACTCCCCCGACCGATGAAGACGCCGACGGCTTCACTTCCGCCATCGACTGCGACGACAACGACGCACTGGTCTATCCAGGCTCGGAAGAACGCTGCAACAACCTGGATGACGACTGCGACGGCAGCGTCGACGAGGACTTCGACGCTGATTCCGATGGGGTCACCTCGTGCAATGGCGACTGCGACGACAACGACCCGGCGACGTTCGTGGGTGCAGATGAGATCCCCTACGACGGAGTCGACCAGGACTGTGACGGGAGCGATCTCACAGACGTGGACGGCGACGGATACTCCGGTGGGGTGGGTGGTCCCGACTGCGCGGATGACGATCCTTCCATCTATCCAGGGGCGGACGAGGTTCCCTATGACGGAGTCGATCAAGACTGTGACGATCAGGACCTGGTGGACGTGGACGGAGACGGCTACGCCGGCGGAAACGAGGGAGACGACTGCAACGACGACGATGCCGAGATCCACCCGGGAGTCGAGGAGGTCTGCAACGGAATGGACGACAACTGCGACGGGGAGGTGGACGAGGGACTCCTCTCCACCTGGTACGCCGACACAGACGGCGATTCCTTCGGCGACCTGGACGCCCCCGTGCAGGCATGTTCTCAGCCCGAAGGCACTGTGACCAACGACCTGGATTGCGACGACACCGACGCTGAGGTCTTTCCTGGCTCCGCGGCCGGATGTCCAGGTATGAGTTGCCAGGACCTGGCCGACATCGGGGCTGCTTCGGAAACCGGCGACTACTGGATCGACTTCGGAGGTTCTCCCGCGTTGACCCCGTGCGAGTTCACCACCGAAGGCGAAGCCTGGACGTTGATCTTCTCCGACGACTTCGAAAACGGTGTGAACCCGGGCTGGTCATATCAGGCCACCTACCTGTGTGCGGAATGGACAACCATCCTGGGCGGCTATGGAAACATGGCTCGAGGCGAGATGTCCATCGTCGTGAACCTGTACGAAATCCCGCACCTGTTTGCCCGGGTGCAACTTCAGTACATCAAGCTGGACTCCTGGGACGGAGAACTGGCCTACGTCAAGGTGGACGGTCAACCGGTCTGGGAGGCCAACTTGTACTACTACGAAGGCGCCGAGGTATGCGGCTGGTATCGGGACGGCTGGCTCGAGGGTGCGTACGACGACCGGCACGATCTGGATCTGGTCGTGGAGCATTCGGCCGACTCCCTTCTGTTCGTGGCGGGCTCTCAGCTCAACCAGGATCCCCTGGACGAATCGTTTGGTATCGACAACGTGATGATCTGGGTCCGTTGAGCCGTCACCGGGAAGAGAGGCGGGCGCGCTCTTCCGGGGAGGCCACGGCCCAGCGCCGGATTCCAGCCATGATGCGCTGGATCTCGGAGACGTGAATCCCGTGTTCGAATAGCGGTTCCATCTCGAGGAGCTTGCGCATGGTGAATCCCAGGCTCTCCAGGTTCGACCGGGTGTGGTAGAAGACGAGCGTGTTTTCGGCCCCCTGCTCGATCAGCTTCCACGTTCCCTGGTAGCCCTCCAGGTCACCTCCGGCCTCCGCGGTCCAGGCGACCTGGTCCGGAGGGGCGAAGGTCGCATCCATCACATACTCGGCATCGAAGTCGATCATCAAGGGGATGACCGACTCGACCTCGTACCGCCCCCCGTTCTCGGATTGTTCGACAACCTTGGCCTGGAAATAGGGGATGGCCACTGCGGCCTGCTCGATGTGGGAGATGGTATCGAAGACCTGGTTCCTGGGCCGCCGCACCCGGAGGATCCCGGTGTACCAAGGCGGGTCTGTGCGGCCTAGCAGGGTGAGTGGTCCTCGGCGGGCCAAACGGCCGAGCGTACCGGCCTGGGCCACCAGGTGGGCGAGGTTATCCGGTGGAGGTGCCGCCGGCTTCACCGTGCCACCAGTCCGGGCATGCTGTGTCTCCGCCCGGTGCTTGATGGCCTCCATCATCATCGTGCCGGTGGTCAGGTTGACCATGAGGTCCAGATCGGGGACTCGAGCGAACAGGGATCCGAGGATCTTGTTGCGAGGTAGGGCGTAGGAGGTGTGGAGCAGAATGGTGCGCCCGGGGTCTCCCGGGACGGGTACCAATTCGAAGGCACCGCAGTTGGCCTCGAACTCGCCCTGGGCCAGGACCCAGTCGATGCGATGAGGCGGTTGATAGTAGTAGTAAAGGGAGTAGGCGTTGGTGATGCTTGTGAACAGCACCTGGATGCTCAATTCCAGATCCACCCGGTCCACGACGCCCGGCACAATCGGGGTGGCTGACGCCGCCTTCGTCTCCGGCATGAACTCGTGGTAATGGGAGACGTCTGCGACGACCTGGTAGACCAGTGCCGGCGGAGCATTCACCAGGGTTCCCGAGGTGGTCAGCCAGGGGACCTCCCGTGTGGCCGGACGGCGATTGAGCAGGACGAAGTCACCGGCCTCGAGGACCAGGTAGAGGTCGTGTGCAGCCACCCCGAGATTGGAGAAGCGCTCGGACAGGGTGGCAGCAAAGACCTGGTCGGGTTTCGAGAAATCATGTGGAATCGGGGTCGGATCCTCGGCGGTCGCAAGCCCAGGGGACAGCAGGACGAGCAGCGAGGCCCATCCGACCCAGGTCAGCAACACCGCGACAAAAGGGCGATCGGCCCACCGGCGTCCGGGCGCGGAGTGACACATCATGGCATGATCCTTCCTTGCGTGTGAGGGAGGGACGTATTCCGGCGCTATCGGGTTCCCGGACAGGGGAGGCGTGCCCCGGCTCGAGCATTGCGGAGTTGGGTTCCGAGGCTATCCGCGTCGAGCCAGTTGGCTTCGAAGATGCCGTGGAAGCCGCACTCGTAGGTATCCAGGATCATGTCGTCCGGAATCGGAATCAGGTTCAGCTCCGAATGGTCCGTGGTGTAGCACCCCGTGCGGTCCGTGGCCGTCGTGGCGTCCAGGTCGAATCGGAGGGTCCGGTAGATCCGCGGGGTGTAGCTACACATGGTCTCGCACGCGGAATCGGCCAGGAGCATGGTCCCGTCCGGGAGATAGGACTGGTCGCGGCTGAAGGTCAGCGCCCGCTCCGGGTCGTCCAGGAACGGAGCGGCATCAAATACGTAGGTGGGCGGGTCGGCCAGGGTGGGGCCCGGGATCAGCATGCCGTAAGTCGCACCGAATCCGGCTGGAATCATCTCGCGCCAGTCCGTGGCCAGCCCTCGAGAATGGCTGTACCAGATCCGCCGTTCCCCGGTGGTCGGATCCACGACCACCTCGCCCATGTGCGGTGTGTTCAGGTAGGGCTGGCGCCCGTCATTCGGATCAGGGAAGCGCCACGCTTCCACCCAGTCTCCATTCTCCCATTTCAGCATCATCAGGAACCCGCCGCCCAGAGGATACCAGGTGGTCGTGTAGAACGTGATCAGCAGGAACCGGCCGTCCGGGCCGTCGTCGATGTACTGGACCCCGTTCGGAACCCCCATCGGAGGCCAGGCCGGGTGCGCCTCGCCCAGCACCCAGTCCACGTGCCCGGTGTGGCTCCCGTTCGAGTAGTCGAGGGTCACCTGCTCCACCCGTTCATTCAGCGTGTCGGCCACGATGAGCGTGACCCGCTTCTCCGAAGGCCGGTCGTCCACCACCCGAAACGCGTGGTTGAACGCAAGCTGACACCGAGGGTCGCTCCGATACTCCCCCTCGGCCCCTTCCGGCGGCCGCACGCAGTAGACATCGCCGTCCGGGACATCCGAGAAATCGAGTTCCCTCAGCCGCCACACTTCCTGCACCGGGTGCACCAGGCGAACCCGCTGAATTATGGAATAGAAGCCATCCGCAAGATTTCCCTTCAGCGGATCGATCACCGTGACCGCCACGTCGAGATAGTCCTGATCTTGCAAAGTCAGATGGTGAATCCCCAGCGCCGCACAGGTCGCTTCCGGGGCCGTACACGGCTCCGGTCCTTCCTTCTCCAGACGATAGTCAAAGACGATGGTGGAGCGGGCAGGATCGAAAATCCGGACCTTGGACGGCATGACGTAGTCCGAAACCATCACGAGTCCATCCAACTCGGAAGCACTCGCCGTCCCCGCCAGAACAACGAAACCCATCGCTCCGGATAAACACAAGACCATTCCCAGCGCCCCAAGGCGCACGGCTGGTTTCATGGTGACCTCCATTTCCTCAGGTTTGTCGACGCCAAGGTGTATTGTGATGCAAAAACGGGCGAGCGTCCACCTTTCCGCTTGCACGGACCGGTCATGCCAGCCATCTCCGGTGCCCCGAGAACGGCCCCGGCACGGCCTGACAGCGGTCTCGAAAATGGTCTCGCAAATGCGCGGAGGAAAACGACAACGGCAGGGGATTCCGGTGGGAAAATCCGGTGCTCGTGCTACTCTGACGCTCCAGTCGCCCGGGCATAGTCCTGCTCGAACCCGAACCGCTCGAACACGTCCCGGAACGACGCCAGCACCTCCTCCGGCGTCAGGTCGAAATCGGCCAGCGAATACTTGTGTTTGCTCTTGTAGGTCCGCGCCTTCTCCTGCTCTCGCGCCAGGTAGGCGTCGAACTCGGCACTCAGCGGTATCCCGAATCGCCTGTACAGATCCGTCACCGCCTTGCGCGGGTCGGCAGCCAGTTCGTCATAGGTCAGGAACGCCGCACGCGAATCCGGCCAGTCCGGCAACCGCTCCGCAGGATACCGGTACCAGTGCGCCGCCATGTCCAGGATGAGGTCCCGGAACTCGTGACCCCGCCGATCGTTGTCGAACCGGTCGAAGTTGAACGAGAGGAAACTCATGAGCGACGGAAGCGCCTGGTAGGGATTCCGCACGTTGCAGATCACCTTGGAATCCGGGAAGTAGGCATCGATGCTGTTGATCTTCGGGCTCATCGCCGGATTCTTCGACAGAAAACGCTTGTCCTCTCCATGCACGTAAAGGTGCCGCTGCACACAGGCGTGGTAAAACGTCATCACCCGGTGCCGATCGTCCGGAGGCGTCTCCGTGTCGAACCGTGCCAGGTGCCACAGTTCCTCCGGAAACGGGAACAGGAAAAACAGGAACATCGACGCAAAAATCGGGAACAGGACGATGTCGTCCTCCTCCGGCTCGAACATCGTCACCTTGTGAATCTTCCGCACACCGCGAAAGGCTCGCTCGTCCAGCTTTACCAACCAGTCGTGCACCACGCCCCCAAACAGCTTCCGGTCCAGCTCCGCCAGACCCAGAAACACCTTGCGCTCGATGATGGAAGGCGCCAGGACCATCTCCCACGTCTTCATCGTCGTGAAGTTGGCCGTGTCCTGGGCCATCAGCCGGTGCAAATGCGTCGTGCCACTCCGTGGAACCCCCAGAATGAATACCGGTTCCCGAACCTTGATCTGTTTGTATCCCGGGAACAACACGTCATCCAGGACAAAGGCGGTTCGATGTATCACTTGCCCCAGGAACACTCCCGGAATCACCACCGACATCTTGACCGCACGTCGCACCGTGAGTCGACCAAACGTACCTCGGCTGAAAAAAATCGTCCTTGCGACCAGGCGAAAGAAAACGGGAAAACCGGTTCGCATGCTGCCTCCTGCATGACGTCTCGTAAGCTGGAATGATGATGGGCTTCTGGGTGACGGGACTGTCACGGTGGTCTCAATGTGACATCCTGCCAGTCGAGGAGCAAGCGGTGCGTGGTCCGCCGTGCGTTCCAGGCCGGTGAGGTGGTGTGCCAGGGGCTCGAGGCATGTTTCGAAGATTTGAGAACGGGCCGGAGGGATTGGATTTTGCTATACTGGGGTTGGAACCGTCCGAAGAACTGTGCAACGGGACCGTTCCCGAAGGACGACCTGGGCAACACCTGACACGGAGGCAGCCATGATAGGGGCGATCGCAGGCGATATCATCGGTTCGACGCGGGAGAACTTTCGGATCAAGCGCAAGGACTTCGACCTGTTCACCCGGTTCTCCACTTACACCGACGACACGGTGCTCACCGTTGCCGTGGCGGATGCCATGATGTCGGACCGGGACTATGCGCGGACCATCAAGCGGTACGCTCGCCGTCATCCCATGCGTGGATATGGGCCGCGATTCGCGCTGTGGATGATGTCCTCGAGCATGGCGCCCTATCACAGCTTTGGCAACGGTTCGGCCATGCGGGTCAGCCCGGTGGGTTACGGGTTCGACGATGCCGATACGGTCGCCGAAGAGGCGCGCCGCACCGCGGTCTGCACCCATGATCATCCGGAAGGGATACGGGGAGCGCAGGCCGTGGCCATGGCCGTGTTCCTGGCCCGGCAAGGACACCCCCGGGAGGCTGTCCGGGAGCGACTCGAGGCGTGGACCGGGTACGATCTGTCGAGACATCTGGCGGAGATCCGCCCCACGTACCAGTTCGACGTGACCTGCCAGGGCTCCGTTCCCGAAGCCCTCATCGCATTTCTCGAAGCAGACTCGTTCGAGGACGCGATCCGAAACGCCGTCTCCCTGGGAGGTGACGCGGACACCCAGGCATGCATTGCCGGGGCGGTCGCCGAGGCCTATTTCAAGGAAGTGCCCGAGCGGATCGTGCAGGAGGTGCACCGTCGACTGCCTGCCGGTTTCCGGCAGGTCATCTCCGCTTTTTACCAGCGGTATGGGATACCCGAGACCGGAAAGCACTGGTTCGCACTGGAGCCTCCCCCCCCCCCGTCTCGGTGATACCTACCGACCAGGATTCCAGTTCCCCATCGAGAAGTTGACCCCGGTCGCAATGTGATTCTTCTCCACCAGGACCCCTTGCGGCGTCTGGCCGTCCAGGCTGTACCATCCGAACACGTCGTTCGGGTCCAGCTCCTCCGACAGGTCCCCCCCCACGTCCAGAACAGCGTTCACGTAAAAGGTGTGCGAGGTCACGCCCATCTCGTCCAGTACGTCGCCCAGGTTGAGAAACTCGTAGCTCACCGGGAAATTCGGGCTCGCATACTTGCTCAGCGCAGGCGTCCCGGACATGTCCGTGCTGGTGTAGACCCCGATGACCAGAATGTCCCCGGCCGATGTCGTCCCGTTGTAGTTGATGACCCCCGAAAGCCCGGTTACCGGGTCCCCGGGCGCTTCCAGGACGATCTCCTTGCCTCCCACGTTGGAACTCCCCAGGGAGAACGGTCCCACCGAACCATGGGCGTCCAGGACCGGGTTGAGATCCCCATCCCCGTCGCTGTCGGTGATCGCCTGCAGGGTCACCTGGGACAGGTTGCCCGGCACCCGCAATGTGAAATTGTCCGGACCGTCCAACGTGGTTCGCGCGTACACGATCTCCCCATCCGCCCCCTCGAGCCACACGTGGATGGGCGTGCCTGCGTAAGTCTCGTCCACGGTCACCGTCCCGGACACGGAGACGTAAGGCAACGGAACCGGTAGCCCCGCCGGCCCCACCGTCTCGATCAGGATGTCCACCCCGGACGCCCCATCCGGGCCGAGCGGATAGGGATTGTGCTCCGGCAACCCCGCCGGATCGCTCGGCTCATACACCCCGTTTCCATCCGCGTCGGCGTACCCGATCAGGCTCGTGGTGCTCCCGTACATCGCCACACTGCACACGTAGTCTCCCGTTCCCAGCCGATTCGACATCCCCCAGTACCAGCCGCTGAAATCCCCCTGGAACGCCACCACGGCGATGTTGGTCGGAATCTCGGACATGTAGGTCACAATCCCTGAAAAGTCCGCACGCCCCGGACCAGGACCACTGCTGGTCCCCCGCGCCGCCAAATCCAGAATGACGTCCACCTCCTCCACCGCCTCGGTCCCCACGGACACCGGGGCAACCTCCGCCTCCCGCATCAGATCAAAGGGCGTGATCACGTTGTTGTTGTCCAGGTCGGCCACCGCCACCACATACACGTTCCCGATGTTCTCCGGCACATCCAGTTGATAGAATCCGGGTTGATCAAGCACCGACTTGCTCAGTGGATGTACCAGATCGGAGGGATCCAGCAGCGCGTACACCACGATTACCCCGGCTCGAGCCAGGTAGGTGGCCGTGTCGATCGGTTCCCCTGTATACCGATCCACCGCTCGAACCTCCCCGGAGATCGCCACCGGCCGCGGAGTCGGCGTCGGGATCGGCTCCGGCGTCGGCGTCACCAAAGGCGTCTCGCTCGGCTCCGGAGTGTTCGTACCGTCGTCATCGTCCCCAAAAGGCGGGCATCCCGTGAGAACAATTGCCACGACAGCTATCCAGGACACGACGGCCAACGTTCGCTTCCGCATGGGGGGTCCCTCCTGCACTGCTGGTTCCGGGAGCGTCTTCCACATCCGCACACACCATCTCTCTTGTCAGTCTACCGCTTGCAAAACCCCAAGTCAAGCCAGCTTTTTTCCAAAATCACCCCCGCTCCTCCCACCTTCCCGAGGCCGTCGAGAACGGAGATCCCCATTGACATACCATACAAATGTCTGGTAAACTGGAGTCGGTGGTGATCGAGGAGGTGGACCATGGGACGAACGCCTCGAGGACAGACGCGGGAGCGTATCTACCAGTACATGCGGGAGCGGCTGTCGGCCGGGGATCCACCGACGGTGCGGGAGGTGCAGCGGGCCTTTGGGTTTCGCTCGGTACAGACGGCGCGCCAGCATCTGGAAGCGTTGGTGTCGGAGGGGCGTCTCGAGGTGGCTCGTGGTCATGCCCGGGGGTACCGTCTTCCGGAGTCCTGGATATCGAATCGGTCGGAGGGGTGGCGGGTTCGTGTGGTCCCGGTACTGGGTCGAGTATCAGCCGGGCCGTTATCGACGGCGGTGGAGGATCTGGAAGGGTACGTTTCGGTGGAGGTTCGCGGGGCGGGGGGGGAGTATTTTGCCCTTCGAGTTCGAGGGGATTCGATGGTAGGAGCGGCCATACTTCCCGGGGATCTGGTGGTGGTGAAGCGGCAGCCGGATGCGGAGAATGGGGACATTGTGGTGGCGTTGGTGGGCGAGGAAGCGACGGTGAAGCGGTTGAAGAAGGTGGGAGGACGTGTGGAACTTCACGCGGAGAATCCGGCGTATGACCCCATCGTGCTGGAGGGTTCCGAGGTTGAAGTTCTTGGGAAGGTGGTGGAGGTTCGGCGACGGCTGAGCGGCTGGTAGGAGGAGCAGGAGGCGAAGGAGGGATGCGAAGGAGGGATGCGTGGTGAGCGAGGGATGTGTCGGTGTGGTGTCGAAGCGTCTGGAGAGCTGTTTTTCTGGCGGACTGGTCCGGCGGGGGCTTCGTATTCCGGTCTCGAGGCCGACGGGCTGGAGTGTGGCGTCGTTGCGAGGCTGTCTATCCGAGCTTTCCGGGGATCGGGCCCGGGCGACCCTGTCGCTGGCGTTTGAGCTGGTGTACGAGGCCCAGGCGTGTGGGGATCCGGTGGCGTTCGTGACCGGCACGAGGAGCGTATTCTATCCTCCGGACGTTGCGTCGGTGGGTGTGGATCTTGGGGGACTGGTGGTGGTTCGTGTGGCCGACGTGTCGAAGCGTCTGGGAGCGGCGATACATCTGGCGCGTTCTGGAGCGTTTGGGCTTCTGGTGATCGATCTGGAGGCGAAGGTTCGTGTTCCTGGTGCGGTGTTGACCGCGCTGGTGGGTCATGCGCAGCAGCATGAGATGGCGGTGGTTTTTTTGACGGAGAAGGGGCGAGGGTATCCGTCGGTGGGTTCGGTGATTCGAGTGCGTGCGGAGGGGTGTCGCCGGAAGGTTTCCGGGGAGGCGAGTCATGTCTGCCAGGTGGAGATTTTGAAGGACAAGCGGCGAGGGCCGGGGTTCATTCGTCGGGAGGCGTATTGTGGACCGGATGGCCTGTGTTGATCTGTCGGGGTTTCCGCTTCAGTTGTTGTTGAAGCGGCATCCAGAGTGGCGTTCGAGGCCGGTGGTGGTGGTGGCGCAGGATCGACCTCAGGCTGAGGTGTTGTGGGTGAACGGGGCGGCGCGTCGGGTGGGAGTGGTTCCTGGCATGCGGTATGCGCAAGGATTGTCGCTGTGTCGGACGCTGCACGCGGGTGTGGTGGATGAAGTGGAGGTGGAGGGAGGGATTCAGCAGGTAACGCGGTTGCTTCAGGGATATTCCCCGGAGGTGGAGGCGAACCGGGAGGAACCCGGGGTGTTTTGGGTGAACGCCTCGGGGCTTCTCTCCTTGTACGGGTCGCTCGAGGCCTGGGGACGGGAAGTGCGTGCTGCCCTGGAGGAGGCGGGATACCGGTCCCGTGTGGTGGTGGGGTTCACCCGTCATGCCACCTATGCCGTGGCTCGAGCCGGTCCGGCTCTGGGGTTGGAGCCGGTGCACGTGTTTTCAGAAGTCGAGCAGGAACGTGGGTGGACCCGCCGAGTCCCGCTCGAGTCTCTTGGGATTCCGCCGGACCTGCAGGTGGTGTTGTCGCGATTGAACATCCGGACGGTGGGGGATTTTCTGGATCTTCCTGCTCGAATGGTGCGCCGTCGGCTGGGGGCTGCGGCCTATCACGAGTACCGCCGATTTTCCGGATTCCGGGAGGCGCCGTTCGTTCCGGAGCCGCATCCTGTGCCGTTGACCGATGCGGTGGATCTGGATGAACCGGTGGAGCAGGTGGAGCCGCTGGTGTACCTGGTGGGACGTCTTCTCGAGGGACTGGTTCGGCGTCTGGGGGTACGGGATCTGGCGGTGGCCGAGGTGGGCGTCGAGCTGACCTACGAGCGGCGGAGGGAGGGGACGGCCGAGGCGTTGCAGCGTGCCGCGTTCGAGCGTCGATTGGTGGAGCGTGTCCGTCCGGGAGCGCCCACGTTGCAAGTGGAGCGACTTTTGGAACTGGTGCGACTGCGTCTCGAGAGCACCCGTCTCGATGCCGGGGTGGTGCGTGTGCGGGTAGGTGTTCGTGGTGTGAAGGGGGATCGGGAGCAACTCCAGCTATTTGCGGCTCGTCGGCGTCGGGATCTGGCCGCGGCGGATCGGGCGGTGGCGCGGATTCGGGCCGAATGTGGTGACCCGGCGGTGGTGGTGGCCCGGCTTCGGGACGGCTACCTTCCGGAGACCGCGTTCGAGTGGGTGCCCTTGCGCCGAGTGACGATTCCCCGGCCGGTGCGAGGATACCGGCGGCAGATGGTTCGTCGTATCTTCTCGACCCCTGACCCCTTACCGCCTCGAGCCCGGCGGGATCCTGACGGGTGGCTTTTGCGAGGAGCGGGGCATGGTCATGTGGTGGACACGGTGGGGCCGTTCATCGTTTCGGGCGCCTGGTGGCAGACGCCGGTGCATCGGGAGTACTACTTTGCCGAAACCCGGGATGGGAGCATTTTCTGGATTTACCACGATCGTCCGGGTCGGCGCTGGTTCCTGCAAGGCACGGTGGAGTGAAGGGAGGATTGCCAGGAGAGGTGTATCCGGGGTGATGGGCGAGCCTGGTGGAAAAGGAGAGGATGCATCGCGATGGAGTACGCGGCGCTCACCTGCAAGAGCCATTTTTCATTCCTTCACGGAGCGAGTGGGCCGGAGGAACTGGTGGAGCAGGCCCATGCCCTGGGTCTTGCAGCGGTGGGAATCACCGACACCGACGGCGTGCACGGCATGGTGCGGGCTCATGTCCGGGCTCGAGAACTGGGTGTCCGGTTGTTGGTGGGGGCCGAGGTCACGATCGCGGATGGCACGACCATTCATCTCCTGGCCATGGACCGCGAGGGATACGGACATCTGTGTCGGCTCATCTCTCTGGGCCGATTGCGAAGCCCCAAGGGAGTCAGTGCCGTCACCTGGGAGGAGGTGTGTGCGCATGCACCGGGTCTCCTGGCCCTGTGGGGAGGAGAACGCTCCCTGCTCGTCCAGCCGGAAGATCCCATGCCGGTGGTCCATCGAATCAAGGAAGCGTTTGGCGACCGGCTCTACATCACGTTCGGGCGACACCGTCGTCCCGAGGAGGTGGGATGGGAGCAGCGGCTTCGGGACGTGGCCCACCGGGCGGGTATCCCGCTCGTCGCCGCCAACGACGTGCTCTACCATGGGCCGTCCCGACGTATGCTTCAAGACGTTCTGACCAGTATCCGTCACGGCGTTCGTCTCTCCACAGCCGGACGCCGTCTCCGGCCCAATGCCGAGTATGACCTCAAGTCGCCTCGAGCCATGCAATCCCTGTTCGCCACGGCTCCGGAGGCACTTTCCCGGACGCTCGAGGTGGCTGAACGCTGCGCCTTTTCCCTGAGCGAGCTTCGGTACCGCTACCCATCGGAGCGACTCCCGGACGGTACCACGTCGGCCGAGTACCTGAGGCGGTTGACGTTCGAGGGGGCGCGTGAGCGATTCGGCGGCACGATCCCGGACAAGGTCCACCGTCAACTGGAGAAGGAACTCGCCCTGATCGACGAACTGGACTATTGCGGCTACTTCCTCACCATGTGGGAGGTGGTCCAGTTCTGCCGGCGGGAAGGGATCCTGTGTCAGGGACGGGGGTCGGCTGCCAACTCCGCGGTCTGCTACTGCCTCGGCATCACCGCCGTGGACCCGACTCGAGTCGATCTTCTGTTTGAGCGCTTCATTTCGAGGGAACGGAACGAGCCGCCTGACATTGATCTGGACATCATGCATCGTCGGCGGGAGGAGGTCATCCAGTGGGTTTACCGGAAATATGGTCGCCGGTTCGCGGCGATGGTGGCGGTGGTGGTGCGTTATCGGGGTCGGTCCGCGGTGCGGGAAGTGGGGAAAGCCCTGGGGTTGCCCGAGACCACCCTGGATCGGCTGGCCAGGATGATGTCTCATCGAGAGCGTATCGACGCCTCGCTGCTCGAGCAAATCGGTCTTGATCCGGAGCATCCCACCCTGGAGCACCTGCTTCGACTGGCCGAGGAGATCCAGGGGGTTCCCCGTCATCTTTCCATCCATCCAGGCGGATTCCTCCTTGGGCACGATCCGGTGGATACCATCGTGCCCATCGAGAACGGGACCATGGAGGGCCGGACAGTGATCCAGTGGGACAAGGACGATGTGGAGGATCTGGGTCTGTTCAAGGTGGATCTGCTCGGCCTGGGGGCCCTCACCCACCTGGACCACGCCTTCCGTCTCCTGGATGCTCACCACGGGGAACAGATTTCCATGGCCACGATTCCGGAGGGGGATACGAAGACCTACGACATGATTTGCCGCGGCGACACCGTGGGCGTGTTTCAGATCGAGAGCCGGGCTCAGATGGCCATGCTGCCCCGTCTCAAGCCCCGCAACTACTACGACCTGGTGGTGGAGATCAGCCTTGTCCGGCCCGGTCCCATCACCGGCGGCATGGTGCATCCCTACCTGCGGCGCCGGAACGGTGAGGAACCGGTGGTCTATCCCCATCCGTGTCTCGAGCCGGTGCTCAAAAAGACCCTGGGCGTCCCGCTCTTCCAGGAGCAGGTCATGCAGCTCGCCATGGTGGCCGCCGACTACTCCCCGGGGGAGGCCGACCAACTTCGGAGAGACATGGCCGCGTGGCGTCGAACCGGCCGTATCGAACGTCACCGTGCCCGACTCATTGCTCGAATGACCGCCAAGGGTATCGAACGCACGTTTGCCGAACGGGTGTTCGATCAGATTCGAGGCTTCGGGGAGTACGGATTCCCCGAGAGCCATGCTGCCAGTTTCGCCCTCATCGCCTATGCCACCGCCTGGGTGAAGTGCCACTACCACGACGCCTTTACCTGCGCCTTGCTCAACGCCCTTCCCATGGGCTTCTACTCCCCTGCGGTCATTGTGGACGACGCCAGGAGACACGGGGTGGAGGTCCGACCTGTGGACGTGAACCGGAGTGCCTGGCCATGCACCCTCGAGCCAGCAGGAAACGGCCGATGGCGATTTGCCGTCCGGATGGGATTCCGTTTCGTCAAGGGCCTCTCCCAATCCCGGGACTGGCCCCGGATCGAGCGGGCACGGGCGAAAGGCCGGTTCGAGTCGATCGAGCATTTCGCACGCCAAACCCGACTCGATCAGGGCGTGCTGGATCGCCTGGCCACAGCAGGCGCTTTCGAATGCTTCTCTTCCAATCGCCGGCAAAACCTCTGGTCGGTCAAGGGCCTCGCCGCATGGGCCGCCACCGATCTCGAGCTTCCCATGGGGACCACGCCCGATGGTTGCCCCCCCTTGAAGCCCCTCGAAGTCTTTCAATGGGATTACGAATCCTCGGAACACAGCGCTCGAGGCCACCCTCTCGAGGCGGTCCGGGAGGCCCTCGCGCGGCAAAATCTGCCCGACGCACAGACTCTCGCTTCCCTCCCGCACGGCCGGCGCGCACGTTATGCCGGCCTGGTCATCTGTCGTCAGCGCCCGGGCACTGCAGCCGGCGTCACGTTCATGACCCTGGAAGACGAGACCGGTTTCGTGAACCTGGTCCTGTGGAAGCCGGTGTACGAACGGTACAAGGTGCTCGTCCGAACCGCATCGTTCCTCGGTGTCTCCGGTCGTATACAAAAGCAGGACGGCGTGGTCCACCTCGTCGCCGACAAATTGTGGACGCCTCGCCTTGGCATCGAGCCGAGAGGGGTCAAGAGCCACGACTTCCACTGAGCCTGACACCGGCTCCGTCACCGAGCCCGGGGCCTGGAGAGGAGCGAACCAGCCTTACAGCGTCTCGATCGTGGCATCGAGCATGCCCAACAGGACCGGAATCCAGGGATGGGGAGACTCGAACCGCTTTTTTTCATCGGTCGGGAGACGGAGAATCCGATCCAGGGTCAATCCGTACTGCTCCACCGCGCCCGGCAATGCCTCCAATGCCTGTCGGGCGTCGGTGGCAGCAGCCGACGCCTGGGAGAGGAGCGCAGCAAGTCGACAAAGGGTGTTCGGATCGTATCTGCCCCGCTCGAGGATGCCTGGCAGACCGACGACCAGGGCGGTGATGGGGAATCCGAATCGCCACGGCCTCTCGAGGTAGACATCGTCGACCACAGGGGGCGGTTCACAGGTGGAAGCCGCCCCCTCCGCTTCCACTCTGGCGGCGAGCATGGCCAGGTGTTTCTCCAGGTCCTCCGGGGAGGGCGGAACCGCCTCCTCGACCATGGCCTCGAGCAACGTTTCCTTGTCTCGATCGTCCAGGAGCGCGGTGAAGGCCACCTCGAGGTTGGCGAGAATCAGCAGGTCCTTGCGAAGTCGAACCAGGTACGAGCGCACCGCCGGCGCGCTTCCGGGAGCAAACGCCAGGCCCCGGGTCTGTTGCAAGGTATAGAGGAGATGCACCACCACATCGGCGTCCAGATCCACCGCGTCGAGATGTATCCTGCCGATCGCCTGCACCGCCGACCCGGGGAACTCGCCGAAGTCGAGCGCACACGGCGCCTCCCCGGACGTGCCAGCATCCGAGGGCCGTGGGGGTCGACCCGGCTCTCCATCGCCTCCGGCGGGTCCCGCCTGGATACTCGAGACCAGTCCGTCGAACCACCCATCAGGCGGGACCCGGCCTCTGTCCGGAGAAGCCGAAGACGCGGGAACGGCCGGAGACACCCCCCCCCGTCCCGGCTCCCCTTGCCTCGTATCTCCGTGGGTCGTTGCCGCCTCGTTCCCGTGCCGCGGTTGCTCGAGGGCGAGGAGTTGATCGATGGGCATGTCCCGGATCTGCTCGCCCCGGGGTGCCGGGCCGTCCTGAGGGACCCGGGCGCTGCGCATGGGCTGGGTGAACACCCAGTATCCGGCCGCTCCGCCTGCGATCATCAGCAGGAGCAGGAGACCACCCGACCAGAGGACCATCCGGTCGTGGCGGCTCGAGCCCGGTTCCGGCCCTGTGTTTCCACCCGCCTGCACCATTTCTCACCCCGCGCCCACTCGAAAGAGATCATCTTCGAAATTTTGATCTTAGTGTAATCCGCGAAGAGACACAAGGGTCAGGTGGTACCGCCTTTTTCATCAGCGGGCACGGACCGGGCTAAGGTCTGGACCCACCGTGCCGAATGAGTTGTCAGGGGGATGACCGGTACGCCCTCTTTCTGGGCGGGACATGTTGTGGTGCAGGGCGTTGATTCGCGGGGTTGAGGATGAAGGCGGAAGCTTGCAGTACGCAAACGGAAAAGGAGCTACAATCGGAGAGGACACGGCCGGAAGGAGCCACCCCCACCCGTCGCCGTTCCGGGAAAAGAAAGCCCGGGGCTGCCAACGAGCCACAGCGGTCGCCGGCCCAGGTAATCGATCGGCTCTCCTCACGGAGTCGCATGCTCACCTTTGCCATCCTGCTGGCCACGGGCTACCTCCTCTTCCAGGGCTGGCGGTACGTGGACGCCCACCTGCATCAGCGGGTCCTGACCCAGGAACGGACGGCGCTTCTCCACAGCATTGAGAGACGACAGCACGACTTCATGCGCCGGTACAACCGATATGCCGGTTCACTGGACAGGCTCCGTCTCACCCTGGCCGAGTCCTCGAGTGCTCGAGCGCGGGTGGTGACGTTCAACACCAAGGACGGCCCTGCATTCTTTGCGGAGGTCTGCAACGAAGGGGGGTGCAACAGCGTGGACAGCCGGGGGACGGTCCATCGAGGATTGCCGGTCAAGTTCTCGGAACTCAAGGTGATCGTTCCTCCGGATCTCGAGCCGGCCGAGGAAGCGGACGCCGAACTCTGAGGCCGATTTGAGGAGGCAGGGCGCCGATGAAGTGCAAGTCGAACCAGCAAGGCTATTCGATGGCCGAACTCATCGTGGTGCTGGCGATCGTGGCCGTGGTGACCACCCTGGGGTCCACCAGTTTTCGCGGCATGGCCGAGGACTACCAGGGACGGAGCGCCGCATTCCAGGTAGAGGATTTTCTCTACGAAGCCCGGTCCCTCGCGCGGAGTCTCCTGTGCGACGTCGAAGTGTCGTTCCAGAACGGCGCATTTGTGATCGACGGGACACCGTTCGAGTCTCGCACCTACCCGATGGGCAACGACATCGCGAGCATCACCTTCTCCACCGCATCGGGCACCCTCGTGTTCAACCCAGATGGCGGGACCAACGAGGCCAATCCCACCGTGGTGACGGTGACCACCTACAGGAATCAGGTCTACGTGCTCACCGTCTACCCCGCCATCGGAACGATCAGGAGAGGTGAAGGATGATGAATCCCTCGACGATACTCGGACAGGCCTGGATGAGACGCCGGGCTCGCGCTGAATCTGCTCCTGCCGGCACCGGCGCGGCAGGGTTCACCATCACGGAATTCGTCTTTGCCGTGTCCGTGGTCGGCTGCGTCCTGGTCGGATTCACCGCTGCCGCCAACACCGCGACCCTGAACTTTCGCCATTTCCGAAACCTCTCTCAGGCGGTCGCCATCGCCGACAGCATCACCGAGCAGGTCCTGATCATGGACTCCTCGGACGATGCGCTCAAGGTGGGACGCCACGTCCGCCACTACAACCGGATCGGCAACCCCTCCCGACGGCTGGGCGACCGATTCTACAAGGCTGTATGGACCGTGACCAACTACGAGGACGTGCCAGGCATTCGCCGTATCGACGTCACCGTAAGCTGGCAGGAGAAGCACCACGTTCAGGAGGTATCGTGGACCACCTATCGCAACTGACGGGACGACCGGCCCGGCCCTCCAAATCGGGTCCACGAGAGGCCGGATACACCATGGCCGAACTGCTCGTGGCCGTGTCGATTTCGGTCATTGCCGCAACCATGTCTCTGGAAGCACTCGCCTACATGAGCAAGTCCATGGGCGTCGTCGACCGGGGCTCCACGGCCACCGACGAGGCCAGTCTCCTCAACGAGTACCTGGCCACCCTCCTGATGAGCACGGGAGGGGGAACCATTCGGCCCTGGGCAGCCATCTGGGTCGAGGACAATTTCAATGGCGACGGTACCGACCGGCTCACGTTCGCCGAACTGGTCGACATCGACCTCCAGTGCAGTATTCAGAGCGTGGACGGCGACCTGGTGCACGTGGACGCCTCGGAGGGATGTTGCCTCACCGACGAGTTCGTGAACCGGCAGGTCATCATGATGACCGGTTCCAACGACTCGCACGCACACTGGGAATCTCGGATCGTGACCGACGTGGACCTGGACCGCTGCCTCGCGTTCACCGACGAAGGCCAGGCCAAGGTGGTCAACGTCTCTCCACCCTCAGACGACCTGTGGGCGGACGGCCCCATCGCCGTCGTCCATGTGCGTGTCGTCTGGGTGGACACTTCCCTGGACCAACTCAAGGTCGCCGAAGACTACGACCTGGACGGCAACGTCGAAACCCGAATCCTCGCCGACCGGGTGGTCGACTTCCAGGCTGCACTCGGATACGACGTTCCGCCCTGGGACTGGCAAATCACCGACACTGGAGATCGAAACGACGAATGGCTGTTCAACTCCGTCTCCGACGAGTTCGGCAAGTACGGGCTCGAGGGCGCACGGCGAACCGACCTCCGCCTCCTCAAATTCGGCCTCACCGTGGGATCCCCGGTCAAGGCTTCCTCCGACATCGGCTTCGCCCAGCTCCTCGACGGCCCGCTCCGCACACGCCAAGGGTGGGTGTTCCGCTCCGCACTGGGCACCACCAGCATGAGAAACCACGACATCATGAGATGATGACTATGAATACATCGACGGACAGAACGACTCGACCCGCACAGCCACAACGGACGCCCGGAACCCACCAGACCGAGCGAAGGAAAGGCTCCGCACTCCTGATGGCCGTGGTCGTGTCCCTCGTCGCCTCGGCCATCGCAGCCACCTACCTGTTCCGGGTCGAGAAAAGCTCACAATCCATGGCCGATATCGTCGACAGGCGTCGCACCTTCTACGCCATCGACGGCATCGGCCGCATCGTGATCCAGAAGGCCCAGAACTACCTCATGGAAAACCCCAATCCCACCACCGAGGACCTCCAGGAACACATCACCTTCCCGGACATCGACGGATACGAACTCGAGCAATACGACGTTGCTTCGGACGGCGACGCATTCTTCGGCCTCGTCCCGAACGGGCCATTCGAAGGCATGTATGCCCTCATGAAACCCATTTCCGTCGACATCGTGGCCCGCGAGGTGGGCGGCGCTCACTCCGCCGACGTCCATCTCAAGGTGATGCTGGGTCGCGTCAGCATGTTCCAGTTCTTCGTGTTCGGGGCACGATACACGGATATCTACCCCGGCCCATCCATGACCATCAACCCGGGCCGAGTTCACGCCAACGGCGACCTCTGCATCGGCAGCAACAGCACCTTCAAGATCGAAACCGTCACCGCGTCCGGCCGGATCCTCGCATCCGACCATCGATGCCGCCGCAAGGCCGGCAAGGGCGTCTACATCTGGACCGGCAGTCGCTACGTCAAAATGACCAGCGCAAACGACTCGGGATGCCGAAACTGCGCCCAGTCCAACATGGATTGGGCCGCCTATGCACGTTCCACCTGGGGACCACACGTCAAGGACAAAGACCTCGGGGTCCCGGAACTTCGCCTCCCCATCGTCGGAAACCCCACCGTGCAGGCCGGCAAAGACGCTTCCGGTAACAAGGTCAGCAACGCAGAAACCACCCGCCTCCTGGTCGACCCCGTCCTCATCGACGACCCCCAGGACATCGTCGAACAAAAAATGGCCTTCAAGGCCGACATCCGGATCATCAACGGTGTCTGGTACATCAACGACGGAACCTGGCCTGGAAAAGCCATCTGGTCCGACCATCCGGGTTCATTCACCCCACCGGACGAGGTCGGCATCGAAAGTCGCGTCCGGCTCAAGGACATGTGGGAAGACGAACCGGAAGAAGAATGCGAATGCGCCGACGACTACCACGACGAGGACGACGAGGACGAACCCACGCCGACTCCCTCCTGGTGGGACGACGACGAGGACGATGACGACCACTGCGACCACCACGACGAGGACGATGACGACCACTGCGACCACCACGACGAGGACGATGACGACCACTACGACAAGTCCTCTCACCACGACGAGGACGATGACCACTGCGACAAGTCCTCTCACCACGACGAGGACGATGACGACCACTGCGACAAGTCCTCTCACCACGACGAGGACGACGACCACTGCGACAACTCCTCCCACCACGACGACGACGACGACGACCACGGCGGCCACGACGACGACGC
>CAYQMG010000207.1:0-36098 GCA_964418585.1 uncultured Gammaproteobacteria bacterium | reverse complement strand
TCGCCAACCCCTGCACCGGTCATCGTCGAGCCGTCGCCAACCCCTGCACCGGTCATCGTCGAGCCGTCGCCAACTCCTGCACCGGTCGTCGTCGAGCCGTCGCCAACCCCTGCACCACTGCTCGAGCCGACGCCGACACCTCAGCCTGTCATCTCGCCGGGAGACGAGGCGGCGACGCCTCTGGTTGAGCCTTCGCCTGCTCCGTAAAGTCTCACCACCTCCTCTTTCGGGTCGTCGACTCGCGTGGGCTGTGCGGTTTGTGCGGATCAATCGCGCAGGAACGTGAGGGTTTGTGCGAGTGCCGAAGACTCGTCCGGATACCGGGCCTTGAGGGTCTGGTAGAGTTCCCGTGCCGTTTCCCTGTCCCCGAGCGAGGCGTAGCAGCGAACGAGGCCGGCGATGGCCTTGCCGCGCACGGTTTCATCCGAGCTTGAGCGGAGCTGTTCGAACACGGTGAGAGCCTCCTGCACGTTGCCTTCGACCCGGTCGATTTCGGCCAGGCCCAGGCGGGCGTTCTGGACGGCCTCGGGGCGGTCTGGGAAGCGCTCGAGCAGGTCCTGGTAGAGCGTTTGCGCCTTTTCCGGGAGCTTTTGCTCCAGGTAGATCTCGGCGGCGGCGAGCGCGGCGGTGACGCGATAGTCCGGGAACGAGTCGCCGCGAGCGGTCTCCTCGTACCGGGCAGCGGCCTCGAGGAGCTGGTTGCGGGCGCGAAAGATCCCGGCGGCACCCAGGCGAGCGGTGAGCACCTGCTCGTGCTGGGCGGGGAAGCGTTCCATGACCTTCTGGAAGGTTGCGAGGGCCTCGTCGGAGCGCTCCATTTCGGCGAGCACCTGTGCGGCGTAGACCATGGCCCAGGCTCTGTCTCCGGGGTCCCCCTCTCCTTGGGCCACCTGCTGGTATGTCTCGAGGGCCTGTTCCAGGTCGCCCCGGGCTCGAGCGGCGTTGGCCTGGGCCAGGAGATCCTCCTGTGTAGGGAGGGTTTCCTGATTTTTTCCAGCGAGCGCGAGTGCCTGGCGTGCCTTGTCGGGTTTTCCAGCCTGGGTGTACACCTGGGCGACCGACTCGAGCGCCCAGACGCGCATGCCCTGGTCCACGGTGTCCCGAGCGACTTGCTCGTAGAGTGAAGCCGCCTCGTCCAGGCGCCCCTGGGAACGCCGGACACTGGCGAGGCCCATCATGGCGTTATGATAGATGTCGAGGTTGTCCTGGTAGCCGTCGATGATGGCCTGGTAGGCTCGAGCCGCATCGTCCAACCGGCCCACGTCGGCGCATGCCTGGGCCTGTGCGTCGAGGATGGTGAGCCGAAGGTTGCGGTCCTGGGTGTTTTTTTCCAGTTCCTCGTAGATCTTGAGGGCCCCCTCCACGTCCCCCTGGTCGCGCAGTCCTGCGGCCACGGCCAGGCGCCCGGCGACCTGGACTTCCGGGTCCTCTCCAGCGAGTTCCAGGATCTGGCGGCCGACCTGGAGCGCCTTTTCCGCGTCCCCGGTCTGATCGTAGAGCTGGGCGAGTTGTTCCAGCGCCTGGCTGGCTTGCCTGGGGTCGCCCGCGGTGGAAGCAGCCGCGCGCAAGGTGGTGATGGCCTTGTCGGTCTTGCCCTGGAGGCGATAGGCCTCGGCCAGGCCCATGCGTGCCTGGAAATCGGCGTCCGGGACACCACTGTATGTATCGCGGACCTGTTGGAACATCTGGATGGCCTGAGAAGGCTTTTGTTGGTCCAGGTAGAGGGAGCCGAGTGCGAGCAAGGTGGCGGCTCTGACATCGGCTCTGGTTGCCTGGTCGAGCGTGGCCCGGTAAAGGGATTCGGCCTTGGCCAGTTCCCCCTGGCGCTGAAACAGTTGAGCCATGCCCTGGCGCGCGGCGAACGCAGCGTCGTGCCGGGGGGGCACCAGACCCAGGATCTGCTGGTAAGCATCGATGGCCGGGCCGATCTCGCCGGCGTCGGAGTACATGCGGGCCAGGGAGTCGAGGGCGGTGGCCTTGAGGTTGATGTCCGAGGTGGTTTCGACCACGTGCTGGTAGAGGGCTGCGGCCTCCTCGAGGTCGCCTCGAGCCAGGGCGAGTCTGGCGAGGCCGAACCGTGCATTGGCCTGGGCTTCTTCGTCGTCCTTGAACTGGAGGAGTTGGCGGAAGACACGTTCTGCGTCGTCGGGTCTTCGGAGGTCGGCGTAGGTGTGGCCCAGATCGTTGAGCAGGTGGGTACGGAACGGTTCCGCCGCTGGGTCCTGCAACAGGGCTTCGTAAATTGGGATCGCCTTGCTGGCGTTGCCGCGTGTGGCTTCCAGCCTGGCCAGATCCATGCGTGCGGTCACCACCACCTCGGCCTGGTTGGAGAACGTGTCGATCACCTGGCGAAACACCTTGCTGGCGTCGTCCAGGCGGCCGGTTTCCGCCAGGAGCTGCCCTCGGCGGAGCAGGGCGCTGGCAGCGAGGCCCGGCTCCGAGGATTCCACCGCCTCGTCGAGCAGGGCGAACGCCTCGTCGTACCGTTGCATCGCGGCCAATGTCTCGGCCTCCTCCAGCCGGGAGCTTCCCTGGAGTTCCTGGTTGTTGACCGCCTGTCGCCGCACGAGTCGGAACAGTTTGAGCGCCTCGTCGGTACGGCCCACGCGCTTGAGCAGGGTTCCATAGGCGAGCTGAGCCTGACTCTTGAGCAACGGGTCACGAGCTCGAGCCAGGATGTCCTTGTAGACGCGGGCGGCCCAATCGTATTCGCCCTTGTCCACCATGAGCTGGGCGAGGTCCATCTTCACTTCTGGACTCACGTCTGCGCTGGTGGGATACCGCTTGATCAGGGTCTCGAACGTGTCGAGCGATCGGTCCCGGTCGCCCATGGCGTCGTACATGCGCGCCTCGAGGATGAGCAGGCTGACCTTTTGGCTGTCGTCCCGGGCGAGGGGAGCGAGTTTTTCGATCAACTGGGCCGCCTGGTGGTACTGGCGCCGTTCGAGGTAGACCTCTCCCATCTGGAGGTTGACATCGAATGCCACCTCCGGGTCGTGGGGAAACCGTTTCATGGTTTCCTGAAAGATTTCGACCGCCCGGTCCTCGTATCCGAGTTTCTGGTAGGTTCGCGAGAGGGCCAGGAGCGCCCGGGCGACATCTTTGGGGGAGTTCGTGTCATCCTCGGCGATGGCCCGGATGAGCGCGATCGCGCGTTCGCCCTTTCCGGCCTCGGCCAGGGCTTCCGCCTGCTTGAGCTGGGCTGCGACGCTCTCGCCCCGGTCGTCCTCGGTAAGGACCACGATCTTGCCGTACACCTTGGCCGCCTCCTCGGCTCGGCCAAGCTCCATCAAGGTTTCCGCCTTTTCGCTCAGCACAGAGAGCATCTGGGACGCATGGCCCTGCACCCGCTCGAGCAACTGGTCGTAGATGGACAACGCCTCCTCTGCGCGGTCCTGGTCTCGCAAGGTCTGGGCGTCCTCCATCAAGCTGTCCACAGGCCGGTAGCTTGGGTCCGTGAAATAGAAGACCACAGCCAGCGTGCTCAGGAGGAGCGTGACAGCCAAGAGGATCTGGGCGCGACGACTGCCCTTGATGAACGCAAAGGCACGCTCGAAAAAGAGCGCGTCGACCACACCGCCGCCGGCCCGCACCGCCTCGAGGTCCTCTTCAGCCAGCCCCCGGACCCCCTGGAAATCGGTCCGCTCCAGCACAGCGCCCTGGAACGAGACGTTCTCGCACGTCACCTGGTCCAGCACCGCGCCTGCCAGGTCCGCTCCATCGAACGAGGTGTCCTGGATGGTCGCGTCGGCCAGATCCACATCCCGCAAGTCCGTCCCGGAAAGCCCCTCCGGCACACGCAACACGATCCCGACCAGGTTGGACCGCGCCAGCTTCGCCCCTTTCAGCCGAACGTCCACAAGCTCGGCGTGCTCGAGAAACGATTCCTCCAGGTCCGCCCCTTCCAGGTCCGCGCCATCCAGCCGGGCACCCGCGAGACTCGCCCGCGTCAATGCAGCGCCCCGGAAGGAAGCGCCTCGAGCATCCACACGCTCCAGGTCTGCGTCGACCAGTTGCGCGTCATCGAGCCTTGCGTCCTTCAGAATTGCGCCGTGAAGCTGGCACCGGCCCAGTCGGGCCTCGCGCAGCTCCGCCCCGGCCAGATTCGCCTCCCGGAGTCGCGCCTTGTGCAGGGTGGCTCCATTCAACCGCGCTCCGGCCAGATTCGCACCATTCAGGTTCGCGTTGGTCAGGTCGGCGTTCTCGAGGCAAGCGCCGGAGAGATCGGCGTGGGACAGGTCGGTTCCCATGAGACGGGCGCCGGAAAGGTCGACGCCGGGCAGGGAAATCTTTCTCAGACGTACCTTCGGACGTTCGAGACCTCGTAGATGCCCCTGCTGCTCCAGCAGGGCAAGCACTCCTACCGAATCGGCTTTCGACACCTGCGCTCCGCGTTTGCTGCGTTCCAGTCCCCGGGGATGGAAGGACTCCTCCCCTCACCCACACCAGCACCCACGTAGTATAATCGACTCCGCGCCAACGGCACAAGGCCGGATCGGGACGACCGTGCCGGATCCGGTCCAGGGTGCCCGGCGAGCAGGCATGCCAACGCTCCCCGAGCCCACAACAGCCCCTCCACTCCCGCCTCGAGTTCCCTGCAGCGGCGAACAGGGTTTCTCGGCTCCCCTCCGTCCCCTCGGTCCGCACCTGAACGTGCCCGGACACACCGTCACAAGGGGAAACCACGCCGTCACACCAGGAGCACCAGCAGAGGCAACACCACGCCCGCGAGCATCAGCCACCTTCCCCGTCCACCCAGGCCCTTTTTCCCGCGAATGATGAAGATACCGGTCACTGCAAGGAGAAACAAGGCGACCGCGTAGACATCAGCCACCCAGGTCCACAGCCCCTTGGCCCGGTTCAGATGCAGGTAGTTCAACTGGTACAGGACCGGACGCTCTCGAACCTCCTCGTCCAGCACCGTCCCCTCGTTCAGCCTCACCGTCAACGTCCGCCCTTCCAGAAAAATCATCAGGCCATCCGGCGGCATGTTGACCACCGAACGGGGCGTCTCATCGATCTGCAGCCGCTCGAGCACCACCCCCGCGACCTGGTGCCGGTCCCCGGCGCGTTCCACCGGACCGATCGTGACCGTGCGCCGCGTCGTACGATAGCTTGGATTCCAGTCCTCCAGATGATTCACGGCCAGACCGGATATCGCGTAGACAAGGGTGAGTCCAAAGAAAAAATAGCCAAGATCCCGGTGGGTCGCGACGATGAGCTTTTGAATACGCATGACAGAGAACCGCCTGCGCACCCGCAGCCCCGGTGTCGGGCACGGGCGCAGCAATCGGGTCGGGCGGGCGTTCGGGGTGCGCGCCACAAGGGTGAACGGAATTCAAGAGCGCAGGCTTTTGGCCTATTCGTAGACGACCGCGCCGGTTCCCCGAATCAGGTACACCTTGTCGGTCATGGCCTTGGCATGGTGCGCACAAGGCTTCTCGGACCCACCGTGCTTCTTCGCACAGTCGTGCCCTTCCTTGTGCCCTTCCTTGCCTTTGTTCGGACAGTCACCGTGGGCTCCAGGACCGGCACGCTCGGCGTGGGCCTTCATCTGCTCCTCGGTGAGCTGGACGACCTCGAACGTCCCCTCGGCCGACGCCTTGTGTCCCTTGGCCGACACCGGAAAGACGATCACGCCGTCTTCCACCTTGATACGAATGCCTTCCCCGGACTCGGGATCGGCCAACTGCATCCAGCAGCCACGCTTCTCACAGACAGAGGTGACGACGCCGTCGACCCGAACCGTTTTGCCGTTGTAGGCATCGGGGTCGGCCAGGAGCGTCGCGATGGGGGTGACCTGCTCCAGGGTGACGCCCGCGCCATAGGTCGTCCCCGTGGCGTCGTCGGCCATGGCCGAGGAGCTGACGGCGAGGAACATCAACCCGGTGAGGGCATTGACAGCAAGCACGTTGCGAATGGCATTCATGACATGGATCTCCGTGGTTGAGAGGTTGCGCGCGAGACTGCATGTCGGAGTCTTCGCGTTGAGACGCCATGATGTCCGACAGAGCGGCACATGTCAATGCCCATCGGAATACCGGACGACGCAAAGGGCCCGGCCCCGGCCACCCAACACCTGTCCAGGTGGTGTCCTGCATACCTCGACCCCCTTGTGACCACCCGGCCCAGACCGCCCGGCAATGCCTCCTCGAGCCACACCGCCGCTGCGAGGGGCCAGCGCTCCATCGATCCGGCCGGGTCTCCCTTTTCCGGAATGGATGGGCCTCTTCGCGCGCATTGTCGGCCACCCGGATGGTCCGCGCGTCGGAAACCGGCACGCCCACCTCATCCCACCTCCGAGGAAGGCTCCTCCAGGTGACCATGGGCATGGGCCGAGCGCATTTCAGGCCAAATGCTTCTGGCGAGCCTGCCGGGACGTTTCCTGTTCAACAAAGGAGCGCGAGCCGCGGGCGGACCCGACCGGTTCTCGAGAACACAATTCGAATGGGACCTGTGCTCGAGTCCGGTTGTCTTTCCATCCAGGAGGAGTAGAATACATTTCGAGAGCGTCTGTGTGACCCGGTGTTCCGGGGCGGCGTATCCGGGCGTCCTGGAGCAGGCGGAGCCCAACGAAGGAGCCGACGTGACCAGTGAATTGACCCGGGAACTCATGGCGATCACGCGCCGGTTCGCCGAGGGGGACGTCGACGGTGCGCTCGAGGCGATGGCGCGGCTGGAGGGGAGCTGTCGAACCGACGCCGAGCGTTCCCTGGTGATGTCCCGGTATGCATCATTTTTTCATGTGCTGGACCTCCGGGAGGAGGAACTGGCCGCCATTGCTCGAGCCCTTGCGCTGGACCCATGCAACCCTCGGGCCCGCTACCTGAATGCGCTGCAACTGATGATCGACGAACGTTGGGACGAGGCCATCACCGAGTTGCACCGGGCGGCCCGCTACTATGCCCCGGACGATGGTGAGCACCTGGCGGAGGTGTACGGGAATCTCTCCTACTGCTGGGGGCAACTCGGCGACCGTGAGCGATCGGCCATGTACGACGAACTCTGTGCGGATCTGGACCCGGAAGGTGTCCCTGTGCCGGCGGAGGTGATGCCTGTCGACTGGGAAGAGCCGTTCGAGGTGGAGCCGGAGTCGGTGCTGGAGCGCGGTGTGGAGGGTGAGGGGGTCGGGGACGGGGCGGGGGAAGTCGAACTGCCGAGGTCGGAACGAATTGACGAGATGCTGAGGGAACTTCGGCCCAGGCACCGGGAGGCGGCGGCGGCGTGTCGAGGGCGGCGGAGGGAGCGGCGACGGCGTCGGGGTGTGGTGGAGACCGAGCCTCAGGAGACCCCTCGGACGAAACGGGAGGCTGTGAGCAAGGGAAGCCGGCGGACGCGAGGCTCTTCCCGGGGCAAGGTGCACCGTCCCCAGGGCCGGAGGCGGAAGGGGCGCGTCTGAACGACCTGCCGGACACGATTGTCCTGGATCTCTTGGGAGCAACCCGCTATAACACCCGCGGAATCACCATCGCCCGCGGGCGTGCTGTTTCTTCTCCATCCGGGGTGGTGGTGCGAGACCGGAACCACCCCCGCCTTTGTGGGGCAGTATCGAAGGGAAGGTGCATGAAAAGACCACTCCTCGCACTCGTTGCAATGGTTCTGTTCGGCGCCCTGTCGAGCGTGGCCTGGGCAGTTGATTATGTTTACATGACCGAGGATCTGGATGCCCGTCGTTTTTCGGATACGGCCACGCCGGTGAGCGGGAAGGTCGAGGCAGGAGACAAACTCGAGGTTGTGTACCGCCTGGACGACTGGATTCGCGTTCGCCTCCCGGGTCGTGCCGGATTTGGATGGGTTCCCGAGGCCAAGACCAGCGTCGAGCCGCCCGAAGGGGTGGACGAAGGGGCGCCGCCTTCTCCTGGAACCAATGCCCTCACCCCGGAGCAGCGCAAGCGGCTCGAGGACGCACTCAAGCAGATTGACAGGCAGGGCGGCTGAACCGTCTGCCACCTACCGCAGGCCGTCTGGTCGTGGTGCAGGCCCCGGGGGTTTTCTCGACACGGGGGAGCCTGGGGGGTCAATTTTTTTTCCAGCCGGTTGAACCATGGTGGTGGCCTGCGCGTTGAACCGAAGATACGGACAAGAACCAATCACGTGGAAAGGGAACCCCATGAAACAGAGCACAGTCGCATCCGGGCTCGCCGCCGTGCTGGTCCCTGCCGTGTTGGCGGGGTGCGCGACGACGACCCAGGAAGCCAGGGAGATGCCGCCTGCCCGGGCGGAGGTGGCGCCACGCCAACCCCGGGTCGAGATGGAGCAGTTCAAGCTGGACAACGGGCTTCGGGTTGTCATCTCGGAGCGCCACAACGCGCCGGTGTATGCCATTGCCATCACGTACAATGTGGGATCGAGGAACGAGCCTCCGGGCAAAACCGGGTACGCGCACCTGTTCGAGCACATGATGTTTCAGGGATCGGAGAATGTGGGAAAGGCCGAACATTTTATCCTCATCTCCAACTACGGGGGCCAGATGAATGGCTCCACCGGGTTCGACCGGACCAACTATTTCGAGACCCTGCCTTCCAACCAGCTCGAGCTTGGCCTGTTCCTGGAATCTGACCGCATGCGCTCGTTGGATGTGACCCAGGAGAACCTGGACAATCAGCGGGAGGCGGTGAAAGAGGAGCGGCGGATGCGCTATGACAACCGGCCCTACGGCACGGTGATGGAGCGTCTGATCGCGTTGACGTTCGACAACTTTGCTTACAAGCACTCCACGATCGGGTCGATGGAGGATCTGGATGCCGCGACGATCGAGGACATCCAGGAGTTTTTCCGCCTCTACTATGCCCCCAACAACGCCGTGCTCACGCTGGTGGGGGATGTGGACACCCAGGAGGCTCTGGCGCTGGTGAAGAAGTATTTCGGGGACATTCCTTCTCAGCCGACCCCGCCGACGCCGGATCTCACGGAGCCGATCAACAAGGGGGAACGGCGCGATACTTTCGAGGATCCCCTGGCGCCGATGGCGCGTATTGACATGATGTACCCCACGGTTCCGGGCGATCATGCAGATGTCTACCCGCTGGAAGTGCTGGCGCAGGTTTTGGGCGGCGGGGAAAGCTCACGCCTGTACCAGCGGCTGGTCAAGGAGCAGCAACTGGCGGTGGCTGCGCACGCTTTTGTGCTGGAAAACCGGGGGGCATTCACCCTGTGGGTGCTGGCTCTGGTCTCGCCGGGCCAGGACCCGAGCAAGGTGGAAGCAGTGATCAACGAGGAGATCGCGAGGCTTCAGACCGAACCGGTGACCATGGAGGAACTGGTCCGGGCCAAGACTCGAGTTCGTTCACAACTGATCGACTGGCTGAGCACCTGCGCCTACACAGCGATCGTGCTGGGTGAAACCGCCGCCCTGTACGATGATCCGGAGGAAGTCAACACCTGGCCGGCCAAGTACCAGGCGGTGGCGGTCGAGGACGTGCAGCGAGTAGCGACCACCTACCTGAACCCGACGAACCGCGGCGTGCTGGTGACCGTGCCGGCAGGCTCTGGATCGTCCACCCCGGACGCGGGCGAGTAGAAAGGGAGGAGACCACCTATGCGAATCCACACGACGGCTTACCTGGCAACGCTCTTGTCTCTCGCCCTCGCCGGCCCTGTCCTGGCCCAGGATACCATGGAAAGCCATGGCGGCTCGCGGAGCGGTGCGGTCATCAAGAACCGGGCGCCGGTGAACGACGAAATCCTGAAGGTCACCTTTCCTCGTCCGGCCGAGGCCACCCTGTCCAATGGACTTCAGGTCATGGTCCTGGAGGACCATTTCCTGCCCAAGGTGCTTTTCCAGATCCTGATTCCTCACGGCAGCATGGACGACCCGGAAGACATGCCGGGGTTGGCCAGTTTCACCGCTGACCTCCTTTCCGAAGGGGCTGGCGCCTACTCCAGCCGGGAGATCGCCAACCGACTCGACGGCATGGGTGCCTCGTTCTATGCCAGCGCTGAATTCGGGTCACCGGTCACCCGGATACAGATCTCGGGCCTGTCAGAGCACACTCGAGACATGGTGTCCCTGTTTGCCACCCTGATCCTCGAACCCACCTTCCCCCCCGAGGAAGTGGACAAGTACAAGGCGCGTGAAACTGCGGCACTCCAGCAACAACGAACTCGCCCCGGATTCCTCGCCAATGAGCGGTTCATGAGCGCGCTCTACGCCGGTCACCCGGCTTCCGTGGTCGCCCCGACCGCCGAGTCCCTCGCTGCGGTGGACCCGGACCGGCTGAAAGCGTTCCATGCCACCTACTACGTGCCCAACGGCGCCATCCTCGCTGTCACCGGCGACGTCACGTTCGACCAGATCGTGCCCTTGCTCGAGGATGCGTTCGGCGGTTGGCAGCCGGCGGAACCCCCGGAGCGGGTCCCTCCCGAGATTCATCCCAACGACGCCTTGACCATCGACCTCGTGGATCGCCCCAACTCGGTGCAGACCACCCTCAAGCTTGGGAACGTCGGTCTGACCCGGACCGACCCGGACTACGTCGCGGTCAACGTGCTCAACCAGATCCTCGGGGCCAATGCCAGTTCCCGGCTGTTCCTCAAACTTCGGGAAGAAAAGGGCTATACCTACGGAGCCTACAGCCGATTCAAGGCGGTCTCCTACCCCGGTCCCTGGTACGCCGGTGCAGACGTCCGTACCGAGGTGACCGGTGGGGCACTGACCGAGTTCCTGTCTGAATTGAACAAGATGATCGAGGTCCCCGTGCCCGAGGAAGAACTCGAAAATGCCAAGCGCGCGATCGTGGCCCGGTTCGCCCTGTCCCTGGAAAAGCCCCAGGTGCTCACCGCCCGTGCCGTGGAATTGAAATACTACGGCCTGCCGGCGGACTACTGGGACAGGTACCCGGCCGCAGTGGCGGCGGTGACCGCCGAAGACATCCAGCGGGTGGCGAAGCGGTTCCTGGACACCAGCAAACTCCGGATCGTGGCGGTCGGTGATGGCGCCAAGATCCTCGAAGTGCTCGAAAGCTTCGGGCCCGTCACCCGATACCAGGCGGATGGAACCAGGGTGGAATAGGAACCTCGACGCTTCCGCTGGAGGCGGCACCGAACGTTGACGCCCTGCCTCGACCATACTATCATCCCACCGGTCGACCACAGCGAAGCAATTCTTCTTTTCCCCTGATTCGGGCAGTCGCAACGACATGGACGACGCTGCCACAACCTCGGCGAATCGTGACCACTGGACCTGGGTAGCCATCGTCGTCGGCGCCCTGATCCTGCGCGCGGTGGGAATCGACGCGCCAAGCCATCATCCGGACGAGGGCAACATCGTCCACTGGGTTCGGGACATGCTCTCGAGCGGCTCGCTGGAACCCGCCAAGATGTCCTATGGCACCCTGACTCTCTACCTCCAGGCGCTGCTCCTGTGGATTGTGGAACATGTGCGCGGCATGCTGATCGGAAACGAAGCCCCCGTGCTGGGCCGGCGAGGGCTGGCCGTCATGCGTTCCGTCTCCCTGGCGGCAAGCGTGGCCACCGTGGCCGTCCTCCCCCTGCTCGTGCGGACCGCTTCCAATCCACTGAAAAACGACTCCCGTCGAACACGACAAACCGGGCACCTCGCGGCCCTGTTCCTCGCGGTCTCTTTCCTCTCGGTCCAGTGCGCCCACTACTGCACCGTCGACACCCTGCTCACACTGCTCACCACCCTCACCGTCCTGTTCGCCATCCGGACTCATCGCACCCGGCGCTTCCGCGATGCCGCCATTTGCGGCGTGTGCGCCGGGCTGGCTGCTGCAACCAAGTACACGGGCATCCTGGCCATCCTGCCTCTTGCGGTCGGCGCAGCCGTTTGCCCGACTCGAGCGATGAACAGCGAGCCTGGAGGCACGTCCCCTCCCCGAACCCACAGCGCCGTGCTCGCCACTGCCGGTGCTCTGAGCGCAGTGCCTGCTTTCTTCCTGGCCATGCCCTATGCTGCGATTCAGCCGGAACGATTGCTCGAGGCGCTGCGGTACGAAAGCCACCACTATGCGACCGGGACCACCACGCAATTTGCGGTTGGACCGGACACGTTCCGCTGGAACCTGGAGTTTCTCTACTACACCGGACTCGGCCCGGGGCTGACCCTCCTGGCCGCATTTGGGCTCGCCTGGACCCTGGGCGAAATCACAAGGCCCTCCCCCTCGAGGGCCTGGGACCGCTGCTTGAACCTGCTCCTGGTCGTGTACCCCCTGTTTCTCCTCCTGTTCCTCGCCCGGTACGTGGTGCGGTTCGACCGCAACCTGTTGCCTGTCGTCCCTTTCGCCGCCATCCTGGCAGCGCGACATGCTCAGAGGGCCTGGGAGGCAATCACCCGGATACGAAACAGAAACCTGGCCCGGGTTGCTCGATGGGGCTGGATTGCAGCCATCTCCCTCTCGGTCGTCTATCCACTCAGCCGTGACATCGTGTTTGACTGGCAGATCCTGTTGCCACACACCCGGCGGGAACTGAAGCAGTGGGTGCGGCAGCTACCCGAGGGGACTCGAGTGAAGCAGCACGGGTTCAAGCAACGCAGTCTTTCCTGGCTCCAGAAGCACCACTATGACTACGTCGTGATGTCCAGCCACTCCTGGGAACCTGTTGCGGCCCACCCGGAGCGCTACCCGAGGTTGGCCCGGCGATACCAGGAAATCTTCAAGAAGTGCAAGCCGGTGGCGCTGTTTCGAAATCCCTGGTTCGATTCGGATTTTTTCGCACCTCATCACCTGCTCAACTCGGCGACCGTGAACATCTACCACGGACCGACGCTGATGGTGCTTCAGGTCCCGCCCCGGAAAGGCGCCGAGGGACGACAGGACCGTTCTCCGGCAGATGGACCCCGGTCTGAGACGACGCCGACCCCCACCCCCTCCCGGGAGGAGGCGGGTTCGCGATCAACCCCAGAAGGATGACTTCCCATGGACTTGCACAACAGATTCCTGAAACTTTCCGAACGATACCTCCCCGATGTGCTCGAATGCGTCGCCTCCGTGGTGGGGGAAGCCACCCCGTCCGGGTCCAATCTGGCCCGGATGCACGCCTATCACTTCGAGACCGGGGGCAAGCGCCTGCGCGCCGTGATTCCGTTCCTGGTGACAGAAACTTTCCACGCCGACGCAGCGCCGTTGGTTCCTTTCGCTGCTGCCTGTGAACTGGTCCACAACGCGACGCTGGTCCACGACGATGTTCAGGACGGCGACGCTTTCCGCCGCGGGCAGGAGACCGTGTGGCGCCGCTTCGGTATTCCGCAAGCCATCGACCTGGGTACGGCCATGCACTACTACGCGGTCCTGGCCATCCACCGGCTCGAGGTCCCCGGCAAGCTTCGTGACCGCGTCCTGTCCCGGTTGATCCGGGAGACGTTGCGCGTACTGGACGGTCAGGAGCGGGAGTTCGCGTTGAAACGGATGGAGGAGCCGTCGGTGTCAGAGTACCTCGAAATGGTACAGCACAAGACATCTGGATTGTTCCGGCTTCCCATGGTCGGAGCAGCAGACCTGTGTGGGGCGAAAGAGTACACGCTCGAGGCCTTGTCCCGGGCCGCCTCGCACCTTGGGATCCTGTTCCAGATCCAGGACGACCTGCTGGACCTGTATGGAGACAAGGGCCGGGACGAACGGGGCAGCGACGTGGCGGAAGGCAAACGGAGCTACCTGGTGGTGCACGCCCTGGCCACCCTGACGACTCGACAGAGCAAGCGTTTGCGCGAGATCCTGGACCTGGATCGGGAGCGAACCACCCCGGAACATGTGGCAGAGGTTCTGGATCTCCTCGAGGCCTGCCGCGCCGTTCAGGCGGCGGTGGCAGAGATCGAACGGCAGCGGGCGGCGGCCGGGGAATCGGCCCGGAAAGCGGGCGCCGAGGCGGAGCGATTGGTGGAAGGACTGGCCGACTTGTTCCTCCGACCGATCCGCCATCTCCTGGGTGGCCCTACCGGCTGAAACCGGTTGAAATGCGAGACCGTGTCACCCGGGCCTTCCTGAAAGGTCCATCGCCTGGGCCGCACCCGCTTTTCCGGGTAGGCCGGGGCGTGCGGAGTTCCGGCGGCACGGCCGAGGTCGCGTGGAAACGCCTGTCCAGAGGTATCCCCGCGCGGCCGGGGCCATCGGTCGAAGGCAGATCAGGAGAACACGGATCGACAAGGAACAGTTCGAGAGAACGCCGTTCGAGAAACGGAATCAGAGAAGTAAGTATCAGAAGTAGGTGGCCAGATTGAGATAGAGGCCGTCGTTGTGTACCAGAATGAGGTCTGAACTCTCGATCCGGCGGACGTAGTCGAGTTGGAGTTTGAGTGAGTCGGAACCTGCAGGATAGTAGTTGAGGCCGAACAGGTAGTATTCCAGGTCATCGGCGTCATCGTAATAGGTGTTTCCGTCGAACACCTCGTACCGGACAGCGAGTTGGAGGGTATCCGGTATGACATGGTATCCCGCCTGGACGTACCAACCGAACGCGGGCACCTCGGCCAGGTAATCAGGCAACCCCTCATCGGTGAATTGCGGGAACGTGGTGCGCCACAACGCCTCGGCCTGGAACGAAGCCGGCCCCCAAAACACCGAAGCGTCGGCCCCATAACCGACGTTTCGAGACTCGAGTTCACGGTTGGCCCCGACGTTGGCGGCCAGCCGAATGGTCACGTCCTGGAAGGAGCGTTCCCCGAGGTTGCTCTCGCCGGCCGGGGCCGGAGCAGTACCGAAGTCCACCCCGATGCGCACGGTGTGGACGAGGCCGAACGGATTGGTGATGGTATCGGTCACGTCGGGCACGTCGCCAATGCCGTTGTCGTCCCGCAGAATGGACCCGGAGCCGTTGTGCGCGCCGATGGCCCAGTGGAAGGATTGGAAACCGAAGCCCGAGGACTCTTCCGGGCCGTAGGTATCGTAGAGGCGCACGCCCACGTCCCGGCCGTAGCTGAGTTCTTCGGCGACCACGGATCGCTGAACGAAAAGGAGGGACTTGGACGAGGAGAGGTACTGTCCACCAAAGGGAACCTTGTCCACCCCGACCTGGAGGTGGGGCATGCGCCCCTTGTGAAAGTCGAGGTACGCCTCCGAGAGTTCCGGACTCAGTGCCGCGTCCCGGGCACCGGTGAAACCGGCGTAATAGCCCATCATCAGGCCGAAATCGATACTCTCGCTCAAGGAACCCCGCACGATCAGACGGGCCCTGCGCACACTGAACCCCTCGTCGAGATACGGGTCACCATAGACGATCGGGTCATTCTGCTCGAAATCATTCTGGTCAAAGGGAATGGCCCACAGGTGAAGCTGTCCTCCGACCTTGACCTTCAGGTCAGGCCACGGGGAGGATACTTGGTCACCGGCCGGCGCGCGTTCAGCGTGTGAGACCCACAGGACAGCCGCGAGAAGAACGAGATAGCGCTTCAAGTCAACCTCCAAGCCTGGAACCGTGTGTTTCAGCCTACCGATTGCGGCCCGGCCCGTCAACACTTTTCCACGACCACAGGCGCCCCGGCCCGACCACGCACCGGTTGACATCCCCTGTCCGGATCGGTACGCTGGAGGGAACGTGGCCCCGTGTCTGCCGCCATCCGAGGTGTTCGATGACCTTCTTGCAGCTTTGTTCCCGCGTTGCCGCTCCTGCAGCCGCTGTCTCGTGTCTGGGCGCCGTGGTGTTCCTTTCCGCTTGCGACCCTGAACCGGAGTCTCGAGCCTCTGCTTACGAGGTGACCACCAGAGACCAACTCATTGGAGGTCCCTCCGCCACCCTCGACCTGGGTGACTTCATCCTCGAGAACGACCAGATTCGGGTCGGAATCCTCGGTGCCGTGAATCTGGATGGACAACAGGCCAACTCCATGGGACCCGGCCTCTACGGCGGAAGCCTCGTGGACGTGGACCTGGTACGACCCGAAGCAGGCTACGCCAACGGCCACGGCCTCGACCAGTTCGCCGAGGTGTTTCCCACCGTGAACCTGAAGATCACGGGAACCGAGGGCGTGGAGATCGTCCGGGACGGCTCGGACGGAGGCCCGGCCGAGGTGCGGATGTACGGCCCCAGCGAGCCCTATTTCTCGCTGCTCGAACTCCTGGATGTACTCTGTGTCCCGGCAACCCACGGCCAATTCTCAACCAGTTACGTGCTGGAGCCGGGGAAGCGGTACGTGAAGATTTCCACGACAGTGATCATGGAGAAGGACGACATCCCGCTGCTCGAGACCAACCTGACGCCGGATGAAGTGGTTCCCGGGGTGAACGTGCTGCCTCCACTGGGTGAGTCCACGAATGTGATCGACATCTATCAGCTTGGTGGCCTGATTCTGGGGGACTTCCTTCTGATGGGAGGCAACGTGGACATCTTTGCGCCCACCATCGGATTCGACGAGGACGGGGCGGTGGCGGAGAATCCGAACACGCTGGTGCAGCCGTTTTCGCTGGATTTTGTGGCCGGTGTGGGGGACCGGGTGAGCTACGGTTTCATCGCCCCGCCGGGTGGGCAGTTGAGTGTGCCATTGTTCACGGCGTCGCAGACAGCGGCGTTCGAGGCGGCTTTGACCGAGGAGGAGTTTGAGGGGTACAAGAACTACACGGTGGAGCGGTACCTTGTGGTTGGCGAAGGGGATGTGGCATCCATCGTGGACGTAATGCTGGAGTTGCACGACACACCTCGAGGTCATGTTGCGGGGCACGTGTACGACGAGTACACGGGTGACGCGGTATCGCACATTCACGTATTCGTGTATCGGGATCCGCGGCCGGAGGGGGACACATCCGAGTTGAGGCCCCAGGATCTGACCCGGGATCTCCTTTACTCGGAGTTTCTCACGGATCGAGGCATGGATCGGACCCTGGACGGGAGTTTTGCCGGAGACCTGCCGGTGGGCCGCTGGGTCCTGATGGCCAAGGACGAACTTCGGGCTCCTTCGACCCCAGTACCGATCGAGGTGGTGGAGGGGGAGACGGTTCGGGTCTCTTTGGGAGCCAGGACGCCCGGGAACTTCTCCTTCTCGGTGACCGATCAGTTTGGGGAACTGATCCCGTGCAAGCTTGCGTTCCGGCCGGTGGACCGTGGATTTCACGCCGAACCCATCCTCGGGGAGACGTTTCTGCCTCGAGGCTACGCTCGAGTCTACTTTTCGCCCACCGGGGAGGAGGAGATCACGTTGCGTCCGGCGTGCTACCAACTTGTGGTCTCCCGCGGCCTCGAGTACAGCCTGTACGACTCGGCCCTGGACGACCGATTGGAGAACGGGTGCGTCGAGGTGATGGATGCGGGCAAGGGGCCGGCGACACACCTCGACATTGTGTTGACTCGAGAGGTTGACACCACGGGATACATTGCAGCGGACCTGCACGTGCACGCATCCAACAGTTTCGACTCGGGTGTCCTGCTCGAGTACCGTGTGCTGTCGATGGCCGCCGAGGGGATCGAATTCTTTGCCAGCACGGACCACGACTATATCACCAACTACGAACCGATCATCCGGGAGATGGGTCTGGAGCGATTCGTGACCTCCGTTCCGGGTGACGAGGTGACCACGATCGAGTTGGGCCACATGAACGGGTACCCGTTGGACTACGATCCGAGCAAGCGGGCGGGAGGAGCCATCGACTGGACCGGCATGACACCAACGGAGATGATCCAGGCGCTTCGGTCTGCCGGGAAATATGGTCCGGAAAACACGATCGCCCAGATCAACCATCCTCGAGACGGAATTCTCGGTTATTTCGACGTGTACGGGTACAATCCCTGGATCGATGTGGTGGACCCGCAGTTCGACTGGGAATTCGCGAAGCGGGACATCACAGACCTCAACCTCTACCTGGAACTTCTCCGGATCTTCCCGTTGTTCAACCACAAGAATTTCACTCTGGATTTCGACACCATCGAGGTGTTGAACGCCAAGCGCATGGACCTCATCCGGACGCCCACCTGGGCGGAGATGAACGACATGCAGAACTCGGCGCACTACGACGAGGACACGGGGGAATTCGTGGTCGACGACGCGGGATGGATGTACCGTATCGTGGAGCGGACCATGGAAGAGCAGGCCGAACTGGACGCGGGGGAGGAAGGAGGCGGCTATGGCCTGGAAATCAGCCATCGACGCGGCACCATTGACGACTGGTTCAACCTGCTCAATTACGGCTATCGTATCACGGCGGTTGGAAACTCCGACACCCACGGGATGACCTCGGTGGAGGCGGGGTGTCCCCGGAACTACATCCGGTCTCATACCGACGAACCGGGCTTCATCGATCCGCTCGACATCGTGGCCTCGCTCAAGACACAGCAGGCCATCACCACCTATGGCCCGTTCCTCGAGCTGTCCGTCAACGGGGAGCCGATCGGGTCCACCGTGTCCATTGAGCGGGGAGAGAGTGTGACGATCGATTTCACTGTTCAGTCTGCCTCCTGGATTCACCTGAAGCGAGCCGAATTGTATGAGAACGGGGTGCTGATTCGCGAGTTCGCGATCGATCCAGATCTCGAAGATGTGGTCAAGCTGGTCAAGGCGGTCACGCTCGAACCGAAGAGGGATAGCTGGTACTCCCTGGTGGCGATGGGTGACCAGGACATGTCTCCAGTTTACTTTGCGGTGGAACTCCCCTACATCGAACTCGATGCGGTGATCGAGGATGCCCTCATCGCACTGGACAACGAGATGTGCGCAGGACTGTTCGGAGCTTCGCCCGTGTTCCCGAAGTACTACCCGGTCTACCCTTTCGGAATGACCAACCCCATCTGGGTCGACGTGGACGGGGATGCGGACGGGGACGGCAACATCTGGGAACCACCGGGCCATGCGCCCTGGCAACGGCTCGACTCCCGTGAGATTACCCCACCTTCGGCCACCGGCGAGACCACGACCGCGAGCGCTCACCTCGCTGTGTTCGGGCTCGAATCCCGCTGACCAACGTCTTGTTCCAGGCGAACGGACCGAAGCGCGAGAACCCTTCCCAGGAGATGTCCATGCGGATTTTCCGCCTTTGGCCTCCGCACGCAGAGGTCTGCCGAAACAGGGGGGCACGGGGCGTCCGGGCGTCCCGGGATTGCGAAATCCCCTCCGCTGTGATAGGGTGGCAATGATTCTTGCCGTGAGGCCGAGAGAGCGGTGGGAAGCAGGCGCCGGCCACGTCTCGAAAGTTCCCGAACGACGACACGATGGCCAGTGAGAGGAGGAGCGAGCCGCTTGAGCCAGGGGACGAGTTTCCGGGGTACGAAATGAACTGTGAGTTCTGTCGGGCCTCCGTTGCAACGAACGACGCACAGTGCCCCCATTGCGGTGGTCCGGTCAAGTTGGTACGCCGGAAGGATCCGACGCGCATCACGTTGCTCGCCGGGACCGAGGTGCTGGCGCGTTCCCGTGACGGATCGTGGGTCCGGGGTGAAATCCTGGAACTCAGGCAGGAAGGGGAAGTGGTGGTCTACCGTGTGGCGCGCAAGGGCAAGGAGCCCCGTTGGATGGCGCGAGAGGAAATCACGGTGGACGGAGACCCGCCGGCAGACATCGATCAGGCGTATGAAGCAGGGGATCGGGTCTGCTGCCGTACCCCGGATGGTTCGTGGATCAACGGAACGGTGGGAGCCAGCTACGGTCGCGTGTACCGTATCGATTTCGACAACGAAGAGGTGGCCTGGCTGCACCCGGACCATATCCGGTTCGTGGAGCCGGCGTCGGCATATGGGCGGAGACGGGCGGTCCGGCTCGCGCTTGCGGGCGTCGCCGTTCTGGTGGTTGTGTTGGGACTGGTGAGCGCTTTTACGTGGGGAGAAAGCAGGACCGAGTTCTCCGTGCGGGAAGCGCAACTGGAAAACGAGAACGTGCCTCCGGACCTACCGCCCCCCGTGCTCCGCGGTGTCACCTCCCTTCCGCCTCGAGGCACCCTGGTGCTGGTCCGAGACGCGGGTCTGGACCAGTGTATTCTTGGCCGGGTCGCAAGCGGGTTGCAGCCGGACGCCACCGCGTCGATTCAATTTCTCGACGGGCGGGTCGCGCCCCATCCACTCAAGGATCTGTTTCACGACGTCGTGATCCCGGGTTGCCGGGTCGATGGTCGAGGCGAGGACGGAGCATGGCACCGGGGCACCGTGCGGCAACGCGGCACGGAGGACGCGCTGGTAATGTTCGACGACGGTACCCGGGAACGCCTTCCGCTGGATGCCATCCGTGTTCGGTGTCGTTGATGCGCCGCTGTTTCGGTCCTTGTACCCTTCAGCGCTGAGCGTCTACCTGTCCTTGCTGCCGCATGATGTCCCATTCTCGAGCCGCGCTCCACGTCATTCATGGATGACCAGGCGCCCCCCCGCGGGCTTGCCGGGGCTCCGACATCAACCCACGCCACGGTCCGACCAACGAATCCCGGGGGACGAGACCAGGCTTCCATCTCCGGGGACCCTTCGGAGCGGGTCCGGACTGGATATGGAGGAGAGGACGGGGAGAGGGAAGGAAAGCGTCTCCCTGATCACGGTTTGGGAGGAAATCGTGGTCGCACGGGGCCGAATCCTGTCGCTCTCTCGGAACCGGCCTCCTGTTCGTCTGGACTGCAGGCGGCGAGCCTGCCGTGACAGGTGCATGGGCTCACGCACCGCGGCAGCGCGGAAGGAGTTGCGCCTGTCTCCGGCGGCGAGCCTGCCGTGACAGGTGCATGGGCTCATGCGCACGTTCCTGCGCGGTCAACGATAGTAGACCTGGGTGCGGTCTTCCCGAATGGGGCCGGTTCGGAACGTGGAATCGCCGTAGTAGATACTTCCAGCAGTGGCGGTGACCACCCAGTTCCAACTGCCTCCTGTCGCATCGGTCTCCCACATAGGCGGTTCTGTGCAGTACTGATAGTTGCACCCGCTGCCCATCATGAACACGTCGTAGTGGGCCGAAAAATGACAGTAGAAGAAGCCGCGCTTGAATCCCTTCAGGCTTCGATACGAGGGATCGATGTATTCCCAAAACGAAAGTCTGAACGATGAACCGGTGCAGCGCATGTCCAGGGTGTCGTCGAGCTGGATCCAGGTCACCGAGTCATACGAGGTGGAGACCCCGATGTCGTTCCACTCCCCCGTGCTGGTCCAGGGAGAGACGTTGCTGAGCTTCACTGTCGCGGTGTGAAGAATGAACACATCGTTGGCGCTGTCCTCGTCGGCGAGCGTGAAAAGATACTCGTCGTGGTCCTGGCTGCACCAGTCGTAGTACCCGAACGGATCGTCGGAAGGGTCGTACACCTTGGCGTACGTGCTCGTGTAGAGTTCCGATGCGTCCTGGGTGTAGCGACTGTTCAGACACAGTGTCCATCCGCCGCCGTCTGTGGTCATGTCACAGTAAACGGTACGGGACTCGGAAGAGTCGTCCGGGTAGATGGTGTAGACCCCGTCGCCTTGTGAAAGACCCGCATTGAGAATATCGAGGCAACTGGTCTCCCCGGTGATGATGGGACAATCCAGCCCGCCCATCTGGCCCACGGAGGGGTCGGTGTCGTCGCAGTCATTGGACAGTTCCGCATACCCATCCGGCTGCGTGCAGGCCACCTGAACATCTTCGTCCGTGCCAATACCGTCTCCGTCCCTGTCCAGGTAGTAGCTCTGCCCGTCCACCGGGTCCGGTCCATCCACCTCCCCGTCACAGTCGTCATCCAAACCGTCACAGTACTCCTCCGCCCCGGGATATACCTCCCCTCGCGTGTCGTCACAATCCTGGTCGTCTTCGACATACCCTTCCGGTGCTGTGCAGCCCGTCACCCACGTCGCACCATTGCCATGACCGTCCCCATCCGCATCCTCAAAAAATGCAACCGTCTGCCCCTCGTCCACCGCTCCGTCGCAGTTGTCATCCACCTCGTTGCAAACTTCGTCCGCACCCGGATAGACCGTCCCCTCCGTGTCATCACAGTCCTCTCCTGTCCACGCATACCCCTCAGGCAAAACACAGGCCTCGGTGGGATGGCTCGAATCTCCATATCCGTCGCCATCTGCGTCCAGATAAAACGTCTGTTCATCCACCGCGTTCGGTCCATCCACCTCCCCGTCACAGTCGTTGTCCAGACCGTTGCAGTACTCCGCCGCTCCTGGGTACGTGTCCCCATCCACGTCGTCGCAGTCGGTGTTGTCACTCACATACCCCAACGGAGGGCCGTCACAGGTCGACTCCCCCGTCACACCCATTGCACCGTATCCGTCCCCGTCCGCGTCCGGATAGTACTCCGCAAAATCCAGGCCCTCGTCCACTGCTCCGTCACAGTCGTCGTCCTCACCATTGCACAACTCCAACGCCCCGGGATTCACCGCCGCCGCCTGGTCATCGCAGTCATCCGCCGTCACCACGTAACCCGAAGGCTGCGCACAGTCCTCGACACCCATCCCATCCACAGCGGCCGCCGCCGAACCATACCCATCAGCGTCCTCGTCCGGATAGTAGGTCGCAACAGGCAGATCCTCGTCCACCTGCGTATCACAATCGTTGTCCACATGGTCACAGACCTCGACCGCTCCGGGATACACGGCCGCTTCTCCGTCGTCACAGTCTCCGGAGCCTTCCACATACCCCTCCGGCTCCGAGCAGGCTTCCACCACCACAGCATCGGTCCCGTACCCGTCTCCATCCGCGTCAAGGTAGTAGCTCGACGTCACTTCCTCATCCACCCGCGTGTCACAGTCGTTGTCAAGCCTGTCACAAACCTCCTCCGCACCCGGGTAGACGTTCGCGTTCTGGTCGTCACAATCCTGGTCCGCACCGTATCCGTCATCGTCCAAATCCACAACAGGCGTCGGTGTCGACACATCGGGCGCCGGCGTCGGGCTCGAAACCTCCACACCCGGCGTCGGTGTCGGGACCTCCCCGGACGGAGGGACTGACCCGGGGGTCTCTTCCGCAGGCGTTGGAGTTGCAAGCGGTGACTCGGTTGTGTACTGTTCATCTCCGTCTCCCGCGTCGTTGCAAGCCACCAGAGACAGGGAGATCAGGCCAATGGTTAGAAGGTACTTGAGATTCATGAGCGTCCACTCTCCTTTCGCGCCAAGATTTGCTGCTACCACATCAGGGGGTCATCGCCCCCGCTCTTCTCACACTATGACATTCCGCAACGGACAGACGGCTTTCCGCTATGGGAACTGCTGAACGGCTCCGCCCCGGGCACGGAGAACTACTGGCCGGCACTGTGTCGGGATCCAACTGCGAGGCTCGTCCTGCGCTCCAGAAACCGCAGGAGCGTCGTGTCGTGGGGCTGACAAACGCCGACAACCCGTTCGCTTGCCGCCCTGGCCAAGAATTCGCCTCCCCGCCAAGGTCGTGCACGTGTCGAGGATGGTGCCTTCAGCAAAAGGCCCAGCCTCGCCCGCCCTGGGGCGATCGTTTTCGCCCCCAGACAATGTTCGTCAATGATTTGTGAAATATCATAGCTTGACAATCATCAAATATCAACCAGAGATCCTCTGACTGTTTTCTTGCTACAATTCCCGCGGGCAATGTCCGTGTTTTTCCTGGACAACGGTGGGCGTGCGCCCGGGCGGCGAATCGCAGGGGCGACTCCGTCTCCACCGTGCCTTGGTCCCCACCTGTTCAGAGAAGTGCGTTCCAATGGGGGCGTGGGGCCGCGGCGAGGTGCCTGGGAGGGAGGTTCTTTCTTCCCGGGGAGCCAGGGGAAAGCCGAGGTCGGCACGGACGAAGTGCAGGATGGCGAGCGGCGTTACAGGGTCACCAGGACCTCGTTGTCGTCCTCGTCGCACTCGTTGAAGGTTTCGTCAGCGTCGATCGTCACGATCAGGTGTTGGAACCCGGTGACGACCTGCAGGTCGAGGGTGAAGACCCAGGGCTCGCTGAGTGTGCCCGGTTCGATGGGGTCCTCAATGAGGACTGCATCGAGTTCGGTTCGATTGCCGTTTGCGTCCTCGCCGTAGATGGCGAGGATGAGGTCTCCGCGGACTCGAACGAGACCATCGTTGGCCACCTGGACGATGATCGCCACCTGGCCGGCGCATGCCTGAGCGCAGGGTGCATGTGCGACCGGATAGAGGTTGGGCGCAGCCGCCGGGTCGGTGCTGCCCGGTGCGCCCTGGCGGAAGCTGTTGAAGCGGGGCCAATTGGGTTCTGGTTGGGACGGAATGGAGAGGTCGTCCTCGATGTTGGTGATGTAGTAGGCCTGCTGATTCCAGACCTGGCGTGCGCTGACCCAGTTGTCGTGTTCGTCTCCGATGACGTAGAGGCCGTTGGGGTCTCTCGAGTTCACGACCACGATCTCTGCCTTGCCGTCCCCATCCACGTCCGCAATGGTTGGATACTCGTTCATGGTGCCGGAGGCGTGGGATGCGTCCTCGAGCAGGACGGTCCCGGTGGCGCCGTCGAAGACCCAGAGGCGGGTTTCATCGCCGTAGACCACCTCGGCGGAGCCGTCGCCCTCGAAATCGAACACGGAGGAGCCGGTGGAATTGGAGGATTCGTCGACGACCGGCATGTTCCAGAGGACGCGCCCGTCGACTTCGTAGACAACATAGCGGGTGGTACCGGCCACGCCGATCTCGGGGTTCCCGTCGCCGTCGAAATCGGCGATGGTGGCGGGACCGCCCCATCCGCCACCGAGGAGGGCCCAACCTTTGACGTAGGAGCAGTCGTTTCGAAAGATCCTGACGTATCCGTTGCCGGTCACGACGAACTCGCCGAGGCCGTCGCCGTCCAGGTCAGCGGCGGCGGGGTAACCGTCGTCGTAGCCGGTGCTGCAGAGCGAGGCACCGTCCGGCCCGTACAAGGCGTTTCCTGCGATGACTTCCTGGATACCGTCGCCGTCGAGGTCGATGGCGAAGGCGTGGTAGCCGGAGTTGGAATAACTCGGATTGTACCCCCACCCTGCATTTCCCTGGCCCTGGAGGCTGCCGTCCGAGCCGTTCAGGATGAGGCGTCCGAAGATCACTTCCACGTCGCCGTCACCTTCCAGGTCGTGGATGGCGGGCGTGTTGTTGCGGCATTCGATGGTGTGGTCGGTGTGGATCCACTTCACGGTCCCGTCCGGTCCCAGAGCGCCCGGGTAACACGTGGTGGACCGGACGAGGGTGAGGACGATTTCCGGGCTGCCGTCCCGGTCGATGTCTCCCAGGGCGGATCCCGAGTAGCGGTACGGAGCGTAGGTTTTTCCGTCCCAGGGCAGGTCCCCGACGCTCCAGTGGATTGCGGTTCCGTCCCCCGAGACGAGGCGTGTGACCCCCGCGTAGGTGGAACTGACCTCATCGTTGCAGGTGACCACGATGTCCGGCGTGTCCAGGTCGTCGATGACGCCGTCCCCGTTGTCATCGGTCATCTGGCCCACCATGGGGGTGCTGTAGATCCGGACATGACTGGAGTACTCATCGAATGTCTCGATAGCCCATTGAATGACGGGGGAGAAGGCGCCGGGTTCCGGCGTGTATGTGCAGGAGTCGTCGATGGTCACGCTCGAGGGCGGAGGAGGGTCGGTGCAGGGATCGGGGTCGAGGTTTCCGTCGCAGTTGCTGTCCAGGTCGTCGTACCAGGTCTCCTCGGCGCCGGGTGACACGTCCGGGTTCGTGTCATCACAGTCCGAGAAATCCATCACGAACCCGGCTGCGGGTTGACAACCGAACATGGTGACGGTTGGATCGCCGAACCCGTCCCCATCGCTGTCGGCAAAGAAGGTGTCCCCATCCGCCAGGTCTCCGTCGGCGGCGTCGATCAGGCCATCGCAGTCGTCGTCCAGGCCATTGCACACCTCGGTCGCGTCCGGATGGATGTCGGCCACGGTATCGTTGCAATCCCCGCTGACCGCCACGTGGCCCGATGGTGCCTCGCACGCGGTGACGGTCTGGTCACCGCCGAATCCATCCCCGTCCGAGTCGGCGTACCAGACGGTGTCGGGATTGAGGTCCGGGTCGCCGTCGTCACAATCGTCTCCGTTGGGAGAAGCCCCGTCCGGCAGGGAGCAAGCCTGCACCGGTTCCTCCGGGTCACCGTAGCCGTCTCCGTCCCGGTCGAGGTAAAAGGTCACGGCGCCGTTCAAATCGTCGTCGGCCTCGTCGACCGCACCGTCGCAATCGTCGTCCAGGCCGTTGCAGACTTCCTCCGCGTCCGGGTGGACCGCGCCGTCCCCGTCGTCGCAGTCGGTGCCGGTATCCACCGCACTGTCCGGGCCCGTGCACGCGTGGACTGGACTGTTCGGATCGCCGTACCCGTCCTGGTCGTTGTCGGCGAAGAAGGTGCCGAGGCCCGTGACGTCATCGTCCGCGTCGTCCACCAGGGTGTCGCAATCGTCGTCCAGACCGTTGCAGACTTCCTCTGCCCCCGGATGGACCGCTGCGTCCGTATCGTCGCAGTCGTCGCCCAGCTCGGCACCGCCTGCAGGAAGGGCGCAAGCCAGGACCACCGTGTCAGGGTCTCCGTGGCCATCCCCGTCCTGGTCGGCGAAGAAGGCTGTTTGAACATCTTCGTCCACGGTGCCATCGCAATCATTGTCGAGGCCGTCGCAGACCTCGTCCGCCCCCGGGTAGACGGTTGTCTCGAGGTCGTCGCAGTCGGAATCATCGTCCACGTATCGGAGGAATCCATCGCAGTCCAGCACCGCCTGGGCTGCGTCTCCGTGGCCGTCGCCGTCCGCGTCCAGGTACCACCAGTCGCCTGTGTTGTCGTCTACCTCCCCGTTGCAGTCGTTGTCCTCGCCGTCGCAGGATTCGGTCAAGCCTGGTGCGACCTCGGGGTCGTCGTCGTCGCAGTCGTCCGCCACACCCACACCGTCCGAATCGAGGTCGTCGTCGGGCGTCGTGGGGTCACAGTCGTTGTCCCGTCCGTCGTAGGGTGTTTCTGGTCGCCCTGGATTGACCAGTGGGTCCTGGTCATCGCAGTCCTCGGAAGCGAAGTAGCGGTCACCGTCCGCGTCCGGCTCCGTTTCGGTGGCGTCGTCGTCGCCACAATCCACGGGTGCCGGCGTCCCGACCTCCTGGGTGGGAGACGGTGCCGGCGTCTCGGTGGTCGTCGGCGAAGGCGACGCCGCGGTGGCGTCATCGTCGCTTGAGTCCGGGCAGCCGGTCAGGACCCATATCAAGACCCACGGGAGCACAGTCCACACTCGTCGCCTCGCCCTGGGTCCGCACCACGTCACACATCCCATCACACACCGCTCCTCTGTTCTGCCTGCTCCACCACAACTTTCTGGCCGGGCCGACCACGGGACACCGACCACCTGCCGTCACCAGTCACGCCGGTATCATACCCCAGGAACACGGCGAATCCACCTGCTTTCCCCGGCCCGCCGGGGTCTGAAAACGAGAGGACCGACGATTTGCACGGTACTGGAATAACTCAACGGGACAGGGGCCGTACAGAAGCGCCCGGCACCGGCCCGGACGTTGATCTGGGAACGTCAGATGAGTGCGCCGTAGAGAATGAAGAACAGGGTGGCCAGGAAGTAATAGAACGCCTTGAACGCCGTGCCGCGCATGGCTTGCTCCCGGGGCGGTGGGGCATGCCGTTCCCGACACCGCTCCAGTTGGAGGAACACCTCGACCCGACGCTCGCGAATCAGCCGTTCGCGCCGCTCGCCCCGGTCCTCATCCCCCAGTTCCTGGCCCTTGCGTGGATGGTTCATCACTGACCCCCAGGTCCCGGCGCCTGACACCGGACACCGACAACCAGGCCTCCGTCCCCCCTGTGCCAGGCGCCCACCAACCCTGCCTGTAAGAACGGCATGGGACTGCTCGGCGATGAGTGAATCTTGTGCATTGAAACCCTTGACACACAGATCCGGACGTTGGTACAAGAAACCAGTCAAGGCGAACCACCCGCGGTCCGAGACTGTAACGACCGGACCGCGAATCGTGTTGTCGTGGAGGTGCTATCCATGATCGAGTTCCTCCAAATCGCCCTCTCCTTCCCCACGGTCGTGTTCACCACACTCCTGGGGGCCGTGCTCATCTACTGGCTTCTGGTCATCGCCGGCGCGCTCGATCTCGACACCCTTGATGGAGGAGCCGAAGGCGCACTCGACGGCGCACTCGACGGCGCCGCGGACGGCGCGCTCGACGGGGTGGCCGACGGGGCCCTCGACGGGGTGGCCGACGGAGCCCTCGACGGCGCGCTCGACGGGGTGGCCGACGGGGCCCTCGACGGCGCCGCGGATGGGGCGCTCGAGGGGGTTGCCGACGGCGCCTCGGAGGGTTTGGGGGCAGCCGAAGCCGTGGAAGGTGCTGGTGCGGTTGCCGGACTGCTTGCCTTTCTTCGAATCGGCAAGATCCCGGTCACCGTGGTGCTGAGCGTGCTGATTTTGTGGTCGTGGCTGGTTTCGTTCGTTGCCTCGTTTGCGCTGCAGCGCGCAAGCCTGGAGGGGCTCCTGTATGCTCTGGCCGTGATTGGTGTGGGGGTGGGGAGCCTGGTCGTGGCGGTTCCGGCGACGTCGTGGGCTCTGGCGCCGCTCGAGCGTCTGTTTGTGCTCGAGGACACTCGAGTGGAGGAGCGCCTGGTGGGTCAGACGTGTCGGATCAAGACATTGCGAGTGGATCGCTCGTTTGGGATGGCGGAGTACGATGACGGAGCAGCGGGTCTACTGTTGCAAGTGCGGTGTCCTCGAGAGAATGACCTGAGGAAGGGTCAGGACGCGCTGATCGTGGGCTACAACCGGAAGGACGGCACCTATCAAGTGGAGCCGCTGACGTCTTACGGTGACGATGAGGCGCGTTCTCGAGTGGAAGGGGAGCGAGGGCGGCGGGTGACGCGGATATCGAAGCAAGGACTGAAGTCCTGAGCGGGCATGAACGAGTGACGAGAGCATTGGGGTGCCGTTTCCGGGTTGGTGACGGTCATCCCCTGTTGGAAACCCGAAATAGAAACCTGGAGCTTGTCCCATGGAATTCGAAGGATTGATACCGAACGTGATCGCGGTAGGCGTCGTGATCCTTGTTGTCCTCATCCTGGCCTTTGGCTTGTTGTTGCTTTTCAAGAACTTCTACCGAAAGGTCGAGCAAGGGAAGGCGCTGATCATCAACAAGCTGAGGGGGCAGACGGAGGTATCATTCACGGGCGGCCTGGTGTTGCCGGTGATCTACAAGGCGGAGACCATGGACATCTCGGTCAAGAAGATCGAGATCGATCGGATGGGGAACGAGGGATTGATCTGCCGGGACAACATACGAGCGGATATCAAGGTGACCTTTTTCGTGCGTGTGAACAAGACCGAGGAGGACGTTCTGAAGGTGGCGATGTCCATCGGGTGCGAGCGTGCCTCGAAGCAGGAGACGCTGGAGGAGCTGTTCAACGCGAAGTTTTCGGAGGCATTGAAGACGGTTGGGAAGCGGATGGATTTCGAGGCGCTGTACCAGGAGCGAGACTCGTTCAAGGATCAGATCATCGAGGTGATCGGGACGGATCTGAACGGGTACGTACTGGAGGATGCGGCGATCGACTACCTGGAGCAGACGCCTTTGTCCAAGCTTGACCCGGACAACATTCTGGACTCTCAGGGTATCCGAAAGATCACGCAGCTCACGGCCGAGCAACACATTCACACGAACCTGACGCGGAACAACGAACAGAAGCAGATCAAGAAGCAGGATGTGGAGACGCAGGAAGCGATACTGGAGCTGGAACGTCAGAAAGCGGACGCGGAGGCGAAGCAGCAGCGAGAGATCGAGACGATGCGTGCGCGAGAGGAGGCGGAGACGGCCAAGGTTCGTTCCGAGGAGTGGCAGCGAGCGGAGCAGGCGAAGCTTCGTGCTGAGGAGGAGATTGAGATTGCGGCCGAGAACAAGCGGCGTCAGGTTGAGGTGGCCCAGAAGAACCGGGAACGGGTGATTGCCATCGAGACGGAGCGGGTGGAGAAGGATCGAGCGTTGGAAGCGGTGGCCCGGGAACGGGAGGTGGCGGTCAAGACGCTGGAGAAGCAGAAGGTTGTGGAGCGTGAGCAGAAGGAGATCCAGGACGTCATCCGCGAGCGTGTGGCGGTGGAGAAGACGGTGGCCGAGGAGGAGGAGCGGATCAAGGATCTCCGGGCGATCGCGGAGGCGAAGCGTTTGAAGGAGACCGCGATCCTGGCGGCGGAAGCCGAGGCCCAGGAGAAGCTGGTGAAGCAGCTCAAGGAGGCGGAGGCACTGGAGCAGGCAGCGAAGTTCCAGGCTCGTCAGAAGCTGACGCTGGCCGAGGCGGAGATGGCGGCGGCGGAGAAGCAGGCCAAGGCCAAGGCGCGACTGGCCGAAGGGCTTCAAGCGGAGCAGGCGGCGAGCGGATTGGCCGAGGCCACGGTGATGGAAGCCAAGGCAGCGGCGTTGGAGAAGCAGGGGCTGGCCGAGGCACGGGCGCTGCAAGCCAAGATGAAGGCCCAGGCCACCGGCGAGGAGGAACAGGGCCTGGCGCGTGCTCGAGTGCAGGAGGCGGAGGCGGTCGCGGTCGAGAAGAAGGGCAAGGCCGAGTCGGTGGCGATCCAGGCCAAGCTTTCCGCCGAGGCGGCGGGCCTGTCGGAGAAGGCCGAGGCGATGAAGCTCCTCGACGGTGTTGGACGGGAGCACGAGGAATTCCGGTTGCGGCTCGACCTGGAAAAGGAAGTCAAGATGCGTGCGATCGAGGCCCAGCAGCAGATCGCCAAGCACCAGGCGGCCATTCTCGGCGAGGCGTTCAAGTCGGCCAACTTCCACATCGTGGGTGGGGACGGCGCCTTCTTCGAGCAGTTCACCAAGGCCATCACCCTGGGCAAGTCCATCGATGGCTTCGTCGACTCGAGCGACTCGGCCCAGACCCTGCTCAAGGAGTACCTGACCGGCGAAAAGAGCCTGCCCGACGACCTCAAGCAGGTTCTCAGCCGCCCCGCGGTCGATGCCCAGGCATTGCAGCAACTCTCCGTGTCGGCCTTCCTCGCGCGCATGGCCTCCGGCGCGCAGGACCAGGTCAAAAAGGAGAAGCTCGACAAGCTCCTCGAGCACGCCCGTCAACTCGGCCTCGACGAGACCGCGGGATGATTTCGGACTTCCGGTAGCAGGCAGTTCAAAACCACGACAGGTTCCGCCAGGAGCCGTCCGGACCGATGGCCTTTTCTGTCGCCGCCTCGGCACCGGACGGCTTCGCCCGGACCCATTCGAAAGGTGAGGGCGCCCCATGGCCGACAAGGAACAAAACAACGAGCAGGTCGAGGCCCAGGCAACAGGCACCGGCGCGATCGATGCCGGCAACTACGAAATCATTCGGGACCGGCTCGCCGCTCACGGCAGGGAATTGAGCGAGAAGGCAGCCGCCCTGAACCAGAAGCGGCAGGAGAAGTTCGGCACCACCACGCTGACCATCCTGGGAAACACGCGCGTTCGGACGGAGCACAACTGTGTCCCACGGGACATCGTGGCGCTCGGCGACAAGCTCCTGTTTGGCTACAACGTGTTCATGGGCCTCAAACGGCAGACTGCCGTGGAAGACGTGTTCAGCTTGCACCGCCTCGTCGAGACGGAGAACGGTCCGGAACTTGAGCGCGTGCCATCGGAAGAAGGCGACTTTCTCCACGATCCCGATTTCGTGCGTGATTTCACGGAACTCTACCGCTACTACAAGGACGCGGAGCTGATTCATCTTCAACGCAACGAACTCAAGCTGCTCGCCGTGTTCAAGACCGGTGATTCGGATCGAGACATCAAGGTGTTGCGGTGGGCGATCGACCCGGAAGGTGGGGTTCAGTACATCGACAACCGGGGCGAACGGGACTACACGTTTCCGCCTCCGCACGATTTCGAGTGGATCGAGACCACGCGGGAAGACCATGTGCTGGGCCGTTTTCCCCATGTATCGATCCTCGACGAGGTGTTTGTCGAGACGACCGGGGGGGACCTGACGATCAAGGTGGAGGACAATACCGAGAGCGGCGAGGGTGTCTATGCCGAGGCGGTGGACGATCCGCATCAATCGCTGGACGATGCCGAGATCTACTATGCCAAGGTGGGCGTGCTCATCCTTCTCAAGATCCGGCCCTATCGGGAGGACACCTATCGATACCTGGTCTACAACACGCGGACCCAGGATGTGAAGCGTATCGACGCCATCGGCCTTGCCTGCGTTCAGTTGCCCGGAGATCACGGGATCATCTTCCCGGGCGGGTACTACCTGAACACGGGCGAAAGCAAGACCTTTTCGGTCCCTGCGGAGCACCTGAAGTTCGAGACGGTGGTGCGTTCTCCGAACGGGGAGGACGTGCTCTACACGTTCTACGAGCCTGAGGACGGCCTGTCCGTACTCCTGCCCTACAATCTCATCCGGAAGGAGGTGCTGAATCCGATTTCGGTGCACGGCTACAGCATTTTCGAGGACGGCCGCATGATCGTGTTCCGCTACGACTCGGCCGAACCGACCCGGGTTCACCCCATGCAGATCTGGCAGACGCCCTACGAAAGTGCGGAGTTTGCGGCACGCGCCCCCCAGGACACCACATTTCTGGGCAGAGTGGGCAACCCGGAACTGGTGCGCGGCATCTCGGACATCAACACCGTCGTCCGCATGATCGACAACCAACAGCCCACGCTCGAGGTGTACGAGGACCTGATCGCGGCGATCAACCGGACGATCGATGCTTACCACTGGCTTGGGCACGAGGAGGTCGGGGACATCCTGAGCACGCTCAAGGCGGCCCTGAGCACGGCGGAAAAAGTCATCGACGAATTCGAAAAGGTGCTGGCAATCCGCAAGCGGTCGGAGCAAGCGTTGCGGGAGGCCCGTCAGACCCAGGTGGATCTGCGGCGCGATTCCAACCCCAGCGGATGGAGCGAGGCGCACCAGTACATCGACGCGCTGAGTGCGTGGCGGCGTCAGATGGGGGCACTTTTCGCCCTGCGCGACCTGCGATACATCGACACCGCCGAGATCGACCGGCTCGAGGCGGAGGCACAGGAGCAGTTCCGCATGCTCACCGACGCCACCGTGCAGTTCCTGCTGGATGACGCCTCGCTCGATCCCTACAAGAAGGAGATCGAAGCGATCCACGAGCAGGTGGCGGAGATCGAGAAGACCGCGGACCTGGTGCCGCTCCGGGAGTCCATCGAGAAGATCGGAAATGGATTCGATGTGCTCACGGAGATCATCAGCGGTCTGAAGGTGGATGACGCCACGGTGCGGACCCGGATTCTGGAGCGGGTGTCCGAGGTCTACTCCCAACTCAACCGGACCAAGGCCTATCTTGACGGAACCTACCAGGAACTCCTGGGGGCGGAGAACGTGGCCCAGTTCGGAGTGGAATTCAAGCTGTTCAGCCAGAGCGTGGCCAACAGCCTCGCGGCTTGCGATACTCCGGCCAAGTGCGATGAGCAACTCTCCCGGCTGATGGTCCAGTTGGAAGAGTTGGAAGCTCGATTCGGAGAGTTCGACCAGTTCCTCGGCGACCTGGCCACCAAACGGACCGAGGTGTTCGAGGCGTTTGAGAGCAAGAAACAGGCGCTTCTCGAGGAGCGGCAGCGGCGCGCCCACAACATGCTGAAAGCGGCCGACCGGATTCTCGAGGGGATTGTGCGGCGAGCGTCGGCGTTCAAGACGGCGGAGGAGCTGAACACCTTCTTCGTGTCGGACCCGATGGTGGCCAAGGTTCGGGACATCGCCAACGACCTGCGGGAGATCGGAGAAGGGGTCAAGGCGGACGAACTCCTGGGCCGACTCAAGTCCTCCACCCAGGAAGCGGCTCGAGCGCAGCGGGACCGGGCCGACCTGTTCGACGAGGAGAACGCCATCCGCCTGGGCAGGCACCGGTTCACGGTCAACACGCAACCCATGGAACTCACGCTCATGCCCCGTGACGGGCGCATGATGATCCACCTCACCGGAACCGATTTCTACGACCCGCTCGAGGACCCCGAACTCGAAGCCACCCGCCCCTTCTGGGATCAAGCCCTGGTCTCGGAAAACGACCAGGTCTACCGCGGGGAATTCCTGGCAGCTTCCATCCTCTTCGACGCGGAGAATCGACGAAACGACCTGAACCTCTCCGACCTCCGGCACGCTGCAGGCGACTCCAACGCCCTGCTCCAACTCGTACGCAAGTACGCGGAAAACCGCTACGACGAGGGTTACGAGCGCGGCGTACACGACGCAGACGCCGCCACCATCCTCGCCGCCCTCGTGGACATGCGCTCCCGTGCCGGCCTGCTCAAGTATTCCCCCCGTTCCCGGGCGTTCGCCGCACTTTTCTGGGCTACCCTGGACGACGAGGCGGAGCGAACCAGCCTGGCGCTCAAATCGAGAAACCTCGGTCGCCTCCGCGAGGCGTTCGAACAGTCAGACGAGTTCTTCCGATTCGGCCAGGAACTCGGAAAACAGATTGCACATTTCCTCCAATCACGAGGCATCGAGGTGGGCCAGGCCGACGCTTCCCGGGCTGGAAGCTACCTCGCCGAGGAACTGGCCGCCACAAACCCCCGCTTCGTGCTCAGCATGGAAGCCGAAAAACTCCGAGACCGCGTCCAGCAAGAACTCGATCGCCACGGATACCGCGAGGCCGTGCTCCACGACCTCCAGGCCCTCGAGGGCGACCTCGCCGGTCGATACACCCTGGCCATGGCCTGGATCAACGCCGTGCTCGAGTCCACCGAGGACGACGAAACACGGGCGCTCGCACCCGCCGCCCCAGAAACCGCCGCATGGCTCCTCACCGAGTCCGCTCTCGAACGACAGGTCTCCACCGCCGGAAACGTCCGGGAGATCAACGGGCTCCTCGGCCAACACCCGCGCATCCACAAGGGACGCATGACCATCCGCCTCGACGAGTTCCTCACACGACTCGACGACTACCTCCACGACGTGGTCCCCCGATTCCGCGCTTACCGGGAACTCCGGCAAAAAATCATCGAACGCGAATACGCAGCACTCCGCCTCGATGAATTCAAGCCTCGAGTCCTCACTTCTTTCGTGCGAAACCGCCTCATCGACGAGGTCTACCTCCCGCTCATCGGCGATAACCTCGCCAAGCAGATGGGCGCACTCGGCGCCGGGAAACGCACAGACCTCATGGGCCTCCTCCTCCTCATCTCACCCCCAGGATATGGAAAAACCACCTTGATGGAGTACGTGGCCAATCGCCTCGGCCTCATCTTCATGAAAATCAATGGACCCGCCCTCGGACACCAGGTCACCTCCATCGACCCGAACGAGGCTCCCAATGCCACTGCGCGACAGGAAGTCGAAAAACTCAACCTGGCGCTCGAGATGGGCAATAATGTGATGTTGTACCTCGACGACATCCAGCATACCAATCCCGAGTTCCTCCAAAAGTTCATCTCACTGTGCGACGCCCAGAGAAAAATCGAGGGCGTCTGGAGAGGAAGAACCCGAACCTACGACCTCAGGGGCAAACGTTTCTGCGTGGTCATGGCGGGGAACCCCTACACCGAGTCGGGTGAGAAGTTCCAGATCCCAGACATGCTCGCCAACCGGGCCGACACCTACAACCTCGGTGACATTCTCCAGGGCAAGGAGGCGGCCTTTGAACTCAGCTACATCGAAAACGCCATCACCTCGAACCCGGTGCTCGCCCCCCTGGCCAGTCGGGATCCCAAGGACATCTACCTGCTCATCGACATGGCCCGGGGCAAGGAGATCCAGAGAACCGAACTGAGTCACGACTACACCCAGGCGGAACTGGACGAGATCCTTTCCGTGTTCCGCAAGCTCTTCGTGGTCCAGGATGTCGTGCTCAAGGTCAACCAGCAGTACATCGCCAGCGCGTCCCAGGCCGAGGAGTACCGGACCGAACCGCCGTTCAAGCTCCAGGGGAGCTACCGGAACATGAACAAGATGGCCGAGAAGATTGTGCCGGTCATGAACGACGAGGAACTGGACGCCGTCATCGAGGACCACTACATCGGAGAGGCCCAAACCCTCACCACCGGCGCCGAACAGAACTTGCTCAAGCTGGCTGAACTCAGAGGCACGCTCACCGAGGAGCAGGCCGAACGCTGGAAGGAGATCAAGAAATCCTTCGGACGCCTTCAGATGATGGGCGGAAAGGAGGACGACCCGGTCACACGCCTCATCTCACCGCTCGGGGCACTCGTTCAGGAGGTGCGCGACGTCAAGTCCAGCATCGATGACCCGGTGCGCCGGGACCTCGTCGCCCGCATCGACGACCTGGTCAAGCAAATCGCAGAGGCCAGGCAAGGATTCGATGTATCCATCTCCACGCGCCTCCACCAGCCCCTCCAGGCACTCGTCAACCAGCTCGAGGCCGCACGCACCGGCATGCATTCCG
>CAYQMG010000206.1:0-27363 GCA_964418585.1 uncultured Gammaproteobacteria bacterium | reverse complement strand
CTGTTCCGTCGCCACGGCCCGGCCTGCCTGGAACACCTCAACGGCATGTTCGCCTTTGCCGTGTACGACCGCAAACGCCACGCCCTGTTCCTGGCTCGAGACCGACTCGGCAAGAAGCCCCTCCATATCTGGGAAGTCGAGGATCGGATCTACTTCGCCTCCGAAATCAAGGCGTTCGGTGCCTTGCCCGGGTTCCCGCCCGAAACCGACCTGGTCGCCCTCGCCGACTACCTGGCCATGCTCTACGTCCCGGACCCCAGAACCATCTACCGCGGCGTGCAAAAACTCCCCCCAGCCCACGCAATGACCATTGAATCCGCCTCGAGAAAACAATGGCGCTACTGGAACCTCCCATGCTCACCCGGACCCACCGACCCGCCACCCATGACCGACATGACCTCCGCCCTCGAAGAACTCGAGCACCTCCTCGCCGACGCGGTCCGAATCCGCATGGTCGCAGACGTGCCCCTCGGCGCCTTTCTATCCGGCGGCGTGGACTCGAGCCTGGTGGTCAGCGAAATGTGCCGCCACGCCGCCCTCCCGGTCCGGACAACAACCATCGGCTTCTCGGTCGCCGAGGAGGACGAATCCCCCTACGCCCTCGAGGTCGCTCGTCGGCTCGGGTGCGACCATCATACTCAACCGGTCGAAGCGGACGCGGCCGCACTGCTGGAAACCCTGTGTTGGCACTTCGACGAGCCCTACGCTGACAGTTCCGCCCTCCCCACCTACCTGCTCTCCCAGGCTACACGCGCCCGGGTCACCGTGGCCCTTTCCGGAGACGGGGGTGACGAGGCGTTCGCAGGATACGACAAGTACCGGGCAGACCGATTCGAACGCCGGTTGAGACGCCTCCTTCCCTCCTTCGGGTGGCGGTGGCTGGCAGAGGCGACCCGTCGCGCGCCATGGGCCGAACGTGTCCGCTCCTGGAGGCGAGCCTCCCACCTGGTTCAGACGCTCGCCCAGACCCCAGACCGAGCCTACCAGTGGACCCAGAGCTTCGCCACACCCGAGATGATCCGAAACATCCTCACCGATGCGGTTCGACACGCCATTGCCGACCACGACCCGGGCGCGGCCGTCCGAATCGCCTACCTGGAAACCGGTGGCGCCGACCCGCTGACCGCCGCCCAGGCCACCGACCTGGTCACCAGCCTCCCCGGCGACATGCTCACCAAGGTCGACCGCATGAGCATGGCCCACGCACTCGAGGTCCGATGTCCCCTGCTCGACCACCGGATCGTCGAATTCGCTTTCCGACTCCATCCGTCCCTGCGCATGGCCGGAGCACAGGGCAAGCGAATCCTCAAGCGACTCCTCGAAAAACGACTCCCCCGACGCCTCGTCCACAGACCCAAGCACGGGTTCACCATCCCCTACGACGCCTGGTTCCGGGGACCGCTCGCGCCGATGTCTCGAGACATCCTCCTCCACGGCGGCCTGGCACGCTCCGGACTCATTCGCACCGATACGGCCGAACAGGTGCTTCTCGCCCACCAGACAGGACGCGCAGACCACGGCATCCTCCTGTGGACACTCCTCGCCCTCGCCACCTGGTACGACCACGTCCGCACAGGAAACGCACACACCCCGCCTTGCAGCGCGGCACCAACCATCATTCTGAATGAACGCCAGCACCCCACCACACGTGCACGCGCAGGACAACCCCACGCACAGGGCGCTTCAAACAGGTAGGAACTCCAGATCAAAAAACGAAAATCAGAAACAAGGCGCAAACATGGAAAGCCCGTCACCCACCGGACACGCCCCTTCCACTATCCTGCCTTCCCCGTCCAGCACCACCCGCAAGGACTCCCCGTCTCCTTCCTGAACCACCACAATCAGACCTTCCTCAAACTCGCCCCCCCCTGCAGGCAACGCCACATGCGCCACCCTTGCTTCCACCTCCCCGCCCAGAGCGACCCATACCGTGACGCCTTCCTCAACTCCCACCAACCGAACTCGGCCCGATACCAACCCCAACAGGTAGCGCAACACGAACTCCAACCCCTGTCGATCCCCGATCAGCGACGACAGCGCACCGTCACGGGCCACCGGTTCAGGCTCCCCCTCCAACTCGACCACATCACCCCCCACGGTCGTCACCAGCTCGAGGGGCTCTCCGTACACCACAAGCCCACCCACACGCTGACGCAGAAGCCGGTAAACCTCCCCACCCCCCCGCGCCATCTCCACCACCTCCAGCGACGCAACCGTGCCAGGCTCCATCCCGGCTGCCTCAAGCTGGCTCCGCCACACATCGGCACTCGAGCCGTCCGCAGCATCGATCCGCCCCGCCAGGGCCGCTGCAGGGGTTATCAACAGGAGACACGTGAGGGAAGCGGTCATTCGAAGCATGGGAACCTCTCCTCGCATGGTCGCGCATGGACACGGGTGCTGGTCGGTATGCGTACAGTATTATAGCAACGGTCTACAAATACTGAAACAAAAAATCGCAGTACACCCCGGGCTCGAGCACCTGATGCGAGTCGATTTCACTGGAGGTGGACGCCGAAGAAATCTGCAATCCTGTTGTAACACCGGACGCGGTTGCCAAACTTGAGGACATCGTGGCCCTCGTCCTCGAACAGGAGGTATTCGACCTGCTTTCCTGCGGCGCGCAGGTCGTCGACAAGGTCTTGAGATTCCTGGGCGACGACCCTTGGGTCATTGGCGCCCTGGATGACGAGCAAGGGGCAGGCGAGCTGGTGGAGGAAGCGTCTGGGGGATCGTTCGGCGAGGAATCGGCGGCCCTCCTCGGTGGTGGTGTCTCCGACGGCGACGCGGAAGTAGGGTTTCCATGAGTCGGGGATTCGTTCGCTGGTTCGGAGCAGGTCGTAGACGCCGAACATATCGACGGCGGCGGACCAGAGTTCGGGGTGACGGCCGATGAGGGTGAGGGTCATGAAGCCACCGTAGGATCGGCCCATGACCGCGGCCCGGGCGGTATCGATTCTGGGGTCCCGGGCGAGGTGTTTCATGGCGGTGACGTGGTCGCGGCGGTCGCCGCCGCCCCAGTCGTTGTCGACGAGGCTTGAGAACCGGAGGCCGTATCCGGTGCTCCCTCGAGCGTTGGGGACGAAGACAGCGAACCCCCGGAGGGTGAGGAACTGGATCAGGGGCATGGAGAACCAGGTGAAATCGGGCCGTTCCTGGCTCTGTGGACCTCCGTGGATGTAGTAGACGAGGGGGAAAGGAGTCTGGGCGTCGGTTTCTGGAGCGGGCAGGTAGAGTCGAGCGGAGATGCGCTCACCGTCGAAGGAAGTGAACGATGCGTCTTCTCCCGGGGACAGGTGTGAGGCGGGCACGCCGAGCACCCGTTCGCGGGTAAGCCGGTGAATCCTGGGGGTGGGCCGGGGTGCGATGGAGAGGAGTTGTGACGGCGAGGTGGCGGAGGAAAAGGAGAGGATGTAGGTTCCGGACTCGAGGTCATGGTGGATCGACTGGAGTGTGCCGTCGGCCAGGTCTCCCTCGCCGCAGAGTACGTCCAGGACCTCCATGCGGGGGGTTGGTTTCGGCACGAATTTTGCAACATACAGCCACGAACATCCGTCGATGTTGTACTCGAGGCCGTAGGAAGACCCGAACCGATGCAAGTGCACCATCTCACCCCAGCCCTCATGTCGAAGTCCGGTGACCGGTACCGGCGTCACACGTCCGGGGGCGTTCAGGTCGAGGAGTCCCACCCCGAACGCGTCGTCGAACAGGGCGGTGACCACCAGGATGCCGTGCCCATCCGGTGTGAACAGGGGCGAGGCGAAGCCGGTGCGCGGTACTTCCTCTTTCGGATCGCGATGTTCCAGCGGTGTTCCGAACAGGATTCGAGGCCGGGGCTGGCCTTTCTCGAGAAGGTAGAGGACCCGGTCACCGGCGAGGTATTCGTCCACCAACAGCACGGTGCGATGGTCCGGGGCGAAAGCGTCGGGCGAGGAACCCCATCGACTCCGGGTCAGGGTTTCCACGTCGCCGGTCGCCGCATGAAATCGCAGGGCCTCGAGTCCCTGTCCGTGGTCGAGTTCCCTGGACAGGTAGACCACATGGTCTTTTCCGGAATAGGCCGTGATGTGGAACCGTCCGCCCCGGAACCGTTCCGGGAAGGCCGGTTCTGGAAAGCCGCCGTCGATGGGAATCCACCGAGGCTGGTAGCGTTCGTCCCCTTCGTGGTCGATCATCACCAGGATGCGACCCAGGTCGGGGAAGACGATGTGGCTGTGTCCCCCCAGAAGTTTGGGATTGTGAAGGGAGATATGCGGCGGCAGCAGAGGATAGGGCACGCTGCCCCGGGCGTCCATACCATACAGGCTGAGGCGGCCGGAGAGGTCGGAGATGAAGGTGACGAGGTTCCCGTGTCGTTGGGGGTTGCAAAAGATACGGGCTGAAAGGAGGGCTTCGATGCGATACATGGTCATTGCTCCGTGGAAAGCGTCATCTCGTGCCGCAGGTGGTGAGAGTGTAGTGGGCGTGGGTGTGGTGTCAAGCGTGGCGAATCTGTGGGCAGGCGTTGTCCGGACGAAATTCCGGTCTGACCGCGTCGCAGGTGGCCGGGGATGGTCTGTGCTTGTCGCCCTCCTCCCATTCCTGGCCGTGCCAGGGTGTGGCCCTCCGCCTCCCCCGACCCCCCTGGAAGAGAGCCTGTTTGCCGACCCTGGGGTCAATCCAGCAGTGAACCCGGGGTACAATCCGAACCTGGACACCCGCCCGCCACGAGCCACGGGCAAGCCGGTCGCCCCGGATGGAGACTGGCTGGTGCACCTGCGCGCTCTGGATGGCACGCGAATCTCGCCCGAAGTGACCGATCCGGACCGCCTTCGACTCCGGTTGAACGCGGCTCGAGACGGAGACCCGAAAGCCCAGTACCAGGTCGCGGTCATGTTCGCCACCGGAACCGGGACGTCGCCGAATGCTGTGGAAGCCTACTTCTGGGCATCGCTCGCCTGTGCGAACGGGTACGCGGACGCGAACGCACTGAGGGACGACACCGCGTCCGCCCTGACGCTCGAGCAGCAACAGCAGGTGAGGGTGCGGGTAAACGAGTGGTTGACGCGAGCCCGGGCGCCCTGATCCCGTGCGCCGGAAGTGCCTTGGCACCAGGTTCCCCGTGTACGGGGGGAGGCAGACGGAGCGTGGGGTACGCAGCGGAGGAGCCGGTGCGACCGGGTCGGTCACCACGGTGCGAAGGTGGGGAGGATGGGTTGGGTTTCGATCCTCGAGACGAAAACGTCGGTATTGGACGAGGAGGCGTCTGCCGCCTGGGGACCGGATTCGGTGGTCGAGAAATCTGATGACTGCGTGGTGCCGACGACCACAGCTCCGTTCGCCGCGGACGCGATGGCGACCCCGATGTCGTATCCGCCACCCCCGAGGTAGGATACGAGCACCACCGCACCGTCGGAGGCCACCCGGGCCACAAACCCGTCGCTGTCTCCTCCCCCGAAGGATTCCTGGAAGACGCTGCCCTCGATCGGGAGGTCGAGGGAGGTGGTGGAGCCAGCAATCCAGGCGTCCCCGGTCGTGTCCATGGTGACATCGCGGGCCTGGTCCGCGCCGGTTCCCCCCAGGTAAGTCGAGGAGAGGATCCCGTCTGGTCCGGGGATCGCGGGGTCGATCTGGATCAGGAAGGCGTCGGTGCCCCCCTTGGCTGCGTACATGAACGCTCCAGGCGTGACCGGAAAATCGGTGGAGGTGGTGGCGCCCACCAGATGAGCGGTTCCGTGGGGGTCGAGGGCCAGGCCGGAGACCGTGTCCATGCCGCTTCCGCCGAAGTAGGTGGCGTACTCGAGGCGTCTTGCATCGGAGGAGAGGACCACGAGAAAGCCGTCATAGGAATCGGCCCGGCTCCACTGGGCCGCATCGCTGGAAACCGGGAAGTCGCTGGAAAGGGTGTGACCGGCCACGAACATCCTCCCGTCCGGGGCGACTGCGACCGCCTTGCCATAGTCGCCCCACCCGCCACTGCTTCCAGCGCTGCCCCCCACGAACGTGCTTGCCTCCAGGTGCGCCCCGTCGAGACTCAAGCGAGCCACGATCATGTCGGCGTAGCCCCGGTTGGAAGTCTGGAACGCCTCTGGAGAAACCGGGAAGTCGCTCGAGTAGGAATATCCTGCCAGGATCAACCGACCGGTGCTGTCCACGGCCACGGATTCGCCGGCCTCGTTGTCCGTCCCCCCCAGGTAGGTGGAGAAGCGGATCTCGTCGGCGGTGCTGGAGAGCTTGCAAGCGAAGATGTCCGTGTACCCACCGGCGAACCCTGGTTGAAACGCCCCCGGTGTGGTGGGGAAATCGGTGGCATAGGTGTATCCGACCAGGTAGATGTCGCCTCGAGCGTCCATCGCCACGTCGCGAATCATGTCCCATCCGACGTACCCGCTGGTGCCTCCGGTGCTCCCTCCCAGGAAGGTGAACGAGAGCAACCGGGCACCGGAAGGGTCGATCCGGGCCACATATCCGTCCGTGTTCATCCCGTTGAAGCTCTGATCCAATCCAGAGCCGCCCACAGGAAAGTCGGGCGACCAGGTCTGGCCGACCAGTACGATGCTCCCGTCCGGCCCGACCGCAGTGGCGGTGACCGTGTCGTCCTGGCTGCCGCCGACCACTGTGGAGAAGGTCAATGTGGTGCTCACCGACAGCGGGAGCGGGAGAACCTCACCCAGGTCGGGGGAGAACGCCACGCGCCCCCCTGCGGTTGTCACGCCCCAGGTCTCCTCTAGACCGGCGCTCTCCTCGTCGACCGGGTACCGACGGGGGGGTGAAAGCCGAAGTCGGGTCCTCCCCAAGGTCAAGGAGACCGCCCCGTCGTCCTCCGGGATCACGCGCGAAGCGCCTTCCAGGTCCAGGCCGACCCCGGCCGGATCGGCGCCCGGAGCGAGCACCCAGGTGAAGGTGATGGCGTTGCCGTTCGGGTACACCTCGAGGTCCATACCCTGGGCGACATCCGGGTAACGCAGGCCCCGATAGACAGGCAGGTTTTCGGCCCAGGCAGAGGGTCGGTTCCCGGTGAACCAGGACACTCGAGTCGCGGTCTCGTCAATCCCTTCCGGAACCCCCGGCCGCCCGCCCAGGGGAACCAGGCGAAGCACCGGGGATTCATCCCCGACTCGCCCCCCATCTCGAACCACCAGGACCAGTTCCCCTGCGGTGGCAAACAGGGCGTGACCATCCCCCATCGCCGCCAGGACCACTTCCGGGTCCGCCTGACCCATGTTGGGCACAAATCCCCGCGGCGCCCACGAGGCCCGGACTGGGCCCCGGGCGACGCGCGGCTCCACGCCGTGCCACGCCGGGGTCGCCTCTGTCGCGCCTGTGGATGCCGGCACCACGCCATCGGACCAGGCGCCGTGGCCCACGCCCGCGCCCTCGCACCCCCATGCGGCAACGACGGCGACCATCATCCACCATGCTGTCCTGTTGCTCCGCTGCGCACACATGGTCGATACTCCTTGTCATGCGGTGAGGTGTCGGTGGGTCGTTCCAGGACCTGTCCCCCTGTTCATCGGCACTGGATGAGGCCGGGCACAGCATTTTCTCGGAAAGGTGCGGAGGGGCGATCGGGCGGGACACGCCACACCGGAGCCATCCCGGAGATCCCGGAACCATGCCCTGTGTCCCGCGGTACCTCACGATGTGGTTGACGGCCCAGGCGCCTTGAGCCAAGTTGAAGTGCGTGGCACCGATCCCTGGCAGGACGGACGTTCCAGCCTGCCCCACAGAAACCCTTCGGAGGCGCGCCATGGAGTGTCACCGTGCCTCGCCGGCCCGGCGGGGTCCCGGTCCTGGACGATGGCCCGTCGTACTGGCCGGGTTGTGCGTGGTCGCAGGTCTCGCGGGCGTGGGCACCATCACCTGCCTGGTTCATCCCGTGTGCACCGACGACGCCGCTTGCCCTCCGCCGCTCGTGTGCCAGGATCAGGCCTGTGTGTTCGTGTGCGAGACCGACGCGGATTGCAACCAGGGCGACATCTGCGAATCCTACCGGTGCATGCCCGACCTGGAATGCCTCGCGTGCGACTTTCCCCATGCCGTCACGTCTTGCCATCGAGGGGACTGTCGCATCGAACACTGTGAAACCGGTTATCAGGATCTGAACTCGGCGCTCGAGGACGGGTGCGAATATGCGTGTACGCCCACCGGGCCGGAAACGTGCAATGGCAAGGACGACGACTGTGACGGCGCGGTGGACGAGGATTTCGACCTGCTTGCCGACCCATCCCACTGCGGCGGTTGTGACGCCGTCTGCCCCGACGCCCCGGCTCATGCCCAGGCGGTCTGCGCCAACGGGAGTTGCCGCTATCAGTGCGACGCGGGCTGGTACGACCTGGACGGCGACCTGGACGCGGCCTTGAACGGGGAACGGTCGAACGGCTGCGAGGCGGATGTCTGCCAGGAGACCTTTGGGGGCGAGGAAGCGTGTGACATGCAGGACAACGACTGTGACGGCGAGATCGACGAGGGTGTGGTCAAGGATACGGTCGAGCACTGCGGCGCGTTTTGCACGGACTGCACCGGGGTCTATCCCAACGCCACCGCCACGTGCGACGCGGGCCGGTGTGAGATGGGTGCGTGCCTCCCCGGATACTGGAACAACGACCGGGACGTGACCAACGGCTGCGAATACGCCTGTGAATACGAAGGGGAGGAGGTGTGCGACGACCGGGACAACGACTGCGACGGTGCGGTGGACGAGGGCCTGCTCTGCTGCCCGGACGACATGGTTCCAGTGGAAGGCGCCTTTTGTATCGACCGCTACGAGGCGTCCCGGCCGGACGCCACCGCAGCCTGGGCCGGCGCCGACGACAGTGGACCGGCCCGGTCGGTTCCGGGGGTGCTTCCGTGGCAAGTCGGCGAGAACAACGCGCTGGCCGAGGCAGCATGCGAGCGAGCCGGGAAGCGCCTTTGCACCGCGGTGGAGTGGGAATTGGCTTGCCGCGGCCCGGACCAGACCCGGTACAGCTACGGGGACGAGTACGAACCTCTCACGTGCAACGGTATCGACGCGCACTGCCAGGCGGAACCAGCTTACGCGGGGTGCGGCCTCGACGAGTACGACTTCCAGCTCGAGCCCACTGGCAGCTATCCAGGGTGCACGAACGAGTATGGTGTGATGGACATCAACGGGAACGTGTGGGAGCACGTGGCCGGGGGAGACGGAACCATGGTTCGTGGAGGGGCGTACAACTGCGCGGACTCGGAAAAGCTGCATGATTGTGGCTACATCCCAGGGGACTGGACCCCTGCTGCTCTCGGATTCCGCTGCTGCCTGGACCCGTGACAGCGTTTCTGCTCGAGCATGCCTCGAGCCTGGAGCAGGGGGAGGGCCGACGAAGGGATGCGCACTGGAACAGAGGAGGAACCGCCCATGACGACAACGGGAGGTCGCGGCGAGCCCTGGCCTCGAGTCCTGGGGCAAACCCTGGTCGTGCTGGCCGCTTCCACGGTCCTGGCCGCGATCGTGAACCAGGTGCGGGACGATGGTATCCCCTGGCGCATGCCCTTCCCCCCCGAATACCAGTGCCCATCCCTGGTCGCACCGGGAACGCCCATCAGCGTCGCTCAGGCCCTCGAGGTGTTCGGCCGGGACGACATCGCCTGGGTGGATGCCCGGAGCCCCGAGGCATTCGCCCGTGGACACGTTCCGGGCGCCATGAACATCCCCTATTCGTTCATCGAACCGGTCCCCGATGAAGCGGTTCAACGTCTGCGCCCTTATGAGACGGTCATCGTCTACTGCAACACCGAAGGAAACGAACGCAGCGAACGGATGGCCGGTGAACTCACCCTGGCCGGAGCCGAAGGGGTCACCTACCTCGAGGGCGGTCTTCTCGAGTGGCTGAAGGCCGGGGGAGCCTTCGAAGGTGAGCGTCCCCAGACACTGGACCCGCTGTTCAACCAGTAACAGAGTCACCCTTGCCGGGAGAGTCTCATGCAAGCTGGAATCGCACGCCGACTGATCACCCACCCCTTGCTGGCGGCCCTCCTCCGCGCCGCCCTCGGGGCCGTGTTCATCGTGGCCAGCCTGGACAAAATCGGCTCCCCTGCTGCATTTGCCCAGAACATCGCCAACTACCGCCTGCTCCCGTACCAGGCCATCGACGCCCTGGCCATCGTTCTGCCCTGGCTCGAGATGGTCGTCGGCGTGCTCCTGCTCGTCGGCTGGTGGACTCGAGCCGCCGTCTTGATCGTGAATGCCCTGCTCCTGGTCTTCATCGTGGCCATCTCACAGGCCATGGCTCGAGGCCTGGACATCAGTTGTGGCTGCTTCGACACCGATCCAGCAGCGCACAAGATGTCGCGGTGGACCCTCTACTGGGACATCATCTGGCTCGGGTGGGGGATCTGGGTGCTCGCATTCGACCGCGGCGCCTGGTCCCTGGAGGGACGGCTCCGCAGAAACAGGACCGAATCCCCGAACAGGACATGATACGGAAAGGGCCGAAGCACCCCGGCACTCTGCGTGCCCGGAAGTACAACGTTGAGGAGGATACCGAATGCAACGCACCACGCCACACGGACAAGGCGGCCGCCGCACCGTCCCGCTCTCCCGTTTCGTGCCGGGCTGCCTCGCCGCCCTGCTTGCAGGCGTGCTCGTCCAGGCACAAGAAAACCTCGAGATCCCCTGGGAACGCCTCCCGCGGGCTGCTGCACTCTCGGCCGGCCAGAAACAAGACCTGGCCGCCACGCTCGCCGAAACGTTCGGGTACGGTACCTGTATCGATACGCTCGCCTCATGTGTTCGAGCACCGGACCCGGACCCGATTGCGGTCCGGATCGCCGACTTTTGCGCCTACCTGGTGAGCAAGGGCGTGCCGGCGTCCGACCTGAAAGGGTTCCTCGAGGAGCGGGCCAAGTTCGCCAATCCGCCCAGGACCTACAACCTCCATGTGGAGGGCCGTCCCACCTATGGCAACCCGGACGCCCCTATCGTGATCGTGGAGTTCGCCGAGTTCAAGTGCCCCTACTGCCAGAAGCATGCTCCCACGTTCAAGGCACTGGTCGACGCTTCAGGAGGCAAGGTACGCCACGTGTTCAAGCACTTCCCACTCAAAAAGCACCGGGGCAGCGTGCTTTCGTCTCGAGCCGCTGAAGCGGCGCACCGCCAGGGACGCTTCTGGGAAATGTACACACTCCTGTTCCAGGACCGGGAACGTCAGCAGAAAAAGGACTTGCTGGGCTACGCCGAGTCGTTGCAACTCGACATGGCACAGTTCAAGGCCGACCTGGAGGACGAGGCCATTCTCAAGCTAATCGAAAATGAGAAGATCGAAGGACTCCAGGCCGGGGTGAAGGCCACGCCTACCCTGTTCATCGACGGCAAACGGTACGTACTCCGAATTGACGAGGCCCACTTGAAAAACGTCTTGAACGAGGAGGCGCTCAGGCTGGGGATCGAACCGCCATACGAGGGAGCCTGACAATCTCCAGAGACCGCCGGGAACGGGCCGACCAGGCCCGCGACACGCACGCGGGTGGGTCGAAACCCGGCTCGGGCCGCGGTTTCAGGGCACACCCGGCCGACGCAGACCGAGAAACAACATGGAATCGCGCAGCGCCAGACCGAACTCACCCCTCTGCCACGTGGGAAGGACTGCGTTCGTGTGCCTGTTCGGGTTCCTGCTCGCGTGCCCGTGGCCCTTTCCGGCCCAGGCGACGGCTTCGCAGCTCGAGGTGGACCCGGTCGATCTCGGCCGGACTTTCGTTCGTCTTCAGGCCGTGAATGACCTGGAAAACGGGCGGCCCGAGGACGCGGTATCCCGCCTGACCCAACTCCTCGAGCACGAAAAAGGAGAGGATGCGCGCGATACGTCCCTGCTCCTGGCGCGCGCCTTCCTGGCGTTGGGAGAACGGTCCAGGGCACTCAGGATACTCGCACCTCTGGCAAGACGATACCCGGACGACTCGACCGTCCACGCCCTGATGGGACAGGTCGCCTTGGCGTCCGGCAACCTGGCGGTTGCGGCTCGAGAAACCCGGATCGCAGCGACGCAGGCCCCGGACGACCCCCTGTTGTGGGTACGTCTGGGAAGCATTCTCTGGGAAATGGAGGCATACCGGGAAGCTGCAGAGGCGTTCCGCACCGCGTGCACCCTGGACGGGGCCGCTTGCACTGAAGCCGGGGTGGCCTCGGCCTGGGACAGGTACCAGAGCGGCGATGTCACCGGAGCACTGGATCAGATCGCCCGGACCAGGGAGACGCTGCCTGCCTCAGACCCTGCCGCGCCCCTTGTCCATGCCCTGGAACGCCGGCTCCTCCAAAGACTCTCGCCCGACCCTCCGACCCACGCCCTGCTCCGGGCAGGAGTGGGGTTCGACACCAACCCGATTTACGACCCGTCCCAACCCCTCCTCCCGGATGCCTCGCTCGCAGAGTCCCCCGCCGGGGACGGCCTCGAAACCGGTGGAGGGGCTGCTGCAACCTATGCAACCCTCACGGTCACTGCGGGCGCCACCCCGGTGCGGGCCGGTCGACACGCCCTGGGGGGCGACCTCGCATTTTCCCGCACCGCGTACCTGGCCGACGACCAGGCCGATGACTTCGACTCGACCTGGGGCCGGGTCCTTGTCCGGTACCGAGTCACCCTGGCTCACGCCCCCCTCCGTCAGGACCTCCTGGTTCGTTACCGGGGCGCCGTCATGACTTTCGACGGAGGTCCGCGGGTGGAAGAGCCCGAACGCTATGTCTTCTCCGAGACGCATGCCGGTCTCCTTCGGTGGACCCTGTCCCCAAACGAGGACACGCAGGTCTATCTGGAGGCGCACCACGCTTGGGAGGGTTACCGGGATATCCGCCGCGTCGGCCCGGCCGAAGGCCTGGAGACCGGCTTCCACCGTTTCCTCCAGGGCGGTCGTGTAAAACTCTATGCCGCCGCCTCGTTGACCGCAAAGCAAGCCTGGATCGATGCCTACGACTACCGCGCTCCAGGTCTGTTCCTGGGCTGCTCCTGGCAAGCTCCGGCCGGAATCGACCTGGCGGGAACCGCACGGCTCACCCATCGATCCTACCTCCACTCCGGAGAATACGAACCCTGGAACACCCTGCGTACCGACCGCGTCATGACCCTGGCAACCGCCCTGTCACACCGCGTCGGCTCCTCGTGGCGCGTGGAACTCACCGGCCGCATGACTCGACACCGTTCCACCGTGGCCCTGTTCGACTACGACAGGCTCGCGGTCGAACTCATCGTTGGAGGATCGTATTGACATGGTCCGAATCGCGCTCACCTGCCTCTTGCTTTGCACACCCGTCTTCGGTTCCCGTCCGCTCCTCGCCCAGCCCCAGAACGCTCACTCCACCCGCGTGGCCGTCATCCCGGAACCGCCCGTGGCTGTCTCTGCTCAAGCGCCCGGACGATTCCGACTGGCCCCGCCTCGCCCGGAGGACACGCTCCCGAAGCGGGGGGAGCATGAACACGTATCCTCGAGCACCCCGGGTGCCGGTGGCCCGGTGGACGAGCCCGCCTGGACGCTGGTCCTGGCCGGCCGGGTCTCCATCACCGTGCCGAATGCTCCGGCATACCTACTCGTCGACGCACCTGTCGGGGACCCGGTGGCCGTCCGCATGGGACCTGGAGCACTCGTGGCAGACCTGGTGGAGCGGCGGCCCCGTATCTGTGTCGCGACTGGGGACGCCGAGGCGCACGGCCAGGTGGTGGGACCTGGCTCGTGTATCCGGTGGACCGACCAGGGAACGGAGATCGAGCCGGCGCCCTATCCATTGTGGGAGACCTACCAGGCCGAGCTTGCAGGACCGGCGTCTTTCCAGGACCCGGGTCGGGCTGACCCCATCGACTATGAGGAACTTCTTCGCATGCTCGAGAAGGAAGAGGCGCCGACCGTGGCTGAAGGTTCAGGAGAATCGGAGGTATCGGGTGGAGCCGCATGCCTGGACACAGCCGGAAACGGGGGAGGGGCCGGGCTTCCAGACCAACCCGGCGCCCAGGTGGAAGTGGAACCTCGGCCCGGCATTCTGCAGATCGAGATTGAACTCATCAGGAAGTAGAGGCACGGGCACGCCCCCGGACCGGGGCAGTGCCTGGCCGCCCCCGGGGCTACCCGGAATCTCATGGACAGGAGGAACCAACCCATGCACCGACCCGATGGTGGAGATCGCGTCCGTCCTCCCCAGCGTTCGCGCACACGGATCATGGTGTCCCGGGCTGGGGGAAGTTGCTTGCTCCTCCTCACCGCCGGATTCATCGCTTGCAACGGTTCCAGACCGCCCGCCCGGATCGCGCTCACCATCGCACTCCCCGGCACTGCTCAGGCCCCGGCCCCCCTGGTAGCCCGCCAGGACGGCGTCGAAATCCACGACTTGAGTGCCGGGGGCATGGTGGGGAGGATCCGGGTCGAAGGGAGCGACATGGAGACGGTGGAGCAGATCTTTCCCTCCTCCCAGGAGACCGGTACCGACGATGATGTCATCGTCATCTCCGACCTGGAGGTGCCGGCCGGGGAAGGCCGCGAGGTGTCAGGAGTGTTCTACTGGAACGAAGCAGGAGGGGTCACCGTGTTCGAATCGCTCCATCCCACCGAGATCGCCCTCGAGCCGGGGGAGGTGGTCGAGATGACCCTGCCTCTGCACGAAACAGATACCGCCACGCTCACCGTGACGCTCGACGATGCGTTCGGAGAGATCGTGCAGGTCTTCCCAGTCGACGGAGAACTCAACGTCATGTTCCCTCCAGTCTCGCTCGAGCCGGGCGCATCCGTGTTCTCGTGCGCCGACCTCCCGGTCGGTCACCTCTTCTGGTTCCGCCTCGAGGACCCGGAGGGGGCCATCCTGGATACGACGGACCTGCCCTGGTGCGAGCCGGGGGGAGAGATTTGTCGGCTGGAGCAGGGCGCGTGACGATGTTTCAGAGAAGGGCACGCTGTCACCCTGACATGGGGAGGGAGGTGCCACGTACCATGCGCAGGACGAGGCGTTTTCCTCCAGCGGGCGACGAACCCGTGACGGACTCCCGGGTTCCATCCCCTTGACAGGCTTTGTGCGGGCGTGCTACACAGCAGGCGACCATGACGCGGGGAGACGTCGCGTCCGATTCAGGAAGTCGAAAAACAGGAGAACACGACTGATGGCGGTGACACCAACCGAACTCTTCGATCAACGGGTGCCTCGAGGGCTGGCCGAACAGCCGGAGCGAGCGGCGCAACTTGGCCTGGTGATTCAGTTCAACGTGAAGGGCGAGGGAGGCGGCCACTGGACCGTGGACACGACCACCGATCCGCCGTCGTGCAAGCCGGGGGTACGGGAGGACGTGAAGTGCACGATCGATGTGACCACCGAGGCCCTGGCAGAAATGATCGAGGCGGACGCTGCTGCACGTCCCCAGATTTTCATGAAGTACTTGCTGGAAGGGGACATCGAGGTGGATGGAGACGCCACCCAGGCCATGAAGCTGTCCGAGGTGTTCGCCATCGGCACCGGGTCCCCGTAGCCGCCCGGTGCGACCGAGCCCCGCCTGAACGACCACGCCCGTCCTGTCCCATGACGACCCACCAGGGTGAGTGCGCCGTGCGTTCACCCACTCACACGATTCCGGTCGCGCGCTCTTTTCCACCGTAGGAGCCTGGTCAGGCTCGCGACGGCGTGTCGGGCAGTCGGGCCAGGAACGGCCAGGCGAGCAATCCGACCGCCGCCCCGGCCACGTAGGCGGCCTCGAGCCCGAACGTATCGCCGATCATGCCCACTGGAATGACCACGAGCGACCGGGTCAGCGAGGAGATCATGATAAAGTAGCCGTTGGCTGCCGCCCGGTGGTTAGGGGCGTGCTCCTGCACCATGGCCAGCATGGCCGGCATGCTCGAGAGCAGGAGGAACCCCACCAGGGCGAGGGCGATCACGCGGATCCAGCCCCCGCAGCAGACGAACAGGAGGATTCCCAGGGGAGCGCCCAGGATCGAGACCCGGATCACCTCTTTCCGACCCCACCGATCGCTCGCCGCACCGGCCGTGAACACGCCCACGACGCCGAAGGCTTCCAGCAAGGTCAACCCGGCGCCTGCCAGCCACAGGTTGCCGGTCTCCTGTTCCAGAAAGGTAGGCAGAAACGTGCTCATGGCCGCATGCATGAATGCTCGAGCCACCAGCACCGCGGTCAGAGGAAGCATCACGTGCCGTACCTCGCGCCAGGCACTTCCCGGCGTCGCCCCGGCACGCCGACCTGCCGGCAGCGCACGCCGTCTCAGGCGCAGCCAGAGCCAGGCCGATGCCGCCAGGCCCCCCGCCATCACCGGGTAGTAGCCCTCGAGACCCAGCCAGGCGACGGATCCGACGGCGACCATCGGCCCCACGGCTCGAGCCAGCTCCCCGCCGGTCATGAAGAAGCCCATGCCCCGGCCTACCTGGTTCCCGGACAGTTCTCCCACGGCCACCGGCGCCGGCACGTGCCACAAGGCGACGCTCACGCCGGCCAGTACCAGCAGCAGCACCACCCAGGCATACCCGGGGGCGAGCCCGAGCAGGCACATGGCCACCGCGGTCGCACCGGGAGCGAACACCAGGAGGTGCTGCAGCCCTCGACGCTCCAACCATGCGCCAAGCCACGGATTCCCAAGAGACGGGAGTTGCATGGCCGTTGCGAGCATGCTGGCCGCGGTCAAGCTCATGGACAACTTCGCAATGAGAAGGGGCAGCAAGGGAGGCAAGAAACTCGAGTAGACATCATGCACAAAGTGGCCTGCAGAGATTGCCAGGACCCCACCCGTGTCGAATTGTTCTCCTTTTTTCCCTGTGTCGAGCCCCTGTTGCGCCATTCCGCACCCTCCTCCCGGACTGCCAACCTCCCAATCCGAGACACCAGAGTCTCCCAAGGCAGGTCACGGCCCGTGACCAGGCTTTCCTAGCATCGATTCACCTCAGAAACAACGCTCGACCCGCAGCCGTAGTCTGGTTTCCCATGCCCCCATTCACACCCTCTCTCCAGCCTTGTCCTTCCAGAAACCCTGTGATAAGAACTTGAAAAAAGGGAGACCCACACATGAGCCTGCAGCCGTCCAGCCGCCAAAAACCGTACGTACTCGTCTCCTGGGTCGCCACCAACAACGACCCCTTCGACCAGCATGGAGAACCGGGACCCACGCTGACCCTCCTGTTCGACCAGGATTCCCCTTACCGTGGCCGCGTGGACGCTGCGGTGCTCTTGTACCGCTCCCCGACAGGCGAAGAGAACAACCAGGACTTCGAGGCCTTCCGCAAGACAAGAGCGGCCATCCGGAACGAGGACCCCTCCATCACGCTGCGATCCATCCCCTGGAAAGCGGACGACCCAACCGACCACCACAAGATATTCACGTTCCTCCAAGGGACCATGCCTGGCATCCGTGAAACGTACCAGGACCGCACCCTCGTGATCCATACCAGCCCCGGCACCCCCTCCATGCAGACCATCTGGGTCCTCATGGGCGAAACCGGCTTCATCGACCCACCCTTCGTGCTCGTGAAATCCTATCGCAAGGCCCATCGCCGAACCCGGCCGCCGGTGGTCCAGTTCCATGTCGGACTCGACACCTTCTACACCCGCTACCTCCAGGCACGTCCTTCCAGGACCATCGCCGACGACCAGGCCATCGTCTGGGACCCCAAACGGTTCCAGTCCGAACGCCTTCGGCGGCTCTTCGCCGAAGCCGCGCGCTTCGCCGCGGTCAAGGTCCCAGTCCTCATCCTGGGAGAACGCGGCACAGGCAAAACCACACTCGCAACCTGGATCCGGGCCAACAGCCCATTTCGAAAAGCCACCCTCGACAAGAACTGGCCCGCCGTCCCATGCGGCCAGTACCTCCCCGAAACCATGCGCTCCGAACTGTTCGGCTACGTCAAGGGCGCCTTCACCGGTGCAACCCAAACGTCCGACGGACTCCTCGCTCGGGCCCACCGCGACACCCTCTTCCTCGACGAAATCGGCGATATCTCCCGCGACCTCCAACGGCTCCTCATCAAGGTCCTCGAGGAAAAAACCTACCAGCGCCTCGGCGACCACCAGGCAATGACAAGCGACTTCCGACTCCTCTCCGCCACCAACCTGCCACTCAATAAACTCAAGGAGCGCCTCGACCCCGATTTCCTCGACCGGATCAGCCTCCTCCAACTCCACCTCCCCGCCCTCCGCGAAATCCCGGAGGAGATCCCCTGGCTCTGGCGCGAAATCTACTCCACCGCAACCTCTCGAGCCCAGGTGCACCCCCGCCCCATTCCAGAAACCGTCCACAAGGAGATCACTTCCGCACTACAAAAACACCCCCTTCCTGGAAATCTCCGAGACCTGTTCCGCGTCGCATATCGCACCCTCGCAGGACTCGCCGACCCCCGTAACCCTGTTCCCCCCAAGGAACTCCCTCAATACGCCCTCCAGGCACTCCCAAAACCTTCGTCCCCCACCTCCGAGCAACCTCTCGCCGACCTCGCACGCTGTTTTGCCGACCACAGGCCCCTCGAGCCCTACTTCGAACGCACCGGAACCATCCCCTTGAAAGCATTCCAGCAGGCGTTCAAGGCCTACTGCGCCGACCAGATCCTGGCACTCCGTTCCAAGCGCCACCTCCAGGTCAGCGACATCTGCGACATTTCGGAGCGCACCTTGCGAGAGTGGCGCAGGCAGGAGCGCGGCTGAATTCTGCCGGCAATTCGGCAAAAAATAGCTCACCATACCAGTCAGGCACCACGCCCCCAGTCCGATACGACCACGATAGCACATAGAACTTCTTCCCTATTTCCAACGAGTTATGGCAGCACCCCCTGAGAGTCGACGCCTCAACGCCTACCTGGCACACTGGTTTCAATACCCCAACGACGAGTCGCCGGTACGCCGAATGTTCCGGTTCCAGTGAGGAACTCATCAGGATTTCTTCCCGGTTTCTCCACCGGATCGGGCAACCAGCGCCGGCCCAGTGTGCAGCGGGCCCGCCGCACTTCAACCGCAATCTCACGGCAACGTGCGCCGCCCCCGGCGGTGACGGGAGGAGTGTGTCATGCTCGCAAAAAGGAATCCCTGTTTTCTGTCCATACTGATTTCCATTGCTGCGCTTGCGAGTTCGAGTGCGAGCGGAGCGCCTGGTGCGAGGGAGGACTCTGCGACGGGAAGGTCCTGGAACGCACGCTATTTCGAGAACCTGCAGGAGGACCTGGGAGAGGATCCGGGTGAGGACCCGGGAGCGGAGGAGGTTTTGGTCCCACTCTGCCCTTCTGGTGCCGCCTGTTCGGTTTTTGGATGGGAGGACATGCCGGTTGTGGAACCACCGTCCGGACAGCCTGGGGATGAGGAGGCAGGCGGGCTCGAGGACCTCACCGGGTCGAGCATCTGGTGGGAGGACGAGCCGGGTGCGGTCGAGGAGCCGATTTTTGGGTGGGAGGACATGCCTGGAGACGGGGATGGAGACAACGACCCGCCGGGTGCCGGACCGGACGCCTCGGACCCGGAGGAACCCACCGATGAAGGGTTGCTCGAGGACGCTCCCTGGTCCGAAGAGTCTCTCCTGCCTGGATCCGAGTAGGCCCGGATCACCTGTTCCCCTCCCAATGGCCGCGTGATGTGGTCCTGCTTCCAGGTCGCGCTGGGAAACGGGCCACATACTTCTTTCGCCTACACATCGTTCGGAGTGCTGACCTGGTACCGGTTGCGTCCCGGCCGCATTGGCGGCAAAATGGAACCCCTGAATCCAACGAGGGCAGTGACGGTTGTTGAGGAAGGAGCAACCATGCGAGGGGGAGACTACCACGAGTTGGTGGGCGGTCGGTACGAAGTGCTGGAGCCACTCCACCGAGGATCAGACAGCGCTTCTGACCACCTGGTGCTGGGGGTTTGGGACCGGGTGCGGAGCGTCCGCCTGGTCCTCAAGGGGTGGTTTGGAAACCGGGAGCCGGTGCTTGCCGAATTCCGGCGACTTCGGCGTGCCTGTCATCCGCGGATTCCGAGACCGCATGACCTGGGGAGGACCACGCTCCCCGATTCCCTGAAGCCGCTCTGGTATTTCACCGAAACCTGGATCCCGGGCCGCCCTCTGACCTCGAAAGTCGGTCGGATGACCCCGGCCGACCTGGTTGCCTGTGCCCAGGACCTGCTCGAGCTGACCGCGTTCCTGCACCGCGCGGGACTCCACAGGCTGGATATCAAGCCTGCGCACCTTCTCGAATCGCCCATGGGCTGGTGCCTGATCGACCTGGACCAGGCCCGCGAGACCAAGGTGCTCGAGGATCTCGAGCTGCACGGCACGCTGGCGTATGCCGCGCCCGAAACACTCCGGGGGGAAGCCATCGGACCACGTTCCGACCTCTACAGCGTGGGCGCCCTTCTGTATGAGGCGATCACCGGTCAGCCTCGCCCGGTGGAAGGCTCGACCGTGGAGCAAATCGCTCGTTTCCTCGAAGCGTCACCTGTGCCGGACCTTCCTGCTCCCTGGCCCTCGACCGCACCGGCCCTCTGCAACCTTGTGCGCGCCCTGCTCGCACCGCACCCGAAAGATCGACCTCCGGATGCAACGGCCGCGCTCGAGCAACTGGCGTCACCGACCGGTCACGGTTTCCGGAACCGAATTCGAGGAACGGCTCCGCGTCCGCTTCTGGCCGGTCGCTCCAGGCTGCTCAGCCGGGTCGACGCCGCGATTTCCGCGGGGGAACCCGGTGATCGAAACTGGGTCGTGCTCACTGGACCTCCCCACTGTGGTCTGTCTCGAGTTCTGGAGGAATTGAACGACCGGTGGCAATCTGAAGGACACCTGGTAGTCCTGGTGAGCGACCCGACGTCGGACGAGGCAGGCGGTGTGCTTTCCTGCCTGATTCGTCACCTCCAGGCCTGGTCCGGCCGACTTGCCGACGGCGACGGCCTTCCCCGTTCCAACCCGGAGGGAGCAGACGCGATCCAGGCCTTCCTCGACGCCGTGGTCCAGCTCAACTCGACCCAGGACGCGCATGTGCGTATCTTGATCGACGACGTGGAGCACATGAGCGCCGAGGATCAACGCGCCATCGCCCGACTCCTCGCCTACCCGGAGGCGGCCCGAGGGGTTTCCTGGGTCCTGGGAACCCACCTCCCCCTGGCCGGCGGGAAGACCACCACTCCCCTGCTCCGGAAATCTTCGGGGCACCTCAACCCGATGACGCTCGAGTCTCTCCTCGCTGCGTGGCCGCAGATTCCGGTGGATCCGCTCGACGAAGAAGCGGTGCGGGTCCTGGTGGAGGACCGCCTGGGACCTGGCGCCCGCCCAGGAGGCCATTCCGCCGCACAACTGGCCCGCGCCACCCGTGGTTCTCCCGGCCATCTGCTCGAATGCCTCTCTTTCTTCGAGGAGTATCCGGACCAGGACCTGTCCGTCTGGGTGAGAGAAGGTGCTTCCGCCCGTGTGGCCGCCCTTCAAAAAGCCCTCTCGAGACCGGCCTGGCGACTGGTCGAGCATGTTGCATGCCTGGAGGTCCCCATCAGACTCGGAGTCCTCGAGGACCTGGCCGCCCAGGTCCTGGAAGAGAGCCGGGAAACGGGCGACAGGGTGGAAAGCCTGATTCACAACCTGGTGGGTGCCGGCGTCATGGCGCGAATGGTGCGGGGAAGGGAAGTCCTGTTCCAACTTGCAGACTCGTGGCTTCGACCCGCGGTGATGACCGCCCTGGGTGAGCGCGCCGCAGCCACGTACCTGACAGTGGCCGAGGCCGTGGAGCGAAGCGTATCGGAGGAAAGCACGGTCCCGCCCGCCGAAATCGCGCGCCTTTTCGTGGCCGCAGGCGCTGCTCCCCGTGCACTGCCTTACCTGGACCGGGCCATCAAGCAGGCCACAAAGAAAAAGGACTGGGAAGCCCTGGTCGATCTGTACGGAATCCAGGCCCAGGTGCTCGAGGGATACGGGACCCGCGCGCTCATCTCACGCTGGCACCGCGCCGAGGCACTGGAACGAGTGCACCGCTACCCGGAAGCCCGAAAGGAACTGGATCGAGCCCTCGAGGCAGAAGGAGAAAACCTTTCCGCACCGATCTTGGCGCGGCTCCTGCTGGCACGCGGGCGAATCCTGGTTTTGCTCGGTGACCCGAACGGGGCGCGCCGTGACCTTGAAAAGGCAGTGACCACCCTCGAGGCCAGCCCAGACCCTGATACCGGCCTGCTCACCGACTGCCTCCACCGACTGGCCTGGGTATACCTCGAGGCTGGGCAGGTCCAGGACGCGCTCCGAACGCTCGAGCAGGCCCGTCCCCCGAACCGGGAGTCGCCTGTCCGCATCCTCGATCGCCTGCACCTGGAGGCGACCGTGGCCATCCGGAAGAGGTCCATTCCCGCTGACCTGAAGGAGCGCCTCGAGGAAGGGGTGCGAGTCGCAGAAACGCTGGAACAACCGGACCTGGCCCTGACCTTGCAAAACTGCCTCGCCCAGATCTGCGTACACGGGCAAGACGAGACCACAGCCCGGACCGCGTACGAAGCCCTCCTCACGTCGGCCCGGAAGCACTTCGACGTGATCCGCGAAGCCGCCGCGTCCCACAACTTCTCCCTTTGGCTCCGTGCTCATGGACACCAGAGCGAGGCCGCCGACCACCTGGAGCGGGCCATCGCGCTCTACTCACGCATCGGTCACACCATCCGCGCCACGCAAAACCGGCTTACCCTGGTCGACCTGCTCCTGGAGCAAAACCGCCTCGAGCACGCAGCCACCTTGTTGAACCAGGTCAGCGAGGCGATCGAGGACTCCGACCGGCAGACCAGGCTGGGTTACGAAGTGCTCCTGACTCGATGGCGCTGCAAGCAGGGGAAGCAGGAGATGACGGATTCCGAGTTGAAGGACCTCCTCGAACGGGTGCGGGAAGCGGGACAGGATGGCATGGCGCTTGAAGTGCAATCCGACAGAATGGCGGTTGCCCTGGCCTCGGGTCGTCCGCAGGACGTGGTCACGATGTATCACGAGGTGGCCGAGTTGGTGGCCACGACCAGGGACCCGGTTGTGCAACGTATCCACGACCTGGTCGCCCAGGCGCACACCAGGCTCTCCGGAAAAAAACACCCCGCTCCGCCCTCCCCCACCGACGCCCCCACCTCCGACAGGGTCCGACTCGAGGACCCTGCGCTTGCGGTGCCGATGGCGTGGCTGGACCGGCTCGAGCGGGTGCTGCTCGCGGCGGAGAACGACACCGCTCTGGCCGCCGAACTGGCGCACCTTGCCGGGGAACTCCTGGGAGGACGCGGCCTGGTCCTCCTCTATGATGGAACCCGCCCCCAGATCGTTCAGGGCCCCAAAGACCTGACCGATAGCCTCAAGCATATCTCGAATACGATCCTCGAAAAGGTGAGAACGACCCGCAAGCCGTTCCTGTCTCCTGATGTCCTGGCTGACAGGAACCTCCAGGGGATTCGAAGCCTTCGGGCAAGCCACGTGCGGAGCGTCGCATGCCAACCGGTTCTCCGCGACAACGCCTGCATCGGTTTCATCTACGTGGACCATCCCTCGCCCCGCCGCCTCACTGAACCAGGTGCACGCCGGGTGCTCGAGCGTATCGCAGTCTTGACCCGCGAAATCCTCGACGCGGTGCTTCGGCGGGACAACCAGAACCTGGAGCCGACCAGTCCGTTCGGACTTCTCGGCAGTAGCGCTCCCATGAAGGAGTTGCGGCGACGACTCGAAATCTATGCGAAATCCAGTTCCCCCGACCTCACCGTGCTCTTCCTCGGAGAGACAGGAACCGGAAAGTCCCTCATCGCCCGCAAACTCCATGAACAGGGCATGCGCCGGCGCGGTCCTTTCGTGGCCGCCAACTGCGCGGCACTGCCCCACAGTCTCTTCTCCTCCCTCATGTTCGGACACGCGCGAGGGGCGTTCACAGGCGCCCACGAAGACACGCCGGGCCTGTTCGGACAGGCCGAGACCGGAACCCTCTTCCTCGACGAAATCGCTGAACTCCCACCCGAAATCCAAGCCGCCTTGCTCGAGCCGCTCGGTGGCTCACGGCGCTATTGCCGCCTGGGGGACACTGTGGAGCGCAAGGTGGACTTCCACCTGTTCTGCGCCACCACCAAGGATTTGAAGACCGAAGCAAAGGAAGGTCGGTTCCGAGAAGAACTGCTGCGCCGTATCAACGTCAATGTGTGCCGCATTCCCTCGCTTCGGGAACGCGGTCCAGAGGACATCGATCAGATTGCGGGAACATACATCGCCGCGGTACGCAAGGCCCACGGGTTGACAGAAGCGTCCTGGCTACCCCCACACGATTACATGACTCGCCGCGCGATTCGATTCCTCCACGAATACGACTGGCCCCAAAACGTGGCCCAGTTGGAAAACCTGTTTCGAAATGAACTCATCCGCCACTCCCTGCTCGACCCCCGTCCCGCCTCCATCGACCTGGACCTGCTCGAAGACGCCATGAGCGGCACGATGCGCCCCACGCTCGTCCCCGTACCAAAACGGCCGGCTGGAGAAAGCCCCCCTCCCGGCTTGACGAACTCAGAACTCGACAAATGGTTGCTGCAGGTGAAAAGAGAATATTTCCGGAAAACCGTCGACATGGAGGGAAACATCACAGCCGCGGCAAAACAACTTCGTTGCAGTCGAGACCTGGTTTACAAGCTCTTGAAAACCACGAAAACCCGACAATGATCCCCACTCGAGACGGACACGGGCCGCTCCGCGGCGTCGCCCCCCCGTCTAGCCGCCGCAAGTCGTGGTTTCCAGCAACGCACGGTACAGATTCAGCCGCCCCCCACTCCCTACACAAGCCTCGAACCCCTCCAGCCGATCCGAACTCTCCATGAGGAGCAACCGGACCTCCTCCGGGGTCATGCACGGATTCCGCTGAAGCACCAAGGCTGCTGCGCCCGACACGTGGGGCACAGCCATGGACGTGCCGCTGAGCGACCGATAGGTCCCGGGCGGGAACGTGCTGTAGATACTCGAGCCCGGCGCCGCGACCTGAACGCTTTCGGGTCCATAGTTCGAGAAGTCCGCCAACTCGTCGTATCTATCTGTAGCCGCCACAACCAACACGTTGTCAGGAACGACCAGATCTCCCGCGCCGCTCCCACCTCCCCCTGCGCCGTCCAGGTCCACGCTGTCGTTCCCGGCCGCAAGTACGACCAGCACCCCCATTTCGGCCGCATAGGTCAGCGCGCGCTCGAACAGGGCGGACGATCGGACCCCGGCGAAACTCGCGTTGATGATGTCGGCGCCCTGGGTGACCGCGTACATGAAGGCAGCCACCACGTCCGAGGTGAGGCCCATTTTGAACCCGAAGGTGACGAGAGGCATGAGTTGAACCGAGTGACAGACCCCTTGCACGGCCACGTCGGTGTTGCCCTGGGCCCCGATGATCCCGGCCACGTGGGTACCGTGGCCCACGTGGTCATGGATGTCGTTGTCGTCGTCGCGGAAGTTCCATCCGGCCCAGTCATCCACGTGACCGTTCCCGTCGTCGTCCACGCCGTTGGCGCTCCGTTCGGCAGCCTCCCCGGGGTTGATCCACAGGTTGGCCGCCAGGTCCGGGTGCTCGATGTCTATCCCGGTGTCTATCACCGCCACCACCACGCTCGAGCAGTCGCTGGACAGGTTCCACGCTTCGGGGCCGTCCACGTCCGCGTCCACGGTGCCGCCGCGCTGGCCCACGTTTTCGAAGTTCCACTGCAGATCGTTCAGGGCGAGATACACCACCTGGTCGGTTTCGACGAACGCGACTCGAGGGTCCGAAGCCACACACGCGGCAGCCCTCTCGAACAGGCGGGAGAAAGGCACAAAGGCAACCTCGGCATGGATGCCGGGAAATGTGCGCACACTCTGCTCGAGTCCACACCTGGCCCGCACCGCATGGCGTGACTGCCACACCCCTGGTCGATAGCCTATGACAAGGTGTCGATCGCGCAGACCCAGATCCCGAATACGTTCGCTTCGCGCGTCTCCCGACGCCGCCGGCGACCGCCACGACGCCACCATCCCCCGGGACTCCGCGCCGATGGAACGACCCGGCACCCCCACCCCCGACACGAGCGCGACCGCCACCAGGCCCAGGATTCGAGCACGAACAGGGTACGATTGGGAGGCCGACCTCTGCATCTGCAAGCTCCAGGGAACACACCGCTACCGCATGCGCACGAGCAGGATACACGCCAGAGTATAGCCCGCGGCCACAGGAAAAGCAAATGCAAGATCGGTCATTCGAGCCGCAGCTTTCGGCGAAAATAGGCAATCGTGCGGCCAAGTCCTTCATCAAGCGAAACTCGAGGCGACCAGCCGAGTCGCTCCTGTGCCACGCGGATGTCCGGACGCCTCCGCGTCGGATCATCAGAAGGCAACGGCCGGTGCGTGATCCTCGACCGCGACCCCGTCAACGCCAGCACCTTGTCCGCCAGTTCCCGCACCGTGAACTCGGCCGGATTCCCAAGGTTCACCGGACCGGTGAAATCAGGGCAGCCCATCATCCGCACCAACCCCTCCACCAAGTCGTCCACATAGCAGAACGAACGCGTCTGGCTGCCGTCCCCGTACAGGGTGAGATCTTCGTTCCGGAGCGCCTGCACCACGAAGTTGCTCACCACCCGGCCATCATCCGGATGCATGTACGGTCCATAGGTGTTGAAAATCCGGACCACCCGGATGTCCACCCCGTTCTGCCGGTGATAATCGAAACAGAGCGTCTCGGCCACCCGCTTCCCCTCGTCGTAACATGCACGAATCCCAATGGGATTGACATTCCCTCGGTAAGTCTCGGTCTGCGGATGCTGCTCCGGATCTCCGTACACCTCCGACGTGGACGCCTGCAAAATCCGCGCACCCAGCCGCTTGGCCAGACCCAACATGTTGATCATCCCAATGGTGTTGGCCTTCACCGTCCGGATCGCGTTGTACTGGTAATGCGGCGGAGACGCTGGACAGGCGAGATTGTAAACTTGATCCACGTGTTCCGGGTAGTACGGGGCGATGATGTCGTGCTCCACGAACTCGAATCGAGGATGCGCCAGAAGGTCCTCGATGTTGTCACGTGACCCGGTAAATAAATTGTCCAGACACACAACATCATGTCCGTCAGCCAACAGCCTTCGGCACAGGTGCGAGCCAATGAACCCCGCCCCCCCGGTCACCAGGATTTTCATAGCAAGCCCACCTTGCTCGAATCTCCGAGGAGGAAGCGGTGCGCCTTCGGTTTCTGCTCCGTCCGCACGATCTCCACGTTCTTGCCGATCAGGCTGTCCTCGATCCGGAAGGGACCCCGGCCGGGACGGTCCGCGATCGTGGTGCTCTCGCAGACGATGCTGTGCTGGATCTCCACGTTCTCGAGCCGGCAGTTGGCGTCGATGCTCGTGAAGGGACCCACGTAGGAATTTTCCACCGACGTGCCGCTGCCGATGATCGCGGGCCCCCGGACCACGCTGTTGCGGATCTTCGCCCCCTTTTCAATGACCACCTTGAACTGGATCG
>CAYQMG010000205.1:0-45967 GCA_964418585.1 uncultured Gammaproteobacteria bacterium | reverse complement strand
CGCGTTCGCATCGTCCGGGCAGTTGTCCACGTCGCCACATACTCCGTCTTCATCCCCGTCGTTCGCCGAATCCCACGGGCATGGGTCGCACTCGTCCCCCTTCCCGTCTCCGTCCGCGTCCTCCTGACCCGCGTTCGCATCGTCCGGGCAGTTGTCCACGTCGCCACACACTCCGTCTCCATCCGCGTCGTTCGCCGAATCCCACGGGCATGGGTCGCACTCGTCCCCCTTCCCGTCCCCGTCCGCGTCCTCCTGACCCGCGTTCGCATCGTCCGGGCAGTTGTCATCCCGGTCGGGAATGCCGTCCCCGTCCTGATCCGCCCAGGCGCACTGGCCCAGAAGCGACAAGGGGACAGCCCCCCAGGTCCCGCGGGCCTCCAGGCTGGATTCGAAATCCCCGGGCGTATCCGGTTGGAAAGAGACCTCGACCGTGACCCCGGGCAAGCCGGGTTCGAGAACAAAGGGCAACTCGGACTCCGTGGAAAAAGCGAACTCGCCGGAATCGACCCCGAACAGGCCGAGAACCTCGACCACGCAATCGCTTCCGGCCACCGCCTCGAGGGTGGCTTGAGCCGTGCGGACCTCTCCGGGTTGGACGGTCTCAAACGTGACCGAAGCAGGAGACCAGGTCAGGACGCAAGGTTCTGGCGTGGACAGGGGCGTCGGCGTCGTGGCCGGAACGGGGGAAGGCGTGGGAGGCCGGGGAGTCGGAGGGAACGGCGTGGGCGTGGTCGGCAGGGGCGAAGGTGTGGGCACCCAGGTGGCGGTTATCGGCGACGGAGAGGGTTCTGGGTTCGAGGAGGTCGAGTCGTCATCCTCCTCCACGTCAGGGCACCCGGCCACCAAGAGCGACGTGCCCACAGCCACCAACAACGCACCAAACCACCTGACCGACATGTTTCAACCTCCGCATACCGGGAACTGCAACTGCTTGCCTGGGAAACCTCGTGGCGATATCGTACCTTCAGGCGGCCATTCCTGCAATGCATGGCCTCCCGAACGCGGTCGGGAAAGGCGGGCGGGGCGGGGTCGCCCCTGGTCCTGGAGCGGGTGTGCGTTGGTGAGGCAAAGGAAACCATGAACGAAATCAGGGAATTGTTGGAGCCTGGCACCTTGTGGCAACGTGTTCTCGATGCCACGGAGCGGGCCAAGCGGCGTGGAGCGCTGGTGTCGATTCCCACCCGTGCGGTCACGGTGGAGGATCGAGGGGTCCGTTTTCACGTGCGCGTGGTGGCGAGCCTGGAGCGCAAGCGGGCCGAGCGCGAGCACCCGGACATTTTTCGGAGCCGGACTCCGGCGAACCCGTTCCTGCCCTATGAACCGGACATGTTCGTGGTGGACCTGGGGGAGACCCACGTCTGTTTGCTGAACAAGTACAATGTGGTGCCGCACCACGTGTTGATGGTGACTCGAGGGTTTCAGCACCAGCGGGAGCCGCTGGATGTGGCGGACTTCCGGGCACTGTGTACGTGTCTTGCGGAGTATCCAGGGTTGGTTTTTTACAACGCGGGGGTCGTGGCAGGCGCGAGCCAACGGCACAAGCACCTGCAGATGGTGGCGGCGTCTGAACTGACGCCGAAGGATCGTCCTCGCCGGGCACACTCGTTTCCGGCCAGGGCGGATTCCGGCGGTCTTGACCTGCCCATTTCTCCGATGCTGGACCGCCTTGCCCTGTCGGAGGCACCCTGTCGCATCCCGGAACTCCCGTTCGAGCACCAGGTGGTGCGCTTTGCGTGTCCTCTGGGCGCGGATCTGGTGGAGGACGCCCACCGGGTTCATGCGGTCTACCGCGCGATGCTCACCGGACTGGGTCTCGAGCATTTCGTTCCGGACCCTCTCGACGAGGAAACCCTTCCGGACCGAGATCCTTTGCCCCCCACGGCCACGGCCCCTTACAATCTGCTCTGCACCCGTGACTGGATCATGATGGTGCCTCGCACTCGCGAATGCTTTGAAGGCGTTTCCATCAACGCGCTGGGGTTTGCCGGAGCCTTGCTGGTTCGAAACGAGGAGGAATTGAGACGCCTGGAACGGCTTGGACCGATGAGGGCCCTGGAGCACACCGGCCGGAAGCTCCCGGTCCACGGTTGAGTCCGGATGTCCTCCCGGTTGACCGGGGCGATATGCCGTGTGGTGAGCGGACCTACCCTGCCGTCCGCGCTTGACATCTCTTGCGTGCACCACCTATGATGTAGCCCTTGCCACACCGGTGTCCGGCGTGGTTTTCATGGATCTGAAAGGGAGTCGAACCATGGCAGACATGAGTCGGCATGAGGGAGAAGTATCCCGGGCACAGGGCACGGCAGCAACCGAAGAGGACGTGTGGTCTCGGTACACCACGTCTGTCTCGCGCTGGCAGCAACGGGTCAAAACATCCCCTCGACGCCCCGGGAACGAAACGACGACCAACCTGTCCGGGCTCGAGACAGACCTGCTCGGTCTTCCCGACCCGAACGATTTGAGCGAACAGGGTCTGGAACGTTACCTGGACCAACTCGGGCTTCCAGGAGAGTATCCGTTCACTCGAGGCGTCCAGTCGAACATGTACCGGGGGAAGCTTTGGACCATGCGGATGTTCGCCGGGTTTGGCACCCCGGAGGACACGAACAGGCGATTCAAGTATCTCCTTGAAAAGGGACAGACCGGGCTGTCCACCGCCTTCGACATGCCCACACTGATGGGTTACGACTCCGATTCCGACTGGTCTCTGGGGGAAGTCGGCAAGTGCGGGGTGGCCATCTCGAGCCTGGAGGACATGGAACGCCTGTTCGACGGGATTCCCCTGGACCGGGTCTCCACCTCCATGACCATCAACTCCACGGCGTCCATTCTTCTTGCGTTCTACATTTCCGTGGCGGAAAAGCAGGGGGTGCCATCGCACAAGCTTCGAGGGACGCTGCAGAACGACATCTTGAAAGAGTACATCGCGCAGAAAGAGTACATCTTTCCGCCGAGGGAGTCGGTGAGGTTGATCACGGACCTGATCGAATACTGCACGGAGCACCTGCCGCTGTGGAACACGATTTCCATCTCGGGGTACCACATCCGGGAGGCGGGGTCCACCGCGGTTCAGGAGCTTGCATTCACCCTCGCCGACGGTTTCGCCTACATCGAGGCGTGCCTCGAGCGTGGGCTGGACATCGACGCCTTTGCTCCGCGCCTTTCCCTGTTTTTCAACGCTCACTCCAACTTTTTCGAGGAGATTGCCAAGTATCGGGCGGCAAGGCGTATCTGGGCCAGACGACTGCGCGAGCGATACGGGGCGAAGTCCCCTCGATCGTGGTTGATGAAGTTCCACACCCAAACGGCGGGGTGCTCACTCACAGCCCAGCAGCCCGAAAACAACATCGTCCGGACCGCGCTGCAGGCCCTTTCCGCCGTTCTGGGCGGCACTCAGAGCCTTCACACCAACTCGATGGACGAAACCCTGGCCCTCCCAACCGAGAAAGCGGTCAAGATTGCCCTCCGGACGCAGCAGATCATCGCCCACGAGAGCGGTGTGCCGCACACCATCGATCCACTGGGCGGCTCCTACTTTGTTGAGGCGCTCACAGACCGGATGGAAGAAGAGGCCGAAAAGTATTTCGAGAAAATCGAGGAACTCGGCGGGGTCATTCCCGCGATCGAGCAAGGATTCTTCCAGAAGGAAATCGCTGCCGCGGCCTATCGATACCAGCTCGAAGTGGAACAGAAGCGCCGGATCGTCGTGGGTGTGAACGAGTACGTGGAAGAGGAGACCGAGCCCATCGAAATCCTCAAGATTCCCGAGGAGGTCGAGATCAAGCAGCGAGAGCGTATCCGCGCGCTTCGGGCGCGCCGGGACAACGCGGCCGTACGCAAGGCACTCGACGGCCTGCGTCGGGCGGCTCGAGACGGTACCAACACCATGCCGCACTTCATCGAGTGCAGCCGGTGCTATGCCACGCTCCAGGAGCAGATGGACGTGCTCCGTGAGGAGTTTGGTGAATACCGGGAGACCTATGCTTTTTGAACCTTCTGAATGTAGGACAGGAAGGAACCATGGCATCAAGCAGTCAGCCTGAACGCAAGATTCGCGTGCTCCTGGCCAAACCCGGCCTCGACGGGCACGATCGAGGGATCAAGGTGGTGGCCGCGACCCTGCGGGATGCGGGCATGGAAGTGATCTACGCCGGACTCCGACAGACGCCGAAAATGATTGTGAACGCAGCAATCCAGGAAGACGTCGATGCCATTGGACTGTCGGTGCTTTCCGGCGCCCACATGGTCCTGTTCACCGAGACGCTCAAGCTCATGAAGGAGATGGGCTGTGAGCACATCTTGCTCTTCGGCGGGGGGATCATCCCGGACGAAGACGTGGAAAAACTCAAGGCGGCGGGAGTGGGCGAATTGTTCCTTCCAGGCACCCCGAGCGAGGCTTACGTGCGCTACATCGAGGAGGAAGTGGCAAAACGGAGGCGTGACGCGCACCCATAATATCCCGCTCCGTCCACTTCGCCTCACCCCCTTCCCCTCATGAGGGCTGGCCATGCGCCCGGACGACCCTGCGCCCAGACTCCGTCGGAGCCTGCGGCTGGAGACCTTGAGGCGGCGGCGCGCCCGCTGGCGTCAGGCCCGCGCCGCACGAAAGGCACTCTTTTCCAGACCCACTCCAGTCTCGGACCGCCTTCGTATCGCCGCCGGGATACACAAGGCCGTCGACTATGTCTATCTCGCTGCCTGCCTTCTCCTCGCAATCCGGTTCATGGCACAACTGCTTGGATACCGGGACCTCAGCGTCCCTTTCCATTTCTCGGAATACCACGGCTTTCGCGCCCTCACCGAGCTGCAAACCCACCTCCCCCCCATCCAGTTCAGTCCCAACCACCAGATCGACCTCCCGGCCCTGGTCGCGCTGCTCATCATCAGCCTGATCGCTCGAGCCCTCCATCTCCTCATTCATTTCCTCGCCTATCGCCTGCCCAGGCTCCCGGACATCCGCGGTTCCAACTCCAGGCACCCGTGAGTTCCTCGTCCAGCGAAGGGAGTTTTCATGAACGTTCCGCCTCCCATTCGCTATACTGTTCTCGACATCCCGGCACCCGGCCTGCCTCCACACGCCGGTGCTCGAGACATTCGTTCCAGGACTGACGAGAGGAAGCCGTCATGAACTCAGCAGAGAGCCGGACAGGCCCACAGGCGGCACGGGGATGCCGCGCCACTCCAACCCACTCCCTGTCACAGAGACTCGAGGGGCTCTACACCGCCATCATCCTGCTCGCCCTGTTCGCAGGTGTCTCGTGCGCCAGAACCCAGGTCAAGCAGGACTCCCAGACACCCGGCGCCACCGTCCAGGGATACGACCCCGCGGTTCGCATCGCCCTGGCGGACCGAGAAGCCAACCCGGACGACCCGGATGTCCAGCGCAAGCTGGTTCAGGCCCTGCTCGATGCCCGCGAGTATCCTGTGGCATACGAGGAAGCCCAACGCCTCCGGTTGCTCGACCCCCAAAACCCGGCCAACCTGGAACTGCTGGGCCACGCATGTTTCGGCCTCGGCCTCTTCCAGGAAGCAGCCAGTTGCTTCTACTCCGCCTGGCAGCAGGTGCCCACCACCGATTCCGCCTGGTGGCTGGCGTACATCCTCGCGGCTCGAGGCGACACCGAGGACGCACGCCAGATTTTGCTGAGCGCGTTCGACGAACAGTCGCCCGAGTGGCGAATCGCCCGGTCGCTCATCGAGCTTACCTCTTCCCACGAGGAGCAGTTGAAAATCTTGCGGGCCTACCGGGCGCGATACCCGGGGAACGAGGAAGCCGCAGCCCTCGAGGTCGCCCTCTACAACCAGACTCATGGCAGAGCGTTCGGGCGCATCGTGGCCGGGGAAGGGGAAATCGTTCGCGCCCGGCTCACCGACTACTACAACGTTTCCATCAAAATCAACGGGTACAAGGTGCTTGCCCGCTTTGCCATCGGTCGGAGCGGGTTGCTCCTGTCCCGACCCGCGGTAATCGACCTGGCCCTCGAGCCTGCTGGCGTCCCGGGGCCGGTCGTGCGAGGCATCGGCGGCGACGGCATGGTCGACACGGAGACCATCAAGCTGGACTCCGTGGCGCTCGGAAACCTCGTTCTCGAGGACGTCTCCGCTCAGGTCGTCGACGAACTCGACACCCCCGACATCGTGGCTGTCATCGGCTCCGACCTGCTTCCCGGGTATTCGTACCGGCTCGACAGGAAGAACGAACTCCTCACCATGTACCCGCCTGATCATCCCATGCCCAGGCCGTCCGGGGATTCCTGGATCCAGCAGTACTACCAGTTCGACCACCTCGTCGTCACCGATGCAGCGGTCCGCAATCGTACCACCGGCCAGGAAGTCAAGGTCAAGGCCGCCCTTGCCACCGAATCGGAAAACACGCTTCTCAATCTCGACTTCGCCTCCGGGCTCAAGCTGGGCGTGGTCAACACCACGAAAACGGTCCAAAGCAAGGGACTCACCGGGTATCACAAGGCAATTTTCGTCTCCTTCACCGAAATCACGTTTGGCGGAAACGTGTTCCTCAGCGGCGGAGCGCGCGAGGCCATCGGCGGCACCCCCATGGCATCCTCGGGAGATTTTTTCCTTGCCGCAGAAATGGACAACCTCGGCACCTTCGTCCCCCAGGTGGTGATCGGCCGGGATCTCCTCCGGTATTTCCTGATTACGGTAGACAAACAGCGCCACAAGCTTATCCTGGACACCTACGAACGCTGACGCCCGTCCAACCAACGCCCGGGGGCGGCTTCGAACCACGAAGGCCGGAACGATGTGATCTCGTATCATCCTCCCCGGCTGTTCCGCTCCGAACCCGGCGTCGAACGAATGAGGGACGATTCGTGTGTGACATCGACCGGAAAACCGAGCAGGAAACGCCGCCCTTGTCTTCCTCCGCGCCGGATACCGCCCGCTCCGACCATGCCCCCGCTCCCCGGGCACCGGAAAACACCATCCGGCCCGGGGACATGGTCATCCTGTTCACCGAAGATGGCCGCCGAATTCCCGCTCGAGCAGGGGAGGGCAAGAAGGGAACCCATTTCGGCGAGGTCTCCATGGCCTCCGTGGTGGGGCTGCCCTACGGTCACGCCGTACACACCAACCTCGAGCGCCCCGTGTATGTCCTCCCCATGACCTTGCAAGACCACATCTTGAGCCTGAAACGGCGGACTCAAATCATCTATCCCAAGGACATCGGCACGATTCTGGTCAAACTGGGCGTCGGCCATGGATCGCGCGTGCTCGAATGCGGCACCGGCTCCGGGTCACTGACCACCGCACTTGCCTGGGCTGTGGGGCCGTCCGGAATGGTCTACTCCTACGAACGGGAAGCAGCCTTCTCGGAACGCGCTGCATACAACCTGCGTCGGGCCGGCATGATGGAACGGGTTGTGCTCAAGGTACGGGACCTGGAGGTGGAAGGTGTGGACGAACGGAACGTGGACGCCGGCTTCCTCGACGTTCGGGAGCCTCCCCGCGTTCTGGACCGCATGACCGAGGCACTGGCGCCCGGAGCGGTTCTGGGTGTGCTTGTCCCCACCACCAATCAAGTTTCCCAACTCCTCGATGCTTTCACCCAGGCCCCCTACGTGGACATCGAAGTGTTGGAAACGTTCGTGCGACAGTACAAGGTGAACGCCCAGCGACTGCGCCCCGAGGACCGGATGATCGGACACACCGGATACCTCGTCTTTGCCCGACGGATCGTCCCGGCGGAAGACTTCAAGCCTGTGCCACGGCGTCGTGCGAACCAGGTGGCCAAGGCCCTGGCCAGACTCCGCCGGGAGCAGGCACAACGGCGGCAAGACATGGAGCGCACCGATGACCACGACATTGCGGGTTCATGAAGTCTTCCACAGCCTTCAGGGTGAATCGAGCCACGCCGGCCGCCGATGTGTCTTCATTCGTCTGACCGGCTGCAACCTGAGGTGTGCCTGGTGCGACACCAAGGAAGCTTACGAAGGGGGCGATGAACGCACGGTGGACGGTCTGGTGGCGGAGGCCGTCCAGTATGGGTGCTCCCTGGTGGAGGTGACCGGAGGTGAACCCCTCCTCCAGCCCGGCGCCCTCACGCTGCTTCGTCGCCTGTGCGACGAGGGCCTCGAGGTGTTGCTGGAAACCAACGGTGCCCGACCGACCGCCGGGGTGGACCCCCGGGTCACCACGATTCTTGATATCAAGTGTCCCAGCAGCGGGGAGGCAACCCGAATGATCTGGGACAACCTGGCCCACCTGCGCCCTCGAGACGAGGTAAAATTCGTGCTCGCAGACCGGAACGACTATCGCTACGCCTGCCAGGTCATGGCCAGGCATGGACTCCTGGGCCGTTCCGTTCCCCCACTTCTTTCTGCCGTATGGGGCCGACTGGAACCGGCCACGCTGGCCCGCTGGGTCCTGGAGGACCGCCTCGACGTTCGGGTGCAGGTACAACTTCACAAGGTAATCTGGGGCCCGGACGCGCGCGGTGTATGACCGTCTGCCCCCTGGTCGAGGGAAGACAACAGGGTGCGGCCTGAACCGCATCGAGTTGCCAAGTTTCCGCAGGCATGGTATGAGGGGGAAGCAGGCAACAATCAGCCGGACGCCCGGGTGTCGAAGCCGACGAGGGCCGTTGCGATAGGCTTTCGAAGACGGGTGTCAGGGCCATCTCAAGTGACGAATGGAAGGTGTCTCATGGGTGATACCACGGTGGTGATCCTGGGTGGTGGGCAAGGAAGCCGCCTGTTTCCTCTCACCAAGAACCGGAGCAAGCCAGCGGTTCCCCTGGCGGGGAAATACCGAATCATCGACATTCCCGTGTCCAACTCCATCCACTCAGGATTGAAACGTATCTTCGTACTCACGCAGTTCAACTCCGCGTCTCTCAACAGACACGTGACCCGAACCTATCGATTCGACACCTTTTCCGATGGGTTCGTCGAGATTCTGGCCGCGGAGCAGACCGACGAGCACCGCGATTGGTTCCAGGGCACGGCAGACGCGGTACGCAAGCACTTCCATCGCTTCAAGTACCCGAGGACGGAACGCGTGGTTATCCTGTCCGGCGACCAACTCTACCGCATGGACTACCGGGAGATGCTCAGGCGGCACGACGAAGCAGGGGCAAACGCCACAGTGGCCGTGCTTCCGGTACGTCGTGATCAGGCGAGCAGCTACGGCATCCTGAAGATCGACGAGGCGGGTCGTATCCGTGAGTTCTTCGAGAAGCCCAGCAGCCCGGAGGACCTGGATGCGATGGAGTCTCCTCGCGAGACGCTCGACAAGCTCGGATTCACCGACCCCAAGAGAACCTACCTGGCCTCCATGGGCATCTACACATTCGACATCGATGCGCTCGAGGCGGGCCTGGCAGACGAAAACGCCATCGACTTCGGTCGCGACGTCCTGCCGCACATGATCAAGTCGCACAAGGTCTATGCCTACATTTTCGACGGCTACTGGGAGGACATCGGAACAATCCGGGCGTTCTACGAGGCGAACCTGGACCTGGTGAGTCCCACCCCGAAATTCCACTTCTATCGTTCAGGCGCCCCGATCTACAGTCGCCCGCGCTTCCTGCCGGCTTCCAAACTTTACGACTGCAAGGTACACAACTCCGCCATCAGCGAAGGGTGTCTGGTTCGCGAGTCGGTGATCGACACCTCCATCATCGGGATCCGAACGCTCATCGACACCGGATCCGTGATCCGTCGCTCCATTGTCATGGGCGCCGACTTCTACCCCACCAGCCCGGACCCGGCGGAAACCCGCGGCCTGCCCCCCCTTGGTATCGGCCAGGACGTGGTGATCGAAAACGCCATCATCGACAAGAACGCGCGGATCGGGCGAGGGGTCATCATCCGGAACGAGGCCCGGGTGAACCACAAGGATGGAGACTGCTACTATATCCGGGACGGAATCGTGGTGATTCCCAAGCACGGCGTGGTGCCAGACCACACCATCATCTGACGCATGGTCATCTGGTCCACGGCACGCCCCCCCGAACGCCGTGGCCGCAGTACCGACTGAACAACATCGGCCCCACACCTATTCCTCTGCCACCGTGGGCTCAGGCGGCGGAATGGTAATCTGGACCTCGAGTTCCACCATCAGACAATCTTCGGCTGGCGGGCCGTCCGGGTGCGCCTCGTCCCATTCCTGCCTGGTGTAGGTCGGATGACACTCCACCGATGTGTACTCTTCCATCGAATCGTTCCACTGAATCGCTTCGGGAACCAGGGCCTGGTGCCACTCGTCGTGGTTTCCGTACCAAAGATGGAGTTCGGGAAGCACAAATCCCGGTCCATACCGATCGTAGCCCTGAATAACCAACGTGTCCCCGTATTTTGCCTTGCACGTCCGCGACGGCTCCGGTTGCATGATGTTGTCCATCGCGTTCACACAGGGGGACAGGGCCAGCTCGCCGGTGACACCGTCCCGAACCCAGACTTGCAGATTGTCGTCCGGCGTAAATGCGTAGATGGAGAACTGGTCACTGCCTGAAATCACGTAGCTCAACTCGGTCTCCTCGTTCCAGATCTCCACCGAAACCGTGTCTGCACCTGTCTGACCTCGAGAATCGATGGCCACCAGCGTGATGATCTGGGGACCCACCGTGCTCAACACCGCGGTACAGTAAGCGTAGCCCGACTCGCTCGCCTTCGAGTCAGGACACAACACCCCGTCCAGGGACGCGCTCCAGAACAGCTCGAGGTCCTCCGGATCGTCACCGGCGTCGGAAACGACGGCCTGGAGCAGGATGGCCGACCCGGTGTAAAAGGAATCCCCGTCCGAAGGTGCCACGATGGAGACCACTGGAGGCTCGTCCTCGAAACCATTCCCCGAGATGTCCACTGTGACTCGAGGATTGTCCACGTCGTTGCTCTCGATGATCAACGTACCGCCATCGCTCACATCATCCAGGGGCGTGTAGATCACGTCCACGCTGATCCCCATCCCCGGCGGCAAGGAATCCCGAAGCTGATAGGTGTCCGGCAGGACCACCGCGAACTCCGATTCCAGTTCGGGCGGGTCGAGACTCACGTTGAGGATGGAAAGTTGCCCGTCGCCTTCGTTCTGGATGGTGATGGACTGAGTCTCTGTGTCGCCGATATTTACCCGATTGAAGTTGATCGCCTGTGGAGAGACCTTGATCTCGGGCTTGACCACGGCTCCCATCAACCCCACCTCGGCGGTCGGCGTGTCCTCGTCGTTGGACTCCACCACCAGGGTATCGGTTACAGCCCCATGCTCGTAGCCGAGCAACTTCACCCGCACCGATACGGTCTGCCCAGGCTGGATTTCCGTGGGCAACGACTCCTTGTCCAGGAGTTCAAAATAGTTGTTCCCCTCCGCTTCGTCTCCGGTTCTCAGGTAGACATCGTACAGGGACAGCCTCGCCTGACCCGCATTCGAAATGGGAATCGACTTGATCAGGTAGGTCTGTACGTTCAATTGCCCAAAATCCTCGCTCTCCGGGACAGAGATGTCGGGATACAGGTCCGCAAGGACCACATCCCCTCCCCCTCCTCCATCATTGCAGGCCGAGAGCGCCCCCCCCACAAGCAGCAACACCAGCATTGCACAAGCGACATCAACCTTTGATCGCATGGCGCCTCCGCCCCGCCCTTCTGCAGGAATATCGACCATTGCACCCATGAGACCTCCTACCATGGGAGGTGCATAAAGTTCCTCCTGGGGAATCCACCTTCCTCGTCCGACTCGCGTCGCCTCCCCCGCCCGGATACGGACGCGAATGTCGCACTTTCCCAGTTGGACGTGCTAATCTGGTTTATATTTTAGCAATGCCCATGCCAGTTGTAACCCGGAATCCGCCGCGGCCTTCGTGCAGATTGGCTGCCGCACCTCAACCAGGTCGACCTCATGTCCCGTTCCCAATACCCCATTTCACAAACCGTCTCTCCTCCCCGACCGCGTCATCCCGCCCCCCCAGGCCACCGCCTCCTCCCGGCATTCGCCACCTTTTTGACGCTTGCCACCGCGTGCACCACCCACCCACACCCCGCCCCCTGGCCCAAGCACCCCAATATCGTGATCCTCGTCGTGGAAACACTCCGCGCAGACCACCTGAGACCCTACGGCTACCCACGAAACACCATGCCCAACCTCGAGGACCTGGCCGACGAAGGCGTCCTGTTCGAGCATGCCACCACGGTCGCTCCCTGGACGCTCCCCTCGGTGGTCTCGATCCTCACGGGGCTCCCCCCCTCCGCCCACGGGGTCACCACCTACGAAGACCGCCTGTCGGACAAGGTCGACACCCTTGCCGAGCGGCTTCGTCATGCAGGGTATCATACTGCTTTTCTGGGCGTAAACTCGTTGTTCGAATCCGACCGAAACCTCGAGCAGGGATTCGATCACTATTTCGGTATCGACGAGATCTCCTCCGAAGAACTGAATCGCAACATCCTGGCCTGGTTGCATGACCGCCCCCTCGACCGCCCCGTTTTTCTCTATGTACACTACTTCGACCCCCACTGTCGGTACGCGCCTCCCGAGGACTACAACGAAATCTACTGGCCTGTTCCCCGATCATTGGCCACCGGACGAACCATGACCCGGCAACAGTTCAACAACATGCACGAGTGCTTTCAACTGCACCATGGTCCAGACGAGCCGATTCTGGACGTGGACTACTACCTCGCCCAGTACGATGCCGAACTGCGCCATGTCGACGCAATGATCGGGGTCTTCCTGGAGCGATTGAAGACCGCAGGCCTGTACGACTCGAGCCTGATCTTTGCAGTCGGGGATCACGGGGAAGAGTTCTATGACCATGGCGGGTTCGGACACGGCCGTGTGCTGTACGAACACACGACTCGAGTCCCATTCATCGTCAAGGTGCCTGGAGGCGGGCCTGGAGGCCGTCGTGTCCGGGGGCATGTATCCACACTGGACATACCCCGCACGGTGCTCGGTGCGGTCGGACTGGACGCGCAGGCCGGCCCGTTCGGAATGGATCTCCGCCCGATTCTTGGTGGGCGTGAGGTGCCCAGAAACCGCGCAGTGTACACGGAAACGGACTACGAGGGCACCGTCCGAGCCGTGATCCAAGGTCGATGGAAGCTCATCGTCAGTGTGGACGGAAAGCGCCCGGGGGGCCTGTTCGACCTCTCGATCGATCCTGGGGAGCAGCACGATCGGTCGTCCGAAGATCCACGGACTCGAGCCGCGCTGTATCGGCTGATTGTGGCTCGAGCCGCGGAGGAATCCGAGTACCGAAGGCGGTATCCGAGTGAGCAGCGTCCTCTGAGCGACCGTGTTTTGGAGCGTCTGAAGGCTCTGGGATACGTCGAGTAGACTGGTGGGCGAATCATTCCGGAATTCAGTGGGTTGCCAAGTCCTTGCATCGTGGCACCGTTGTGTCCGGCCTTTACAATCGAAAGGAATTGTGCTACGCTGAATGCGCTTGTTTGTAGGTGTCTTCCGAAGCGCACGGGAGTCGAGCCCTCGATGGTGCACACCGTCTCGAGCCACCAGGTCGGACAGTCGAATGAGGTTGTGGTCCGCTGGTTGCCTGGTGGCTCCGGGCGTGCGGTTCTCCCTCGTTGTGCAGCTTCCTTGCTCCCTCGGGCAGCGTCTTCCGCCCGTTCTTGTTGCGTTCTCTCTTCCGACCGCTCTGCACGGAGCGGCGTTCTCGAATCCCGGAAGGTTCCGGCCTGGACCCACCCCCGGGTGCAGCCCGGCTCCCTGGCACCCGGCCCGGGATGCTCGGCAATGCAGAACCAACACCGGTGGGCATGCGGAAGCTCTCCGTGAGCCACCGCACCAGGACGCACACTGCCGCCGGGCAGACGCGGAGGGAGGGCGAGCACGACCGGGTCAGCGCCCGTTGGGGACGCCGCTCCGGCTCCATCCTGTTACTCCAGGGTCACGGGATGGAGGAATGAACCCATGGCAACGGGCGAAGTTCGTAAGCCCTTGACAACTGCTTCAGGCCGATGACCAACACAAACGAAAAGACCCCGGAATCCGCGGGCGAGGTCGAAAAGAAAGCCGACACGCGACCCAAGCTGACCAAGGAAGAGCTGACCAGGTCCGGAGACTGGATCTCCATCTGGGATCTGGCCAAACGCAACCACCCGCAAAAGCCCCGATACTATGCCAGCCGTCTCCTGAACTATTCCATCCTCCACGACCTGCCTCGAGTCGTGGGGGATATCATGGAGGCCATCGGTGGAGACACCGAGCGATTGTACAACATCTCGGTGAACTCCCCCAATGTGGACAAGATCTCGCGCGAGGTCTTCCTCAGCGAGTCTTTCATCCGTAGCCACATCGAAAGCGGGCGATTCAGCCCTGACGAACGGTACCTCCCCCGGCGGCCGCGACAGGAGGAGTACCTGATCACCAAGCCGGCCTCCCCCTACATGTTCTTTCCTCCTGGTGAAGGACTTCCCCTGGCCGAGGCGGATCGCCTCAACTACTTCGCCAGGATGGGCATCCCCTACGGCGTCACCAAAAAACGCAAGATCCCCGTCGCCCTCGACTACCGCCAGAACTTGCTGGTGGACCGGGACGCTCCTCAGATCAAGGCCATTGCCGACAAGTATTACTCCCCGGACGCGATCGAGGTGCCCGAAGGGGCGGAGCCTCCCAGTCTGCTCGGATGTATCAACAGCGAGGAAGCATTGCTGTGGAACGTCTTCCGCACCTTGATGCGTGAAGATGGAATGCACTACTTCCTGCACGCAGCAACGATCTTTCCTGGTGGTGGCGAGGTGGCCAAGGACGAGCGGGTTTCCGCGGCCTGGTTCTGGGGCATGAACGACCGCGGGTCCAGCTTCCTCCCCATGGAGACCGCGTCCGAGGCCATGGAGGAGCCGCCGAACCTACGCACCACCCCGGCCTTGCTTCTCCTGGGTATCAACCAGTTCATCATGGTGGAGGGACGGTACGCTTCCCTGTTTTCCGCCTGCCCACTGCTTCGCCGAAACGAGTGTCCGGGGAAGGAAGGGTGCCATTTCTGGAAACCCGAGTTCGGTATTCCCAAGGAATTCCCCGCCTTCGTGGAAAAGGACGACATCCCACGAACATGTGGACGCCATTTCCAGTTGATGCGCCTGTTCCTGCTCCTCCGCGCCATGACCACCGTGCCCAGCATGGGAGACGGCCTGCTCGTGTGCATCCTGGATGAAAACCAGCAAGCCGGCAAGATCAACCGCAAGCTCTTCGCCGACTTCCTGCGCAGCCTCCCCACCGAGATGCACCGGCACATGGTGCTCACCAGTTGGCAAAGCATCAAAAGCCTCATCCCATTCGAGCCCAGGTACGAGGAACTCCATCGCGAATTCCGCGAGAAATGGGGTATCTGAACGCATCAACGGCGCTCGCCCCGCCGACCAGCCACCAGGAGGACAGCGGTGGAAGACGCCCGCTCCGACCAAAACGACAAGACCGCAGGAATCGTCATCATCGGAAACGAGGTGCTCTCCGGCAAGGTCCAGGACACCAACTCCCCTTTCCTCCTCCGTGAACTCTACGAGCAGGGGGTGCGGGTGCTCCGCGTCGTCACCATCCCGGACGACGTGCCCACCATCGCCGATGAGGTCCGGGCTGCTTCCGCCAGATTCGACTTCGTCCTCACTTCGGGAGGCGTGGGGCCGACTCACGATGACCTGACGTTCGAAGGTATCGCCCGCGCATTCGACGTGCCCCTGCGTGAAGACCCGACCCTCAAGGCCCTGCTCGAACGCCATTTTGCCGGGCGGCTCACCCCGGCGGCCCTGCGCATGGCCATGGTTCCTTCCGGAACCCGCCTCGTGCGCGGGGGCGACATGCGCTACCCCTTGTGTGTGGTGCGCAACGTCTACGTATTTCCAGGCGTGCCCGAGATCCTCCGGGCCAAGTTCCAGGTGGTTCGCCACGAACTCCAGGGAACCCCGTTCCTCCAGGTGAGAATCTTCACCCAGCAAAAAGAAACCGCCCTGGCGGCCAGCCTCGAGGCCACACTGGACCGGGTCCCGGGTGTCACCATCGGGTCTTATCCCTCCTATGATACCCGGGAATACCGCGTCATGCTGACCCTCGAGTCCCATGACGCCCACCAGTTGCAGGAGGCTCGAGACATTCTGCTGTCCCTTCTGGACGGTTCCCAGGTGGTGGGCGTGGACGACCCCTCGGAGATCACCCGCACACCTGGAGAACCTTGATCGGTCGGCACGTTCTTCTGACGGCCACTGGCACGACGGGACCCGATACCGCCGAACCGGTCTCGGGTCCGCCCCCGAATTGCTGAACCATGGGCAGAGGTGCAAGCGGAAGGAAGCGGCATGAAGTGGTGGATAGTGGCAACAACCCTGCTCTCCTGTTGGTCCTGGACCCAGGCGTCCCTGGCCGACACCACCTGCTCGAGCGCACTTCGCACAGAGGGCGGCCCCCACGGCGCCTCCCTGGCTTTCGACGGCGACCTGGCCACGGCCTGGGTCGAAGGCGCGTCTGGTAGCGGGGTGGGAGAGTGGGTGCAAATCGCGTTCAGGCACCCGGTGATGATTCATACGGTCACCGTGTTCGGGGGCGACTACTCGTCTGCTCGCGCTTTTTCCGAGTACAACCACCTCAAAGCTGCCCGCCTGGTCCTGGTTTCCCGGTCCGAAACGCGGGAGGTACCACTCTCGTTTCGTGATCTGGCCGAACCGGTCACCGTGACCGTGGACGCCCGGGTCAAACGTTTGAGATTGGTGATCGACCAGATCCATGCGGGTTCGCTCCACTCTGACACCGCGGTCGCCGAAATCGCGTTCGATCTTGGCTCTCCCGACTCGGACGTGCTCGAGGCCCTGGACCGGTGGCGACAGGGACCGGAAGGCCGGAAGGCGCTGGATACGGCCCGAACCGCGCTCGAGCGGGCACGTTCCCGGGCTGAGCAGGGGGATCCGGGGAGCCTGGAGCAGCTTCAGGATGCGGTGCGACTGGGCGTTCAGCCTGTCCGCACGTACCTGGAACAACGGCTTCCAACAGGGTTCCTGCTGGCTTACGTACACCCGTTCCCCCCGGCCGTGGAGGCGCTCAAAGCACTGAGGAGACTCGAAACTCTCCCGGCTCTGGAACAGGCGGTTTGGATCGCACCGGACCCGGCGTCCGCAGACTACTATCGCAGGGTTTCCGACTACATCCGGGCCTGGAACCAGTTCACCGCGCCGCGCCGTACCCGTTTACCGGCCTGGGGTGTTCATGGCGTGGAAGTCGGCGCGCTGGCAGGTCGTGGGGAACCCATCGCCCTTGCCGCAGCCCCCTCGGGCGCCGTGTTCGTGTGCGACATCGGGAACAATCGGGTACAACGGTTCAATGAACTGGGCCAGGTGGACCGGGTGGCGGGCGGCCAACCCGGAATCTCCGAGACATTCCTCGGCCAGGACGTGGGGTACCACGTGGTCGGGGCCCAACCGGGAACCGACCCGGGAAGCTTTGTGCAACCCCTGGCCATCACGGCGTTCGAAACTCGAGAGGGTATCCGCGTGGCCGTGCTGGACGCCGCCCGCGCACTCCAGGTCCTGGATGGTGACCTGAAGCCGCTCAGGCGCTGGAGCGTGCCCAGTCACGCCCCGATTGAACGAGGCATCGGGATCGCTGGCCCGTCCTTGATGAACCGACGCGACGACATCCTCTGCGTGTGGGGCCGGGAAGGCTTTGTGTACGACCTCGAGGGAAGCCTCCTCCACACCTTCACCCTCTCCTCCCCCGCTCGTACCGCTGCGCTGTTCCGAGATCGCATTGTGATTCACCCGGGAGGAAATGTACTGCGGCGATATGGGCGCGACGGATTCGACTACGGACCATTCGCGGCCCTGGACAGCACCGCGTTCGTGGAAGACATCGACATCGCCGCAGGTCCAGACGGTCTGCTCTATGTGCACACCGACCTGGGGGTGCTTCTCCGATTTGATCGGAAGGGGCGAGCACGCGGCAGGTTCACCACACTTGGCAAACCGATGCCGAACGCGCGCCTGGCTGTCGGCGAAGACACCCTCTACGTGACCTGGGAGGACCACGTCTATCGGTTCCCCCTCCCCGAGAAATAGCAGCAGCCTCAGTGGCCCGGCGAAGCATCCAGAATCAGAGGAATGGTGACCACGTGGTCCGGAGCGCCGTCCCTGGCTCGCACCGCGAACACCTCCAATTCCCCAGGCGTGCCCGGCGCCACCCCTTGCCACGTCAACGCTCCCTGGAATGAACCGAACTGACCCACGTCGGGCGCATCCACCATGGCCACCCCGGTAGCGAGGATCCTGTTCTTTCCGGTCCGCAGCCTGAAACTCACGCGATTCTCAAAGATTTGCGCACGCCCCTCGATCGTGAACGGGCTTCCCACCCGCTGTCCCCGGGTCGGTCGGAACACCTCGATCTTGCCGGAGGTGCTTCGACTCGGTCGCACCGTCCCAGAGGAAACATCGGCCCCATCCGACCGACCGCCCGCTCCATCCCCGGCACAGGCCCCCACCAGAAGCAACAACACCACAGGTACGATACCGAGCAACCGTCTCATGCAAAACCCCGCGCCGACGTCCCCGGTCAAGAGCCGAAACGAGTCGCCAGGCTGGTATAGAACTGGTACATGTAGTCGTGGATCTCCCGGAAATACTCGACCCGATCGCTGCTCTTGATGAGCGCCATTCGACCCCGCTGCAACGCCTTCTCGATCTCCTTCACGTCCGTCTTCTGTAGTTGCTCCCGATGCTTGTTGAGCAACTTCTCCAGGTCGAATACCTGACGCTCGAGCGCGTTCCGCAACCGCCGAACCTCCCGGCTCGTGGTCGCCTCCTCCTCCCGCAGCCGCTGCTCCTCACGCAGCGTCGATACCTCTTTCTGGGTCAACCCGGCAAAAGAACGGATCACGATCCCCTGAGACTGCCCCGTGTTCCGATCCCGCGCTCGAACGTTGACCACCCCATCCGCATCGATGGAGAAGTTGATCTCTATCCGAGGCGTTCCCCGGGGCGCCGGGGCAATCCCGGTCAACTCGAACTCGCCAAGACTGATGTTCTCCTGTGCGATGTCCGACTCCCCCTGAAGCACGTTGATCTTCACTGACCGCTGCTGATCCGTGATCGTGGACACGATCTTTTTCCGCCGGCACGGGATCGTCGTATTCTTCGGGATGATCCGGGCGAATTGCCCCCCCTCGATCTCGATCCCAAGGGACAGGCTTGTGACATCCAACAACTGGATATCCGGAAGGCTGCCCTCGAGCATCCCCGCCTGCACCGCAGCCCCAATCGCCACGACCTCGTCTGGATTGAAGCTCTTGTTGATGGGACGCCCGAACAACTCCTTGACCATTTCCTGGACCCTGGGAATCCGGGACGATCCACCGACCAGCACGACTTCATCGATGTCCGAGGGCGACAACCGGGCCTCGGAGAGAACTTTTCGACACTCGGCGATGGTCTTGTACAACAGGTCCTCGATCATGGCCTCGAAATGAGGCCGGTGCAACGTCTTGTGGATGTGCTTGGGGCCCGACTCGTCTGCGGTCAGGAACGGGAGATGAATCTCGGTTTGAACCGCAGAGGAAAGTTCCATCTTGGCCCGCTCCGCCGCATCCTTGAGCCGCTGCATCACCATCTTGTCGCCACTGACATCGATCCCGTGCTCGGCGTGAAACTCGGCAAGCAGCCAGTCGATGATCCGTTGGTCGATGTCGTCTCCGCCCAGACGGGTATTGCCCGACGTGGCCTTCACCTCCGCCACGTTGTCCGCCACCTCCACCAGCGATATGTCGAAGGTGCCACCACCGAAATCGTAGACCGCAATCGTCGCATTCCGCCGCCGGGCCAGCAAGTAGGCCAGGGCGGCGGCAGTGGGTTCGTTCACGATCCGGACCACGTTCAACCCGGCGATGCTGCCTGCGTCCTTGGTCGCCTGACGTTGATTGTCGGAGAAATAGGCCGGCACCGTGATGACCGCGTCGGTGATACGCTCCCCGAGCATCTCCTCGGTTGACTTCCGGAGTCGACTGAGGATCATGGCCGAAATCTCCTGGGGACTGTAGATCCGACCATTCACCTGCACGCCCACGCCACCCCGATCCGTGGGGACGACCGAGTAGTTGACCATCTTGATGGCCTCCTCGGCCTCATCATACCGCTTCCCCATGAAACGCTTGATGGAATGGACCGTGTTCTCGGGGTTGATCACCATCTGGCGCTTTGCAATCTCCCCCACAAATCGCTCGTTCTTCTTGGAAAACCCCACCACGGACGGGGTCAGCCTCGAGCCCTCCTCGTTCACGATCACCTTGGGCTCGTTGTTCTCCAGGCAGGAGACAACCGAGTTGGACGTCCCAAGGTCAATGCCGATGATACGTCCCATGCGGCGTGTCCTTCCAACAGGGTCCAGAGCGAAGGCGAACGCGAAAAGATCTGGAAAGGTCCCACCGGTTCGACAGGCCGAGCGCCCATCGCCTCCCCACTATAGGAATAGATAGATTGACCCTGATGATCTGTCAACAGAGTTCACCTGGTCCGCCAATTGCAAAGCGCCCCCTCATGACGCCCGTCCAGCCAGGCGAAAACTGGACAACGACAGAAAAACCCTCCCCGACGACCCACGCCATCCGGATTCGTGCCGACTCACGCACTCCCGTTCCCGTCGGCTTCCGAACCACTCGCTTCACTCCCCGCGTACAACCCGCCGGCAATGTACGGCCCGGCAGGGCGCGCTTTCTTGCCGCCTGGGCCATAGGACAGCACGATGTCGCTCATCTCCTTTGGCGGCCTCGCTTCAGGCACCGCTCTCGGTTCCCCGGGCTTTGCCATGAAATCGATGTACAACGTGCTGGTCGGGAAAGCGAAGGTCACGTTCAGGTCCTTGGCTAGCCGAATGATTTCCAGGAATACATTGTGCCGTTCCCGCAACTCGTCCGTCCAGGTGGGCAACTCGAAGAAGAAATAGACCATCACCTCCAGCGCGTGAGCACCAAAGCCGGACATGTGAATCTCGTAGTAATCCTTCCGCGTATGGGGATTTGCACGGATGATGGCCCGAATTCCCTCCACGAACGCCTGCATTTGCTCAGGCGTGGTGTCGTAAGACACGCCCAGGGTGGTGAAAATCCGCCGGTACCGCCGCGCACCATAGTTGTCGATGGGCCGGTCCGTGAATCTCGAGTTGGGAATGCAGATCAGCGAATTGTAGAACGTCCGAATCCGGGTGGACCGAAACCCCACCTCCTCGACGATGCCCTCGACGCCGTCCACCACAATCCAGTCCCCGATCTGGAATGGACGGTCCACGAAGATCATGATGCTTCCAAAGAAGTTGGCCAGCGTGTCCTTGGCTGCGAAGGCGACGGCCAAACCTCCAATTCCAAGTCCGGCAAGCAGCGAAGCGACATTGATGTTGAGATTCTGAAGGATGAGCAACACACCGGCGACCACGATGACGAGCTTGAGCGATTTTCTCAGGAGCGGCACCAGTTGGTCGTCAAGCTTGGTATCGGTGGCGGTGGCCTTGGCAGCCAGCACCTCGGCCAGAACATCGGTCAACCGGTAGGCGGCCCACACGATGGAAAAGATGATCACCGTGCGGACGATCAGATTGATCGCCACTGTCGCCTGAACCGGCAGTCGCAGCACCGGGTAGGACAGCCACAACACCGCGCCCATGATCAGAATGGCAATCGGAGACGATAGCACGGCGATGATGGTGGATGCCCAGTTCTTCCCAAACCGCTCGGCAAGCGTCTGGAACCTCCGGGCGATGACAAACGTGACGATCTTGTAGACCACCACGCCAAGAAGCAGCAGGGCCATCAGCGCCAGGTATTGCCAAAACTGAATCCCGAATACCCGGCCGCGCAGCCAACTCGGAAGCCGACTCAGCGCCTCGTCATCCAGCACCGAGAAAATCTTCTCGTACATCTCGTTGATGCGATCCAACGACGCGGCTGTCCACCGCCACTGCCCATCTGCCTGACGCTCCACCACCACGTCGGGAAGACCCTTGTGCGGCGCAAACCGCGCTGCCCCGGTCTCCGGATCCACCCAGTCAGGCTCCTTGCTGAGCTTGTCCACCTCCACAAACAGGGCCTTGGCGTCATACACCGCCTTGACCCGCCTCGCCATCACCTGGAGTTCCTGGGGCGTCCGCCCCTTGGGATCCAAACACAAGGCCGCAAACTCCGGCCGGTTCGTGTCCGGCTGCAGCCAGCCGAACAAGGACTCCGTCGCATTGTAGGGACTGTCGCACGTTCTGGGCGGCAGCGCCTGCGCCCCCTCCATGGGCCAGGACAGGGACAAAAACAGAAACAGAAGCAATCCCACGCGCTTGATCGTCTTCACTTCGACACTCCTGTGGGCAACAAATCCGACTCGACCGTCGTGATGTGACACCGTGAACGTTTCAGGTCCCCGCCACGGCGGCCGACCCTCGAGGCTTCCTGAGGCCCCAGCAAAACACCGCTGCCTGGCATCGCACCCCGGCTCGAGGCGCCGGCCCGGGTCGCCGGGTGGGTGGTTTTTCGCACAACTATCGAAAATCCCGCGACTTGTCAAGCCGCAAATCATCAATCAAAACGTTCCTTCCGCCAAGGTTGAGTCGCCGGCCGCCTCCAGGTAGAATGGAAACGCTCTTGCTCCCAGGAAACGAAACGACGAGGTACCCATGAAAGGTCTCACCCGGCTGACCCTGCTCCTCCTCGCATACGGCATATTCATCATACCCCGAACCACCCAGGCTCAGATCGTCAACGTGCTCGACGCGGTGGAATCCTCGAAACAAGGCTTCGGGGGAGCCGTCGACTTCGCCGTGGAGTGGCGTACCGGAAACACGAACCTCCTTCGCTTCGGCTGGAACGTGGGCGCATCCTACCGGGCGGGAAGGCACCTCACCTTTTTCAAGTGGCAACTGACCAACGCCGCCAAAAAATCGTCGCGCCACGGGGAATACGACGACCTCTACATCAGCAATTCGTTCGAGCACTTCCGGTACCGATTCCACGTGCAGGGGCCGCTCTCCACCGAGGTATTCCTCCAGCATGCCATGGACAACACGAAACGGCTTCGGGTTCGCGCCCTGGCCGGAGGGGGCGTGCGGCTCGAGACGCCCAAGGCATCCTGGGGGTTCATCGCTCTCGGAACCGACTACATGTTCAGCTACGAGGAATTCTATGAAGACTGCGCCTGCACGTTCGACCCGGACGGTTGTCCCGCCTGCGGAGACGGTACCGCCTGCGAGGACGACTCGGAAAGCCAACCGACAGCGGTCTACGTGTACGAACCTTACCAGCACCGCTGGTCGAGCTACCTCCAGTTGGTCATCAAGATCGCGGATTCCCTCAGCTTCCAGCAGACCACATTCATCCAACCTCGCCTGGACGACTTCGGAGATTACCGGCTCATGACCGAGGCAGGTCTCGTCTTCAAGGCAGGAAAATTCTACAGCAAGACGAGTCTCACCGTCTCCTACCACAGTCGCCTCGGCGTCTGGTGCCCGGGCGTCGAGAACCTGGACAGCGTGCTCAAGAACTCGATGGGATTCGCCTTCTGACCTGGTGCAACTTTTGCAAGGGTTGTGGGCGACTCCTCGCCGGCCCACCATGCCGCCCGGATGCGTGCACGCCCGGAGGCCCACGCCGCCGCTTCAATGGTGCACCACCACCGATTCCAGTGGGACCACGCGCGCCCCTTCAGGCGGGTCGACGTGAAACACGCCGGGACGAAGAGCCGGCTCCGGGTCCACCTGTGTATATTGAATTCCGACTTGAAGGTCATTTCCGACCTGGAGGGCGATCCGATAGGGCAACAGGGTGCCACCCAGATCCCGGTAGTCCTCGAGGCGGCAGGTCAGCCCCGGACGCCCTGGACCGGCGGCCACCTCCAGGGTCCTGACCTGCAACGTGTCCGGGTCCAGCCACAGGGTAAAGCGCCCCCCCGCATCCCCAAGGCAGGTCACTTCGAACATCCGCAACGCCTGTTCGAAGCCGACCTCCGGAATCGGCCGGCATGGCGGGAAACGGCCGAGCAGCAAGCCCACCAGGTCGCGGGTTCCGAACACCCCCCCGGTCACCTGTGCCAGGAACGCATCCGGCGACATCGTCTGGAGGAACAGGTTGTCCGAAAGAGGCAGATAGACGCCCCACTGCTCGGGCGTCATGGCCCCGTAGCCCACGGGGGGCCCTATCATCGAGAACACTTCCACCCGAATCCCCTCGTTTTTCTCGACCAACAACGCCCCATTGAGCCGGTGGCGCCCCTGGGGGGTTTCGAGATCGAGTTTGAACAGGGCATCCAGGGCCTGGCAACCGGTGAAGCGCGCCAGGCTGTTGGAGATTGCGTCCAGAGAGGGAATGGCAGGGGAAGGCGGCGGAGCAGGCGGAGCATGCCGGGGACATCCGGAACCGACCCCCCACACGAGGAGACACAGGGGAACGAGTGCAGACTTCCTCATGGCTTGGTCCCATCCGACGACCTTTCCTCGCCGGCCAACTCGCGCTCGAGCCTGTCGCGCTTCTGCGTGATCCGCTCCACGTCCGCCGGGTCCGGCCGTTCCTCCTCCAGGATCTCTCGAGCCGCACGACGGTAGGCCTCCAGGGCCTTGGCCCGCTCTCCCACCTCGAGGTATGCGTCCCCCAGATGTTCCACGATGATGGGTTCGCGCGTGATGAGTTGCACAGCCCGCTCCAGCGTGGTCACCGCCCGCTCATACTCCTGCTTCTTGAAGTAGACCCACCCCAGACTGTCGGTGATGTACCCGTTGTTTGGGTCGAGTTCCAGGGCCCGCTTGATCAGCACCTCGGCATCATCGAGTCGGATCCCCAATTCGGCCCAGGTGTACCCTATGAAGTTGAGGGCTTCCGAGTTGTTCTCGTCAAGTTCCAGGATCTTGCGCATCTGGGCGATGGCCTCGTCGTGCATTTCGAGACGACTGTAGTAGGTGCCCAGACTGAAACGGAGGGAGATGTTTTCAGGGTCGACCTTGAGGGCGTCCTGGAGCACGCCAATGGCTTCCTGAACCTTCCCGCTGTCGGCCAGGATCAAGGCGAGCGCTTCATAGAAGCGGATATGGTCCTTGCGAGTCCGTATTTTTTCCTTCAGGAGCGCCACCGCATCATCGGTGCGGCCGGTTTCGTCCAGGACAAACGCCTTCTGCACGATGGCTCGAGGTTCCTCCGGTCTCACCGCCAGGATCGCGTCAATCGCCTCCATCGCCTTCCTGTACTGTTTCGCACGCGAATAGATCCCAATCAGGGTGTACTTCACATCGTCGGCGTCCGGTTCCTCCTGCAAGTAGCTTTCGAGCAACGAGACCGCCTCGTCCACCCGCCCCATTTCGTCCAGGGTGAGGGCACGGCTTTCGAGCGCGTCCGGGTAGAGTTCGGAGGTGACCGGGATACGGGCGTACATTTCGAGGGCCTTGTCGAGGTCCTGCCGCCGCGCGTACAGGTAGCCGGCATAGAACAGAGCCCAGTAGTTCTCGGTGGACTCGTCGAGCATGGGCTCGAGCACAGCCATGGCCTTGTCGAACTCCCGGCGGGTGGCGAGTTGATCCACTGCTTGCAGACGGAGTTCCTCGGCCAACTCCGCGTCGGTTTCCTCCTCGGCCTTCAGGTGCCGATTGATGGCCTCCACGTCGCCCAGACGGGCATAGATCTCCACGAGAGCCGCCGGGATCCACGTCATCCAGGGCCGCGCCTGGTATACCTTCTCGAGACGGTCGGCTGCGACGTGCAGGTCTCCGTCCAGGAGATAGAGATCCAGGAGCGCCTTTTGTGCCTGCCTCAACTCCGGGTACTCGTCCAGCACGTACAGAAACGCGGCCTCGGCCTCCCCTCGCCGGTCCAGGTCCTTGTACAGGGCGGCTTCGAGCAGGGTGGCCCTGACCGACAGGGTCCCGTGCCGTGCCCTCAATTCCTCCAGAACCTCGAGTCCCTTTTCCGAATCCTCCCGGACCCGATACAGGTAGGCGAGATCCAGATAGCCGTCCTCCCGATCCGGATCGATCTCTATCGCTTTCCGAAAGGCCTGCTCCGCCGCCTCCGGCTTCGACACCGTTTGCAACAGGTCGCCAAGCTGAAGATAGGCCACGTAGTGTGTCGGATCCAACTCGATCGCACGCCGTGTCTCCTCGATGGCGTCGTCGAACCGCCTCAGTTCGGCCAGGACCGCACCGTGCCGAAGATACAGGGTGGGCGAGCCGGGATCGTAGTCGAGCGCTTTCCGAAGCCACTTCTCCGCCTGCCGCACCTCCCCCACGCGGTCCAGATCCGTGGCCCGGAGAAACGCCACGTAGGCCCGATAGTCTGAGGGAGGACGCCCCCCCGCCGCTCCATCCGCGCGGCCATCCTGAAGACTCTCGTCCTTGAGGCGCGATACACTCCCGGCACAGGCGCCCAGCAGCAATACGGTCACGCCCAGAACGAACACCCAACCGCAGGACCTGGCATACCTCTCAATCTTGTTCGAGTTCAACTCACAGTCTCCCACGCTGCACCCTACCCCTCCGCACGCCCCGACCCCATGAGGAGTGTAACCGAAGTCGTTTCCAAAAGAAAGCGGCCGAACATGCCAGGTCGGACAGATGGAACCCTTGTCGTACGAGCTGTCACTCCGCTCCGGTCAACAACGCCTTCATGCGACGGGTGGCAGCCTCGAGCCCCACGAACACCGCTTCACACACGATGGCATGACCGATGTTGTACTCCACGATGCCCTCCAGGGTCGCCAGGCGCGGGGCAATCTCGTAGTCGATCCCGTGCCCTGCATGGACGGCCAGGCCCAGGTCGCGACCGGCGCGAATCGCACGCTCGACCCGATCCCACTCCCGGGCGACGCCCGTTTCGTCCCCCGCCTGGTGAGCCAGGCACAATGCGCCGGTGTGTAGCTCGACTGCCTGGGCGCCCAGGCGGGCGGACATTTCCAGGTGGGCCGGGTCCGGCTCCACGAAAAACGTGGGCAAGATTCCGTGCGCTGCAGCGTCGCGCGCAATGCGCTCATACGCCTGGTTTCGGGCCGGCGTGGAGAAATCCAGCCCTCCCTCGGTGGTCCGTTCCTCCCGCTTCTCCGGCACGATACAAATGCTGTGAGGCCGCAGTGCCACGGCGATGTCATGCATCTCGTCAGTTGCTGCCATCTCCAGGTTGATATCCACATCGAGTTCCCGCTTGAGACGCGACACGTCCGCGTCCACGATGTGACGCCGGTCCTCGCGCAGGTGCACGGTTATCTGGTCCGCGCCACCGGCCAACACCGCCTTGGCAGCACGAATGATGTCCGGATAAGGGGTGTCACGCAGACGCCTCAACGTGGCCACGTGGTCGATGTTGACACCGAGACGGATTGCATCCCTGCCCATGTTGTGCCTCCCAATGCCTTTGCGTTCGAGCAGAACTCCGGCGGTCCTGACCGGAGCCTTTGAACGCATCACCTTGCAACGGCGTTGAATGTAGTCGTTGAACAGACGAGGAGCAAGCCGATTCGAACTCCTGACCGAGGATTCCCGGGCGCGCCCTGGTCCGCGTTTCCTTCCTGACGACCAGGTCGGCCCCGGCCCTGCCGACGCAGGGGACACCGGGCTGTCATCCTGGGCCGTTCGCCTCTGGAGGAGGGAAGCGTTGCCGGCCGGGGTGCCCGCAGGAGACCGGCTTTTTGTGTTTACGGCTTGAAGCGTATTTGCTAAGGTACCTGCAATGTGAGAAGAATCCAAACGAGAGACCCACTGGCTGGGTTCAGGCCGTTGTTGCACGTTTCGCCACAGCCTGTGCCGAGGTGCTCGAACCACGGGAGAACGAAATGGGAATTTTCGACTTCATAAAGGGACAGTTGATCGAGGTGATCGAGTGGCAGGACCGAACGCGGGACACGCTGGTGTACCGGTTCCCGGTTCGGGACAACGAGATCAAGATGGGCGCCCAACTGATCGTGCGAGAAGGTCAGGCGGCTGTGTTTGTGAACGAAGGGGAGTTGGCGGACGTGTTCGAGCCTGGACGGCACACGCTGAGCACCCAGAACATGCCTGTGCTGACCAAACTGAAGAGCTGGAAGTACGGTTTCAACAGCCCCTTCAAGGCGGAAGTCTACTTCGTCAACACCCGGGTGTTCACTGACCTGAAGTGGGGTACGTCCAACCCAATCATGATGCGGGATCCCGAGTTCGGGGTGGTCCGGCTCCGGGCGTTCGGGATCTACTCCATGCGGGTGGCCGACCCGGAAAAGTTCCTCCGGGACGTTGTGGGTACCGATGGATACTTCACCACCGAGGAGATCACGGGCCAGCTCAAGCGCATGATCGTGTCGACGTTCTCGGACATGGTGGGCCGATCGGACATTCCGGTACTGGACCTGGCGGGCAACTACGACAAGATCTCGTCCATGCTCAAGGAAAAGGTCCAGACCGACTTCCAGGACCACGGATTGGCCCTGGTAAAACTGTTCATCGAGAACATCTCGTTGCCTCCCGAGGTGGAAAAGGCCATCGACAAGCGGACGAGCATGGGCGTGGTTGGCGCGGGCAACTACATGCAATACCAGATGGCGGAATCTCTGGGCAAGGGCCAGGGGGGCGGGATGGCGGGCACTGCCGCGGAACTGGCGGCCGGCCTGGCCATGGGGCAGCAGATGACTCAGGCCTTCAGCCAACCTTCGGCGCCGGCGACAGATTTCCGGAAGCCCCCTGCGGCGCCCAGGCCTTCCGGGGCCTCCCCCGACGCGGAGCAACGGTTCTTCGTGCTCGCCCGGACCGCACTGAAAAACACCCAGGGCAAGCTGAGCCCGGCCATTTCCAGCATGCTGGAGAACAATCGAAAGCGCGCGAACATCAGCGAGGAGCGTGCAGCAGAACTCATTGACAAGGCTCGAGCCGAACTCGGGCTGTCCACCGCGGCCATGGAAGAATACAAGGAAATCATGGCCGTGTTCCTCGCCGACGGACACCTGTCCGACGATGAACGGGCGATTCTCATCGAGCGCCAGGTGGAATTGGGTCTGACCGACGAACAGGTGGCCCAGATCGAACGTGAATTGAAAGGCGGCTGAGCCGCTCCGCGCCCCTTCTCCCTGGTCCCCCCGAGCGGCCCTGTCTACTGCACCGTCAACGTCCCCAGATCCCCCACATCGAATCCGTCCCCGCTGCCCGTACCGTCAGCGTGGGCGAAGTGGACGCCATCCAGGCTGAAACGGAAGGTGAAAGCATAGGTACCGGAAACGTCCACGACAAGGGCCCCTTCGTACAGGTCGAACACGAGCACGTCGTCATCCCCTGCATAGGTGGCCGGGATCCAGGTCCACCCAGGATCGGTTCCGGGATCGGTTCCCACCGGCCCATATCCCACCTCGGCCAGGATACCCGCCCCTTGTCCCTCTCCCGGTGTCACCGAATCAACCCACACCGCGCCGCTGAGCACCTCGGTCGCGGTGCCGGCAGCCGTGGTGACAGAGATGGGCGAGGCCAGAACCACGTCATCGATGTTGTGGTCCAGCGGGGTCGTGTAGGTGAACGCCGCCTCGAGCGTGTTGCCGCCATAAGTGCCTTCGACCCGGAGGTCGACCACGCCCGGATCCCCGGGAGGCACGGTCGCTTCCAGGGTCGTCTCATCCAGAACCTGAAACGACGGGGCTTCCAGACCGCCGAAAGACACCCGGAACACCTCGACAAAGCCGTACCCGGTGATGGTCACCTGCGCCCCCCCCGGTGATGGCCCGTTGTCCGGGCTGATGCTCAGAGGCGTCGGGATGAGCGCCTCCTCGGTATCCCCGGTCGCCGTCCGGCAGCCGGGGTCGTCCGCATCGACCAGGCCGTCCGCGTCATCGTCCACATTGTTGTTGCAGACCGTGTCGCCGAATCCTACCTCTGCCCCATTCTCGGCATCCGGACAATCCGGATCCGCCGCATCGACCCAGCCGTCGTCGTCCTCGTCCACGCCGTTGTTGCACTCCGTGGTGCCAAAGCCACTCTCCGTGGCATTCGCCGCATCGGTACAGTCCGGATCCGCCGCATCGACCCACCCATCGCCATCGTCGTCCGCACCATCGTTGCAACTCGCCGCGGTGAAGCCGTCTTCCTCCTGATCGAAAATCGGATCCTCACACCCCGGATCGTCTCCATCGACCCAGCCGTCCCCGTCATTGTCCACCCCGTCCTGGCAGCCCGAAGCCTCGTTCTCCAGGTCCGCGCTGGCACAGGCGGGGTCGTCGGCATCCACCAGGCCGTCTCCGTCATCGTCGATCCCGTTGTTGCACCCGTTCGATCCCACCCCCACTTCCTCGGAATTCACCGCGTCGAGGCAGTCCGGGTCATCCGCATCGGTCCAGCCGTCTCCATCGTCGTCCACCCCGTTGTTGCACATCGTGGTTCCCACCCCCACCTCGGACGCCGCGGAGGCGTCGGTGCAGTCGGGGTCTTCCGCGTCGGTCCAGCCGTCCAAGTCCCCGTCCTCACCGTCGTTGCAGTCGGTGATGCCGAACCCACTCTCGACATCGTATGCCTGGTTCACGCAATCGGGATCGTCCCCGTCGATCCAGCCGTCTCCATCGTTGTCCGAACCGTCCTGGCACGAGGAAAGTTCCGACTCCCCGGTGGCTACCACGCAACCCGGGTCGTCCGCGTCGACCAGGCCGTCTCCGTCGTCGTCCGAACCGTTGTTGCACACGGCTGTGCCGTACCCGGTCTCGGAATCGGTGGCCGCAGACTGGCAATCCGGGTCGGCGGCGTCGATCCAGCCGTCCCCGTCGTTGTCCGTGTCGTCGTTGCATTCGGACGTGGAGTGGCCTTGTTCCTCCGCGGTGGCCGACGTGCAGTCCGGGTCGTCGCCGTCGATCCAGCCGTCCTGATCGTCGTCCAGACCGTTGTTGCAGCCCGCGTCGCCGGTCCCGGTCTCGGCGTCCAGGTTGGCATCGATACAGTCCGGGTCGTCGCCGTCGATCCATCCATCCCCGTCGTCGTCCGAACCGTTCTGACACGACGAGGCCTCGGAGGGCTCGAAAGCGGTCTGGCAAACCGGGTCCTGGGCATCCACGAAACCATCCCCGTCGTCGTCCAGACCATTGTTGCAGGGCAAGTCAGGCAAGGCCTGGTTGGTTTCGGCCGTTCCATCGGTGCAATCCGGGTCATCGCCGTCGGTCCAACCATCCAGGTCGTTGTCCAGCAGATCTTCGCAGCCGGTCAGCAACCCCGACTCGTCCCCATCGGTCCCGGAATTGCAGTCCGAGTCGAGCGCGTCCACCTGACCGTCGCCATCGTTGTCGACGCCGTCGTTGCATTCGAAATGACCGTCCGGGCCCAGTTCCATGCGCAGGTCTGCGTAGCAGTCGGGGTCGTCCATGTCGGCCCAGCCGTCCCCGTCGTTGTCCGCCCCGTCGTCGCAGTCGTCATGGACCCCACTTTCGTCATTGTCGAACCCGTGCAGGCAGTCGGGGTCGTCCACGTCCACCGAGCCGTCCCCGTCGTTGTCCGCTCCGTCGCTGCACTCAAACGAGGACGTTCCACCCGCTTCCGCCTGGGTTGCGCTGGTGCAGTCCGTATCCTCCGCGTCGACCCAGCCGTCCCCGTCGTTGTCCGCTCCGTCGTTGCACGTGGTGGCGCCCGCCGCGCCGCCGGATTCATCGGTCCCGGCTTCGGAGCAGTCCGGGTCCCGGGCATCCACCCAGCCGTCCCCGTCGTCGTCCTCCCCGTTGTTGCACCCGGAAGTGCCCAGCCCGACCTCCTCGGCGTCAGGTGTGACGCAATCCGGGTCGGCGCTGTCCCGCCAACCGTCGTTGTCGTTGTCGATTCCGTCGGCGCACCCCAGGTCCAACCGGGTCCCGGACTCCACGTCCGTGGCCTGTTCGCAATCCGGGTCGGACCGGTCCACCCAGCCGTCCCCGTCATCGTCTTCTCCGTCGTTGCATGAAAGGTCGGTGGACAGGCCCGTCTCGGTGTCCGTCCCGGTCGTACAGTCCGGATCCTCGGCGTCCACCCACTGGTCCCCATCGCCGTCCAGACCGTCGTTGCAGTCCTGGTCGGACGTGGCCCGGGTTTCCGCATCGGAGATCCCGGTGACACAGTCGGGGTCGTCCCCGTCAACCCAGCCATCCCCATCGTTGTCCGCTCCGTCGTTGCACAGGTAGGCAGACACCGCCTGCTCCTCCAACGCGAACGGGTTCCCTTCGCAATCGGGGTCGTCTGCGTCTATCCACCCGTCCCCGTCGTTGTCGAGCAGGTCGTTGCACGGATAGTCGCTGTTCTCTCCCGTCTCCTCTCCCGTGCCGTCACCGAAGCAGTCCAGATCGAGCGCGTCGGTCCAGCCGTCGCCATCGTCGTCTTCGCCGTTGTTGCAGCCGTACTCGGGCGAGAATCCCTGCTCCGAACGCTCCGCCGTGGAGCAGTCGGGGTCGTTGGAATCGATGTAGCCGTCTCCGTCGTTGTCCCGCCCGTCACGGCAGTTCAGAACCTCGGTGTCATCGGAGGCGCTGGGGCAGTCCTCGGTGTCCTGGGCGTCCAGAACCTGATCGTTGTCGTTGTCCACGCCGTCGTTGCACGCGGTGTCTCCGTATCCGACCTCGTCGTCCTCCGGCGACTGACAATCCGGATCTTCCCGGTCGATCCACGTGTCCCCGTCGTTGTCCAGATTGTCGTTGCAGCCGAGGGCCGGGTTGTAACTCTCCTCGAGTTCATACCCGGTTGCACAGTCCGGATCGTCCACGTCGATCCAGCCGTCCCCGTCATCGTCCTCTCCGTTGTTGCAGGAATGGGTCGAGTAGGCGATTTCCTCGTCCAGGGCGGTCGTGCAATCGGGGTCCGCCGCATCTGTCCAGCCGTCCCCGTCATCGTCCAGACCATTGTTGCACGACGTGGTGCCCACGCCGCGTTCCGGATCGAACGGAAGGGTGCAGTCGGGATCCTCCACGTCGATCCAGCCGTCCCCGTCATCGTCGGTCATGTTGTTGCACCCGTAGGCACTCACCCCTTGCTCATCAGCCAGGGCATTGGTGCAGTCTATCCGATCGTCCTTGTCCGTCCAGCCGTCCCCGTCGTCGTCCACGCCGTTGTTGCACCCGGCTCCGGAGTATCCCAACTCGCTGTCTGTCACGAAATCGTCGCAGTCCGGGTCGTTCTCGTCAATCCAGCCGTCCCCATCGTTGTCCAACCCGTCCTTGCAGTCTGCAAATTCTGTATTGTCAAACCCGTCCACGCATTCCGGGTCGGCCCGGTCGACGGAGCCATCGTGGTCGTCGTCCACGCCGTTGTTGCACTCGGTCTCGCCGTATCCCTGTTCGATCCGGGCCGGGAGTGCGCAATCGGGGTCCTCGTCGTCGATCCAGCCGTCGGTATCGTTGTCCTCGCTGTCGCCGCACACGTTGCTTTCCGACATGCCGTAGCCGGTCTCGCAATCGGGGTCGGCCGCGTCGACCAGTTCGTCGTCGTCGGCATCATCGACGGCATTGTTGCACTCGGTGCCGGCCAGTCCGACCTCGTTGGTGCCTTCCGGGTCCATGGCACAGGTCGGGTCGTCCAGGTCCACCCAGCCGTCCCCGTCGTCGTCGACGAGGTTGGCGCAGGCTGGAGAACCGGGGGCTTCGTCCGGATCGTAGGGACCGCCGCAGTCGGGATCGTCCCGATCCACGAAGGAGTCGCCATCGTTGTCGACGCCGTCGTTGCAGGTAGTGAGGCCGAACCCGGTTTCGGACCCGTTCTCGATGTCCGCCTGGCAATCCGGGTCCTCGAGGTCGACATAGCCGTCGCCGTCGTTGTCCTCCCCGTCGGTACAGTTGGGTCCCTCGGAGTCGCCGAAGCCGGAGAAGCAGTAGGCGCCGTCTTCTGCGTCGACGAGGCCGTCGCCGTCGTCATCCTCCCCGTTGTTGCAGATGTAGTCCGGGTCATAGCCGCCTTCGGACACGGCGGCGGGGTCGTGTCCGCACCCCGGATCGAGCAATGCGTCGGTCCAGCCGTCCAGGTCGTTGTCCACGTCGTCGGAGCAAGCGGTGTCGCCCTTGCTCTCGTAGGGGTCCCGGCCGGTCGTACACTCGGGATCATCGGCGTCGATGTACCCATCTTCGTCGTTATCGTAGGCGTCGTTGCAGGAGAAGCGGATGTCACTCCCGTTGTTTTCGGAGAGGGAGGCGGCCCCGCTCACGCCGGGGACGCAATCGGGGTCGTCCAGGTCGGCCCAGCCGTCCCCGTCGTTGTCCACGCCGTCATTGCAGTCGGTGTCCTCCTCGTTGTCCCGTCCGTCCCGGCAATCCGGGTCGTCCGCGTCTCGAGTTCCGTCGCCGTCGTTGTCGATCCCGTCGGAGCACTGGGTCGTCCCATCGTCCTCCTCCGAATTGTCGGCCTCGAGGGCCTCGAAATCGCACCCGGCGTCATCGGCGTCGGTCCAGCCGTCCAGGTCGTTGTCGATCTCGTCCTCGCAGTCCGACTTCTCCGATGTGTCCGTTGCGTCGGCGCACCCGGTGTCCAGGGCGTCGCTGGCGCCGTCCAGATCGTTGTCCAGGCTGTCATTGCAGGCCGCACTTCCGAATCCATGCTCCTCGTCTCCGGTCGTGCAGTCCGGGTCCGCATCGTCGATCCAGCCGTCGCCGTCGTTGTCCACGCCGTCCGTGCAGTTGCTGGTGATGGGCGTGGGCGAGGGTGGTGGTGTTCCTCCGCCTTCTTCCGCCGTGGCGCTGGTGCAGTCGGAGTCTTCGGCATCGATGTCGCCATCGTTGTCGTTGTCCTGACCGTCGTTGCAAGGCGCCTCCCCGAATCCCAATTCGTCACTGTCGGCGTCGTCGCAATCGGGGTCGTCCAGGTCGACCCAACCGTCCCCGTCGTTGTCTTCCCCGTCGGAGCACTGAGGGGTTTCGGGTTCCACCCGATCGAATCCCTCGATGGTCACCTCGACGGTCTCGCCTTCCACAAAGGAGATCTCTCGAGTGGTGTCGGATTCGGCGATGAGGTTCGATGCCACGTCGTACCCCTGAGCCTTGAACCGAAACGCCAATCCCTCCTGACTTCCCTGGATAAGCTCGAGCGTGGGGAAACTGGCTTCGTCGTCCACCACCGTGAGATCGAGTTCGATCACCAGTTCCAGTTCCGGCGTGGTGGGATCCCGATCTTCCAACGTCATGGGGCCGCCGGAGAGGGGCCCGGGGCCTCGAGGCTGTCCGTCCGCGTCGAGCAGAGGCTCGCTTGGATAGGCCACGATGTCCAGGGTGGCCAGGTCCGGCCGGATGGTGGCGATGTTCGCCGGGTCGATGGTGACCAGAATCGAGGTGGTCCCGCTCTTGTTGCAACCGCCGGCGCCCAGGAACAGGTTCCCCAGGAGGGCGAGACCGAGCGCTGGCAACCAGCGTTTCCATGTAGTCCGGAATCGGGGGAATGTGACGCGGTTCATAGACACTGTATCTCCACGCTTCGGTGGGGCCTTCGGGCCGCCTTCAACGATATCGGATCTTCCTCACTACAGCTTCCAGGGATCACGGCAGCGTCACCGCAATGTCGCCCGTCGGACCCCCACCGCTCTGGCTCAGCACGAGATAGGTGGTTCCTCCGGCCGCGGCTGCCACCACACCGCCCACCGTCGTCCAGAACCACCACTTCTCCGTAACCGAACTCCCGCCCTGTCGGGGACCGGTCGTCGGGCCGGTCTGCATCGCCATGTCCAGCGAGATGAGTTGGGCAGACACCTTCGTGGTCCGATTCCGCTCGATCACCACAGGTTGAATGTGATCGGCATAGTGCTCGCGGGAAATGCGCAGACTGTACTCGCCCGGCTTGATCGTCTTGTCCGTCACCAAAGGCGTCTTGCCCAGATAGCTCCCGTCCAGGTAGACATCCGCACCTTCCTCTCGAGTCTTCACCTTGAGCGCCCCCCCGTCCCGCACCAACTCCCCCTCGATGTCGAGCCGGTCCCCGATGGAAACCTGGAACCCCCGGTAGAATGTCGCATACCCGCTCATCTCGATGCGCAATGCGTGCCGCCCGGCACTGACGCTCTCGAGCTTGAGCGGCGTCTTGCCGACAAACTCGTCGTCGAGAAATACATTGGCGCCTTCCGGGGTCGAGGTGACATTGACGAGCCCCGCGTTGGGGGTCAATTCCACCTTGAGACGAAGCCGCACGTTCGGCTTGATGGTGATCGGTCCCGAATAGGTTGCATACCCAGGCTTTTTCACCTGTATCTGGTAGGTACCTTGAGGCAAATCGTCCACCACGGCATTGGGCGTCTTGCCCACGAACCGCCCCTGCAGATAGACCTCGGCCCCCTCCACGTTGGCGGCAATCTCGATCGACCCCACCACCTTGACCAACTCAGGATTGATCGTCACCGCCTTGTTGGGGAGAATCGTGATCTCTTCCTCGTAGGTCTCGTATCCGGCCAGTTCCACCCGAACCTTGTACTTGCCTGGTGGCAGGAGCCGTATGGTGGGCGTGGCACCAATCTCCACGTCGTCGAGATAGACCTTGGCTCCCTTCACGTTCGCAAACACCTTGAGAATGCCACCGGCCTGGGCCACCAACCGCTCACCCGACCCGACATCCCACCCCGCTCCCGAGGCCGAAGAGGGGACCACCGCGACCACGGCGAACAGTGCCATCGAAACCAACAGGATTGACTTCCGCATGATGCCCAACTGAATAGAAGTGTTTCGCAAGTACTGCGTCAATCGCTCCGATACACAAACCCAAGGTGCACTATATCACGGCGCCCCTGGGGTAGCAAGCCGCACAAAAGCCTCGCCCACTCCCGTACTCCCGGCCTGACTCCGCCCGTGGCCCGGTCACCGCGCCCGACGGACCCGCACATCCCCGACGCGCAGCGTGAGTTGCACACGGTCGAAGTACTCGAGCAACGGGATTGCCCACTTCCGGGACAACCCGGTCATGGCCTTGAACGCGGCCGGGGAAAGTTCACCCTCCGCGTCAAGATGCGCTTCCATTCGCTCCCGGAGCGCGGCCAGAGGCTCGGACAGCACCCAGTAGCCGTCCTTGACCTTGGTCACCTGCCCTTGCCGCTCGAGATGGCCCAGGATTTCCACGATCCGCCCTGGGTCCTCTCCCACTTTTTCCGCGAGTTCCGCGAGGAACGGGGCAGCCAGTCCCGCCCGGCCGAGCAGGTCGGTCAACCGGTCCGCAATCCGGGATTCCTCGGGACTGAGACGAGGCTCGAACGTGGCCAGTGCGTAGACAGGTCCGTCCACCCGCACCTCCCCGCACTCCACGAGATCCTCCAGGACACGCGAGAACACCTGCTGGCCACAGTAGCCGATTCGACCAAACAACTCACCCCGCGTGACACCGGGCCGCAGCGGGTGCTGAGAATGCAGCGCCTCCAGTTGCTCGAGCGCCGCCACCTTGCACGCATCCACCCACCGCCGCGACACAAACGCCTTGCCCCGGTCATCCAGCGCCACCGCGTCCGACGACGCCAGGAGCGCTTCCTGGAGCCGGTCCACCGCCCAGCCGCTCCGACGCGCGAGTTCCTCCACTGTCACGCCTGCCGGACCGGCGATCTCGAGCCAGATCTCGGCCTGTCGAGGCCCTCGAGCCCCACTCAGCCGGGCCAACCGCTCCGCAGCCTCGAGACGACCGCGCCGTCGATGCTTCACCGGCGTCGGGTCGACCACGGTCCCACCCCCCAGCGTGACCACGGGTGTCTCCAACCGCAACACGTACCGATCCCCGGCCCGCGGTGCAGCCGGCTTGTCCAACCGCAACTGGAGAAACCCGGTGTCCCCCGGTTCAATCCGCGCCCCCCCCAATACGTGCGCCACACCGTCGATCTCCGCAGTCCCACTCAAGAACCGAACTCGAGCACGGTGCACCAGTGGATCCTTGTTCCCCGGCAAATGTTCGTAGCTCACATCCACGATGGAACTCACACGCAAGGTCCCCGGCGTGGAAAGCTGGTATCCCCTCAATATCCGACCCCGTTCCACTCCCTGAAGATTGACCGCAGCCCGCTGCCCAGCCAACGCTTCTTTCACCTCGCTCCCGTGAACCTGGAGCCCCCGAATCCTCGCACTGAACCCGGCAGGCAATACCTCCACGGTCTCCCCTACACCAATCCTCCCCGACGACACCGTCCCGGTCACCACCGTCCCGAACCCCCGAAGCGAAAAAACCCGATCGATGAACATCCGAAACGGCCCCTCGCTCGAACGCTCCTCCACCTCGTCCGCAAACCGCTCCAATACCTCCAACAGCGCATCCAGCCCCTCCCCGGTCTGGGCCGAACAGGCTACCACCGGCCCGGTCTCGAGAAACGTCCCGGCCACGAAGGATTCGACATCTTCACGGGCCAGCTCGAGCAGTTCGTCGTCCACCAGATCGATCTTGGTCAGGACCACCGCTCCATGCCGAACCCCCAACAACCGCAATATGTCCAGGTGCTCCCGCGTCTGCGGCATCACGCCCTCGTCCGCAGCCACAATAAGCAGCACCACATCGATACCTGATACACCGGCCACCATCGTGCGCACCAAACGCTCGTGCCCGGGTACGTCCACAAAGGCAAGCCGCCGCCCACTCTTCAACTCCATCGGGGCAAAGCCAAGCTCGATCGTGATCCCCCGCTCCTTCTCCTCCACCAAACGGTCGGTGTCAATCCCCGTCAACGCCTTGACCAAGGCCGTCTTCCCATGATCGATGTGGCCCGCTGTACCCACGACGAGTCGCTTCATCTCACTCCTCAGTATGGTTCATAATCATAGACGACCTCGAGCAGCCCTTCGGCACCCGCCGGAATCACCACCTGGGTCGACGTCTGCAACGTCAGCGCCTCGCCATCCAACAAAACAGGATCGGACACCTCCAACCGCCCATTCGGAACCACCACCGGCACCAAACGCACCGCCCGATCCACATCCGCTGCATCAAAATGGTAGTAAAGCGTCACCGGCGCCTGCGACACGAAAAAGGCGTCGTAGAGCAGGCCGAAATATGTCACCTCCACCGAATGGTATGCGCTTTTCCACTCGTTCCCCTTGGTGTCGTCCTTCACCGCGCCGTCCCCTTCCACCACGGAAAACACTTCACCATAGACGGGATCCGGAAACCACTCCAGATAGAAAGAGCGCGTCTCCAGACCAAGACGGGTATAATAGGACTTCGTGGCCGCCTCCCCAATCAGTTGCAGCGCAAGAATCCCCTCCTCCTGCTGCCACCAGGTTTTCTGTTCCCCGTACACCAGTTCATTGGTGGCCCGATCCACCATGTCGTAGACCCCGCCCCGCTCCCGGTCCAGGCACGTCTCGATCACCGGCTCGAGCAGAGTCTCCGCTTCCTGCAGGAACAGCCACTCTCCGGTGATCATATGAATACGGACGAGCGTCCAGGCGGCCTTGAGGTTGTGGCCGCACAGGGTCCGGTCTCCAAAGGGGCCATTGGCCGGGTCGTACTCCCATTCCCGGGTGAAGTTCTCTCCGATCCATCCGGTTCCATCCGGATCGACGAGGTGGTCGGCCATCAGGAAGCCGATCTGTCGGAGGCGCTCCTTGTAGGCCCCTGCCCGGGGTGCGTCGTCTCCATAGGAAGCGGTGGCGGCGTACAGAGTGAACAGGAAGGCAGTCGCAGGATCCACCAGCGCATTGAAGTCCTTGCCGTCGTCCAGGACGCTGCTCATGTCCTGGGTGAGCGCCTTGTAGTACCCGCCCCATTCGGAATCCCATGCCCGGGCTTCCAGGAGATCATAGGTGGCGTTGATCGCGTGTTCCACCTCGAGATCGTGGGTCACCTCGAAAAACACGGCCAGTCCATTGAGCGCATAGGCCAGGTCGAACATGGTTCGTTCGTCCGACACCACGGTGTGCCCGGTTTCATCCAGTTGCTGGTAGAAACCGCCATGTTGCGTGTCCAAGGCGTGGTCGAGCAACCATCGGACGCCCGTGCGGGCGAGGTCCAACCAGGCGATGTTTCCGGTCATCTGGAACGTCCGGGTGAACCCATAGACCTGTCGAGACACGCACCGGGTCCACTTGTTCCTGTTGGTGATCGTTCCGTTCCGGGCGACGCCGGTGAAGTACCCGCCGGAAGCGGTGTCGATGTTGGTCTGTTCCCAGAAAGCCGTCGAGTCGGAAGAGACGTTCGTCCAGTCGGGATAGCGTGGGTCCGGTGTGGGAGTGGGGACCGTCGGTGTCGGCGAGATGACATCGGGAGTTGACGAGGTGGAGACTGCGTCGTCGTCCGCGGAGGGAGTGCACCCCGGGAGCACGAGGCAGGTGAACAGGATGATCTTTCCGTGCCTCTTGTGTGACGCGGCCTTGCTTCTCACCGTCCAGCCCTTCGTCTCCTCTCCCATGCCCCGACCGGAGACCGTTCCCCAGGTCGAAACCGCCCCGTTCCTGCGGGTATGGTAGGGTATCGCTCTGTCCACCCGATGTCAATGGGGTGGTAGCGGTTCCAGGCGCTGTTCTCCCCTACCGGTGTGGCCGGACGACCATGCCCGGCCTGGTGTTCCCGTGGGTTTTCGGCCCGCGCATCGAGCCCCTCATCGATCGCGCCCGCCCTGCTAGCGGACGAGCAGGAACCCATCCAGGGGGCCGTCATGGGGTGCGGTGGACCAGCCGTGATACTCGTAGAAGCCGGACCCTCCGCCGTGGGCGCCGCCGGTGGTGGAGTTGGAGGTGCAGTTGGCGTAGCAGGCAAGGCCCAGGCCGATCACCGTGTCCGAGCTGTCGCTCGAATCGTTGTCGCCGGTGAAGCCGACTCGAGTGCTGGTTCCCCAGCTATTGACATCGTTGACGTAGCCCCACCGGTGCCAGGCGCCGGAGGTGGTCCCCGACGTGGCGTCCCGAATCGCGGCCGGGAGCGTGTTGGGGCCGCAGAAGAACCCGTAGCAGACCTCGGCGGCATACTGGGACCCGGCCAGGCGCGGGCCGTTGGCCAGGTCGACCGGCGTATCGGGCTCGTGGTTCCAGGCTGCACAGTGGTCCAGGTCGCCCATGCACAGCATGGACTGGCTGGGCTGAAGCCGGTAGAACCCGGGCGACACCGCGTCCTGGGACACGCCCGGGTCCGTGGTCAGGATCTCGCTCGAGTCCGCCTCGGACGCGGTCCAGACGGCGTGGCTGTAGGTGTAGGCGGAGTAGTTGGACGCCTGGAGCACGAGCGTCCACCCACCGCCGTCCCGGGTCATGTCGCACCAGGTCTGGATCGGCCGGCCGGTTCCGTCGAAGTCGATCCAGTAGAGCCCATCGGGTGCGTCGGGGCGTTCGGTGATGATGGACAGGCAGTCCGTGGCAGGACAGCCGGGCGTTTCGCCGGAGGGATCTTCGTCCACCTCGCCGTCTCCGTCGTTGTCCACCCCGTCGCCGCAGATCTCGCCCGCGTAGTGGTCGGGCGACCAGCGGGGCCGGACGAAGAGGAAGCCGGGGAGCGAGCCGTCATACGGTTGCTCGGCCCAGCCGTGGTACAGGTAGAAGCCGGAGCCGTACCCGTGGGGGCCGTCGGTGGTCGAGTAGGATGCGCAACTGCTGGTGCAGGACAGGCCCATTCCGATGATGGAGTCGGAGCTGTCGCTCGAGTCCCCGTCTCCGGTGAAGCCGACTCGAGTCCTGGTGCCCCATCCATTCACGTCGTTGACGTAGCCGAACCGGTAGTAGGTGTCGGAGTAGCTGCCCGAGGTGGTTTCCTCGAGGGCCAGGGGGAGCGTGTGGGGGCCGCACTTGAAGCTCGAGCAGGGCTCGGCGACCTCCTCGATCGCGGTTGCCCGGGGGCCGTTGGCGAGGTCTCGAGGCGTGCCTTCGCCGTGGTTCCAGGCCGCGCAATGGTCCAGGTCCATCAAGCAGAGGCGGGACTCCACCGCCTGGATCGTGTAGAAGGCGTGGGACACGGCGTCCTGGTCGAGCGCCGGGTCCGGGATTGCGGTGGGTCCCTGGTGGGAGTAGGCGGTCCAGGCGACGTGATCGTAGGTCAGGGCGGACTCCGAGGCTGCCTGCATGACCAGGGTCCAGCCGCCTCCGTCCGTGGTCATGTCGCAGTAGGTCTGGAAGGGCGCGCCCGCCGCGTCCGGGTCGAGCCAGTAGAGTCCGTCACCGGCGCCGGGGTCGGACTGCTTGATGGCGTAGCAGTCAGGCGCGGGGCAGTCGGGGTCGGTGCCGATGTCGCCCTCGTCCACCTCGCCGTCGCCGTCGTTGTCGATGCCGTCTCCACAGTACTCGCCGGTGCGCCCGCGGATGAAGAGGAAGCCCTGGAGCGGCGCGTCGAGTGGAGGTGTGGCCCATCCATGGTAGGCATAGTACCCGGCGCCCTGCCCGTGGGCCCCGTTGGTCTGGGAGTTGGAGGCGCAGGAGCCCGTGCAGCTCAGGCCGATGCCGATGATGGTGTCCGAGCTGTCGCTGGTATCCCCGTCGCCGCTGAAGCCCACCCGGACGCTCGATCCCCAGTCGTTGACATCGTTGATGTACCCGAACCGGTGGTAGGTCCAGGCGTCCGAGCCGGCGGTCACCGCGCGGAGGCTCGCCGGGTAGGAGTTCGGGCCGCAGTGGAAGGTCGTGCAGTCCCGGGCCGCCTCGTATGCTGTTCCCTGGCGAGGTCCGTTGACCAGGTTGCGGGCGGTGTCCTCCTCGTGACGCCAGCCGGCGCAGTGGTCCAGGTCCTTCATGCACAGCATGGAGTCCTTGCCGGTGAGGTGGTAGAAGGCCGGTGAGACCGCGTCCTGGTCCAGGGACGGGTCGGGCGTCTGCACGCTGGATGGCTCGGTATCCGTCCAGACCGGATGGTCGTAGACGTAGGCCGACGTGGATGAGGCCTGGAGAACCAGGGTCCAGCCGCCCCCGTCCGTGGTCATGTCGCAGTAGACCTGGTAGGGAGCGTCTGCGCCCTGGGGTCGAATCCAGTAGAGCCCGGAGGGGGCGTCCGGGACTTCGTCGAGGATGGAGAGGCAGTCCTCGCCGGCGCAGGTGGCGTCGGAGCCGGGGATACCGTTGTCCACCTCGCCGTCGCAGTCGTTGTCCAGACCGTCGCAGGCCTCCTCTGCGCCGGGGGAGATGTCCGCCCTCGAGTCGTCGCAGTCCTCGGCGTTGGCGACAAACCCCTCGGGCCGAGCGCAGGCCGCGGTGGTCTCATCCGGGACCCCGAAGCCGTCTCCGTCCTCGTCCCGGTACCAGGTGGACGCATCCAGGGCGTCCTCGTCTGTCTCGCCGTCGCAGTCGTCGTCCAGGCCGTTGCACCACTCGTCGGCACCCGGGTGGATGTCGGCCGCCATGTCGTCGCAGTCCTGGTCGTTGTCCACGTACCAGTCCGGCTGGGCGCACTGGACCAGGAAGATCCTCGAGGTGCCGTAGCCGTCCTCGTCGTTGTCCAGGTACCAGGTGGGCCGGCCCTCCACCTCCGGGTCCTGGTCGTCTGTGAGCCCGTCGCAGTCGTTGTCCAGCGAGTCGCAGATCTCGATGGCCTCCGGGGCGATCGCTGCGTTCGAGTCGTCGCAGTCTCCGGCGTCCGTCACATAGCCGTCGGGCTGGGTGCACTGAACGAGGCTCGAGGCGGTCTGGCCGAAGCCGTCGCCGTCCTGGTCGAGGTACCAGGTGGCGGGGTCCGACACGTCGGGGTCCTGGTCATCGATCAAGTCGTCGCAGTCATTGTCGACCCCGTCGCAGCTCTCCCCCGCGCCCGGGTGGATGTCGGCGCGGGCGTCGTCGCAGTCCCCACCCTCCGCTGCGTGGCCTTCGGGCCGGGCGCACTGCACAACCGTGCTCGAGTCCGTTCCGAACCCGTCCTGATCGCTGTCCTGGTACCAGGTGGTGGCGCCCGTCACGCTCGAGTCCTCGTCGTCGACCAGGCCGTCGCAATCGTTGTCTCGCCCGTCGCAGGTCTCGAGGGCGTCCGGGTTCACCGACGGGTCCAGGTCGTCGCAGTCCCCGGCGGTGGTGAGGTAGATGGGCGAGGGGGCTTCGCAGCGCTGGAGGCTGTTGCGTTCGTCGCCGTACCCGTCGCCGTCGGCGTCGAGGTACCAGGTGGTCTCCACGTCCTCGTCGATCTCGCCGTCGCAGTCGTTGTCCCGGCCGTCGCACGTCTCGTCGGCGCCGGGGTAGGTTGCAGCGTCCGAGTCGTCGCACTCCTCGCAGGCCGGGTGGCCGTCCCCGTCCTGGTCCGCGTAGCCGACGGCCCCGTCACAGTTGTAGTCGTTCGGGTCCGTGCAGGTCTCCAGGTCGGATTCGGGGTTGAACCTCGAGTCGGAGTCGTCGCAGTCGTCCGCGTTCGGGGCGTAGCCGTCGGGCTGCTCGCACTGGGTGCGGGTGCTCGAGTCTGATCCGAAGCCGTCTCCGTCTTCATCGATGTACCAGGTGGTGTCCGGGTTGATGTCCGGGTTGGTGTCGTCGCAGTCCGTGCCGTCCGCCACGTGGTGGTCCGGGGCCTGGCAGGCGGAGGTGGGGCCGGCCGGGTCGCCGAACCCGTCCCCGTCCATGTCCGGGTACCACGAGGGCGCACCGGTGAGGCTCGAGTCCTCGTCGTCGGTGAGCCCGTCGCAATCGTTGTCGACGCCGTCGCAGACCTCGGCCGCCTCGGGGGACACGTCCGGGTCGCCATCGTTGCAGTCCTCGCAGGCCGGTGCTCCGTCCTCGTCCTGGTCCTGGTAGAGGGTGCTGCCGTCGCAGTTGTAGTCGGTGGGATCGGTGCAGTCGGTCTCCTCGGCCCCGGGATAGACGTCCGCGCGGGTGTCGTCGCAGTCATCCCCGGTAGCAGCATACCCCTCGGGCGGCTCGCAGGCGACAATCGCCGGGTCCGAGGCCCCGTGCCCGTCTCCGTCCTGGTCCAGGTACCAGGAGGTACCGTCCGCCAGGTCGGGGTCGTCCGCGTCGATCAAGCCGTCGCAGTCGTTGTCCAGGCCGTCGCACACCTCCGAAGCCCCGGGGTTGACCGCCGGGTCGTCGTCGTCGCAGTCGTCGGTGGTGTAGCCGTCCTCGTCGCGATCGGTCAGGGGCTCGGGAGAGTCGGTGGGTGGCGGGGAGGAGGCGTCGTCGTCCGCGTCGCCGCCGGGGCATGCGCCAAGCAACCATGCGCCCAGGACCATGAAAAAGAAAGGGAGCAGGGTCCGAATCAGCCTACCGAATCGCATCTGAACCTCCAGCCGGTGCTCGCCCGCAACCCATCTGGACCAGCACCTCATCGGTTGCACATCAGCCTCGCACCGCCTCGACATGGACCCGGCACCGTGTCGGGATGAGGGGAAAGCCGGACCCGATCGGGATGGGTGGGTTTCCTGAAAAAACTGGAACCACAACATGATACCATGGATGAAAACGGACTCGATGCCCAGAATGGGTACGCCGCCGTGTTGCGTGCCGCAATGCCCGTGCGACCCGGCAAGGCGCTCCCCGCGTGCTCAGGCGGCTGCCGGCATTCAGGGGGGGCTGGAGGTGGACGAGCCATGTGTCGAAAGCAGGAAAAGACAGGCCGTTGCATGGTGAACCGTCCCGGGCCTCCTGCTTGTCCTGGCCGTCGCTTGCAACGATGTGCTCGAGGATGATGACATCAGCCCATCTCCCCCGGCGACGACCTGTCCTCCCAGACCTGCCTCGGATGGGAGAAGCGGGAATGGTGCCACGTGCGCAGAGCGTGACGGCCGGGGAGCGAGTCTCCGTTCCGTGGTTCCCAGTGTCCCAAGGAGGGTTCCTGTGGGTGAATCGGGAGTGAACCGAGGAGCCCTACCCTCCCGGAGAATGGTGACGACCGGGGCCCGTTCCGAAGGGGTCGCGCGGTGCCGTTTCCGGCACAATTCCTTCTCGACTGCTGCCGCGCGACACGTGCATCCGCAGGTCCTTCAGGCCGTCACAGAGCGTGAGGCCCTGGTCGTTCCCTGCGCGGGGATGCCTGCTCAAGGCGGGTTGGGCCACGGCCTCCCGGTCCTGGCGGCGAGGGGCGGGCCGCCGGTCTTGTCGAGCAAATCAATGGCGGAGTCATCAGGCAGCAGACGCCACGCTGCAGGCGCGACAGGGGCGGTCCTGTCGCGGCCGACGGGGTCCGGTGGCGCCACCGGTCCAGCGGCAGAGCTTGCGGTGGGGAAACCTCGCCGCGGGTGCCGGAACCTGTCCTCCCTCAATGCACGTCGGGATCCAGGTCGTCCGCGTCGTAGTCCCCGGGGCCG
>CAYQMG010000204.1:0-125073 GCA_964418585.1 uncultured Gammaproteobacteria bacterium | reverse complement strand
AGCAGATTGGGCGTTATCTCACGGACCCTGGGGCATTGCAGGTGCTGATGGGGAAGCGGGCGGTGCGCGCAGCCACGGTGCTTCTGGTGGGCTCCACGGACCTGCGCTGGTGGGTGGAGCAGGAAATCCCGGCCCCGTGAGGTCCTTTCGCGGATTGCCCTCCCGTGACCCTGGAAACGGCCCACGCAACCCGCGCAAACGACAGCAGTCGGCTCCTGGTGATCACCGCCTGTCCATCCAGGCTTTCCCCGGAAGCTCACGGGGTGATCACGGTCCTGTTGTCTGAAGCCGCACGGGGTGCTACGATCCTGGGACAAGGGCGGGAAGTCGAAAAGTTCCCGGGACGAAGGGGGACCCGTTGGCGGGGACACGGCGGAGAATCAACGAAGCTGGTTGGCGAGCGGCGGAAGTGGGATGAGCAGCAACGGACGCAGAAAGGCATGGTCGGTGCCGGGCAGGAGAACCGTGTGGGTGTGGACACTGATACCTCATCTGATCCTGATTGGGCTCCTGGCAGGCTGTGGAGAAGAGGAGGAAGATTCCGCCTTTGGGACTCCCACGCCTGAACCGACCCCCTGGCCCATTCCGGGGGACGACGACACGGAAGAGGTAGGTAGTACGCCGGAGGGAACGCCTCCTCCGCGTGCACTTTCGAACATTCCGCTCAGCCAGGCGACCACGGTGCTCGAAGGGGAATACCCAGGAGACTACGCGGGATACAGCGTGGCGATCGTGGGAGACGTCAACGGCGACGGGTTCGACGATCTGGCCATCGGGGCTCCACTCAGCGACGCCCTGCAAGATGACGGAGGCAAGGTCTACCTCGTTTTCGGCGGTCTTTTCGGTCCGGAGAGCGGGTCACTGGGCACGACCATGGCCTCATTCGTGGGGGAAGGCCTCGGCGACCGTGCGGGCCAGATGGTGGCGGCTGCCGGAGACGTAAACGGAGACGGTCTGGACGACCTTCTCATTGGCGCGCCGTTCAACGACCTGGGAGGTCCGGATGCGGGCCGAGTCTACGTGATCCTGGGCCGGACCACCGGTTGGTATCCCGAAATGCGGCTCACGCACGCAGATTTTTCTTTCTACGGGAACAGCGGGGAACTCGTGGGCGACCTGGGCACACTGGCAGGCGGCGACATCAACGGGGACGGACTTTCCGACATCGTGATTGGCGTACCGCACAGCAGCGATAGCTCGCGCGAGGCTGGAAAGGTCTGCATCATCACCGGGCGTGAATCCGGGTGGGACAAGAAAGCCGAATTGTCGACCGTTGCGTTTCAACTGCTTGGTACCGACAGCGACGACTGGACCGGATTCTCGGTGGACGTGGTGCCCGATGTCAATGAGGACGGCAGGGCCGAATTGCTCATCGGAGCGCCCCACAGCAGTGTGATGTCGGTCCACGGAGGGCAAGCCTACCTGTTCCTGGGCCGTCCAAGCCTCCCGGTTCTCTCCGCGGACGTGACCAACATGTCCAATGCCTCCTGGGTTGGCGCGTTCGAGGGTGAGGAGGCGGGTGTCGGCGTCGCCGGGGCAGGCGATGTGACCGGGGACGGATTCCAGGACTTCGTGATTGGCGCGTGGGGTGTGTCTTCAAACCGCGGTTACGGTCGATTCTACCTCGTGCAGGGTCAGGTCAACTACGCAGACAACCCGGAAGACGCTGTGTCCCTCCCTCTCAGCCTCAGCATGGCCACAATCACCCCGGCCGGCGACGACTACATTGGCCGGCCCGGGATCGGCGTCGGAGACACAAACGGGGATGGGTTCGACGACCTGCTCCTCGGCGACTATCTGGCCGATTCTCCAGGGATTTTTGAAAAAACTGGTGGCAATGCCGGTGCAGCCTACTTCTTTTTCGGGAGAACAACTCCTGCGTGGGCGACCATCGCCAACGTCTCTCAGGCTGACTATGTTTTCTACGGAGAAAGTTCGAGCAACTATGCAGGCCATGCACTGGGAGGCAACGGGGACCTCAACGACGACGGCTACCCGGACCTGGCGATCGGCGCTTTCGGCGCAGGCACCGAGGCTCGTCCGAACGTGGGCAGGGTGTATGTCTACTACGGCGGAGATCCGTTCCAGCCCCCCTACTACCAGCAGCAGTGACCCGGTTGCACGCTGTCAGGCACCGCCCCTTGCGCATCGATCAATCCGGGCCGCGCCCTGACAACGGTCTCAGAATCCTCCCTTGATACCCAAACTGACTCGACCAAGCAACCCGATCTCGAGGTACTGGGACATGGGATCCTGCTTCATTTTGTCCCGAACATACTCACTCATGTGTCCCATCGCCCCGATCCCGGCCCGGAAGTTTACGCCCACCCAGGGAACCGGGTCATACTCGAGCGAAAATTCAGCAAGGGCTGAAGCGCGATAGAGGTCCATGGCCACCTTGGGACCCACTGCGAAGTCCACGCCTTCCACCGAAAACTGCCGGGTCGTTCCCAGGTACATGCGCGCCCCCAGCGGCAATTCGTCGGTGGTGGCGTTGGGAAAGGCGGGCGGGCCGGCCAACCAGTTCCCGTGCTCGTCCTCCTCGAAATTCGGGTTGTCCGTGTAGGCCGGCGCCTCCGTCCACGGATCCTGGTCCAGACCCATCAGATGCACGTACTCGAGATGAAACGCCCAATGGTTCGCAGCTCTCGCAATGAGTTCGAACGATACCGTGGGCTGCATGGTCCGTTCCTTCGCGCTCACCCACAGCACCCCCCCTCGCACAAGCAGTCCGAGAGAGGGCTTTCGCTCCAACCGCACCGTGATGATGGTCTGATCGTCCCCCTCCACCGCAACCTTGGCCTGGGAAAACGGATAGTACCCCGGCCGCTCCACCTCCACGATGTAGGCGCCCTCCTTCACATCCGGAATCAACTGGCGGCGTGCAGAACGCGCAATATCGAACGCGACCTTCTTGCCCTGACGAACCACGATGTGGGAACGCCGTGGCAAGACATCGAGAATCAATTCGCCACGTGGGGTCAAGGCGGCAATGAATTCCGCAGGCACCAATGTCGTCTCCCCCGCACGGACCCGAAGGAGCGTCCCGAACAACCGGTGGTCTTCGGTGGTGACTTGAAGCAGGTGCACGCCCGGATAGACCGAGATGGGCTCGGTGCCCACTTCGGTCGGACGCCCGTTCAGATACACGGTGGCATCGGAGGGAAGGTTGGGCACGACCAGTTCGCCGGTCATCCGCGTCACCTCCTCTCGAGCCGCGGCCCACGCCTCACGAACTCGGGTTTCGTGTTCCCGGTCCTCCTGCAAGAGCGGTGCAACGGCTGCAGCATCCCGGAAAGCCTCGTCGGCTCCTTCCCGGCCCAGGTTCATCAGCATGAGTCCCTGGTAGAAATAGAGCGTGGCAATGGTTTCCGCCGGAATCGTACCGGTCAAACAGGGCAAGGACTTCCGGACCTCGATCAACTTTTGAAGTGTCGCTTCATACTCGAGCGTCAGCACCGCGCGCCGGGCGTCTTCCACTGCTTTCTGGGCCTCGGTCGGAGAGGTCTCCACGCAGTCGAGCGCCCAGGCGCTGTGCGATACAACGGCCAGCAGCACGACGGTTACCAGAGATCGGCACACGGAGAAGCTCCTCATTGGTCCTCCTCGACGTCCCATGGTCGGCTAGGGATAGTACACGTCACATCCCGTGTCCAGGCATATCACACGCACATCCTTGCCGGATTCGATCGTCACCTTGGTCTCTTGCTGAAACCCCAGGTCCGGCCGGGACAGCCGCAAGGTATGCCGTCCCGCCGGGGTTTCTCTTGCTCGTATCGGGGTCTCCCCCACCGATTCACCGTTCAGATAGACAAGCGCCGAAGGCCGGGAAGTCACCGTGAGACGGCCCGGTGGACGCACCACCCCCCGGGTCGTTCCTCCGGTCCCCGCGTCCTTGGCCGGTGGCGCCGCCTTCCCTTGCGTTGCTTCCGGGGCCGGTCCGGCCGTCCCCGCCCCATGGTCCGCCCCCCCGCTCGAGCCTGCCGGCTCCCCACTCCCCGCCTCCATCCCGGACGACGCAGGCTTCTCTTGAACCTCCGCCTCCTTCCCGGGCACGGCCGCAGAGGCCACGGTTTCCGTCGACTTCGTATCCTCGCCCGCTCCTTTTGGTACGCCCGCCGACCCCTGCTCGCCTGCCTCGGCCGACGACTTCTGAACCGACCGGGTCGCCCCGGCCGTGGAACCGCCCCGGCGGGGGACCTTCCGGCGCGGTTCCGCCTCGCCTGTTTCCTTTCCTCCCCCACGCTTCGATTCGACCCGACTCGCAACCTCACCCGGCTCGGTCCCGCCCGGGGTTGCCACCTCGGGAGCCCCGGATTTTGTGTCAGCCCGGGACTCCACCGGTACATGGGTGGGCTTCGGCCCTGCCACGGGGGATGGAGAGATTCGCTCAGATCCTGGCCGGGTCTCCAGTTCCACCGAGCCCGTTCGCTCCGCGGTCACAGTATCAGCGCTTCGATACCGCACCCAGAACAGAGCCACGAGCACGACCGCCAACACCCCTGCGGCCAGCAACCCGTGCTGCCACCCGAACCGCCTCCGCTCCGAAGTCTCCGTCCCGACCCTTCCGGCGCCGGGGCGGTCCACATCCGACCGGCCACCGGAGCCGGCGGCCGGGTCGCCCTTCACAGCCTCGTCCCGCCGGTCTTCACGGTCCCCGGGCGGCGCCTTCGGTCGCCTCCCCCCTCCCCCGGTACCGGTGTCCCCCTCGACCTTCCCTGCCCCGGCGACCAGATCGTCCAACCGCACTGTCTTCTGCCCGGCATCCCCCCGCTCCGGTGGATGGGCTCCACCGCGTTCCCCATCCGGGGAGGCAGGTAGCTGCGGAGACCCGCCACCGGATGAAAGTACGTCCTCCAGGCTGCCGGCTTCCCCCCCTTCCCCGGACCCCTTCTTGCCAAGACGACGCAACGTCCGCTCCGCCTGTCGCGCCTCAATCCATCGTTCCGCAAACGGAACCAGGGAAACCTTGGCCGTGGTCAGCCCGAGCTGAATCTCGCGCGCCTGCCGCGCCACCTCGCTGCCCGTCGCAATCCGATCCTCCGGGCGTTCCGTGAGCAGGCCTTCCAGCAACGGGAGAAAAACTCGAGCCTCATCCGGAATCTTCTCCAGCGGCTCCTGGACCTCGTTGTGCCCCAATGCTTCGAGCGTGGTGAACACCGACTCATTCGGGAACAGTCGCCGAAGCGTCAGCAACTCGTACAGGATGGCGCCCAGACTGTAGAGATCGGAACGGCTGTCGAGTTCCTCATCCCGGGCCTGCTCCGGGGAGAGATAGGCCAACGTGCCCTTGATCAGGCCGGCCTGCGTCTTCATCCCCACTTCAATGGCAGATCGAGCCACACCAAAATCGGTCACCTTTACCAGTCCAATCCGACTAATCATCAGGTTGGAAGGCTTCAGATCCCGATGCACCAGGCGCAGGGACGCACCATTGGCATCCTTCAGCGTGTGCACGTAGTGCAATCCTTCGGCCGCCTGGGCGACGATCTCGGCCACCACCGACAGGGGAAGCGTCTCTCCCCGCTTCCGGGTGAACCGGATGACATAGTCCAGCCCCACCCCGTCCACGTACTCCATGATCAGGAAGTACTGGCCTTGAATCTCCTCGAAACCAAGCACCTGGACCACGTTGTGGTGCGTCAGGTACCCGCCGATTCGGGCTTCCTTGATAAAGTCACTCACAAAGGAGGGGGACGACGTGTACTCCGGCCGGATACGCTTGATGGCGACCGTGCGAGAGAAGCCGGCAGCCCCGCCCATCCGGGCCAGATAAACCTGCCCGAACCCCCCTTCGGCAAGCGGCTTCAAGATCTCATAGTTGCCGAGTATGACCGGGTAGCCTTCCAACCGTCCGTTCCTCCTGACGAAACGCTTCGCCCCCCATGTCCGCCCCGAAACCGGCTCACTTCCGCGGACCTCGAGGACAGATCGTCCTCCTGAAACCCGCACGTCAGCCCGCCGGTCAGGGATCCGGTGGCCCGATGAGGATCCGTCCTTTCATTTCCACCCAAATGGGGGAGGCCCACGCGACCTCGTTGTCCGCCTGAATCACCCGCAAGTAGTAGTAGTGCTGCCCCGGAGGAGGCCGATCCACAACGCGTCTCGAAAGCACCTTGCCGTGGCCCGACAAACGCATCACATCCTCGCCGTCCCGGATCAATGCAAGTTCCTCTATGGGCGCGCTCCCCTCGACCCGGATGTCGAACCGAGGCGGATGGTCAAGGACGAGTTCGCTGCCCATCGGCGCTCCATCCACGGTCATCCATATGGAGATGGGCGCCCCTGACGTGGCCACCGTGAGACGATTGTGCAGGGCGTCGAAAAGGCTCAACCTGGTGAGAGCAGGCGCGACAATTCCAGTCAGGCCTGTGCGCCAGATGTCCTCCTTGCGGCTGACGCCGTAGTGCCAGGGATACCCGTGTCCATCGGAGCCGCCGACGAGGCCGAAGCGAAGCCCACGGGAGAGCCCGTCGCGAATGAACATCCCGGCCATCTCGTGTCTGGGCCGGATGGGTCGGTTTCCTGGTTTCTCGAACGCGCCATGGACACTCACGATCTCGACGAGTCGTTGGACATCCGGGTCGTGGTTTTCCCAGTCGGTTCCGGTCCAACCGATGTGGTGCGGGACAGCGATGGCCCGCTGAGATTTCAGCAATTCGAACAGAGTGGTGGTGGATTCCGCACCGTAGACGGCGTCGAGCAGTTGTCCTCGAGTTCCAGGGTAGTAGACGTTGCGATGTCCAGCGCCCCTGGGGTAGACGTTGGATGTCCACTCGTAGGAGACGAATGTGACGAACTTTCCGGGGCGATAGAAGAAATCCGCCATCAGCTCGAGGTAGGCCCACTCGGAAGGCAGCAGGAGATTTCCATTTTCGTTCCCGTGGTCTGTGAGTGCCACGAAATCGAAACGATAGCGGTCTCTTGACCGCGTGTAGACCTCATCCGGGTCTCCCGCGCCGTCGGACATCCAGGAATGGGTGTGGAGGTCTCCGAAATAGAACCCGGAGGCACGTTCCGTGGGCAATGCCACGTTCTCGAGGTCTTCGTCATAGTCGTAGACGCTGCTCGGCAAGGGGGCTCGAGGCGGCCCCACGCCGTCAGGCAGCACCAGGGGTGGGCTCCGGAAATGGGTGGACTCCAACAATGCCGTGGCAGAAGGTCCCGCGTCGCTCCGGATGGGCCCGAAAGACACCACCGGCGCCTCGCTCGAATCCAGGAACGCGACCCGTTGCCCCATGTTCGGATGTCCAGGAAGAATCCAGGAGGTTCCTGCGGTCATCTGGACGTAGGCCTGCTCGAGGCTCCACAGGAACGTATCGGACAGGTGAATGGATGCCACGACGATGGCGGGAATGGAATCGGAAAAGGATACTGTGGGCCGACCGTCGGGGAGTGTGACCACCGGCTGGTCCTCGGGGTCGTCCGGGGCCATGGCGGTCCGCATGTCCTGGTCTGCGAATGAAATCGGCGGGACCGGGGCCTGAGGTGGAATGAGCAACTGGTGGGCCAACATGTGGAGGCGACGGGCCACGAGGTGGAATCCCTGGGGACTCCACGCGGCGCGCATGTCCTTTCCCCTCCCGCCCCATCCGCGCCGGGACAGGTCTCGAGGAGGGAACCAGCGATCTCCTTCGTAGCGAAACACGAGGAATCCCTGCCCCCGCCTCGAGAATACCCAGAGCCGTCCGGCCGGGTCGAGATGGATGGTCGGAAACTCGACCGCGTCCAGCCGGCCGGGGGCGGTGGCCACACGCGGCGGCTGGCCTCCTGCAAGTTCCATGACCCGCCCGTTGCGTACCACGCGCACCCGCAAGGACTTGCCGACCCGCTGTCGGCCCTCCGGGTCGGCGTTGCTGGCATAGGCCACGTAGACGTTCCCCTCCTCGTCCACTGTGGCGGACGGCCCGATGTTGAATGCCTGCTCGGTACTCACCCGAATGACCGGGCCCCGGCCGTGCCGACTCACCCGCCTGAGCAAGACATGGTACTCACCATCCGCATACTGGTCCCACGTGACATGGATGCCGCCTTCCGGCGCCGGCACAATCGCGGGCCGCAGGTTCAGTTCTCCCCCGTCGGACACCACCTGGACCGCCCCCGGCCCATCCGTGCCCCCGAGAGGACGGGCCACGACCCGGAACCGCGCCCCGGTTCGAGATTCCCAGGCCACCCAGGGATGTCCGTTGGCATCCAGGCCCAACGCAGGTCTCAGCGCGTCCTCCGTGAGACCCGACACAACGGCAAACTCCCCGGGTACTCCGGACCGGATCACTCGAGTGACCACCTTCCAACGCGCCCCTGGACCATCCCCCGCCTTGTAGCTCCAGGCGACCCACACATCGCGCCCCGCCGCAATCACCCGCGGCGAAAACTGTAGCCCCTGGTCGCGTCCGACATCCAGACGCTTCCCGGGGACCTCGCCACGATACGGGCGGAGAAAAACGTGTTCCACTCCCGAAACAAGGCCCACCCAGACCACCCAGGCCGTCCCGTCCGCGTCCACCGCCACGTCCGGGTACTCGTTCAACTCCCCCGGCGCCACCGGCCGCGGCGCCGTGATCGTCGGGCGATCCGCTGTACCCGCACGCCACCCCCGCTCCACGCCAACGCCCGTCACGGCCCGCGTCGCCACACCCGCGTCCGCCCATGCCGGGGTTCCGGCTCCCACCACGCTCAGCAGCAACCCAACAGCAGCCGCGCTCCGGATACTCCGGTGCAGGTTCATTGCAAGTACCCCAGGCTCCTCAGATCCTCGATCACCTCGTCGGATGGGGTTCCGGAGAGGGACTCGTCCTCGATATCGCCGGTACGAAAATACCGTGCCAATGTGCGCTCAAAAGCAACCACCAGATCGGTGTCCGGGTCGTAGATGTTCTCTCGTTCGTATGGATCCGCGATCACGTCGTAAAGTTCCTTCCGGCCCGTTCCGAGCGACACAGACGGATAAATCCGCACGTCGTGGTAGTACTGAAGGAACTCCGTCTCGTCCAACGGATCGTGCTGAATCAGCTTGAACCGACTGTCCCGAAGAATGGTGCGGTGAATGCCATACATTTCCACTTCGGTGACCACCAGCCGATCCCGAGGGAGAGGCGCGTCGTCCGGCCCCTGAACCAGAGAGCGCCCCTGCAATCCTTCGATGGGTTCGATCCCCGCCAACTTCAGCAATGTGGGAAACACATCCACATGCTGCGTCATCCCCGTGTAAATCCCCCGCTCCGTGACTCGAGGGCTATGAATGATCAAGGGGGTCCGCGTCACCTCGTCCCAGCAGTGATAGGCATGCTCGAACACGCCGTGCTCCCCGAACGCCTCGCCATGATCCCCCATCAACACCGTGGTCAGCCGTTCGCCCAATCCCATCCGGTCCAGCGCATCAAAGAACACACTAAGCTGATCGTCCACATACCGAATCTCACCCGCATACAATGACTTCATGTCCTCGATCTGCTTCCGCGTCGGCCCCCGCCCGTGATATTCCCGCTGAGGAGCCGATACCTCCGGAGCCTGGCAGGTCGAGCAGAACTTCTCACGATAGTAGGGGTTGGGATCGTAAGGATCGTGCGGGTCCACCAGCATGATCACGTAGAAAAACGGTCGATCCTTGTCCAGTTCAATCCAACGCCGGGCTATCCTCAACAATTCCTCCGCAGTCGGAAACGGCCCCTTGAAATGGGTTGACGGGTCGATATACCGATCAAACCCCTTGTGAAGCCGATACCGACGCCCCGCGAACTTGTTGCCCACCACCGCCCCGGTCCGGAACCCCGCCTGCTTGAATACCTCGGCCACCGTGGGGATGTTCCAGGCAAGCTTGGCCGTGACCGGCAGCACTCCGTGTCTCTGGGGATACAGGCCTGTCAGGATCGAGGCGACCGAAGGCTTGGTCCATGTCGAGTTTGAGAAGTGGTTGGCAAACAGCACCCCATCTGCAGCCAGGCTGTCGATGAATGGACTGGTCGGCCGCTCGGAACCATAAGCTCCCAGAAAATCCGGCCGCAACGTGTCGAGAACGATGAGCAGGATTCCCTGGTTCTCCGGCGCAGGCCCCAGGACGATTTCGTCGACCAGGTTCCCGTCGAGGTTCTTGAAGTAGGGGACTGGGCCGGCCAAGGCCGGGCCGGCGCACAGAAGCACGCCACAGACGAGGAGCAGCCACGCCAGGATCCCCGGGAGTCGTGCCTTCCAGATGTTACTTGCCTTCACCACGATATCCTTCACCCTGCGAAAAGCCGCCGACCACCCCGCCCCATCTCGAGTCGCGGCCACGCCCGTTCACACCTGCGAGATCTCCACCCGTTATTTCTCACAAAGCATCCGTTGTTGTCCAGTCTTATCGGCACGGCAGGGGGCCGGATGGAGTACCGAATTCCCACTCTCTCCCTGCCGGGGTATCACCGTCCCGTCCGGCCCGCCCCGCTCCCTTTCCTGTCCGGACATCGGTCACCGACGTGTACTTCTCGAGCAAGCCCGGCCGCATGTGCCGTGCAGGCGGTGTGGGACCGTTCCGAGGTGTGGCGCCACCCTTTGACAACCCATCCGGCCTGTGCTATCCGGATCTCCAAACTCGAGGCGGCGGAGAGGTGATGGCCATTCGAATCAAGGTCCTGCCTGATGACCTGGTGAACAAAATTGCGGCCGGAGAGGTGGTGGAACGTCCCGCCTCTGTGGTCAAGGAACTGGTCGAGAACGCGCTGGACGCCGGGGCTACCGAGGTCATCGTGGACGTGCGGAGTGGCGGACGCTCCCACATACACGTGATCGACAACGGCTGCGGGATGACTCGAGACGAGGCACTGCTTTCGATCGAGCGGCATGCCACGTCGAAGATCGTGGGGGAAGAGGATCTGCACGCGGTCCAGACCCTGGGATTTCGCGGAGAAGCCCTCGCGGCGATTGCGGGGGTTTCCAGGCTGGAGATGGTGACCCGGACGCGCGAATCCGACGCTGCGGTGCGCGTGCGCGTGGAAGGCGGACTGGTTCGGGCCGTGGACACCGTGGACGCTCCGCCGGGCACGTCCATCCGTGTGCAACATCTTTTCTACAACACGCCGGCGCGGCGGAAGTTCATGAAGGGCGCCGCGGTGGAAACCGGGCACGTGGTCGACCTGTTCACTCGCCTGGCCATGGCGCACGAGGGGGTGGCGTTGAGGCTCATGCGGGGTACCGAGACCTTGCTGCACGTGCCTGCCGATGCCCGTGGTCTGGACCGGGTGCGGGCGACCCTGGGGGATGAGGTGGCGGATCGTCTTCATCCGTTCTCGGGAACTCGAGGCGTGGTCCGTGTGAGCGGCTTTCTGAGTGCTCCGGATCTGACCCGGTCCGGATGGAGTGGACTCTACGGATTCGTGAACCGAAGATTCCTTCGCGACCGGGTCATACAGCGTGCGGTGGCAAGAGCGTACCAGGGAACGGTTCCCCGGGGACGGCACCCGGTCGTGGTCCTGTTCCTCGAGGTCCCTCCTGACGAGGTGGATGTCAATGTCCACCCGGGCAAGGTGGAGGTCCGATTCGCGAATGAACGCCGGGTGTCAGAGCTGATCGTGGAAGCCATCCGGAGCACGTTGAGGGATGCTCCCTGGAGACGTTCAGACTCGAGGTCGGGGCCCGATTGGAGCGTGTCGGGCCGCCCGGTGATGGACCCGGGCGGCGGTCCTCCCCGGCGTCACCCTGGTCCCGAGGGTCTCCTGCAGGAAGCGTCGTCCGGGTCCCCGGGACACGCCGAAATCCCCCCCCCGGACGAGGAGGAACGCGCACGTCTGGACAGTCTCGTCTCCCTTCAACCTCCGACCATCCTCCGGAAGCCCATGCACCACCCCCGCGCTGCCGAGGCGTTCGGTCCGGATGTCGGCCGGTCGGGTCGGCGGACCCCGGAACGCCCCCGGGAATCCGGCGGAGGGCCGCCTGTCGCCCCCACTCCCGAACCCACCCCCACTCCCTCCCCCGAACCTCCGGAAACCCCGAAATCCACCGACACCGCCACGGCCGGGCACGGAGCGCCTCCACTTCCCGGCATGGCCGAACACAACTTCTCCCGTATGCACGTCATCGGGCAGTACGCCAACTGCTTCATCCTGTGCCAGGACGGCGACGACCTGGTGATCATCGATCAGCACGCGGCGCACGAACGTGTGACCTTCGAGAAACTGCGAGCGGCCCGGGAAGGTGGGACGCCACGCAGCCAACTTCTGCTCACGCCTGCCATGGTGGAACTCCCGGCCCGCGAGGCCGTTCTCCTGGCCGACCTCACCGACGATCTGGCCCGGCTGGGCCTGGAAGTGGAGCCCTTTGGCGGACGCACATTCGCGGTGAAGGCCCTGCCCGTGGCGCTCCAGGACGAAGACCCCGGGCAACTCCTCCAGGACCTGGCCCTGGAGATGTCCGGAGAGATCGCCCGCAAGCCGCTGGAAGACCGGTACGAGGCCCTCCTGGCCACCATGGCGTGCCATGGTTCCATCCGTGCGAACCGGAGGATGACTCGGCCCGAGATGGAGGCGTTGCTTCAGCAACTCGATGGCACAGACTACAACTACGCCTGTCCTCACGGGCGGCCACTGGTGGTACGTTCGTCCCGGCGAGACATCGAAAAACTGTTCAAGCGTGGCTAGTTGGCGATACAGTGAAGAAACTGTCCCCGCCGAACACAATTTACTGTCCTTTTGGGACGTTTTTGGGTAACTGTGGGCCACACATTGGTGCACGTTCGATCAAGGAAGAACCGATGGTTGTGGGCAACCCCCTGACGCGAGGAAGGATGAATCATGGACAAGTATCTGGCCGACTTCATCAGCGAGGTCAAACGCAAGAACGAGGGTGAATCCGAGTTTCTCCAGGCGGTGGAAGAGGTGGTGGAATCGCTGGAGCCCATGCTTCAGAAGCACCCCGAGTACCGGAAGGCGGGGATTCTGGAGCGCCTGGTGGAGCCTGAGCGGACGATCATGTTCCGCGTTCCCTGGGTGGCGGACAATGGCGACGTTCGGGTCAACCGTGGCTACCGGATCGAGTTCAACAGTGCGATTGGGCCGTACAAGGGCGGACTGAGGTTTCACCCGAGCGTGACGTTGAGCATTCTCAAGTTTTTGGGTTTTGAGCAGATTTTCAAGAACAGCCTGACCACGCTCCCCATGGGCGGGGGCAAGGGTGGGTCGGATTTCGATCCCAAGTTCAAGAGCAAGGGCGAGATCATGCGGTTCTGTCAGAGCTTCATGACGGAGCTGTACCGCCACATCGGGGCCAGCACGGATGTCCCTGCCGGAGACATCGGGGTGGGCGGCCAGGAGATTGGATTCCTGTTCGGGCAGTACAAGCGGCTCAAGAACATCTACGAAGGCGTCTTGACCGGAAAGGGATTGACCTGGGGAGGCAGCCTGATCCGGCCGGAAGCGACCGGGTTCGGTGTGGTCTACTTCACCTCGGAAATGCTTGCGACCCGCGGCGAATCCCTGGAAGGCAAGACCGTGGCCGTATCCGGGTTCGGCAACGTGGCCTGGGGCGCCACACTCAAGGTCACCGAACTCGGCGGCAAGGTGGTCACCCTCTCCGGTCCGGACGGATATATCTTCGACCCGGACGGGGTCACGGGCGAAAAGATCGACTACATGCTCGAGTTGCGGGCGAGCAACATGGACATCGTGGAGCCGTATGCGGAACGGTACGGCGTCGAGTTCATCCCGAACCGGCATCCGTGGGAAGTGAAGTGCGACATCGCGCTCCCGTGCGCCACGCAGAATGAATTGAACGAGGAGGATGCCCGCAACCTGCTCCAAAACGGGTGCCTGTGCGTGTGTGAAGGCGCCAACATGCCGACCACGCTGGAAGGCGCGCGACTCTTCCTCGATTCGGACATTCTCTACGGCCCGGCCAAGGCGGCCAATGCCGGCGGCGTCGCTGTCTCCGGCCTCGAGATGACCCAGAACGCCATCCGGATGAGCTGGTCCCGGGAGGAAGTGGACGGGCACCTCAAGCGGATCATGAAGAACATCCACAGGACCTGCCTGGACGCTGCGGAGCGCTATGGCTTGAAGGGGAACTACGTGGCGGGCGCCAACATCGCCGGGTTCGCCAAGGTGGCCGACGCCATGCTGGCACAGGGGATCGTCTAGCCGCCTCGAGCATCAATCCTGCGCCAGGAAAGACTCCCGCTTTCGCACCCGCCTGGGTCGCTTGAACACCACCCCGGACCCTGTCTGCCCGTCCACCCGGATTTCGATCGGCTCCTTCACCCGAACATGTCGCACAAATTCAGTCTCCGCCACCATCTCCTGTGCGTTCAGCCAGTCCCAGTCAATCCGCTCGTCGTCCCGGTAGTGGCGCGCGGTGAAATAGGCGATCTGGAATGATGTGAGATTCTGGAAAAAGTGCGACCCCTGGGATGGATCGGGCAACATGTTGGGAAGCGAAGACTCCACGATGGCTCGAGCGCCTGAGATGGCGGTGAACCGCACCGGAATCCCCAAAAACGGGTCGGCCGAACCCCAACGGCCCGGTCCGATGAGCAGGTAAGGCCGCTGCGCATCGAGCAACGCAGCGTTGATACGTCCCACTTCCCGCGCCATCTCCCGAGTGCGCGCACCGTCAAATGCGTCGGACTTGATGTACACCACGTCGTGCACCTGGTAGACCCCGTTGCCCAGCACCTGGTTGCTCCGCAACAGGATGTCCTCTCGTTCCGCCTGCTCCAGGTGCAGATCCACCGTCCCCTCCTCCTTCACCATCGGACGCACCTGCAAAAAGTGAAACCCCGCCACGTCCCCGGGACGCTCCCCCAGCGTCCCGGCAAACTCGATCTCCACGTCGCAGTTCATCGCCGTCCGACACAACTGCATGAGCAATCGGAGGATACGGGCCAGTGGTATCAATTCGGACTGGAGGATCGGTGCGAAATTCACCACCCGCAGCCCGTCTCGAAACGTGCCTTCATACAGGGCATCGTCCTCAGCACAGTAGGTGGACGCCACATGCGTCAACGTCCCATGACGCTCCGCCTCCTTGATCGGAAGGTGCGCCAAGTTCACCTCCTCGTTCACCTTCTGGCTCAAAAAATCCGATTCAAGATCCAGCGCGTAGAACTCCCGCTGCGAATTCGCATAGTAATCCTTCCGCGACATGAACTGCGGCATCACCGACGGATACGCCGGGCAAAACTGCGCACACACACCGCCGTCCACAATCGTCTTGCCCAGACCCAACGCCAGATTCACGATCCCATCCGATTGCCGCGCATCTCCGAACGGATAGTAGTTGAACGACCTCGCCACCCCGGAAAAGTTCGGGTAGTAGTGCCTGCCATAGGCCCGACCAGCCACGTGCTGGATGATCACCGCCATCTGCTCCTCCTCCAGACGGTGCCCGGTCGCCTCGATGTAGTTCCGCGCTCCCTGCATGTAGGTCGACGCATACACGTACTTGATCGCTTGCTTCAACTCACGAAAACGTACCTCCGGATCCGGATGACTGTTCGGAATCATGATCGTGGCGTAGATCCCCGCAAACGGCTGATACAGCGTGTCCTCCAGCAAACTCGAAGACCGAATCGCCAGCGGCACCGGATTCCTCGCCACAATGGTCCGCAGATCCTGCTCCACGCTCACCGGAAAACGCGCTTCAAGAAAACGCTCGAGCAACTCCTCGTCCGGGAGATTCTCCACCACCACCGCGAACAACTGGTTGTTCGCCATGAACTCCGCAAACACATCCGTACACAGTATGATCGACCGCGGAATCGCTATGTTCACCCCGGGAAAATAGCTCGGCTTGATGTAGTTCTTCAAAATCGTGTCGAAAAAAGCCAGCCCCCGAGCCTTCCCTCCCAGAGACCCGCCCCCCACGCGCAAAAACGTGGCATGCGCCTTGTAGTCGTCACGGGAAAAATCCGCAATGATCCCACGCTCGTCACTCGTGGCCAGCTCGTCCAGTCGCTGAAGCGTGAACGTGCGCAACGCTTCCACCGATTCGAAATCACTCACCTTGAGCGGCTTGAACTCCTGCGCGAGCCGGAACTTGGTCCGTGCCATCAGCCAGTTCGAGAAGTGGTCACGAGATGCATGATAGACCAGGCACTTGTCCGGAACGGTGGCGATTCGATCTCGAAACTCCTCCAGATTTTTTGCTCGAGCAATCTCCTGCCCCCCGGGGAGGCGGAAGATGAAGTCTCCGAAGCCGAAATTTTCGAGCATGAACTGTCTGAGTTCCTGGAGCAGGGTGCGTGAATTCTTGTTTACGAAAGCTGCGCCGAGTTCGGTGACCTGGTATCGAAACTCCTCCTTGGAGGACTGTGCAAGGATGGGCAGTTCCGGTTCGTGCTCCCGGATCCGCTTGATGTAGGTGAGGCCCGCCCGCTCGTCGAGCACGCCGCCGATGGGGAACTTGAGGTCGGTAATGATGCCCAGGAGAACCTGTCGGTACCTCCGGAAATAGCGCCAGGCCTCGTCCCAGGTTCTGGCGTGGAGGATCTTGGGCCTTGCCCGCTGACGGAGCAATTTGTCTCCGAAGTTCTTGCCCTCCTCGATCAACCGCTGACTCTGCTTGATCAGCTCCGTGTAAATCATGGGCAGAAAGGCAGAATAGAACTGGGGCGAGTCCTCCACCAGAATGATGGCGCGCACCCCCCACTCGAGGCAGTCCACCGGGGCGTTCATCCAGTCCTCGAGCAACTTGATGAGTGCGAGGAAGATGCGTCGGTCCCCGGACCAGGTGAAAATCTGGTCGAATGCGCGGACGTTTCCCTCGCTGTAGAGTACGTCGAGTGCCCGGCCCTGGTTGGCGAGGAGGGCCACGGTGATGTTGGGATAGCGTTTCTTGACCGACTCACAGAAGGAATCGATCTTCATGTCGCCCAGGCGCATCATGGTGATGACCAGGTCGAAGTTCTGCTCCTTGAGTTCCTGCAACGCGGCCTCGCCGGAGTGGACGCGGGTGATCGAGGGGGCATAGTGCAGGTTCAGGTCCTGGTACTCGCTGAAGATGGCCTCGGTCAACTGGCCGTCGTCCACCAGGGTATAGAAATCGTACCGACTGGACACGAGCAAGATGTTGCTGACCCTCATCCGCATGAGGTCCTTGAAGTCCAGTTCGTACGGGGCAAGGTCGTCCACGTCGATTCCGTTGTCGATGAGCACGTCCCGTAGCTCGTCTCGTTGTTTCCGTTTTGTTCGCATGCTCAGGTCTCGCTCGATTCCGCCCTCGATGAGGACATCCTGGTGGTCGTCTCGTTGCTCCCGGTTTCCGGACATGCTCGACTCTCGGCGACTGGGTGGTATCCGTGCCCCGGAGGGTCGAGCCCCCTCTCGCTCCGGGCGGCCAACCTGCGGGCGGGCGCACAGGGACCCGAAGCAGGCGAGCCGTGGTTCGACATCCTCCAGTATGCCCCAGGGCTTCCGGGAAAAAAAGGGGTTCCGCGGTCCGAACCCACGCTCGGCCCCGTGCTTTTCCCCGCGTTGTGGACCGGGCGGGTTCGTGCTACAATCGATTTCCTGCTTGCTTGACGCGACATCGATGGAGCAAACTCATGGTTGGTCGAACGGTCGTACTGCTCTTGAAAACCCCCCTCTATACCTTTTCACGCACCGACGGGAAAAGCATGCCTCGAGGCATCGTGCAGGTCCGGGGAAGTGTTGTGAAAGAAAAGGGCCCGGGCGTCTGGCTCAAGCTCGAGGCCCTGGGGGTGGACGGCGACCCCATCGATGCGCTGGCCTATCGAGAGAATCTGCCGGCAGAGGAATTGTTCATTCCTTTTGCCAAGATTGACTGTTTCGTCTTGCCGTGACGGCACACGGGTCCCAACCGTGAGTTCGAGCGGCCTACCGGGGTCCCTGATTCGGGGTGAGTCATCTATCGCCGGACCTGGGGCCATGGAGCAGAGCCGATGGCAGAATCGTCGACCGAAATCGAGGCAACCATCCGGTCGTTCATCCTCGAGAACCTCGAGGCCACCACCGACCTGGCCTACGATGATCGCCTGATGGACAAGGGATACATTCCGTCCATGCAACTGATCAACCTGGTGGGATTTCTCGAGGACACCTTTGGCGTGACGATCAACCCTTTCGATGTGACACCGGACAACTTCGAGAGCGTGGCAGCGATCGCAGACCTGGTCCGGACGTTGCGGGGTCGGTCATGATGGACGATTCGCAGGGGACCGGCGGCCCGGGTGCGGTGGCCGGAAGGACCGACTGGGCAAAGATCTTTGCGAGCGAATTCGTCTCGAGGCCTCGTTGCTGGGAGACCTGTGACGGGTTTTGCTGCACGCCCACCCGGGTTCAGCGCCATTTCCGGTTCCTCCGCCGTTCAGGCGTGGACCTGCCGCACCTTCCGGGCGAGTATGCGTTCCTCAAGCGCACCGGGCGGTTGCAGGCGGGCTATTCCGAGAGTTTCACCCGGCACGACCTGTTGTTGCCCAACGGTCGGGTTCTGCCGATCTACCGTGCTGTGTGCAATCTCGGCGGTCGGTGTTCGGACCATGCCTACCGGCCGGTGGTGTGCCGCATCTACCCGTTCATGCCGGTTCCCACCCTGGACGGAACCGTGGAACGGCTGGAGCCCACCGCCCTCATCGACCTCTTTTGGGACGACCTCGAGCATGCGGTTGCGCCCTGCTCCATCGTGTCGCTCACGCCGGCAGAGCGCACCCGGTACGAGGCTCTGTGTCGGGAACTGTTCAAGGATCCGGTGAACATCCTCTATTTCAAGGCCGCCTCCATCTACAAGAACGCCATTCTCAGGTCGGTTCGGGAGCAGTACCCGGAACTTCTGTCCGGCCCCGAGGACCGCTTTTTTTCTCAATGGGAAAAGCTCCTGGTGTTCGGCAAACTGTATCGTCCCGCCTCCGTGCTCGAGACGATCGCCCAGGTCTGGGACGCGCTCGAAGCCCGTCTCGGCGGCCCACTCACTCCGGAGGAACCATGACCCTGGTCGTGCTCGAGCTGGAACGTCCGATTCCGACCGATGTGCTCGAGGAACTCTCTGCAGCCCTCCCGTATGCCTCTGAATCGGCGTCGAATTTCGTGATCGATCCCGACGACCCGCGCCAGATACGGTTCCAGGTTGCGGCCGACGCGGACATCGCCCAGGTCAAGGACAAGGTCGCCCGCCTGGTGCAGGACATGACTCGAGGCTGGCGGTCGGTCCGCACCCAGGTTATCGAGGATCTTCGTTCCGGGAAACCACCTCATGCAGGCGATGTCTGGACGGAACTTCTCGAGCGCGGCCTGGTCTCTGTTCTGGGCCCCGGTCAGGTCTCCCTGTCCGGGGTCGCCCTGGACCTGCTCGAGTTTTTCGACCGGACCTTCACCCGGATCGGGCGGTCCATGGGGGCGCGTAAGGTGCGGTTTCCACAAATGATCGGGATGGACGCACTCAATCGGTGCCAGTACTTCGCTTCGTTTCCTCACCACGTCACCTTTTGCTCCCACCTTCGGGAGGACGTGGATGTGTTGGCGGCGTTTTCCCGGGCGCAGGAGAAGGGCGAGGCGTTCTCGTTCGCCCGGGGCATGCACGAACCGGAACAGGTGGGCGTGCCGGCGGCCTGCTTTCACGTCTACCTCGAACTCGCAGACTCGAACCTGGATGCCCCCCGAACCGTTACCACGGTTGCCCGCTGTTTCCGCTACGAGGCCGAGGCCATGACCACGCTCGAGCGACTGTGGGACTTCACCATGCGGGAAATCGTGTTCGTCGGTCCGGAGGCCTGGGTGAAAGCGCGAAGAAAAAAGAGCCTCGAGGCTGTGGTCCGACTGGTCCGGAGGCTCGGACTGCACGGGTGGGTCGAGACTGCCAACGACCCCTTTTTCGTGAACACGTTTGTGGCGAGAAAGTACTACCAACTCCTCACCGAGGCCAAGTACGAACTCAGGCTCACCCTCCCCCACACCGCATCCTCCCTTGCAGCAGCCTCGTTCAACTACCACGAGGACTTTTTCGGACGCGCTTTCCAGGTGCGGCTGGGCGGAGAGCCGGTGCACACGGCATGCACGGCGTTCGGGATCGAGCGGTGGGTTTTCGCCTTTTTGAGCCAGTACGGATTGGACCCGGCCGGATGGCCGGCCCTGGTGCGCGATGGGGTAGCCCAGGAAACCGACCTGGATCCCGGGGTACCTTCCGACGAGGAGCAGTGACCCCAACGAGACGGGCGTCGCGTCCGGCTCGGCACTCGAGAGGATGCGGATGGGCAAGAAGCTCTTGTTGTTGCTGCTGATCCTGCTCACCGCCGGCTGGGTGGCGGTGGCATTCACGCGGGGTGCGGTACTGGAACCTGTCCGGGGGTTCCTGGACCACTGGGTCTCGCCTGAGCCCCGAATTGTCACGGGGGAGGTGGAGGCCCGGACGGATGCCGCCTCGTACCACTCGGGGGAGGAGGTCGCCATATCGGTGACCAACCTGCTGGACGTACCGGTGCGGACCCACGTGGGGAGCGCCACCCCGATCGCGGCCATCGATCATGCGCTGCGGAAATACAGCGATGGGTCCTGGAAACGCGAGGAGGTGCTCTGCACCTACCCTCACTGCACCTACGTGGTGGACAGCCCCTACCCCCTGGGGCCGGGGGAAACCCGCTCCTTCCGCTGGAAACCGGCGTTTTTCCCCAACGGCACGGCCGAAAAACGGCCCGTCCCCCCTGGAGTCTACCGGTTGGTGGTTCGCTACCAGGTCCAGCCCGACCCGGCGGTCCCGAAATGGGAATGGCACTACACGTCGACCGGGGAGTTCGTCGTACGGTAACCGCTGCGACGTACATCCAGCAGACGAGAACCCAGACCTCGAGTCCGGTCCCGACCGGGGTTCACTGCTGGGCCCCCAGCTTCCGACGCAGCCTCACCACACATTCGTTGGCCTCGGCATCGTCCGGGCGAAGCTCGATCACCGAACGATACATGGCCAGGGCCTCTTCCAACCGCCCCTGCTGTTCCAGGACCTGAGCCAGGTTGAACCGTGTGTCTGCATCCCCTGGTTCAAGCTCGATGGCCAGTCGATAGGCTCCTTCCGCCTCCATGAGCCGGTTCTGCACCTGGTAGACCGCCCCAAGGTCTGCGTGCACGATGGCCATCTCCGGCATGATGGCGCTCGCCGCCTTGTACCGGTTCAGAGCGTCCTCGTAGTCTGCAGCGTGGTAGGCCTCATCCCCCTGCCGAACCAGGGTCCGAAACAGGGACAGCCGGTTCTCTCGCTGCGCCGCCTTGCGCCGCGCTTCCTGGTACGCCCGCGCAATGTCGGCATCGCTCGTGCTCTCGCGGATGAAACAGGCCACACCGTCCAGGCTGAATCGGACCTGTGGGCTCGGCTGATACATCCGTCGTTTCTCGTTCAGGCTGAACACCCGGACATCGTCCAGGTTCGCCACGATCTTGGCCTGCGGAAGAAAGGAAACCCGGGCCCGGAACCCACCCTCGACCCGCTCGAAGGCATCCTCCGAGAACACACTCACCTCGTACCGGGGGCCAAACAGGACCTTCCCGTCTGCCATGGGAGTGAGCACCCAGACTCGAGCATACACGTCCGAAGCCCGCTCGCCCTCGTGGAAGGGGTAGAGCAGGACCACCAAGTCTTCCTCTTGCCGGTGCCGCGTCAGCACCGCCCGTTGAAAAGACCACTCCTGCCCCTCCCGGGAAAACAGCCCAGCCGCCCCCTCCGCCGTGGCCACCTCGAGCCGGTCGGAGAACTCCAGCACCGTGGCCTTGTCCTCCAACGAAATGGTATGTTCCTCGAACCGGAGACAGAAGGGGCAGTCGAGAACCAGTTCGTACCAGGTGCCGTCCAGCCCGGCTTTCCGCCCGCCTCCTGTATCGCCAAACGCCAGACCACCCATTCCCAGCAGACACAGAACGATCCCCCACCCAACAACCACCCTTGCCAGGAAAGACATCCGTCTCGAGTCCCCTTTCATCGACCTGTCCCTCCTGTTTGCTCGGAAACGCCGGTCCCCCTTCCCAGGCCCGCTTGCACGCCCTCCACGAGCAACATGAAATGCTGTTCCAACCCACCGTCCTGTCCACGCACGCGCTCCAGTTCCTCCGCATCCAGTACGGCGACAAGCTTGCCTCCGTACAGCATGGCAATCCGGTTGCACAGCCGCTCCAACACCTCCAGCACGTGGCTCGAAATCAATATCCCCATGCCGCGACGGCTACACGCCGTCAGGTAGGCCTTCAGCCCGTGCAGGGTTGTCGGATCCAACCCGTTCAGGGCCTCATCCAGCACCAAAAACGGTGGATGGCCCAGCAACGCCGCTGCAATGGCCACCTTCCGCCGCATCCCCTGAGAGTAGGTCCGAATCAGCCGATGCCGCTCCTCGCCCAGTTGCAATACCTCGTACAACTCCTCCACCCCGGCTTCCCGATCCCGCGTGCTCAACCCTTTCAACTCTCCGACAAACTCCAGGTACTCCGCACCGGTCAGGTAATCATACAATGCGATGAACTCCGGCACATACCCAATCCGCTTCCGCGCCTCCAACGGCCGCTCCATCACGCCCGCACCGTCCAGCACCACACGCCCATCCGTCGGCTCCAGGTGACCCACGGCCATCCGCAGCGCCGTGGTCTTCCCGGCCCCGTTGGGTCCGATCAGGCCGACAAAGTCCCCGCCCTTCATCCGGAAGGAAACACCGTCCACCGCCACCTGGGAGCCAAACCTCTTCGTCACATTCTGAAACTCAAGTTCCATGCGTCCTGACCATCCACTCCTCTCGGACTTGACCCCGATGTCCTTCCCAAAACGGACCGCTCATCGCCTCCCCCCATCCTCCCCCTGCTCCGCCCGGGCCAGGCGCGCGGGCAACCGGGGCAAGAGCAGGAGGGTCGCGGCGGCGAACACGGCCAACCAGACCAGTTGAGCACGCACTCCTTCCCCGAGCAAGTAGGAGGCGGCCAGGAGTGCCCCGAACAGGATCCAACCATGGGGGCCGCCCTGAAACATCGTCACAGCCAGGTGCGTGGCCAGGACAGCGGTGCCCACGGCCAGAGGCACGACTCGAGCCAAGGCGTCGGCCCATCCCAGTCCCATCCAGTGGAGGGAAAGGACGGCGCCCGGAGCGACCATTCCCACGAAGAACGAGGTGGCCATGAGGCGACCGACCAGGTGGCGTTCCATGGAAACGGGGAGGCTGAGCCAGTGCCAGGGAGCGTCGCTCCCGGGTCGGGTCATCCGGAAGGCCTGTCCGGCGGCGAATCCCATGAGGACCCACCACGCGGGCCAGCCCCATCCGGCGCCGAGCGCCTCCTGGGTGTTCCGGCCTCCCAGAATCATGAGGGCGATGGTGCCTGTACCCAGCACCAGGTGGTCGAGGCGATTGCGTCGCCACGCCTGGCGCAGGTCCTTGATCACGAGCGGGCGCACCGGGTGAGGCATCCGGGAGGCGTACCACTGCCCGAAGAACTCCGCCGGAGGTGCAGATTCTCCCATTTCACCCAACTGTTCTCCCTCTGCCAGTGCGGCCAGTGCCCGATAGTAGCCACGTTCCATCAGGAGTGCGCCTTGACGCAATGCCCAGATGGTGGGAGGAATCACGGCGAGCACCAGGGCGCCCCCGACTGCCCACCGGTTTCGAGCCATTGCACTCATTCCGATCAAGATGAGCAGGCCGGAAAGAAAACTGGAAGTCGCCACGAGGAAAGGGCTGTAGAGCAGGAGGGTTCTGTCCTTGAGCACCATGGCGCCGGCCAGGTGTTCTTTGACCCACTCGAACGAAGGGGTGCCCACGGAAGAGCCGGCAAAGGCATGCCAGTAGAGGCTCCAGACCAGGGTTTCCACAAAGAGCGCTCCGAGGAAAACCGCGACCTCGAGTGCCTCGTACCAGTGTCCATGCCACCCAAGTGCGGCGGCGGTCGTGAGGCCCAGAGCGAGGAGGGGGAAGTTCCAGGCGGCCATTTCCAGGGACCGGAATCGGAAGAGTGCCTGGGCAGGCACGGGGAAAAGGTTGAGCACTTCGATGTCGCGGTTGCGCCACAGGACTCCGAAATCGAGCAACCCCCCGACGGCGACCATGAAGGCGCCGAGGCGATAGGCTTCCATGCGTACCGATTCGCGAAAAGCGCCCGGGTCTGCGAGGGAGAAGTCCATTCGGCCCCAGGCCCACCGGACCGCGAGGTATCCGACCAGCGCGGTCACCGCGGCGACCTGGAGAGCGCCCACCGCGCCGAGCGCCCGTGCCCGGTGTGAGAGCACACGCAATCGGTACCGGAGCAAGGTTCTTTCCACCGCCATGTGCGAGGCCTGATTCATGGTCGAGCCATCACCACGGCCCCCCGTGGGCGGGGGGCGAGTCAACGAACTCCTGGAATTCACCGGGGAAACGTGTTGCTATCGACCCGTCCCGGCGCTATAGTGGAACTGGGCTTGCAAGCAGTTCGGAGTCATCATGAAGATAACACCGCTCGATATCCAGCAGAAGCACTTTCAGTCCGCATGGCGCGGGTACAATCCCGAGGAGGTGAAGAACTTCCTCGACGCCGTCCGGAGCCAGATGGAAGCGCTCCTTCGGGAGAATGCCAGCCTGAAGGAATCCTTGAGGAAGGCCGAGGCCGGTCTCGAGGACTACCGAGAGCGTGAAAAGGCGCTCAAGGACACGCTGGTCATGGCCCAGAAGATGACCGAGGAGATCAAATCCGGGGCCATGAAAGAGGCGGAGATCGTCCTGAGTGAGGCACGATTGCAGAGCGAGCAGATCATTGCCTCGGCCCACAACCGGCTCACCGAGCTGCTCGAGGAAATCCGTGAACTGAAGAGTCAGCGGACCCAGTTGCTGGCCTCTCTCCGGGCCACCATCGAAACCCATACCAAGCTGCTGGACATCACCGAGCAGCAAGCCGCGCGGAAAGACACGGTCGAGGAGAAGCTCACCTACCTCCAGGCGCCTCGAGCCATGCAAGTGGAGCATGGGCGGTGACCCCGGAAGACCGCCTCCTGGTGCTGCTCGTCCGTGACGGAGCCGTGGTGGTCCCGGTGCTTGTGCAGCCGGGGGCGTCGCGGGACGCTCTTGTCGGGATACACGATGGAGCGCTCAAGGTGGCTGTCAAGGCGCCGCCGGTGGATGGTGCAGCGAACGAGCGGTGCCGGAAGTTCCTGGCTCGGCAGATCCTGGGCTGTCCGGCGAGCCGGGTGGTTCTGATCGGAGGCGCTCGTGCGCGCCGCAAGCGGTTCCAGGTACGGAGCGGGGAGCCCGAGGAGATCCGCTCCCGGATCGAGACCGTCCTTGCGGGCGAGGCGAGGGTTCGACTGTCCAGCGAACCCTGACGCCCGGGTGGTCCAGGGTTCTGCCCCGGCCGGACCGACTCGGGGAGCGCGCCCGGGCGCCATCGCCCTCGAGGCCCTTTCAGGGGGTCACGGAGCCAGGGGAGACCTGGACGATGGAGCACGGCGCCCTCCCGATGCCAGGAAAACCGGTCCGACCGCAGCGGCCTTCGGGTTGGCTTCTGGTCGTGGACGACGAGGACGGGATCCGAACCACGCTTCGCCAGGCGCTCGAGCGGGCCGGTTATCAGGTCCTGGAAGCCCGCAACAGTCGGCAGGCTTCCGGTGCCCTGGACACGCACCCCGTGGACCTGGCCATCGTGGATCTCCGGCTCGGAAACGAAAACGGGCTGGAACTCATGGACCACCTGCTGGCCCGGGACAACCTCCTTCCGGTGATCATCCTCACCGCGCACGGAAGCATTCCCACCGCGATCAGCGCGGTACGGCGAGGGGCGTACAGCTACCTGACCAAGCCCATCGAACTCGACCAGCTTCTTCGAGAAGTCGACCGGGCCCTGGAGCGGCGGGGCCTGACCGAAGAAATCTCGATGCTGAACCTGGCCTTCCGCCGAGACCCTCGGGCCTCCGCGCTGCAACTCGTCGGGAGAAGCCCTGCGATGCAGTCCGTCTACCGATCCATCGTCCGGGTGGCTCCCACTGACGCCACGGTGACGGTGTACGGGGAATCGGGGACAGGCAAGGAATGCGTGGCTCGAGCCATTCACACGCTCAGTCCCCGTTCGTGCGGACCGTTCGTGGCTGTGAGCTGCGCCACGATTCCGGACCCCTTGCTGGAAAGCGAGCTGTTCGGACACACTCGAGGGGCATTCACCGGAGCCGGCCCGGGGCGTCCTGGCCTCATCCGCCAGGCCGAAGGGGGCACGGTATTCCTGGACGAGATCGACAGCACGAGCCCGGCGTTCCAGGTGGCCTTGCTTCGGTTTCTACAGGAACGCACGATTCGCCCGGTGGGTTCGGAACAGGTAGTGGCTACCGACGTCCGGGTCATTGTGGCTTCCACGCACGACCTGAGGCAAGCGTGCGAGGCTGGGAGGTTCCGCGAGGATCTGTTTTTCCGGATCCACGTTCTCCCCATCTTCCTGGCCCCACTTCGAAACCGCCAGGAGGATATCATGCTCCTCGCCGAGCACTTCCTGCGGCGCTACGCCCGGGAGGAAGGCCGAGAAATGGTCGGATTCCACCGGTCCGCCATCGAGAGACTGCTCGCTCATGAATGGCCGGGCAACGTGCGCGAACTCGAGAACCGGATCAAACGTGCCGTGGTCCTGTCGCCTTTTCAGGTGATCTATCCCGAAGATCTTTTCGAAGACGCCGGGGACGAAAAGGCATCGGCCCGGTCCAAGATTCGGCCGCCCCCTCCGCAATGTTCGCGCAACGAGGCACACACCATGCCCAGCTTCCGCGAAGCCCGTGCAGCCTTCGAACGGGAATACCTGTTGCGCCTTCTCACCGTCACGCGGGGCAACGTGAGCGAGGCCGCCCGAATCGCCGGGCGATACCGGTCCGACCTGTATGGCCTGTTCCGAAAACACGGTCTGAACCCGGACGAGTTCCGGTGATCGTGCCGGGCCACGCTACCATCGAATGCCCAGGGCACTCACAGCATCGACCAGCAACCGTCCATTCCGCATGTCCCGAACCAACCGTCTCAGCAGATAGTCGGGACGGAAGTAGAAGGCACGATACGCTGCGGTCAGGAACCCCTCCAGCTCCGACCACGACAGATCCGGATGCGTCAACAGGTCCCGGTTGTTCCGATGAATGTTCAGCGTGGGAAGGTACTCGGGCCGGATGAACCGCGCCCAGGTGCGAAACAGTGCGGTGCCAGGCAACGGGAGTGTGATGGAGAACTTGGCGAAATCAAGATCCAGTTCCCTGGCAAACGCCGCAGTGGCAACAAGCGATTCCACCGTCTCCCCCGGCAGCCCCACCATGAAGTATCCCACCGTGAGAATCCCCTCAGCGCGAGCAGCCGCCACGGCCTCCCGGGCCTGCTTCAACGTGGCCCCCTTGCCGACCCCGTCCAGCAACGACTGCGTCCCAGACTCGATCCCAAACGCGACCAACTCCAGTCCGGCTCGAGCCGCGACCCGAAAGAACGCCTTCGAGCCATCCGGTACCCGGATCCCGTTGGTGAGGGTCCAGCGCACGCGGAGGCGGCGGCGAAGTATCTCCTCGCAGATCGCCACGGCACGACCCTGGTCCGCAGTGAAATTGTCATCCACCAGATTGAAGGAACGGAACCCGGCCCGGAGCGCGTGCGATACCTCGTCCACGAACCGCCGCGGCGTCTTGGCCCTGAAACGCCGGCCATGCACCGAATGAGTGCAGTAGATACAGGAAGCCGCACACCCTCTCGAACTCTCCAGGTCGGCCACAGGCGGATGTGGCGCCACCAAGGACCGTTTCCTGTATCGAGCCAGATCGAACAAGTGCCAGGCAGGATACGCAAGCCTGTCCAGATCAACCACCCGTCGCCCCGCAGAGGTCCGAACCACCCCACCGTCACTCCGGTACACGATCCCGGTTGCCTCCGGCAGCGGACGGCCCTCCGCCAACTCGCACAACGCCTCCTCTCCCTCCCCCATCACCACCACGTCGAATCCACGAGACAAAAGATCCTCGGGCCGCGTCGTCGCATGTGGACCACCTCCCACAACAAGCGCACCCGGCGCAAGACGCCGTACTTGCCGGGCCAACACCTGCGCCGCAGGCAACAGCGGCGTCCGAACTGTAATACCAACCAGGTCCGGAGCAAAACGCCGCACCACTCGAGCCACCACTCGCTCACCTTGCACCGCCAGATCCACCACTCGAACCCGATGCCCCTGCGCGACCAGTGCTCCGGCCAATGCCGCCAGATTGAGCGGCGGACTCGTCGAAATCGCCCCCCCCACGCGAATGTGACGATAGTAATCACCCAATGAGGGATTGATGAGCAGTATCCGTCTTCCCCCTGACACGCACACCTCCGCCGTCGGCGACTCCCAGGTCAGCCTTCACGCCTTCCCCACCCCCCCGGGACCCACCACAAACTTCGCGTCCTACAACAGCACTGCTACCCACACCGTCCATCGTGCGGTAGGGTCTTCTACCGGGTCCAGCAGTGCGCCGATCCCTATCTCGATGGGGGAGAGAGGAAAGACGAGTGCGCCCAGAGCATAGATACGGAGGCCTGCGCGCCTTTGAGGATCGAACTGAAAGGTTAGATCACAGGCCGTTGTTGCAAGATCGCATTCCGGATCCACGGTGGACGCGGAGACCCTGAGTTTCTCCCGCTCCCACCACGCGACCCGACCTGCGACCACCACGTCCATCACATGGCCGATGGGCGGGAGGTGAAACCGGGGTCCCCACTCGGCCTGCAACCAGTACATGTTTTCCGTGAACCCGAGGAATTCGCCCGATTCCGGCACCTCGTCCACCGAGTTGTACCCGAGGGCCACACCCACCCGGGAGCCCCGATTGCGTGCGACCTGGATGAAGGAGAAGCTGAACCCGTCCATTCGAAGTCCTTGCTCGGTCTGCAGATTGCCGAAACCGATCCCCACGTTGCGCTTGCGCGCGGGCTGGAGCGGCGGAGAAGGGCCTTCCTGGGCCAACAGTCTCTCCAGGTGCGCCACGGGGACGGCGAACCCCACACTCTGGGCATCACGAAGCTTGCTTGTCACAACACCCACGATCCGGCCCCGGCGGTCCAGAAGCGGGCCTCCCGAGTTCCCCGGGTTGATCGCCGCGTCGGTCTGGATCGAATCCGGGCTCAACGCACCGACCACGCCCGAGGTCACGGTCCAGGTGAGCAACCCCTTGAACGGCTTTTCCTCCGAGTAGGCCCCGAACGGGTGTCCGATGGCCACCACCGGATCCCCGATCGCGGTTGCGCCCGTCGGAGCCAACGGCAAGGGACCCGCCCCCTCAAACGGACGGTCGAGCTTGAGGAGGGCCAGGTCATGCGGCCGGTCATAGGCATACACCTCCGCCACATAGTGCTTGCCGTTTCTGGCCAGCACAGCAATCGGTCCGCCTGCTTCGATCACGTGGAACGCCGTCGCAACGGTCCGGGTGTCCCCGACCAGAAACCCGGCCCCCACCCCCTGCTCTGTACGGATGATCACGACCCCCTCTGCCGCAGCTTCGTAGATCTCACGCGGGCTGAACCCGACAGCGGCTTCCTCCGTAGGAATCTCCGGTCCCCCCTCCGGCTCCACCCCGGACGACTCTCCACCACCGTCCCCGTCCACCGCGTCATCGATACCATCGACCAGCGTGCTCAACGAGGCCCCCTTCCCACTCGCCTCTCCCGGCGCACCTCCGCCCCCACCGGAAGACTCCGAACCCCGCTCGACCTGGTCCATTGCTTCCTCGACCGCCTCCCCGGCCGCCTCGGTCGTATCGGAGTCGCCCACTTCCTCTTCCGGACCATACACCTGGCCGTTGTAGGGGGCGGCCAGGCCGTCACCGGCGACCCAGACAATGATCAGCCAGGCGCACAGGGTCCATCCGCGCCACCACGTTCGCACACCGGATTGTTCGCTCACCACACCTTCTCCTCCGTCCTGTTCCCTCCAGGTCCAGAAAACCGCTACCGATTGCGGGAACGGAAGACGCGGCATGCCGGCAAGGTCAGGCCGAGCAAGATCATCCACCCGAGTCCGACCGTGCCGTTTCGAGACCCTGTTGGACGCACGGAGCAGCCGGCGGCCTGGACTGCCGCGTTCCCGTCGGAAGTCGCAGCGGGCCGAAGGGCGGGAGTGCGTGCCGAATGAGCCCCGACCACCTGGTAATTGCCGGTGTTCTGGGGGTCATGTCGGAACGAAGGCCACTCGAGCCCACCGATTCCGTCGGTGTTCCAGGCGAAGAGGTAGCCTTCGCGTGTGGGCACGACCACCTCGTTCCTTCCGTCGCCGTCGATGTCTCCGACGGCCGGTGAGGCGATGAGCCATCCGCCGGTCAGCTTGGGCCAACCATCGGGTTCGTCCCCGTGGGTGTCGAATGCATGAAGGATGTACCCGGAAGTCCCGATGAGCATCTCGGGCATGCCGTCCCCGTCCACGTCTCCCGCGGCCGGGCTGTTGAAAAAGCCGATGTCCTCGATCACGCGAGGGAAGGCGTCGAGCATTTTGCCGGTTCGAGCCTTCCAGGCGGTGGCGAGGTGGTCGAAATAGAGGTAGCGCGATGCCGCGAGGGATTCGAAATAGGTCAAGCCCGAGCCTCCCATCATCACCTCGAGGTCTCCACCGCCGTCGTAGTCGGCGAAGGCACCGTTGCTGATGACCGCGACGAAGACGCGCTCATCCGAGTTGCTGTTGGCGCCGAGGTCGTCCCGCTGATAGCCGAGTTGGCGATAGAGTGTTCCATCGTGATTCAGCAAGACCGGGAAGGAGCCGACGCCGGAGATCAAGATCTCGAGGTCCCGGTCGTGGTCCACGTCGGCCAGAGAAGCGCTCGGAGTGATCCCCTCGCCCACGTAGTTGATGATTCCGCTGGCCAGGCCCAGCACGTCCACCGGCCATCCGGTGACGAAGGGGCCGCCTGGGCTGAGGTTGCCCTCGGCCCGAATCGCATAGGCCAGACCCAGGTAGGGCTGGTCGTCCTTGAATTCGTTGGTGCCCACCACGATGGCGATCTTGCCGTTGCCCTCCAGGTCGCCCACAGCGGGCGAGGAGACGATGCGTCCGCACTTGGTGGTGACCCCGGTGGAGCCGTCGGGGTTTTCGAGCAGCACCGGGAAACCGGGCTGTCGGCTTCCGTCGAACCGCCACACGTAGACCTTCTGGTCCATGGAAGCCTGGATGATCTCCAGGTTGCCGTCCTGGTCCAGGTCGAACAGCACGGTGCTCGCGAACATGCCCGGGTCTCTCCACACCATTTCGTTGGTGTCCGAGTCGTCCACCGGGTCACGGAACACAGGGAATCCGGGCTTGAGGCTGCCGTCAGCGGAGAAAGCGAACACCTGGCCCTGGATGGTTCCTGCCACCACGTCTGCGATACCGTCGCCCTCGAGGTCTCCCACGGCCACGGTGCCGATCACCCCCTGTCGGAACGTGGGCGGGATGGCGCCGCCCGCGTAGGCGTCGGCATCGAGGTGGTTTTGGGGGTTGTTCGGGTCGATGCCGGGCATGAGGTCCGTGTGAACCGGCCATCCTGGGAGTTCTTCGGCGGTGGCGTCGAATGCATGGATGTCGCCGTTGGAGTCGGCCATGACGATGTCCAGCTTGCCGTCCTGATTCAGGTCGAACAGAACCGGGGAGGATTCACCGGAGTGGGCGAGGTGAATGGGGAACCCGGGAACCAGGTCCGAGTCCTCGATCACGAAGACCTGCTTGCGTTCCTCGGCCATGTTGCCCCAGGCGTCCACGGCTCGAACACGCAGGGTGAGCGAGTGGGCATTGATCTTGATAGACTTTTTCTCCGGGGTATCGCGACCGCTGATCCGCTGGACCGGTGCCTTGGCATCGAGGAGTTCCGGATCAATGCTGGTGAGCAGGAGTGCTCCGAGGAACCCGTCGGTCGGCTCGGTCAGGTCAGAACGGTGCACGATGGGGATGAAGTCGTTTTCCCGCGGGTCGACCCCGGGCGCCCAGGCGATTTCGTAGTCATAGGACGGGGCTCGAGAGGCGGCAATGGTGCCGTAGACCTCCAGGCGCGGGTCTTCGCGCGGGTCGAAGTACTCGAACCAGCCCGGGCTGCGCAGTTCGATTTCAGGCGGAATGGTTTGATCTGAAATCCGGTCCACCGCCTTTCCGGCGTTGATCCGACCATAGCCGAAGAACTGATCCCAACCCGGATAGGAGGGGAAATAGGGGCCGTACGGAACGTGGCTCTCCGGCACATCGATGTCGTCCGCGGTCCGGAGCAGGAGTTGGCGCACCTCCGCAGGCGACAGGTCAATCCCCAGATCGCGCCCTCGAGAATAGACCAGCCCGGCCATCCCGATGGTGGCGGCCACGGACCCGGTGGCACAGGCGTTGGAAGCCGCCACCGCATCGAGCCGTGCGCCGAAGTTGTTGCACCCGATGTATCCCAGGACCGAACGGGCGGTCTCCAGGTTGATTGCAGGGTAGTACTTGATGGAATGGACGTAGATGGCATGATCGTTCGCTGCCGGATAGTTGTGGTGATACCCCAGTTCATCCCCGGCCGCGGCCACGATGGTGGTGCCTCGTTCCCAGGCATACCGCATGGCGTCCTGGATCACCTCGGGATTGGACATGGAACCCAGGGCCATGCCTATGACCTCCACCCCTTGGTCCACCGCGTAAATGATGGCCTCCGCGATCTTGTCCCCCTCCCCCACGAACGAATCCGATACCCGCACCGGAAGCACCGAACAGTTCGGGCAGTGGCCAATATCGCTCTGCGGCTCCCCGCCCTCCGCCGCCGCCTCGGTCAGCACGGAAGTCATGTGGTAGAAATCGTTCGTGGTCGCCGGGTCGTTGTCGTCCCAGAAAAAATCCCACCCGGCGATGTCGTCGATGTAGCCGTTCCCATCGTCATCCACCCCATCAGAAAAAATGGCGATCAAATCGGACGGATCCAGTCGGTTGTCCGCACTGTCGTGCCCCGCCGAGGCGAAGACACGGTCGTCCCATCCGTAGTCCTGCACGTTCACCAATCCGTTCCCATCGCAGTCGTAGTCGGCACAGACCGTACCGTCAGGGCCGATGGGCGGCGGAAGCTCCCCGATGTTCAGAAGCACCTTGTTCGTCAACGAGTCCTCCCGCCACCGGATACCGCAGTCGAGTACCGCAATGGTCACGTCGAACCGCCCCGTGGTCTTGCGCCACGCTGCCGTGGTCCAGGACCCGGACCCCAGCGGACGCTCCTGAGGCCGAACCTCGGTCGCCTCCGCAGGCATGTAGTTGAGCAGAGCCCAGGCGTCTCCGTTGAGCGTCCCGTCGCTCCGGGTGATGTCCGGCGGACAGTCCCGCGTGGTGTTGTCCATGCCGCACTCCGGGTAAGTGGGTAGGGGCAAAACGGCCCGAGCCTGCGGAGAGAAGGCGAGTGCCATCGCGATCACGAAAACGGCCCGGCCGATCCTCATCGACCCGCGCGGGCAGCGCAGCAAACTGAAATTCATAGGACATCCCTCCCGGTCTTGTGTCCGCCGCCCGGCCGGACTCCCAAACAGAACAACCCCAAACCCGAACGGCTCCGTCGACATCGTTCGATATTCTAGCATCGGTGGCTCCGTACTTCAGCATGGGTGAGCCGCCGCGGCGCTCTCCCCCCCTTGCGTTTGCGCGCAGGAGCCGGTAAGTTGGGAGTGCCAGGGACGTACACACCGGCCCGGCGTCTGTGTGTGCCCGGTGGCCCGGAAGCTGGGACGGCCCGGGAGCAAAACGCCCCCTCGCAGAGAATGGAGAACCCATGACATCGCCCGACGATTCCCTCCAGCCCATTCAGATCCTGCTCGTCGAGGACAGCCCGCTCGACGCCGAGATCGTGATCCGGGGACTCCGGCGTATGGGAATGACCAACCCTGTGTTCCATGTCAAGGACGGAACGTCGGCCCTGGACTACCTCCTCCGTCGACCCCCCTACGAGGACACAGCACGCTTCCCCTCTCCGGACCTCGTCCTGCTCGACATCAACCTCCCACGCGTCGACGGGTGGGAAGTGCTGGACACCATCCGGGACCACCCACCCACCGCTTCCCTGCCCGTGATCGTCATGACCTCCACGGACTGGGACGCAGAACGGGTCGCGGAACGCGGCGACCGTCTGACGGTAAATCTGACGAAACCGGTCGAACTGGCCACACTCGTCTCCGCCCTGAGACCGCTTCGTCGGTTCTCGGTGGTGCTCGTGAGACGACCCTCGGAGTGAACACGCAGTTTTTGTTGTCACTTTTGGGTTGGAGGCTCCGTGTCTCACGATCGAAAACAAGACGAATCGTCCGGAACCGTGGCCCTGGGGCCTGCTTCCGGCGGCACCGAAGGCGCATCCTCGAACGGAGCGGCCACCTCACGCCGGGCGCCGAGCCAGGATGACCGGCCCACAATCACGCTGGATCCGACGAGCACGCGCCGGGTGACGACCCGCCCACCGGGCTCCCAGGGGGAAGGTCGAGGCTCGCCGCCGGCTCCGTGCTGGCCGTTGACACCGAAGCCGGGCGCGCCGTGGGTGGATCGCCTTGATCCGGCGGTGGAGGGTTTGCCGCCGCGGTACACCTATGGGAAGGAAATCGGCCGGGGAGGCCAGGGCAGGATTCTGACCGTGTTTGACACCAAGCTGGGGCGTCCGGTTGCCCTCAAGACGATTCTTGCGGGCAAGAACGCTTCCCAGGATGCGGTGTCCCGGATCATCCACGAGGTCCAGATTACGGGTCAGCTCGAGCATCCCAACATCATCCCGGTTTATGACATCGGGCAACTCGCCACCGGGGACATTTTTTACACCATGCGGAAGGTGGAGGGTCGGTCCCTGGCGGACGTCATCAAGGGTTTGGCGGAAGGAGACGAAAAGACGTGCCGGGAGTTCAGCCGGGTGCGGTTGATCACGGTGCTGCTCCAGATCTGTCAGGGTCTTGCGTTTGCCCATGACCGTCAGGTGGTGCACCGGGATCTGAAGCCGTCCAACATCATGCTGGGCAACTACGGTGAGGTCACCATCATGGACTGGGGGTGCGCCAAGGTGCGTCGTGCCTCCCTATCCGACACCCTTTCTGCGGTGCCTCGAGTCACCAGTCAGAGGCAGGATGACGATTGGACGTTGATCGGCACTGTCCAGGGAACGCCTGCGTACATGTCTCCGGAGCAGGCTGCCGGGGACCCGGCGCGGATCGACCACCGGTCCGACATTTACGCCGTGGGGGCGATCCTGTACGAGATTCTCACCTTCAGTCCCCCGTTCGAGGGGACTGGCGACCTGGAAGCCCGCCTGGAGGCGATCCAGCGGGACCCGGTGGTTCCTCCTCGAGTCAAGGCGGCCGGCCGGGACATTCCGGAGGAACTGGAAGCGGTGTGCCTGAAGTGCCTGGCCAAGAACCCGGACGAACGCTATCAGACCGCCCACGAACTGTACAACGCCCTCGAAGCGTATCTCGAGGGCTCGCTGGCCCGGGAGCGCCACCGGGCGGAGGCGGAGCAAATCGTCCGACGGGGCAAGGCCATCGCCGCCCGATACGAGCGGTTGACGCGGCGGGTGGAGATGTTGCGGGACCGGGTGGACTCTCTTCGCAAGGCGATCGAGCCGTGGGAACCCATCGAGCGCAAACGCCGTCTCTGGAAGGCCGTGAAGGACCTGGAGATCGGAGAGGCCCACCGGATCATCACCTTTGGCGAGGTGGTCACCGCCCTTCATCAGGCCATCTCCCATGACCCGGAAAACCGGGAGGCGCACCGCCTGCTCGCCGAACTCTACTGGTCTCAATTCCTCGACGCAGAACGCCGCCGGGACACCCATGACATGCTCTACTTCGAGGCCATGGTGCGTGAGTACGGCGGAGAACGCTTCGAGGAGGCCCTGGTCGGAGAAGGGATCCTGTCGATCGCCAGTGACCCGCCGGACGTGGAAGTCGTGGTGTGGCGATATGAGGAGGTGGATTGCCGTCTCCAGCGACTTCATGCACGGCACCTCGGCAAGACCCCCATCCGCAACATACGCCTCCGCCCGGGAAGCTACCTCATCGAACTTGGCACTCCGGAAACCCACCACGCCACCGTGCCCGTCCTCATGGAACGACAGGGCAAGGTGACCCTCAACACCCGCCTCGTCCACCCGGAAGACCTGGGCGACCACTACGTCCACGTCCCGGCCGGCCCATTCCTCGCCGGAGGCGATCCTCGAGCCCCGGGGGGCACTCCCCGCGCACTCCGCTGGGTAGACGACTTCGCCATCTCCCGGTACCCCGTCACGTACGAGGAGTATGGGGAATTCCTGAACGCCCTCCGCCAACGCGACCCTGAGCAGGCCCGCGCTCGAGCCCCCAGAAAGGGCCTGTTCAAGGGATACCACTGGGCACACGAAACCGAACGCGACGACCACACCGGAGGCATCGAACTCTACCATCCCAGATGGCCCGTCTTCGGCATCAGTTGGCACGACGCCGTCGCTTACTGCCGGTGGCGCTCCGAGGTCGAGGGCTGCGAAGTCCGCCTCCCCACCGAAGACGAATGGGAAAAGGCCGCCCGCGGCGTCGACGGACGCCTCTTCCCATGGGGCGATGAATTCGACCCCACCTTCTGCAAAATGTGGGAATCCCGTCGACACGCCGCAATCCCGGAACCGGTCGGAACGTTCGAAGCCGACGTCTCGCCCTACGGCGTTCACGACATGGCCGGATGCGTCTCCGAATGGTGCCAGGACTGGTTCAACAGCACCCTCGAACTCAAGCTCATCAAGGGCGGCGGATGGAACGCCACTCAAAATCAGTGCCGCCTCGCCAGAAGACACGGCGAACACCACCGCGGCGTCTCCCCTTGGGTCGGCTTCCGCGTCGTCCGCCCCCTCAAGCTCAGGTCATCACCACCCTAGTGGGCACTTTTTTGTTTGACCCGCGTCAAGCCCGTCCGTACAATAACTTACCGGCCCATTCCACTGGACATGAGTGCGGAGCCGCAGGTTATGACCAACGCGTCGTCTGGTGATGCGCACAAATCGGAATCGGATGAGCAACTCCAGGAATCGGAAGAAACCGTTGTCCGTACTCGTGACGAGACCCCGCCGGCTGCGACCAAACCAGAGCGCCTGATGACCCGGCGGGCCTATCTCGAAGTGACGATGGGAGCTTTTCCCGGTCAGCGGTTCTACCTGGGGCAATGCGACCACCTCATCGGAAGAAGCCAGGATGTGGACATCCCGCTTCCCGATGACTCCATCTCGCGCCAGCACGCCAAGCTCGAGTACAGAAACGATGAGTTCGTTCTTGTAGACCTTGGTTCAAAGAACGGGTCCTACCTCAACGGAACCAGCGTCCATGAGTGCCCGCTCCGCGCGGGAGACGAAATCATGATAGGCAACCATGCGTTGCAGTTTCTGTTCGAAGCGGTGCTGTCGCCTTCCAAGTGAGGATCCTCCATGCTGGTCAAGTTCTGGGGCACTCGAGGCTCGATTCCGACCCCTGGTCGTCTTACGGAGAAATACGGGGGGAACACGTCATGCGTAGAAGTTCGTGTTGCTGATAAGTTGTTAATTTTTGATTGTGGAAGCGGTATCCGGGATCTGGGTATCTCCTATTTCGAGGAGTTCGGGACGACGGGAATCGAGGCGCACATCTTCATCAGCCACACCCACTGGGATCACATCCAGGGTTTCCCGTTTTTCCCGCCTGCTTTCGTGCGGGGCAACACCTTTTACGTGTACGGGACCGCGGCGCGGCGAGAGTCCATCAGCAGTTTGCTGTCGGGCCAGATGCAGCCGGAGTATTTTCCGGCCAAGCTCGACGACATGGCGGCGAGTTTCCACTACCGTGCGTTCAAGGATTCTGTGGACCTGGGGGGAGGACTGGTGGTGGAGACGGCAGAGCTGTATCACCCGGGGATGTCGCACGGATTTGCGATTCACTGGGAAGGGAAGAAGGTGATCTACGCCACGGACAACGAGCTGAACCTCGGATTGAAGCTCAAGGACGAGGCGGCGGGATACAAAGCCGGGTACGTGGATCCTCGACAGACGCTCATGCCGCACCTGATACCATTTTTCCAGGGGGCGGACCTGGTGATTGCCGATTGTCAGTACACGGACGAGGAATACGCCCACAAGGCGACCTGGGGCCATGCGTCGGTATCGGCTGTCATGACCGTGATGACCCTGGCCCAGGTAAAGCGCCTGGCCATATTCCACCACGACCCGCTGCATTCCGACCGTGTGGTAGACGAAATCGTGGTCGAGGCCAAGAACTACCTCCTGCAGAACGAGATCTACATCGACACGTTCGGCGCTCGAGAAGGCATGGTGCTCAAGATCTGACCGCCCTGCGCGTCCCCCGATCATCTCGCATCGAATCTTTCCGCGTTCGAAAAGGGCATCGAGAGCGCACGGTGGCCAGGTGCGGTCGACGCAAGGCCATTTTTGCTCATGTCATGATTTGTTGCCGGTCTTTCTCGGCAGGGGAGGAGTGGCGAAGAGGGTCTCGATCTCCTTTTCCAACCGCTCGAGCTTGCGCAGCACCTCCTGGTGTGCGTCGTCCTTTTTGGGCGGTCGGACGCGCTTGCGCCTGCGAAGGTTCTGCTTTTCCTGAGAACGCCCGGGTGCGGGAGGACGGTCGGATCCGGAGGTCCGGAGATGCCGATGTCGCCGGTGTTCTGAAGGCGGGGAGCGGCGGGGGGTGCCCCCGGTCATCCACCAGTCGCGGAGGCGTGGGTCGTTGGGCGCGGCCCGCTGTTTCCTCCGGAGCCCCCACCCGGACAGGAGGTTGGGGTTGCCGCCCAAATCCTCCACCAGGTGCGTCAAGTCGGTGGGGGGCGGGGCATAGAAGTGCATGGAGCGCCTGGTCTTCGGGTGCCTGAAGTGGAGACGGGAGGCGTGGAGGGCCAGCCGAGGGGCGGAGAGCCTGGTTCCTTCGTAATCCCGGTCGTAGATGGTTTCTCCCAGAATGGGATGCCCTGCCTCGGCCAGATGAATCCGCGCCTGGTGGGTGCGGTTGGTCTCCATGCCGCACCGCACGATGGTCGCCTCCCCCAACCGCTCGACGACCAGCACGTGAGTCACCGCCTCTTTCCCCACCTTTGGGGGTTCGACAGAGCCTCTTATGCCGTCTCCGCGGTCGGGTGCGATCCGGGATCGAATGGTCATCCTGTCGCGTTCGAGGTCCCCGTGAACGACGGCCACGAACTCGGGATGGGCGGCGCGTCCGCGGAACTGGGCCAACAGGTCGGTTCGAGTGGTATCGTCCTTGGCCAGAACGAGTAGGCCGGAAGTTTCATGGTCCAACCGGTGAACGACGGAGAGGCGCGTACGTCCCGGATCGATCCCTCGAGCCCGCCAGGCGCGGCGCACCAGGTCGAGGACGGTGAGCCGGCTTCCTCCCTCGTGGGGTACGGTGGCGACCCGTGCAGGCTTGAGGACCACCACCAGGTGGGGGTCATCGGCGAGGATTCGGAAGTCGCCCTGAAGAGCCGCCTGGCGCTCGTCCACCGGCGTGCTGGACACGGAGACCCGGGTTCCAGGCGCCACCTGGTGCCGGGCGTCGTAGACGATGCGTCCCCCCACGGTGACCCGACCGGACCTGCACAGGGCACGCACCTGTCCCCACGTCCAGTCCGAGAGCCTCGACTTGAGCACTCGAGCAAGCGGAATCCGGGTTCGATCGCCCGGATCTCCGGCTGTGACCTCGAACGGCTCGACATCTGGAAAGTTCATGTTCTCTCCCTGGAATCCCGGCACAGGCGCGGACCAGGACGGCCCGCCTGCGGGCATGGGTATGTACCCGAGAAGCGGGGTGCTGTCAAGTCGGGCCTGTGTCTCCTGGAGCTTTTCGATACCCTTCCGGGAGGGGGGGGACGGGTCCACCGTTTCGACCCGAGGGACCGTGGCCGCGCCTGGAGTGGTGGAAGTCCCTCCGACACGCTCGGCCAAGCGCCACGATCCGCCCGGCCACATCCTGCCAGGCCCTGCCGACCACCCGGCCGGGGGCGATGGTCCGCCAATGATTCAGGAGGTCCGGGTGGTCGAAGGCCTCCACGATGGTTCGCGCCATGGTATCCGGATCGTCACACGGCACGGTGCGCCCCGCTCCATCCACCAGGTCCGGCAAATCCCCCTGCGCCGACGTGACCACGGGCACCGACGCGGCCAGGGCCTCGAGAATTTTCAACGGAGCGAAGTAGAAAGGCTCGATGCGCGGATAAGGGGCCAGGAGCAGGTGCATGGCGGCCAGCACGTCCGGCACCTGGTCGGGCGGCACGAACCCGGTGAACCGAACGACCCTTTCCAGGCCAGACTCCCGGACCCGGCGGCGCATACGGTCCAATTCCGGACCATCACCCACCACGATCCCGTGGATCGATGGGCGGGCACGATGGGCCTTCGCCACCACGTCCACCCAGGTGTCTGCCCCGTGCCAGGGCTTCAGGCTGCCCAGAAATCCCACCACGAACCCGTTCCCCCGCACGACCGCACGACCGGACAGGGAACGTCGCCGACCTGCAAACCGAACTGGATCCACTCCGTTGCCCGTGACAACCACCCGGTGACGAGGCACGCCCACCGAGGTGCACACGTAGTCCCTCAACGGATTCGAGACCACCACCAGGCGGTCGGCCGCACCCAAAGTGGCCCGTTCCGCCAGACGGTCGAGCAGGGGTGCGGAAAACCCCTCGAACCAGGCCCGCTCCAACCGCAAGGGGGCGTTGACCTCGAGGATCCAGGGCACGCCGAACCGATGACGGAGTATCCGGCCGGCCGTGCTGAACAGGTCGTATCGCTCCAGGACCAGGTCGGGTGGGTCGAACCGAAGCCAGGCTGCAGCCCGGCAGGCAAACCTCCAGGACCGTCGGGCCTCGGCCACAGCCCGCCCCGGGAATCCAGGAACAGGACCACGCGGTTCGGAGAGGAGGTGAATGCGGAGCCGACCGCGGAATCCTGCAGACCCACCCGTCCCGGCCGACTCCACTGCACTCCGGCCAGTATCCGCCTCCCCCCCTGTGACTCCCTGACCCCGTGCAGCAAACAGGGTCACACGATGGCCCAGAGAAACCAGCGCACGGGTGATCGACTCCACGTGCCGCGTGCTGCCCGACAATCCCCCCAGCGGAATGCCGGGCGCACTCACCAGGTACGCGATGTGCAACGGTTCGACACCGCTCACAGGCAGGAGAATGCGTGCTCGAGGTCTTCGATCAGGTCGCCGGCGTGCTCGACGCCCACCGAGAGACGAATTAGGCCGTCGGTCACCCCGATACGTTTCCTCAATTCAGGGGGCATGGCAGCGTGGGTCATGGCGGCCGGAATTTCGATCAACGACTCCACGCCACCAAGGCTCTCGGCCAGGCTGAAAACTCGAGTCCCTGCGGCGAATCGCCTGGCAGCGTCCAGGTCAGCGTCCAGTTCCACCGAAACCATGCCCCCGGGGGCCCGCATTTGCCGCATGCCCAACGCGAACTGGGGATGCGACTGCAAACCGGGATAGATCACCCGTGCCACCCGGTCGTGACCTTCCAGAAACTCTGCCACGCGACGGGCATTCTCCACATGCCGCGCCATCCGGAGCGGCAACGTCTTGATACCCCGAAGAACAAGCCAGGCGTCCATCGGCCCAGGTACGGCACCCATGGCGTTCTGAAGGTAGGCCAGCCGTTCGTGTAGATCCGCGTCGTTCGTCATGACGCAACCGCCGATCACGTCGGAATGGCCGTTCAGATACTTGGTCGTCGAATGAAGCACCAGGTCTGCCCCAAGTTCCAATGGTCGCTGCAAGCACGGCGTCATGAACGTGTTGTCCACCACCACCCACGCGCCCACCTGGTGCCCAATCCGGGCGACCGCCTCGATGTCCACCAGTTTCAGCAGGGGATTCGTGGGCGTTTCGATCCAGATGAGCCGGGTTTCGGAGCGCACGGCCTCCGCCACACGCCCGGGGTCGGTCATGTCCACGTAGGAGAACTCGAGGCCTTGCTTGACAAACACGTTGTCGAAAAGCCGATAGGTGCCGCCATAGAGGTCGTCCATGGCCACCACGTGGTCCCCACTTTCCAGCAGGTGCAGCACGCTCGAGGCCGCCGCGCATCCAGAGGCGAACGCGAGGCCGAACCGTGCCCCCTCCAGGGCGGCCAGGTTGGCCTCGAGCACCGTTCGTGTGGGGTTTCCGGTCCGGGAATACTCGTACCCCTTGTGGACGCCCACCTCGGGCTGAACATAGGTAGAGGTCTGGTAGATCGCAGGCATGATGGCCCCGGTGGTGGGGTCGGGCGCCTGCCCTGCGTGTACGGCCAGGGTGTCGAAATGCCACTGGTCAGTCTTCGATTTCATGATTCACTCCCGCTGGGACTGTCGAGCGTGCGCTATTGTGGACTCGAGGTGACACGGTGTCAAATCCGTTCGTCAGAGGCAGGAGACGAACTGCTTGCCACGGTGTCTTCCAGGGACACACGCACCGATCGTGCGGGCGGACAAGGCCGGTGCGTTGCCCTTGACACCCGCTGGTGCGGGCAAGACAATGGCGATCATGTGGAAGCGCTTGCCGAGGTTGCTTCATCTGGTGCTGGCTCTCTGGGGCCTGGTCACCTGCTTCCGGCTGCTCAACCGTTCTCGAGTCGTACCGGTGGCCCTGGTGGTGGGTCCGTGGCGGGAGGTGGTCTATCCTCCGTGGCTGTTGTTCTGCATGGGTCTGTGCGCGGTTGTGGTGGTGTGGCGCACCATTCAGCTTGTCGTGGAGCTTGTCGGGGCCGTGCCCGGCCACAATCGACCGAAGATCGAGTCCCCGTCCGAGGCGGCGCAGAAATTCGAGGCCGAAGGGTCCGTCGAGAACGGTCACCCGCAGGAGACGGTCCCCCAAACCGGAGACCCGGTGTCAACGCGCGCCAACCCCTTGGCGTGGGGATGGCCAGACTGGGCAGCCCTGGCCGCAACCGGAATCATGGCCTGGACGGTTCTCCAGGCGTTTCGAGCCCGGCGCAACCCGCTCGGGGTCTGCGTGGGCATGGACGCCCCGACCTTTCTCGGCGACATCGTGGCGATCGGGATCGGGCGGTGGGACCTCTACAACACGGACAAGCGCCTCCCCTACCCCTTCCTCAGCGCCAAGGTTGCGGACATCACCGGCTGGACCTACCTCGAGGCGGGTCAGGCAGTCTCGTTCGCCAGCGCCGTGCTGCTGGTGATCGTGGTCTATGTGATCGCCCGGGCGTTTTCAGGCCGTCTGACCGCCCTGCTCGCCGCCCTGACGCACCTCGCCTTTCCGGTGCTCCATCCCTATGCGGTTCAGACCACGAGCTACAGCTTTTTCTACCTCGTGGTGAATGTCACCGTCGCAGCTTCCGCCTGGGCCGTGGTCACCGGGCATCCGATCTGGTATCTCCTGGCCGGACTGGGAGCAACCGTCAGCGTGGCCACGCAGGTGAAGGGCCTGACCGTGGTCGTGCCCGTGCTCGGAATCGTTCTTGTCGCAACAGTGGTTGTGTGGAGACGTGCGTCTGTCCGCCTGGTTTCCCTGGCGGCCCTACCCATCCTGGTCGGGACCGTGACCTCGAGTTTCCTGCCCGTCGAGTACACCCCGCTCTCCTGGCTGATCGCGCACCACCGGGAGGAGGTGCACCAGGACATGCCCTACCCCTGGACACACACCGTGACCCCACCTCTGGACGCACCCTCGCCCCTTTCCCCGTGGCTCCCTTCGTTTCTCAGGGGGGGAGAACTCGAGGCGCTCAGCGGCGCCCTTCTGGCTCCGGCAGACTCCGAAGTCGTGCTGTTCCGAAAGCAAGGGACGGGCACCCGTGTTGCAAGCACACCAGTGCTCCTGCCGGGCACGACCATTCCGCCCCTTGGTGTCCGGCTTTCGAACAACATCAAGGCGTTGCAGCAGTTCCTCCCCGAAAACGTGCTGCTGCTCGCCTCGCTCCTCGCATTGGGTCTGCTCGGAGCAATCCTCCCCCTCCCTCGAGGACTGCCGCCGAAACGCGCTGCGGCCGGGTGGGTGCTCCTCGCCGCCCTCCTGTCGGTCTGGGGCTCGCTCTCCCTCAAGTTCCATATCCGCTACCTGCTCCAGGCACTCCCGGTCGTGTCGATCCTGATCGTGCATGCTGTCCAGATCGTGGCCAGGCAGTGGACGGGCCGTTCTCCGGGATGGGTGCGGGGGATCACCGGTGCGCTCGTCGCCTGGTTGATCGCCTCCTTGGCCGCTTCCCTGTTCTGCCATTCCACCCGCACCTGGCTCGATTCGCCCGCCCGCCTCGCTCGTTTGCCGCAGTGCCTCGGAATACACGACCAGGAGAACAACATTGTGCAGGCATGGGCGGTCATGCGCACGGCAGCCTGGATCGATGCGCACGTACCGCTGGACGCCTCCGTGCTGGACTGTTCCCCGATTCCGGTCTGGCACTACCTCCCGGGTGATCCGCGATTCGTCCGCCCCGTGGTGGATGGCCAACGGTTCAAGGCCTGCCAACGGTTCATCGCCCGCGTCAACGCAGGGGAGCGTCCAGAGCGGGAGACCTACATCGTGGTGAGCGACGTCCCCGAATACCGCGGTCCGGACACACCGTACAGTCATCAGCTTCTGAGCCACCCGGACCGCTGGACAATGGCCTTCGGGTTCAATCCCGAAAACGGCCAGGCACTCGACGCATCGAGCCCATTCCATCCGACCCGCAATGCCATGCTCGTGTTTCGCACCTCACCTTGAGCGGCTGTCTCTCTTGCCACTCCATTCAACCCCTGTTGCCGGAACAAACCTGATTCATTTGATTCATTCTCGAGAACCGGGAAAGACGCGCAAACACCGCCTCTCGGCGGCAGGCATGCAGCGGGGGCGGCCGTCCGCTTGCGCCGCCAACTTCGAAGTGGACCTGTGGGAAACCGGTGGACCGACTTGACCTTCACGTCTGTGCGTCATACCATCGAAACGTCACACCAATGCCTCGAGCCGGACGCCCCCGGCCGGGGCCTTCCAGGCTCGCACCTCGAGGGGGAAACACACCATGTCTCCAACCGCCCGACCCCGCCGGCCCCGCGCCGGACGCCGCGTTGCGCTCGTGGCCGGCCTGCGCACGCCGTTCGCGCGTCAGTCCACGGCGTTTCGCACCACGAGCACCCTGGAGCTGGGCATGATGGTCGTCAACGAGTTGCTCGTGCGAACCGCCATCGAACCGAGCGCCATCGACCTGCTCGTATTTGGTCAGGTACTCCCGGTGATGGAGGCGCCCAACATCGCGCGGGAGATCGTGCTTGGCACCGGGATGGCGCCTTCCACGGTGGCGTACAGTGTGTCGCAAGCGTGCACGAGCGCCATGCTCGCCATGGTGAACGTGGCCCAGGCCATCGAGACCGGGGCTGCCGAGGTGGGTATCGCAGGGGGGACCGACAGCGCATCGGTGGTGCCGATCACCCTGTCCCGCCGACTCGCCACCGCCCTGGTGGACCTGACTCGAGCCCGGAGCGCCCGGGATCGGGTCAAGATTCTGGCCGGATTGAAGCCCCGGGATCTTTCCCCGGTGCCTCCTGCTGTGACCGAGTACTCGACAGGCATGACCATGGGGGAGCACGGGGAGCAACTGGCCAGGGACCATGGGATCTCTCGCAGCGACCAGGACGCCTTCGCCCTCCGTTCCCACACCCTGGCCGCTCGAGCCTGGGAGCAAGGCAAACTGGACGGGGAGGTCATGCGGGCCTACGTACCCCCGTTCGATGCGCCGTTCGTCCGGGACAACGTGGTGCGGCCCGACACCACCCTCGAGGCGCTTGCGCGACTCAGGCCCGCCTTTGACCGGCGACACGGGACCCTCACCGCAGGCAACAGCACCGCGCTCACCGACGGAGCGTCCGCCGTAGTTCTGATGCGTGAGGACCGGGCCCGTGCACTCGGACTGGAGCCGCTTGGCTTTCTGCGCAGCCACGCTTTTGCCGCCCTGGACACGCGCCGGGACATGCTGATGGGGCCTGCCCACGCCATTCCGATTGCCCTGGATCGGGCTCGAGTTCGGCTTTCGGACATCGACCTGGTCGACATGCATGAGGCATTCGCGGCCCAGGTCCTTGCGAACCTCCAGGCGCTGGAATCCACCTCTTTTGCCCGCGAGAAACTCAACCGGACCGCGCCGGTGGGGTCCGTGGCCATGGATCGGTTCAACGTTCTCGGGGGCTCCATTGCCTACGGGCACCCTTTTGCCGCCACAGGGGGCCGCATCGTGACGCAGACGCTTCGGGAACTGCGTCGCCGAGGGGGTGGACTGGCGCTGACCAGTGCGTGTGCCGCCGGAGGCCTGGCTGCTGCCATGGTATGGGAGGTGACATCATGAGAAGCGACCGGGGGAACAGCGCATTGCGCCTCGAGGTCCGAGAGAATGGGGTGGCATGGGTCGTTTTCGACGTACCTGGAGAAGCGCAGAACACACTCAAGGCCGAGTTCGCGGAGGCGTTTGAGCAGCTAATCCAGGAGATTCGAGCCGATCGGGCCATTCGTGCGGTGGTTTTCTCGAGCGGCAAGCCGGACTCGTTTCTGGCCGGGGCGGACATCGGGATGCTGGAGGGTTGCAGCACGGCCGCGGAAGCAGAGGCTCTTTCGAGGAAGGGGCAACAGGCCTTTCGAGGGTTGGCAGCGCTCAACGTGCCGGTGGTGGCAGCGATCCATGGTCCCTGCCTGGGTGGAGGGGTGGAACTGGCCCTGGCGTGCACCTCGAGGATCTGCTCGGACGATCCGGCAACGGTACTGGGGATGCCGGAAGTCATGCTGGGAGTGCTTCCTGGAGCAGGAGGAACGCAGCGGCTTCCGAGGCTCATCGGCATCGCCAATGCCCTGGACCTGCTCCTCACCGGTCGGCAGATCCGTCCCAAGAAGGCGCTCGAACTGGGTCTCGTGGACGAAGTCGTGCCCCGTTCCATCCTCGAGCATGCGGCGATGAAGCGGGCACTGGCCCTGGCGTCGCACAAGGGGAGGAGGAGCCGGAGCACCCGGCGCGACCGGTCGGGCCTTCCGGATCTTCAGGAGGCGGCGCTCGAGCGGACCCGGGCCGGGCGTGGACTCCTGTTTCGACAGGCCCGCAAAGCGTTGTCCAGGAAGACTCGAGGCAACTATCCGGCACCCGAGCGGATCATCGACGTGGTGGAGGAGGGGTTCGAACACGGGCTCGAGGCAGGATTCGAGGCCGAGGCCAGGGGATTCGGAGACCTGGTGGTCTCCTCCCAGGCCCGTCGATTGATGGAGATCTACTTTGCTCAAAACGCACTCAAGAAGGACCCTGGCGTGGACGACGCCGCGGTCACTCCCCGCCCGGTGCGCCGGGTCGGTATCCTTGGCGCCGGCCTCATGGGGTCGGGTATCGCCTACGTCACCACCGCTCGAGCCGGGATCCCGTGCCGACTCAAGGACCGGGACGACTCCGGTGTGCTGGCAGGACTCAAGGCCATCCACGCCTTGCACACCCGGCGGGTGGAACGGGGTTCCATCTCGAGGGTGGAAGCGGATCGCCTCTTCCGTCGGGTGACGGGGACGGTGGACTACCGCGGGTTCGAGCGGTGTGACCTGGTGGTGGAGGCGGTTTTCGAGGACCTGGCGCTCAAGCAGCAAGTGCTCCGGGAAGTGGAAAGCGTGACGGCACCGGAGACCATCTTTGCCTCGAACACCTCGTCCATTCCCATCGCCCGGTTGGCGGAGGCGAGTACGCACCCCGAAACGGTGATCGGAATGCATTACTTCTCCCCGGTGGAGAAAATGCCGTTGCTCGAGGTCGTTACCACGCCTCGCACCGCCGACTGGGTGACCGCCACCTGTGTGGCGCTGGGCAAGGCGCAGGGCAAGACCGTGATCGTGGTCCGCGACGGTCCCGGTTTCTACACCACTCGAGTCCTGGCTGCGTTCATGAACGAGGCTGCGCGCCTCCTGGTTGAGGGCGTTCCTGTGGAAGACATCGACGAGTCCCTCAGGAACTGGGGTTTCCCGGTGGGTCCGGTGACCCTGATGGACGAGGTGGGCATAGACGTGGCCGAAAAGGTGGGCAAGGTGATGAAGGAGGCGTTCGGGGAGGACATGGCGCCCCCTCCCCTCATGGCCCGTCTGAGGGACGACGGTCGCAAAGGCCGCAAGAACCGGAAAGGGTTCTACCTCCATGGACACGGCAGGAAAAAGGTGGACCCGACAGTCTACCAGGTGCTGGGTATCCGCCCCGAGCGCAAGATGGATCCGGTGACCATCGCCGAACGCTGCGCCCTGCGGTTCGTGAACGAGGCGGTCAAGTGCCTCGAGCAGGGGATCCTCCGGAATGCCAGGGACGGGGACATCGGTGCCGTGTTCGGACTGGGCTTCCCTCCGTTCCGCGGCGGTCCGTTCCGCTACCTGGACGAAATGGGCACCGACAATGCACTCGGCCTGTTCGAAATGCACGCGAATCGGCTTGGCGCCCGATTCGAACCCGCAGGTCTCCTGGCCGAGATGGGCCGAGACAATCGACGATTCCATCGCTGACCCGCCGTTCTCCCGGTCACGCTGAAGGCCCGCCCTCGCCCTCCTCGCCGGACCGGCCCAGGGTGCGCACCGTGTCCACGAATGCCTGGGCTGCCGAAGGCTCCAGCGGCTGCCAGCGTCCCCGGTGCAACTTGCGTTCGAGTTCTCCCGGGTTGAGCTGCATGCTGGTCACATGTCGGCCTTCTCGAGTGAACACATGGGTCCGGCCTCGAGGCCCCAGGACCACGATGGTGGAGCGGGCCGAATCGAACAGCAAGCGGTCCAGTGTGACGCTGCGTGCATCCCGAATCGCATTCCCGGTGGGCCGGGACACGCTGCGATGCCGTACCCGGGCGTGCTGGGTGCGGTAGGAGGATTCTCTCAGATCGCGTTCCACCTCGGTTCTCAGCCGTGAAAGGATCGGTCGGACAGCTTCCTCGAGGTCGAACGACTCGCCGCGCCGTTCTGCACTTGCGATCCGTCGGCCGAGCGCCTCGACTCGTCGGCGGGTGGAAGCGATGGTACGCCGGAGCCGTTCCGGAGCCTCCCGTCTCCCGGCCTCGGCAGCCGCCTCGAGCAAGTTCCACATGGAGAGTCCGATCATGTTGAGGCGGAGCCGGGCGGATCCATTGCCTGAGCGTGTCTCCAGCACCTGAATGGTCCATGCGACTCGAGAGTTCGAGGGTCTGGCCGGATTGAAGTTGTCCGGGACGAGGCCGGCGACCACCTGTCCGAGCACATTGAAGGCCAGCCGATTTCGGCCGAAGCCCGGCAAGCGGTCCGCGTCCAGATCCTGTGCTTCTTGCAAGACGGCGATGATCTCGGGCGGATCGCCGTAGATCGCGTCCACCCTACGTTCTCCCAGGGCGATGCAAAAGTTTGGAAAGCTCTGCCATTGTGGCTTGCCCAGGGCCGAGTAACCGCAGAAGGTGTCCAGGGGATCGGGCGGCCGTGCGTGTGCGCAGTCGGAACAGCCGCAGAAAAAGCAGTAGACCCTCCCCTCCACGAACGCGGACCGGGCCTGAATACGTTCCTCGATCTCCCTGGTCAGGTGCGCGACCAGCCGCGCTCCGTCCTCGCCCAGGGTCGCGTTCCGGCCAGCAACGCCGAACCGGAGCACCAGAGGAACGACCACGCTGTCCATGGAAGCGGCTTCTCGAGCGTCCAGGCCCCGTCGCGCCGCCAGGGTGTCTCCGAGCGCGTTCAACGCTTCCAGGATCTGAACCGCCTGGGCCAACGGTTCCGCCCCCGGCCCGGCCCGACCCTTGCCTCGCCGAGCACGCTTTCTGGAGCGTCCTCTCCTTGGTTCCTCGGCCATCTCCAACCTCCCCTGCCACTCCAGGGTACCAGAACCTGCACCGCCTCGTCCATCCGGTCGCCCCACCACCTCGCTCGAGCCCCCGAATCGCCCCTGTACGACTCCCCCGCCCCCGGCCCGAACACCGGCTTGACAAAGAAGGTTGACGCATCACGGACGGCTGGTAGTATCACTTCCAGCATTTCAGTTGGACTTTTCGAGGGGCTCGACACGACCCGGGCCGACCCGGGCCTGTCTGCCGGTCCCGTGGAGACACATCATGATCTCGTTCTCGGCAAACGCCCGTTCCCGGAACCTCGCCCGACTCCCACGCACCCCGTTCGACCTCATCGTCATCGGAGGCGGTATCACAGGCGCCGGTATCCTCCGCGACGCCGTCCTGCGGGGCATGCGCACCCTGTTGCTCGAGAAAGGGGACTTTGCCAGCGGAACGAGCAGCAAATCCTCCAAGCTGGTCCACGGCGGTCTCAGGTATCTCAAGGAGTACGACTTCGGCCTGACCCGGGAGTCGTGCCTGGAGCGCAACTTGCTCATCCGGCAGAACCCCCATCTGGTGAAGCCCATTCCGTTCGTCTATCCCATCTATCGCACCGACAAGGAAGGGCCGGCCATGGTCAAGGCCGGGATGTGGCTCTACGAGGCACTCGGCGGATTCCGGAACTACCAACGCCACCGGATGCTTTCCGTGGAAGAAACCCTCGAGGAGATTCCAGACCTCAATCCCGAGGGCCTGCGCGGGGCTGCATACTACTACGATGCCGCCGTGGATGACGCACGCCTGACCCTGGAGAACATCAAGGCCGGCGTGCGCCAGGGTGGCGTGGCGCTCAACTACGCCGCCGCCATCGGCTTTCTGCGAGAGAAGGGCCGGATATGCGGCGTGGTGGTGCGGGATATGCGGACGTGGGAGACGTTCGAGGCTCGAGCGTCGTGTGTGGTCAACGCCACCGGGGTGTGGGTGAACGATGTCCGGAGCCTCGAGGCGCCTGCGGAGAAGACGCTCAGTCCGACCAAGGGGGTGCACATCGTGGTGCCCTCCTCGAGGATTCGGCAGCACGCCACACTGGCATTTCGGAATCCCGTGGATGAACGACAGCTTTTCTCCATTCCGTGGGGCGACGTGACGCTCATCGGGACCACGGACACCTTTTTCCAGGGGGATCCGGAGGGGGTGCACACCGACTGGGACGATGTGGACTACCTGCTGGAGGCGGCCAACCAGGCGTTTCCTGCGAGCAAGCTCTCCCGGTCGGACGTGATCAGCGTATTCGCCGGACTCAGGCCCTTGATCGCGCCTCGAGAAGAGGCGGACGCCGGGGCGATCTCACGAGAGCACGAAATCTTCGAGGACCCTTCCGGGCTCATCTCCATCGCAGGCGGCAAACTCACCACCTACCGACTCATGGCTCGAGAACTCGTCGACCAGGTCCTGGCGCACCTGCCTCCGGCACGGCGTCACCGGATCGGGCCTTGCCTGACCGAGCGCTCCCTGGCCCGGTCCGTGCTGGACGTGGAAACCGAGGTCGAACGCCTCGTGGACGCAGGGCAGAGCGAGACGGTGGCTCGACACCTGGTCTCCACCTATGGTTCGGACGCGACTCGAGTCCTGGATCTGTGCCGCACGGTCCCGGGCGGCCTGGACCCGCTCGACGAGGGTGCCCCGTTTCTTCAGGGCGAGGTGGTTCACGCGGTCCGGCACGAATGCGCCCTCACCATCGCCGACGTGCTCACGCGGCGTCTACGCCTGGCCATCTGGCGACCGGGCCAGGGGCTGCCGGCAGCCGAAACCGTCTCGAGGTTGATGGGGAGCGAGCTGGGTTGGTCCGAGGAAGAACGGGCGGCCGAGGTGGAACGGTACCAGGAAACGGTCGACAAGTTCTATCGTCCGGTCGGCGCAGCCGGGGCCTGATCCCTGAGAGGCTTGCCACAGGAGGGGCCGAGGGCGCCTGGGGGCTCAATCCTTGAGCCATTCGGCGAGTTCCTTTGGAACGGTGGGCAGGCCCCCACCCCCTTCCCGGGTGAGTTGCTCGGACGTGAGCCGGAGATTGGCGGAGAGGGTGAGCAGGATGTTCCAGAGCAGTTTTACCGCCAGCACCGAGTTCCGCTTCATCAACGCGTAGAAATCGGAGCGCCGCACCACCAGGAAGGCCGCCTCCCGCTCCACCACCGCATGAGCGGAGCGACGCGGTTGATCGAGCAGGGCCATCTCCCCAAAATGGTCCCCACCCTCGAGCGTGACCATCACCACGCTGTTCTTGATGATGGAAACCCGCCCTGAGAGGAGCAAGAACAACTCGTCGCCTTCCTCTCCTTCCTTGAACAGGACCGTGCCGGAGGGCACGTTCCGGAAATCCGCAATGCTCGACACCGCCACCAGTTCCCTGTAGTTGAGGTAGCGGAACAGCGGCATCTTGGAGAGGGTTTCCATCTTTACCGTGGATTTGTCCCAGAACTCTCGAGGAATCGAGGTGACCACGTGAAGATAGACCGTGGTGATGTTGTCCGAGCCTCCCCGCTCGTTGGCAACCTCCACCAGGGACTGGGCCACCTCCTCGGGCGGGGTCTGCGCCAGCGCCTCCTGAAGTTCATCGTCCGGATAGTACTGGTGCAATCCGTCGGTGCAGAGGAGGAAATAGTCGTCCGCGTCCACCTCGAACACAAGGGTATCCACCTTCACGTTGGGCAGGACGCCCACCGCCCGGGTGATCACGTTTCGCCGCCTGGCGGTTCGGGCCTCCTCCCGCGTGAGCAGTCCCTGGCGGACCTTTTCCTGCACCAACGAGTGATCCTCGGTGAGTTGATGGATGCGACCCGCACGAAACAGGTAGACCCGGCTGTCTCCCACATGGGCGATGAAGCCGATCCCATCGCACAGCAACAGGATGTCCAGGGTGGTCCCCATCCCACGGCTGCCCTGCTGCTCCGCGATCGCAAATATCTCCCCGCAGGCCACCTGGACGCCTGCATCCAGCATCGCCAGAACTTTCTCGCGGGTCTGCAACGTCTGGTCCGCTCGAAACTCGTCCAGCACGTCCTGGTTCTCGAGCACGTGTGCACGGATCACCTCACACGCACGCCGACTTGCAATATCGCCCCGATCCAGCCCTCCCATGCCGTCAGCGACGATGGCGAGACAGAGTCCCTCGTCAATCAGGAAGTAGTCCTCGTTGTGTCCCCGCCTTCGCCCGATGTCACTGACTCCCCAGGACCTCAGCTTCATGAAACGCCTCCAGACCAATGCCGAAAACCCGATCTTCCCATACCGCGTTTTCATCCCCTGGTCAAGCAGCATGTTCCCGACTCGCCATCGGAAACGCCCACCGTTCACTCTGCATGCACGGTTTCTCCCTTGTCGCGCCAGGAAACCTCGGCTATAACAATTGGCACCCGAACTCGTGCGCGATGTCCGGTCCACCGGGGTGCCCCGTGAATCCCAACCCCTTCAAACTTCATCCGCTTCCCCAACCCCCGAACGACCGGGAGACGGACGAACTCGTCCTGGACACCACGGATTTCGAGGACCCGGCCGACGACGCTGAAAGCCTCTCCCTGGACGAGGAGATCTCCCTCAACCACCAACTCCTGCTCCTCTACCTCGCACGCGCCCACATCACCCGCCTCTTCCCAGACAGCTCCGGCCTCGACGTGGCGCACACGATCCAGACCCTCGAGAAGCTCTCCGAATGGACCATCCAGAAGCTCCGGCGCCAACGCTCCGACCGTTCCCTGCTCATCGACCTGGTCGAACCCGTGGAAGACGCCCCCCCGACCTCCCGCACCCTTGACCTGCGGCACCTGCCCCTGCTCGTGGGTCGTGTCGAGGGGATCACGCACCTCCTGATCCAGGATTCGTCCGTGGACCCACTCCACGGGTTCTTCTATCAGATCGGCGGAAGTGTCATTTATCATGACCTGGGCACCAAACAAGGCACCCTGCTCGAACGCACGGCTGGCACCAAGCACCAGTTCATCAATCTGAAGGGAGAGCCCTGCCCCCTGGCCGTGGGCGATGAACTCACGTTCGGAGACTCCGGTGTTCGCCTCGTGGTGCGCCGGGTCCTGCCCACGGACGCCCAGGCATCCTACCCGGCCGTGGAAGGCATCGCGCGGCCCGCCGACAAATCGACACCCGCTGCGGTTGCACCTCGATCCGACGCACCTGCCGCCATACCACGGGCAAACGCCCGGATACGGACACTTGCGCGACACCGTCGACCCGGAGGGTTCCCCCTCCGCTGGATCCCGATCGTGGCCGTCATCGCCCTGCTCGCCCTGCTCTTCGGCCGATACGCGGTGCCTTCCCTCCCCGACGCCCGCACTCTGACCGAACGAAGCATGGAGTCCTCCACGGTTGCCGCACCCCAGCCACGCCCACGCCTGACTCGAGACGACACCCAGGCCTGGAAACTCCACGACTCGAACTTTCACGTGGGGGAGCGGTTCTTCCTCCTGCCCCCGGCCGGGGACCGGGACCGCTCTCCGTTCGGACTCGCCGAACTCGCTGGAGAAGACGGATCGATCGCCTTCGTTCACCTCCTCACCGGCACCCGGGATTCGGACCTGGCTCGAGCTGCGATTCAGCCGGCACGTGCCGAAGACCCACGGGTGGCCCTGTTCCTCGGCCTCGAAGCCCTCCACTCCGGTCGCCGGGAGGACGCGGCCAAGATCCTGTCCCTCCTCACCTCGGCCGATGCCTGGACCAGCCGCATCGCCCACAAAGGGCTTGCCTTCCTCGAATGGAAGGCGGGAAACCTGGACCTGGCCGAGCAACACCTCGAGGCAGCCCGTCCCCTCGGACCGAACGACCCGGAGATCGCATTTCTCGAGGCCCGCGTGGTGCGGGACCGGACACTGAACAGGCAGGGAGGGAACGTATCCATCGACCCGGTACGCACGCGGTACCGCCGGGTGGTGACGATGTGGATGTCCGGGCCGGCGACCATCGAGGGTCACGAACTCGGGTTGAGCGGGGAGGAACTGCTGGCGGAGTTCCTGGCTCTGGGCGGCGGCCGGAACGCGGGTGAGACGGTTGAGGAACCCGTGGCAACGGTTCAGGCACCGGTGCGAGGTGCCGGGTCCCGTGCGGAGCGCGGACGCCCGACGCGAGCAGCGTCGACCCGGCCCGAAACGGGGGCCGGCCCGGAGAACCCAGGTGGCTTTCCGGGTCGCAAGACGGGGTCGCCCCCGGAAACACCTGCAGCCAGGGCTCCTGAACCCACCCCTGAACACGAACCGACCACAGCATCTGCCACACAGCCCCGACACCAGATGGTGCGGGTTTCTGGAGGGCCGTTCGTCATGGGAGCCACCGAGGCCGACGACAAGGCGGAACAGGACGAACGCGGCCACTCGGGACCGGTGGTGGTACGAGGATTCTTGATCGACCGAACCGAGGTTTCCAACGCCATGTTCGAGACGGTATACCCCGACCACCGAAACAAGCGGAACGGGGCGGGAGACGACGACCCGGTGGTCTCGGTCACCTGGTACGAGGCGGACGCTTACTGCCGGGCCGTGGGCCTTCGCCTGCCCACCGAAGCCGAATGGGAGAAAGCCGCTCGAGGCACAGACGGGCGAATCTATCCCTGGGGCGACACACCGCCTACCCCGGATCGATTGAACTACCGGGGCAGCAACCTGAAGCGACCGGCTCCTGTGGGAGCCTACCCGTCCGGCCGGTCTCCGTATGGTGCGCTCAACATGGCCGGCAACGTGTGGGAGTGGACCGCGGACTGGTACGATCCTCGCTACTACAGCAAGTCCCCGTCCCGCAACCCCACGGGTCCGGCCCGGGGACAATGGAAAGTGATCCGTGGCGGCTCGTTCGTGGATGGCCCCACTGAGGCCCGGACCTCGAACCGGGCTGCCACGAGTCCGACGTCGTCGTCTCCCAAGATCGGATTTCGGTGCGCCAGATGATCACGATGAACCCCTGGAACACGAAGCACACACCCGGCGCGGCGAACCGCCTGCTCCCATGGGCCCGACTGACCCTCACCGTCCTCTGGCTCCCTGCCTGCAATCACGTGGGGGTCGTGGGCGTTTCCCTCGAGAACGACCACCTGTCCGCCCCGGTCGGCGACACGGCCGCAACGACCGTGACGGTGCAAAACCTGGGCGAAGGAAGCCTCGTGTTCCACGAGTTCCTGTTTACCGAGGACCCGATTCTGGACACAGGACCTCAATTCCAGGTCGCCCCCTACGTCCAGGACCAGGAGATCCTCCCCGACGAGTCCCTCGAGTTCACCGTCACCTTCGCACCCCTTGCCGTGGGCACCGCCACCATGCACCTGACCGTGTCAACCAATGGGGGCACAGAAACGGTCAGCGTGTCCGGTGAAGGCATCAACAACCCGCCCGAGGTCGAAATCACCCCCGCTCCTCCGGACACAGTCTGTCCCGGCGAGGTGTTCACCCTCGAGGCCCGCGTGTTCGACCTGGAGGACGCGGCGCTCCTGCCCGCCCTCCAGACCACCTTGACCAGTTCCCTCGAGGGTTCCTTGCCCGACGGCACCCTGGACACAAACGGCGCCTTCGAGGCCGAGGTGTCCCTGCACACCGAAGGCACGCACACGCTGACCCTCGAAGTGACGGACACCCACGGCGCCACCGGCTCCGATACCGTCCAGGTAATCGTGAGCGCGACCGGAGAGACCGTTGCTGACGAGTCCGCCTGCTCCGCAGCGTCTTCGGCCCATTGACACCTCCCGACGGGGCCGGTATCATCGAAGCGAGTCGCCACGGTTTACCTTGACGCCCGTGCCTGGAAGGAGCACCGATGGACACCGCCAAGCTGGAGAAACTACAAGATGTCGTCCTGTTTCGTGACCTGGACCTCGAGGCCTTGCGGCTGATTGCAGGCGCCTGCCGGGAGGTACATCTTCCTCCCGGGCGAACCATCATCGAGGAGAACAGTGTAGGTGACTCGATGTGGGTCATTCTGGAAGGCGCGGTCAAGGTCTACAAGCAGGACTTCTACGGCGGCAAGGAGGTGATCACGACCTTGCACGAGGGCGATCACTTCGGGGAACTCTCCCTGTTCGATTCGGCCCCGCGCTCTGCAGCGGTCACCACCATCAAGGACACGCTCCTGCTCGAGCTTCGGGGCGAGGATCTCCGTGCGCTCATGGACAAGGATGCGGCGTTGGCCAAGAGCATCTACGAAGCGCTCATTGGCGAACTGTCCAATCGACTCCGGGAATCGAACGAGCACCTCATCTACCTGATCAGCGAGGATTGACCGGCCGGACCCGGGGCGACTCCTGCGAAGCCGATGTTCGTGCAACCCGCAACCAGGTGTAACATGTCTCAGCTTTTCGACATTCAGGACACCTTCCCGGCCACTGTGGAAGCCGTGGTGAACCTCATCCTCGACACGGACATTCAGCAGCGAATGTACCGGGAACTCGGGTATCGGAAATGGACCGAGGAACGTCGAGAAACCACCCAGGGCCTCGAGCGAACCCTCACCATCCAGCCGCCCGTGGCCCTTCCCGGTTTCATCCGGAAGGCGTTCGGAGACAACGCCGGATACCGTGAGCACCAGACCTGGGACGCCGACCGCCGTCGCTACACATGGAAGGTCGTGTTCGACCTGAGCGACCGGCTGACCTTTTCCGGGGAATGCACGTTTCAATCGGCACCATCGGGCTGCGTCCGCCGAATCACCGGGGAGGCTCGAGCCCGCATCCCCCTCATTGGCCGCCGACTCGAGGCCTACGTGGTGTCGGAAGCAGAAAAGTCAGAGCACGGAAGCGCCCGCTGGATGGCCGAACACCTCGCCGGCAAGGCCGATCAAGGCTGAAACCGGAGTGGATCAGGCGAACGGGTGGCGCTTTTCGGTCTCCCACGCCCCCCAGTAGGTGAAGTACTTGCGAATGACCTCGTAGTACCATTTCGGGTCCAGGACCTGGAACGCCGTGTGCCCGCCCCGTTCTGTGAAGTGGCAGTGAAGGAACCGGGATTCCCGGCCAAGGTGTTCGAGTTCCTTCACATCTTGTTCGGAAACCGGTGTAATCGGGTCGTCCTTGGCATGAAGCACCAAGGTAGGGACCTTCACCCGTGCCAGGTCGCGTTTCGGAGATGTCAGTTTCAACAGCTTATCCAGCAAGGCATCCGGGTCAGACGAGGAATCGAACCCATGGCCGAGGTATCCCCAGGCCACCAGGTTTCTCAGGTAGGATCGAAACCCATCGATGTTCGGGTCGCCCCCCTCGGCCTTCAGTTTTTTCCGTGCCCACCGCATGATCTCGGCGTGTGTCAACATCCGCCGGATCAAGTAGCGGAAGAAGTGGTAGGTCATCAGGTGCTCGTGATCTTCCGGGGGGTCCTCGAACCGACTCAATGCCGCCTCAAAGTCGATTGGAGGGCTGATGGCCATCACACCTCCGTCGATCAGGTCCGGGGCCTCCCGGGAAGCTGCCACCTTGATCACCGTCCCCCCTCCCAGGCTGAAGCCCAGGAGGCCGATGGACGTGAAGTGGGGAAACCGCCTGAGGTAACGCACCACGTCCATCACGTCGCCCGCCTCGATTCCGCCCGCAGCGCTCGGCACGGAAACCGACTCGGCCGACCGACCGAATCCCCTCAGGTCGATGGCGCAGACGTTGAACCCCCAGTCGTAAAACGCCTTGATGGTCAAAGGCCGCACCTGATCCTGCCGCTTGCTATTCATCAAGCCGTGCACGATCACCAGACCGGGCCGAGGCAGTTTCGCATGGTGGAGTCCCAGGATACCGGAGATCGGCGTCCCCTCCAGGACCGGGATCAATGTCTCGTGAAAATGCCTCGGGTACCGGTAAAACCGCCCCCTCAGCAAGGTTCCGGTGTCGAAATACATCGGTGCTATGTCCAGCAACCCGCGCAGCGTCGTCGCATCGTACCCGTTGATCGGCAGTGGATCGAACTCGTCCAGCGGCAGCCGACTCACCACCTCCTCCAGGCTCCGAACCTCACCCCCGGCATCCGGCGGGACCGTGGTCGGGGACGGCTTGGCATGATGATCCCAGTGGAACTTCCGAAGCACATTCTCCACCGTGTGAATGGTCACCCCTGCGGTCAGGCTCGCAGGAACCGCCACGGTCGGCAGCACCACCGGCATGGTTCGCTCAAACAGCTTGTCCTTGATCCAGTACCGAATATCCATAGCCTCCTCCCTGCCCATCCCGCCCGGATACGCCTCGCCGAACACCTCGAGCCGATACCCCGGGCAACGGATTCCCCGTGCGCGCACGTTCCCCTGTCGACCGGAACGCCCGTCGTAGACATCACGCGGCGTGCGAACGGGCCCTGCTCCTTCTCTTCTCCATCATCGGCGGAATGGTCAGAAACAGGATGGCGCAGATGATAAGACCGGCTCCGACCAGCTCCCCGGTACGCGGTGGCCGTGCTCCGAGCAAGAGCGTCAAGGAGTAGGAAGCCATGACTCCAGCGAGAATGCTCGATGACCGATTGACCGGGACGCAGTAGGTGTTTTCCCGCTTGTCGAGCAGGATGAGTCCTCCAAAGATCCCTGTCCCCTGGGACAGGAAGCCGATGGTGAGCACGAGCAGGAACACGGGGGAGGAGGGCACCTCCAGGAAGCCCTGGGCCAACAGGTGTGGGATGTTCCCGTGGCCGAACAGGGCCACCAGGGTGACGAGCAGCAAGGCGGCGGGCGTGGCCACCATCTGCTCCTCCACGAAGTAGCGGAGGTTGGCGTTCTCCTCGCTCGACTTGGCAAAACGGCTCATGAACCGGAGTCGAACGAAGTAGGAGGCCAGGTAGATGCTGATGTCCACCGCGCAAACCAGCGTGATGGCATATCCCGCCCCTTCTGCAAACGCAACCAGCAATGCTGCCAGGCTCAACACGAGTCCGGACCAGGAAAACCAGCGGACCTTGCGCCGGGATACGGCGTCCACGATGGGCGCAATGATGAGCACGCCGCCACGCATGAGCAACATCACGAAGACGATGCTCACCCCCTCGAACGTGTAGGCCATGGTGGTGGTGGCGATGATCCCTGCCGTGCACAGGCCCGACAAGAACGTCCAACGGGTCGGGTGAGGAACCTCGAGATTCAGGAATCGACTGTGGTGGGCGTGCTGCCACCATCCCTTCAAGGTGATGAAGACGAGCATCCCCACCATGGAGGCCATCAAGCTGTAGGGCAGCAGCTCGAATCCGGCCAGGGGGCGCTCCATGCCGGGATAGATTCCGCGCGAGAGTGCCTTGGTGAGCGCGCTATACGGGACGTAGCATGCGAAGTATCCGAACGCCAGTAACCAGATGCCCCAGTTTTGCTTGAAACTTGCCAGCCTGGAATGTGTCATCTACCACCCGCGGTTGCACGTGACCGCCCCGAAGTCCGGGCGCTCCTTGCGCCCAGGGCGCTGCTGCTGCCACGTCCGCACCGGTTGGGAACAGGTACGCTTGGTTCGATGGGGATCCGGACCCCCGGTTCCTGCCGATGGTTCGTCCGTCGGCAAACACGCCAGGAGAGTCGTCCGGGTCGCTGAGGACCTGGATTGCACGACTCGCGCCCGCCTCTCCTGCCTTGATCTTTCCGCCTCTTTCAACCGTACCTGCTTGCAAGGCGAGGTTCAAGTGAGAATTTGTTTCAGCAACTGCTCAGCCACGGTGGCGTGCGGCCGCATGGGCGTGGACCAGCCGCGCCACCCCTTCCTCGATTGGAACCGTTGCGGTCCACCCGAGGATCTCTCGAGCCCGGGTGGGGTCACCCACGAAGTGGTCGACAGCAAATGTCTCCGGTTCGACCTCGACGATCGCGGCCCTGCCGGCGCCGGCGTCCCGGGCCAGGTGGGCCAGGCGGGCCAGGGTGGTTCCGATTCCGGTGGCAAGATTGATGGGTTGCGGGAGTGTTCCGCCCTGGTCCAGTCGCTTGACGACCAACATCATGCCGTGGACGGTGTCGTCGATGTGGGTGAAATCGCAGGTGGAGTTCGGGCCGCGCACGGTCATGGTGCCTCCTTCCGCGGCAGCCCGGCAAAAGGCAGGGACGACCCGGTCCCGGTGGTCGTGGAGGCCGCCGTACACATTGGAGAGGCGGAGCACGGCCACCCGGACTGCTGTCCCCTGTGCTTCCTCGAGCACCGTTTCTGCCGCCGACTTGGAGCGGCCATAGGTGTTTGCCGGGTTCCGGGGGGCGTCTTCCGGTACCGGCAAGCTCACCTGGGGACCATACACTTCCCGACTGCTCGCAAAAACGAGCCACGGGGCAGGACGTGTGTCGAGCGCAGCCTCCAACACCCGCCGGGTCCCCTCCACGTTCACCTCCCAGCACCCTTCCGGGTCCCGCTCACCCCACACCACACGGGACACCGCGGCCAGGTGCACGATCCCGTTGCACCCCGCCACCAGTCGTCGCACGGCACGGCCGTCCCGGACATCCCCGTACCCAGGGTCAGACACCGGCAGTGCGATGTCCAGACGCCGCACCTCGAATCCCGCCGCCTCGAGCGCTGCGACCAGGGGTCGACCTACCGCACCTTCCGAGCCGGTGACTCCGATCACCTTCATCGCTGCTCCTGAATTCATCGCGTTCGACCACGACCCGGGCAAGACCGGCGGCGCAGCCCCGTCATTCAGGTCCTCTCCCTGGTGTCGGGCTGGCGCCGGCCCCGGCGCCACGCTTCAGGAGCACGCCTTGAAGGTCGTCGGCCAACACCGGGTTCACCTGGTAAATCGTGGGATCGTCGGCCACCCGGGCGAAGAGCCGCCTCCCCTCCTCCCCATCGACCCGGCCCAACGTCAACTCGAACGTCCGGACCACCTCTCCGTTCGGATCGGTCTCCGACAAACTCGCCGACAGCCAGGGCGTATCCAGCCCGAATCGACTCCACTCGCCCTCGGGCACGTCGTCGATCATGACCTCTGCCTCCAGTTCGGCGAGATCGTCGAGCAGGGCTTCGATGTCCTTGTCTCCGACATGCGAGGCCAGGGTACCGTCGATGGCCCACTCCCCCTTTTTCTTTTCCGCCTCCAGGGTCTCCCCCTCGATCCGGACCTCCAGCTTGCCCACCACGAACCGCTCCACTGGTACCACACGGGTATCCCGAAGCTCATCAATGGGCTTCTCCAACCGCTCGAGCAGCGAGACACGAATCAACCGGACCTCCTCACCGGGCTTCGTCACCACCGGGACCCGTCGCGTCTCCATATCCGGGCGCCCGAACAGGAGTTCGTGGCGTACCTCGCCTTGCTCGCCCTCCTCCTCCATCCAAACGCGAAGCCGCGGCGGATCCAGTCCGTGCTCTTTCAGGTCCGTGGATCCGGTGAAGGCCACCGCGGTAAGTCCATCCAGGTCGTACAGCAGACCGCTGAAATGCGCCGAGTCCACCCGGTAGTGCGGTGGCGTCGAGAGCTTCCAGGAAGCCCCGTCACGATACACCTCGTAGGAGGTGCCATCCGCCCGAGCCACACCCAACCGCGAGACCTTGGAAGGGGCAAAAGACAGTACCCGGCGGTCACGCCAATCTGTCCGTTTTCGGTTCAACTTCCCAACGACAGGAACGGAAACCAGTTTCACGCTCGCCTCGTCTCCGACCTGTACATAGGTTTTTCCGCCGAATGGAGTGTCGTCACCCACCAGCAGGCGAAAAGTCTCTGCACCGGTGGATACGGTGACCCGAATACGGGGACTGTCCAGGCCATACAGGGCGAGATCCTCGACCGACTCGAGCGTCTGGTCCGCCCGGAGTTCGTTCAAGGTGAAAAGAACGTCCTGGACGGCTGTCTCGTCGGCGCGCACAGGAGGGGAACCGTCCAGCATCCAGGAGGTCCCCTGCCGGGTGAAGACGAAGGTTCCGTACTGGTTGCCCACCTCCACCCGTTGCACCGATTTCTGATCGATGTCGAACAGGCGGGCCCGCGCGTCCGCCTCTGCTTCTCGCTGCGGTTTCCCCCGGATTTCGTAGAAATAGACGAAAGCGCCCAGACCGAGGGCAAGCGTGGTCAGCACGAGAAGCGTGGCACGTTGCATGGATATCCTCGAAACGGCTGTCAAGGCCTGCGCACCCCCGGCACCTCCGATTCGCGGTGCGCCTGCAAACCCGGCGTCCACTCAATAAGCACCGGACGCTCCGCGTCAAGATCCGCCATCCCCTCCCCGCCGCCCATCCGCGGGCGGTCCCTCACCTTGACTTTGATCCCGCCATGCTTATAAAAGGCGTCGAGATGACCATCGTCAGGCAATCGTGACTGGGCAAGGTATTGAGAGAGGAACGGTGATGAACATGGTGGATGACCGTGAGGTCGACGACAGGCAGGACCAGGCTTCCAAAGCTGCTGGGCCGGACTCGAATGCGCCGGAGGCCGAGACGCTGTCCGCGTCGCCGGAAGGGAAGCGCGAGGCGCGGGCTTCGGGTGAGTCCGAGGGCGAAGCCGCCGCCGACGAAGCGGTCGAGCAGGAGGCCGCTGGAGGCGAGGAAACGGGACGCCGGGAGGACGAGGCTGCTGCGCAGCGACCTACCTATGTTGAAAGTCTTGAACAGCGGCTTGTCCAGGCGCAGGACCAGCTACGAGAATACATTCAGGCGTACAAGAAGGTGAAGGAGGAAACCGAGGAGTTCAAGGCCCGGCTCGAGCGCGAGGCGGAGAAGGATCTGGCCCTGCTGCGTGGCAAGGTGGTATCCGAATTATTCGAGGTTGTCGACAATCTGGACCGGTCCATCGCCGGTGCGGAAGCCGACTGGGACGCGGAAGCCTTTCTCACCGGGATCAAGATGGTGCGAACCCAGTTTCTGGACAAACTCACCGCCCTGGGACTGGAAATCATCTCGCCGCTACACGAGAAGTTCGATCCCAACGAGGCCGAAGCGGTGGCCTTGGTGCCGACCACGGACCCGGCAATGGACGAAAAGGTGATGGAAGTGTTCGCCCGCGGCTATCGCATGGACGGCCGGGTCATTCGACCTGCCAAGGTCAGTGTCGCCAGCCTGACACAAGAGGCATGAGGTGGCCCTCGTCGAGCCAAGCGTACCCCTCTTCCACATTGTGCTCGTGGAACCCGAGATCCCGCAGAATACCGGCACCGTCGGACGACTGTGCCTGGGGACCGGTTGCCGTCTCCATCTCGTCCAACCCCTCGGCTTCCGCGTGGACGCCAAAGCCGTCCGCCGCGCCGGGCTCGACTACTGGAAAAACGTGGACCTCCAGATCCACCCCGACTTCCCCACCCTCCAGGCCGCCCTCCACGGCCACCGCTTCATCATGACCAGCGCACGGACCGGAAGGTCTTTTACCGAACACCGGTTCTTACCCGGCGATGTCCTCGTGTTCGGCAAGGAGTCCGTCGGCCTCCCAGATACCATTCGCAACGCCTATCCTGACGCATTCATCCGCATCCCGACTCGAGACACCATCCGGTCCCTCAACCTGTCGCAGGCCGTGGCCGTGGTGGTCTATGAAGGTCTGAAACAGATTCACCCCTCGTTTTTCCGGTAGGTCGGACCTGAAGGCCCGATGTCGAACCCAACTCGGCAGGAACCCTCTATTGCGGCGGGGGCGTGGCGCGCAGATCCACTTGATCCCACACGTCCTCTCGACCGTCCCCGTCCGTATCACGCCCAATCCGCGTCACCTCGTCATTCTCGTAGTACTCAAAATAGTCCGGCCGACCGTCCCCGTCCGTATCACGCTCCTTGCGGATGATCTTCCCTTCGTGGAAATACTTCCAGACATCCACCTTCCCGTCGAAGTCCGTGTCCACTTCCTGGCGCACCCGCGTCCCGTCTTCTCCGTAATAGTCGGTCCAGTCCACCTTGCCGTCGAAATCCGAGTCCACCTCCTCCGTCACCAACCGCCCGTCCTCGTAATGCGAAATAATGTCTCGCTTCCCATCGAAGTTCAGATCGGTCTCCTTCAACACCAGTGTCCGGCGCCCCTCCGTCGCATAGTAGTTCCAGATGTCCGCCACGTCGTCATTGTTCAGATCGATCGCCTCCTTCCTCAGGTTGCCGACCGTCTGAGTTTCCACGATGGCAGGCTTCTCCTCTTGCACCACCTCTTTCGGGGGGCATCCAGCGAGGATCACGGCGCCGAGGAACACTGCGGGAAGCTGGCGTTTCATGTTCGTTCTGCTCTCCAACTCGAGATCTCGACGATCCCTCTGGGTTCTGGTCACGGAACATGCCATCGCATTCTAAGACCTGACCGATTTCGAATCAACGGTAAATTGCAGGGCGAACCCCACCCGACCGCCCGCCCGGGAGCAGGAAGGGACACCTGAGCTGGTACAACGGTGGCAATTCCCTTGAATCGGACGGTGCCCCGTGGTATTCTCATTCCTTCGCTACCGGTCGAACGCAACCGCACGCCAGGAGTGGTCTTCGTCCCGTGGAAAACTCCGCCCCCAAACACATTCTCGTTGTCGACGACGAAGACGTCATTCTCGAAGTATTCCGCACGCTCTTCAGCGAGGACGGATACCGGATGACCTTTTTGCGGGAGGGTCGTGAAGCGATCGACTTTCTGCGCCGTTCGCACGTGGATCTGGTCATAGCGGACAAGAATCTGCTGGACATCAGCGGTCTGGAAGTGGCCAAGGTTGCGAAGGAAGTGGACCCACTGACGGAGGTGATCATCATCACCGGGTTCGCGTCCCTGGACACGGTGCTCGCGGCGATGGAACTGGACGTGTTCGACTACATGTTGAAGCCGCTGCGGAACATTTTCGATATCAAGAAGAAGGTCCGCCAGGCTTTGGCGAAGCAGGACATGACGATCGAGAACCGGCGGTTGCTTCAACACCTGAAGGAGCATGCGCAGAAGCTCGAGGCGGCGTTGGAGGAGCGGAAGCGGGTGGAATCGGAGTTGATTCAGAGTGAGAAGCTTGCCGGGATTGGCACGTTGGCGGCGGGGATAGCGCACGAGATTTCGAGTCCGTTGTTCGGGATTATGGGGTTGGCGGAGGCGATCCTGGATGAAGAGGACACCGAGTTGGCGCATCAGTATGCTCGTGAGATCGTCGAATACTCGAAGCAGATCAAGGAGATCGTCCAGGAGCTGTCGGTCTACTCTCGCACGGCGAAGCATGAATCTCCGGTTCCGGTGGACATCCGTCGGGTGGCGGAGGATGCGGTCCGGATGGTGGTTCGATCCAAGAAGACGGACCCTGCCTGGGTTCGTGTGGAGGTGGAGGAGGGGGTCACCCTGGTGGCGCGTCCGAGTGAGATTCAGCAGACGATAGTGAACCTGGTAAAGAATGCGGTCGAGGCGGTGGAGGACTGCGGGGACAGGGATCCGCGGGTGCGGGTGTCGGCGCGCCGGGAGGGCGACCAGGTCGTGTTGGAGGTGGCGGACAGTGGGAACGGCATTCCGCCGCAGCAGGTCGAGCAGGTGTTCGATCCATTCTTTACGACCAAGGACGTGGGCAAGGGTACGGGGCTGGGCCTTCACATCGTGTATCGTATCGTGACCAAGTATGGGGGTACGATACACGTGGACAGTACGGAGCAGAAGGGCACGACCTTCACCTTGCGGTTCCCTGCCGGAGATGGCTGATGCGTCTTCAGACCAAGCTCATTCTGGCGTTCCTGTTCCTCGCTGCGGTGCCCTTGGCGAGTTCCTACTGGCGTCTGACCTCTGACGTCTACGAAACGATGACCATCCAACGGGACCTGTTCCGTGCGGAGCAGCTCGAGTCTCTGGCCAACCAGCTCGACTGGAACATGACCCAGGCTGCGGAGAGTCTGCGCCTGGGGCTCGAGGCGTTTGATCTGGCGAAGCTTGACGAGCGGGAGCGGCTGGGGGTCTTGAGGATACTGTACCAGCAGCGGCCATACATGAGTGCGGTTCGGCTTCTGGACAGCCGCGGCAAGCCGGTGAGTTCGGTGGTTCGGCTTCGGAGTCCCGACGAGGCGGTGGGCAGGCTTCGTGGTCGTCTCCCGGTGGCCAACGACGAGATTGCGGCGATGGACGATCCCGAATTGATCGCGCGTGCGCGCAAGGAAGGCATTGCCTGGGGCACGCCCATCGACATCCGGGCGTCCCACGAGGATTGGCAGGTCCCTGTGGTGATGGTGCTCGGTCGGGAGCGAGCCCGATTCATGGCTGCCGCTTTGTTCTCGGTGGCCGACACCTCGGGGGCGCGGGAAGCCATTCGGAATTTTGCGCAGAGTCGAGCGCAGGGCCGCCCGGTGGTCTACCTGACGGACAGCAACGGGACCATCTTGATGAAGGGGATGCCGGAAGGTGCCCTGGGTGGGGATTTGGAGCTTCCGGCGCCCTTGACGAACTGGCTGGAAGGGGGGAGCAGCGGGCAAATCGAGACGGAGGTCGGAGGCATTCCACAGAGTGTTGCCTGGCACCGGGTGGAGAACGTGGGATGGCGGGTGGTCACTGCGCAACCGACTCGAGTCATGGATGAATTCGTGCGCAAGCCCATGCGATTTGTCATTTACTGGGCGGTGATCAGCGTGCTCATCGCAGTGGTCTATGGATTCTACTTCTCCCGGACGCTGGCCACGCCCATCCGGGAACTGGCCGCCGGTGTGCTGGAGGTGGCTCGGGGCAATCTGGATGCTCGAGTCCAGGTGCAGACCCGGGACGAGGTAGGGGAACTGGCCGAGACGTTCAACTACATGGCGGGGGAATTGGCGAGCCAGAAGGCGGAGATCGAGCGTCAAAGCGAGGAGATTCGAAGCTGGAATCGGGAATTGCAGGCGCGGGTGGATGCCCGGACCCGGGAACTCAAGGAAGCCCAGGGGTACCTCATCCACACCCAGAAGCTCGCGGCCGTGGCCGAACTTGGCAGTGGCGTGGCGCACGAACTGAACAATCCCCTGGCGGCCATCCTGGGGTTCGTGCAGATTCTCATCGCCCAGTACAGTGAGAATCCGGGCAAGGACGGCGTCGATCGAGCGCAGACCCTTGCCATGCTCAAGCGAATCGAGGATCAAACACAGCGGTGTCGTGACATCGTGCATTATCTCCTTCGGTTCTCCCAGGAGCAGGTGGATCGCGGGAGCTATGACGTGGTGGACGTGGGCGAGGTGGTTGGGACGGTCCTGAAGTTGTTCAAGGGGGCGTTTTCCTCCCAGAAGATCACGATCCACAACGAACTCGAAGGCCGACGACTCATGAGCTGGGGAAACCGGGCACAGCTTCTCCAGGCGTTTCTCCAGATCTTTTCCGCCGTGCGGTCGGTCGCGCCACCGGGCGCCGCGGTCTCAGTATCCGGCGAGCATGACGATCGCGTATCGACCGTGGTGATTGCGGGTCCGTTGAGGGATCTGGAGCAGAATGGGTGGGACCTGTTCCGGCAGCCGTTCACCCAGGATCAGGCCATGGCACAGGGGCTCGGCCTGTGGGTAGCCCGTGAGGTGTTTCAAGAGCACCAGGGCGGCCTGGAAATCGAAATCGTGGACGAAAGCTCGGCTTCCAACGAGGCCCGGCTTGTGGTGACGTTGCCCTATCGAACGAGCGAGGGCGAACGATTGGGGCCCCCCCATGCGAACGGTGCTTCTTGACGATGAATACAACTTTCACCCGGGCGCTTCTCGGGCTGGAGGTCGTCCATGAAGCAGCTTCTGATGGTGGCGCTGCTGCTGGCCGCCATTCTGATTCCAGCCTACTGGTACTACACCCACCACGTGGTCAAGAGTGGTCCGTTGCAGGGCATCACCGTGGAACTCGTGGAAGGTGAAGTGGTCCGGGGCACGGATGAAGGGGTTCGCTACGTGGTTTCGCCCGGAGACACACTCCCCAGCGGCAGTGTGGTTCAGACCGGGGAATCGAGCCGGGTCTCCCTGTCGATCCCGGACGGAGGGCGTGTGGACCTTGCCGAGCAGTCCGAGCTGGCGATCCGGCAAATTTTCGACGATGCGGTAAGTTTCGAGCTCCGAAGCGGTCAGGTAGAAGCCACGGTGAAGCACTTCAACAAGCGGCGGGTGGACTTCGTTTTTTCCGGGAACCCGTCCAAGGTCAAGGTTGCCGATGGTAAGGCGGTCCTGGTCGCCGACGGCACAGGGGCATTTGACGTGGGCGTGGAATCGGGGAGCGACGTGGCCATCGTCGGTCCGGACGGCGAGGAGGAGCCCGTGCCGGCCGGGGAGCACAAGGCCGTTCGGCGGGACGGAACGGTTGCACTTTCTGGAGCCATCCCTCGCTCCGTGTTGCTCAAGGTGGACTGGCCCGACGAGGGCATCCACCGGGCCCGGAGTGTGGAAGTCAAGGGAAGTGTTTCACCCGGTTCCACGGTGATGGTGGAAGGCAAGCCGGTGAAAACCGACCCGGACGGCCGGTTTCGGTCCCGCGTGGAACTCCGGGAAGGCACGAACAAGATAACCGTGGAAGCCCGCGGACTCGGGGGCACCGCCGTCCAGGAGTCGCCCGAGATCAAGGTCGATACGCGCCCTCCTCGAGTCGAGGCATCCACCGACGACATCTGGAAGTGACGTGACACGACGAGGCGTTCCCGCCGCTCATGCTGGAGCCCACCGGCTCGTGGCTCTCTTGCTCGCCTGGGGATTCTGGCTGTTCCTCCCGGGAACCGGCGTGGCGCAGGAAACCGAAGGCACGGGGAATCTGACGCCGTTGGACCATCCCGTGTTCGTGCTTCTTCCCAACGTCCCGCCCATCAAACCCGGATTCCGGGTCACCCTCTGGTTCCTCCTGGTCGATACCGACGGTCTTCCCGTGGCAACCGACGTGGCGGCCAGTGTCAAGGTGGACCAGGGGCAGATCGAACGATTCGAGCAGCGCCGTCCCGGACTGTACGAGGTGCTCTACTCGGCGCCGCGGGAAGCCGGTCCCAGGCAGGCGGCCATCGAGATCCAGGCCGTGCTCGACGGCGTCCCCATCTCGCAGACTTTCACTGTGCCCATCCAGGTATCGGGCGAAGGTTCCATCGATCTCACACTGCGTCGCTCCCACCTCACCCTGGGCAGGGACATGGAACTCCCGTTCGTCATCCAGGGCGTTCGGCCGGACGGCGTCCCGCTCGAGGCCAAGGACCTGACGGTCCGCACCAGCGTGGGGGATGTGCAGCGTCTCCGCACGGTAAAGCCGGGTCGGGTGGAGGGAGTATTCGTACCCACGGACATCAAGACCCCGCTGGTCGCCATCCTGGCCGCCTTTGTCGGAGAAGGCGAGGAAAAGGCGATGGCCTGGCGCTCCATCCGGGTGATCGCCACACCGCGTATCCCGGTCGCCACCGAACCAGGATCCACCGCGTGGGTGGAAGTGGGACGTCGGCGCTTCGGTCCCGTCAAGGTCGGACCGAGCGGAAAGGTCTGGATCCCCATCGAAGTGCCCCCCGCCATCTCATCGGTGGTCGTCAACGCACGGGACGCAGCCGGCAACACCACGCGATACAGTGTCAATCTCAGTATCCCGCCCTTCCGCCGCGCCCTCCTCCACCTCGATCGAGAAGAATACCGCGTGGATGAGGCCCGCCCCCTGGGCGTCACCTTGATCCTCGTGCAGGAAGACGGGGAACCCGCATCCCTGATGGAAGCCACCCTCTCTGCCACGGCCGGGCGCCTCGGGGGCATGGTAGAAGTGGCCCCGGGCACCTTCACCACGGCCTACTTTCCTCCTGCAGAGCCCGGGCTCCAGGAAATCCGGGCACGGGTGCCTCTGGCCGAGGGGGCCGAGCAGGTTTACACGGCCAGCGTCGAGGTCCGGGTGGGCACTCCGGCTCGAGTCGAGCTGGCGGTAAACCCGACCAACATGCGAGCCGACGATCCCCCCGCCGAGGTATCCCTCAAGGTGTTCGACAAGGCGGGCAACCCGGCCACAGGGGTCATTCCCAAGGCCGAGGTCGACTTCGGAACCATCGGCCGGTTCCGGGCCATCGGTCCCGGAGAATATGTCGCAGCCTACCGCCCTCGACTCAACATCGACGCAGCCACACGGGACTCGAGCGGCCTGGTCCACGTGCCGATTCGGGCCTGGGTGGAACGTGTGGCCGGAGATGGTCCCGCAGTGGAACTGTCCGTGGTTCCGGATCGCATGATCGTGGACGGTGGCGGCGCCTCGGTCACCTTGAACGTCACGGCGCTGGACCGGTGGGGCGTCCCGGTACGGGGCATCCCTCTGACCGCCGTGGTGGAGCAAGGGGACGGCCGCATCTCCCAACCCCAGGTCACCGACGCTCGAGGCAGGGCCGACTTCCTCTACCATTCTGGAGTCCAACTGGGTCCTGTGATCGTGCTCGTCCGATCTGACCGGGGAGACCTGGCCGCTCGCACCCTGCTTCTTCAGGCGGGACCCGGAACCGTGGATCCAAGCTTCGTGGAGTGGCTCTCCAGCTTGCAGCGGGAGACACGTACCGTGCTCTCCGCGGAAACCACGGTGGTGGTCCGGGCGGGCCTGGTGAAACGCCTCCAGATCTCCGCCCTCCCAAACCTGGTCTACACCGGCAGAGGACAGTCCAGCCAACTGAGAATCCGCCTCGAAGACCATCTCGGCAACACCGTGGTCGACCCGTCCATCCAGGTCAAGGCCACACTCGGAACCGTATCCGACCTCAAGTTCACCTCCGACGGTATCTACACCGCCCGCTACACCCCCCCGGAAATCGCTCGAGCCGCCGCCCTGGATGTGGTGCATGTGACCAATCCAGAGGGGGAGTATTCCGGCTCCACCGAAATCCAGGTCTTCCGCCGGGAAGGCCGAAGGCTCGGCGCACTCCGCCTGGGCTACGTGACCAACCTGGCCGCCATCGGTTCCCCTGTGGTCGATCTCCAGGGCATGCTGCGGCCTCCACGCACCCCCCCGGGGCTTTACGTTGGAGTTTCCGCCGCCTACTACACCTTCACGGCCGAAGGTGCGACCAGTATCCGTTACGACATTTTCCCAATCCACCTGTTCGCATGCATGCGCAGTCAAACCGGGCGCTACACGCCCTACGGCGGGGTGGGCCCCATCGCAGCCCTGGCTCTGGTGGGCGCTCCCATCCCGACGTCGTACCTGGGCGATTCCGGCGTTCCCCCTTCGGAACCGGGCGATGATCAGTCCATTACGGCTCAGTGGCACCTGGTGCGTGCGCTGGGTCTTTTTCCCGGGTTCGGCGCACTTCTGGGCATCGAGGTGGGGATTGGGCCTGGTGGGATCAGCGTCGAATCTGCCATCTCCTGGGTCAAGGGTCGCAACATTCTGGACGATGTGGTGGAAGGAGGGACCAATCTCGGCGGCCTTGTCATCCGCACCGGGTATGTGGCCCATTTCTGACGAGACGCTCGTGGCGAGGGAACGGGATGATCCCGGCCCGGGCGGCCATGTTATAATGCCTTGGAAGCTTCAAATCGGCGGGAACGCCTGGATAGCACCATGGGATCGTCCGCATGCACACGATGGAAACCGGGGAATACCGGGAGGCGCTGGACGGTGCCTCAAGGCCGCCCCCGGAGCGTCTCCCCCGTGCTGTTCCTGCTCGGCGTGATTTCCACGAGTTTCCTGGCTGCTCCCGGGTGTGGGGTGGATCCGCTCCAATCTCGAGTCACCGAGGTTTACCCCGGGACGATACCATCCTTTGGGCAGACGCAACTGACCTTTACCGGAGTGTTTGTCGGTCAGTGGCAGGTATCCACCAAGACCGGGACAGTGACGCAACGGACGGATTTCTCTGTTTGGTTGCAGCGTCTGTCTGATGCGTCCGGGCAGGGGGATTCGGCCGGGGAAGTGGTCTCGCTGCACGATGTGGTCCAGGTGGACGAATACACGCTGACCGCCTGGACCCCGGACGGACTGGACGGTGGGACCTACGCAGTGGTGGTGGAGGATCCTCGAGGCCACCCTGCGGTCGTGGATCCGGATGTGCAAGTGGTGGTCAATCCCAGCACCCCGGATCACGTGGTCTTCCTTCCGGACGAGAAGCAGTGGCTTTCGGCCAACAGCACGTTGACACTCAACCTGATGGCGGTGGATGACAAGAATCTTCCGTATCCCATAGCGGGGCTGGTGACCGTCACCGTCGACTCTCCGGGGATTTTGGTCACCGACACCTCACTGGTTCAGGTGCAGGAAGTGACCTATGGAGACGGGCGGGCGTCCCTGTCGGGGTACCTGAGTGCTGACGGTCAGGCCACGGTGACCATCGCGTGTGAGGATTCGGCCACCTGTATCTCGCTGCCGCCGTTCCTGGTCCAGGTCTATTCCCCCCCGGAATGGCCGGGGGCAAGCACGGTGGGGGCCGTGGAAGTGGAGGTGGTGGAGCCCTACAGTGCCCTGAAAGTGAGTTTGCCCGACGCGCCCAGCAACGAGCACATTCCTTTTGCGGTCAAGGCGGGCCAACCGTTCTCCGTGGTGATCCAGGCTCGAGGCATGACCGGAACGGCCGAGGACGAGGAACCACCGGTGGTGCACGGCGAAGTGCTCCTGTTTGATGTGAACGGGGTGATCGAGTATGCCGAAACGCCACCGGAAGATCCGCAAGGGTGTATCGCTTCCACCCCACTCGTACTCCAGGACGGTGCCTGGTCCGGCACGGTCACCTGCTACGTGGCGGTGGAGGAGGACAAGCTTTTCGCGGTGGGGCCGCTTCAGAAGTACGGAGAGAGCCGGCCGTTCGACGTGGTGGCCGGGGATGCGTCGCGGCTCGAGGTACAGACCGAATTCATGGAAGGAGCACCGGCGCCCACGTCCCGGAGGGTCGTTGCCGGGACTGTGTTCTGGGTGAGCGTTGCCCCGGTGGACGCCTACGGCAACCATGCGGACATGGTGGAGGAGGAGGTGCCGGAGGTATGGGATCAAGTGGGCGGTCTCCGTTGCAGTGGTCCCTATGATCCGGAAACGCACCAGTTGACGGACTGTCGAGCGGAAATCGCCAACGAGGGCGATGTAATCCGGGCCACGCTGGGCGGATTGGAGGGGGAAAGTCCGGCCTTCGACGTGCTTGCCGGAGACCTGGCCGGTATCGCGTTCGATACCGTCGCCCCTCAGGTCGAGGCGGGCGCGACCTTTTCGGTGAAGCTGTGGGCCGCAGACCAGTTCAAGAACCCGGTGGGTTACGGAGCCGGTACAGTGGTGGTTGTGGACGAGCCGGAAGGGGAAGACACGGAACCGGAGTTGGGCGAAGGAGTGAGCGTACGGCTGAAGGACGGGTATGCCACGCTGGAGCTGCAGTTCACCCGGGCGGTCCAAAGCACGCGATTGGCCGCCCATTATGACGAATACTCGGGTCAAAGCGATTCATTCGAGGTGGTTCCGGCCGGCCCCAGCGGGTTTTTGGTGGAGATTCCGGAGTCCACGGTGGTGGCGGGCGATGTTCAGACCGCACGGCTCTCCGTGGAAGATCCCTATGGAAACCGGGTCTACGACTATGACGGCACGCACGCCCTGACGTTGACCCCGATCGACACACGCCTCGAGGGAGACACCGATGTGTCGGTGGTGTTCGCCGGAGGCATCGGGGAGGTCTCCTACGCACCGGTCGAGGCGTCGGATGCCGCGTGGCTCCAGGTGGCGGATGCCGGCGGCGTGGTGGGGGTGAGCGCGCCGTTCCAGGTGCTTGCCCGTCCTGACGTGGAAGGCTTTGCGTTCCTCGAGCTTCCCGGGGTGTTGTGGACAGACGTATCCTTTCCCCTGACGGTGCGGGCGGTGGACGTGTACGGAAACCACGTGACCGGGTACGAGGGGTTGGTGCGCCTGGACGACTGGACCGGGACCCTGACCGGAGCGGATGGGACCAATCTTCTTCCGGGCAAGCAGATCCGGCTCGAAAGCGGGGAGTTCCGGGGCAGGTTTACGGTGTCCGAGACGAGCACGAGTGACAAGTTGGTGGTCTCGGACGATCGGTCCGGGATTCAGTCGACGAGCCTGGTGTTCCCGGTATACGATCTTGAATGCGCGGATCCTCCCACGACCACGTTGCAGGTGGGGAGTCGCGGTGACTATGCGGTGGGGTGCGAGCAGGACCCGGTGGATTTTCGGGCGAGCGGCAGCTCGGAGTACGGGGTGATGGACGTGGTGTGGACGTTTGACGACGGGGAAGTCATCCACGCTCCGCGCCTCTGGGAAACCCAGCACGCCTACGCTGCGGCCGGTGAGTACCGTCCAGCAGTCTCGGTGGTGGACCGGCGCCTGTGTGCCTCCTGGATGGAAGCCGCGGTTTTTGTGGGCGTTCACGACGGCTCTCCGACCGGCCCCATGACCATGACCCTGGTCCAGGGGGATCTTCCTCTGGTGGCAGGCGCGGACGACGGCAGCCAGGTGGCCACGGTGGAGATCCAGGCGACGGACTGCCGAGAGGACAGCGCGAGCTACAGCAAGAGCGGGGAGGAGGGTGGTGGATTCGAAATCACGGTGCTTCCCACCCTGGGCAACGTGGAGGTTGGAGACGTCTCGGACCGGCCGGGTATCCAGTACCTGCTCGGTCCCTACAGTGGAGCTGTTCAGTTCAACTACAGTGTCGGTGATACCGTGTATGGCGGGACTGCGCGCATTGTGGCGGTGTACGAAGGGGAGAATGCGCTGGGGGAGACCGTGACGCTGGCCAGTGGGGTCCTGGAAGTGCCTGTGGAAAACGACCACGCCCGTCCCTATCCAGTGGCCTACTCTCCGGCAGGCTACTTCTTCACCTCCACCGACCGGATCACCGTCACGTTCAGCGAGCCGATCCGAGGGGACAACCTGGTGGACCCCGGGGTGGTCGCCACGCTGGACGATGCCGACCATCCCATCGTGGAGGTCCGGGTGAGTTCGTCGGACATCAAGACCGACTACGTACGGTGGCCCATCTCCGACCTCTCCCTCGAAGAAGACGGACGTCAACTCGTGATCTCTCTCGCCCAGGTGCTGGACCTGGAGCGCAAGCGGTACCAGGTGGAGGTGGCGCTCTCCTCGGGCCAGGGAATCCCCAGCGTCACCGACCTGGATGGCAATCTGCTCGATGGCAACTGGAATGGTATCCTGGACCGGGATCCGGAGACCCATCTCGGGTTCGACCCCTTTGTCTGGCACTTCGGGAGACTCGACGTGGCCGGGATCCAGCCCGTGGAGGCCGAATGCTGGGTCTCCGAGCCGGTCTTCTCCCCCGACGGCCAGAACGGCGAGGGCGACGCGGCCGATTCCACGGTATTCCAGGGCGAATTCACACTTCGCTCAGGCATCCGCGCCTTTTCCGTGGACATCTTCCCTCCGGCCCAGGCCAGCCCCGTGGTTTCCCTCTGGTCCCCTGTGTCCGGTGGCCCCACCCAGGCCAACCTGGCGATCGAGTGGCACGGCACCGGCTCGGACGGGCAGAGACTGCCCAACGGCGTCTACACGTTCCAGGTCAACGTCATCGATGTGTACGACAACTGGGATATCGCGGCCTGCACTGGCGAGGTGGAGATCCGGAATCCCATCGATCTGGGGGCCTTTCTGTGAGTGGTGGCGCAGACGATACGCGGAAGGCGCAGGAGGATTCGGTGTACGGGCAGGGTGCGGAGAGGCTGTTGCGCGACAGGGGACGACTGGAGCAGGTGTTTCGCATGGCGGAGATGGGGGTCATGGCCTCCAGCATCCTGCACGAGATACGTCAACCCCTCTTCTCGATCAAGGGTTACGTGCAGATGCTGCTGCTCGAGGCTCACAAGAACGGCACCGTGGACGAACGACTGGTCAAGGTGCACGAACTGGTCGAGGACCTGGAGCGGAGGGCCTCCTCATACCTCGACTTCTCCCGTGAGCCCGACGAGCAGATGATCCCCCTGGACATCAACGCACCCATCCGCGGCGCAGTCGCCATGTTCCGCCACCGCACCGAGAAGTCCCGGATCGCCGTGCACCTCGACCTCGCCGAGGACCTCCCTCCGGTACGCGGAAGCTTCTCCTTGCTCCAGCAGGTGGTGGTCAACCTGATGCAGAACAGCGTCCATGCACTCCAGGAAAAAGACTTCTCCGAACGTCGTCACATCTGGATACGGTCCCAGCTCGACGATTCGAGTCGGCGCGTCGAAGTCCAGTTCGGCGACAACGGAGGGGGGATTCGCGCCGAACACGCCAGCAAGGTATTCGAATTCTTCTTCACCACCAAGGCGGTGGGAGAGGGAACCGGTCTCGGCCTGGCGATCTCACGCCAGATCGTCCGCGCCCACCATGGAGAACTCCGCCTGGCCGACCCGTCCTCGTGGACCCCTGAAGGAGACGACCGGCCCACCACCTTGTTCGTGATGGGCTTGCCCGTACTTGCGAGGAGTTGAACCTCATGACATCGACTGACGGGATCGAATCGCTCGAACACCTGTTCGGGCAGGCCGTGGAAGCGTACACCCGCGGAAAAGAGGAAGAGGCTCTGAAACTTTTCAAACAGGTGCTTTCACTGGAGCCCCGGATTCCTGAACCGCGTCTCGAGGTGGCCATGATTTTGTTCCGGCGGGGTGAGCTGGAAGAGGCCGAAGCGCAGGCCCGGGAAGCGTTGGCCTATCTCGAGAAAGGCTGGCGTGCCGTGGAGAGTCTCACTGACGACCAGTTGATGGCACACGGTTGTAACCTGGTGGCGGAAATACTCAAGGCCCGCACGGCCCGGGAAGACGTGATGCACAAGGACCCACACGCATTGCGGGCCATGTGGGAGGAGGCCGGCCGACTCGTCGAGCGCGCGGCTCGTCTCGACCCGGACAACCCCGACGTGATGCACAACTACTACGGCTTCAAGCGAACCAGCCCACCGGGAACGAGCCGGTAGGAATCAGTCGTCCGGGGTCTCCTCGCGCACCCGGAGCTTGGCCTTTTCCCAACGCCGGTCCAGTTCCTCGAGGTCCACGTCCTCCGGTTTCATCCCCTCGCACTCCAGGCCACGCTCCAGTTCCCGGAACCGGGCCACAAAACGACTGTTCGCCCGCCGAAGCGCATCCTCGGCATCCACCCGGAGAAATCGTGCCAGGTTGACGACCGTGAACAACACGTCCCCCAGTTCGTGCCGCACCTCGGCCTGCGTTCCGTGCGCGGCAGCCCGCCGCAGTTCGTGCAACTCCTCCTCGAGCTTTTTCCACACCCCCTCGATGCTCGGCCAGTCGAATCCGACCCGGGACGCTCGTTCTGCGAGCCGGGCCGCGCGCAGGAGAGCCGGCATGGCCCGGGGCACGCCATCCAGGATGGAGGCGTGCGTGTGACGCCCGCGCCGGTCCTCCCGTTTGCTCCGTTCCCAGTCGACCGAAACCTGCTCCTCGGGCGTGTTCGTACCCTGGATGAACACGTGAGGATGACGCCGCACCATCTTGTCGCGGATACCCCTCACCACGTCGTCGATGTCGAACGTTCCCTGTTCAGAGGCCATTTGAGCCTGGAACACGATATGGAGCAGGAGATCGCCGAGTTCTTCGCACAGGTGTCCCGGGTCGCCGTCTTCGATCGCCTCGAGCACCTCGTAGAGTTCTTCCACCAGGTAGGGTTTCAACGACGCCGGGGTCTGGCGTCTGTCCCACGCACATCCACCCGGAGCACGGAGGCGCGCCACCACCTGGACCAGATTTTCGAACAGGTGCTGTTCAACCGTCATGCCAGTCCTTTCTCTGAGGTGTTCCAGCCGACCCCGGAAGGGTCTTGCTGCGAGGCGCTCGAGTGCCTGTGTGGCAGGCCCCGGCAAATCCCTGGTGGTTCGGCTGCAGAACCATGGTACAATACCGCGATCGATGGCCTTGAGTCATGCCGCAACGTCCCCCCGTCGGGCGGCTCGAGTCGCCTGGCCGTCGAACGAGCGTTCATTTTCACGAAGAGGTCCAAAAAGGAACGTGGCCAATCCGATACTTTTCGGCAAGTATCATCTGATCGAGAAAATCTCCGCCGGCGGCATGGCCGAGGTGTACAAGGCCAAGTCCTACGGTGTGGCGGGATTCGAAAAGATTCTGGTCATCAAGAAGATCCTGCCCCATCTCACCTCCGATGAAGATTTTGTCCGAATGTTCCTGGACGAGGCCCGTATCACGGTCTCCCTGTCGCACGGGAACATCGTCCAGGTCATCGAGCTGGCCAAGGAGGGGGAAACATACTTCATGGCCATGGAGTATGTCCACGGGTATGACCTGGCCCGGTCCCTGGTCCGCAGCCGCCAATCCGAACCGTTTCCGCGCCCACTCTGCCTCTATGTGCTGTGCGAGGTCCTGAAAGCACTCGACTATGCCCACCGGCGCAAGGATCGGGAACAGCGGGATCTCAACATTGTTCACTGTGACGTATCGCCCCAGAACGTGCTCCTGTCGTTCGAGGGGGAGGTGAAGCTGACCGACTTTGGGATATCGCGGGCGGCGTTTCAGTCTGCCTCGTCCCAGGGGGTGGTGCGGGGCAAGTATGCCTACATGTCACCCGAGCAGGTGGAAGGTCGTGCCCTGGACCGCCGTTCCGACATCTTTTCGGTGGGCATCATTCTCTGGGAGATGTTGACGGGGAAGCGTCTGTTCAAGACGGACAATGTGGAGAAGACGCTCCGGAAGGTGCTCAGCGCGCCCATTCCGCGCCCGTCCGAGCTGGTCCCGGATGTCCACGAGGAGTTGGATCGCATCACGCTGAAGGCGCTGTCGCGAAATCTGAAGGGGCGGTACCAGGAAGACCAGGAGATGCTGGAGGATCTCTCCGCGTTCATGTTTGCGCAGGGGATGCACGTCACGTCGGCAGACCTGGCAGAGTATCTCCGACGGATCTTTGCCGAGGAACTCCAACGAAGCCGGGGGGACGAACTGGGCTTCGGTCGCCAGCTCCGCGACGGAGACGGCGCCGGAGGCTCGGGGCGACGGAGCACGTTGTTCATCCCGGTGGGGTCGGGCCGGACCATTCCCTCCTATCAACCTCCCACCGATCTGGCCCAGGCGGTGCCGTTGTCGAGGATTGGCGCCGCGGTCGTGTGTGCCGAGTGGAACCGGCGTTCGGGAGGGGGGGAGTCCGGGACGGATCGAGGCAAGCAACTGCGGGAGGTGGTGGATCGGTTTGAGCGTCGGGTCGAGCGTCTGGGGGGTGAGCTATGGGAGGTGAACCACAACAGTTTCGTTGCCTGCTGGAGGACGGGGGAGGATCCCGCAGGGGCTGTGGGCCTGGCCATGAACTGTGCCTCCGGCCTGCATGAAGAATTTCGGTCTGCGGCCGGCAAGGACGCTCGAGCGTGGGTGCTGGACGTGGGGTGTCATGTGGGGAGTGTGCTGGTGGAGCGGCGAAGTGGCAACCCGCTGTTCGGCTGGCAGATCACCGAGACCTTTGCCATCCCCCGTTTGCTGGTCAACCTGGGGAACGGGAAGGGGCGTGTTCTGGTCACGCGGCAAGCCCGTACCCTGGCTGCGGACCATTTTTCTTTCAAGAGCGTCCGACTGGGCAAGGGAGCGCCGCCGAGGCTGAACCGAGTTCAGGAGTTGATACCGGCGGAGCCTGCGGCAGGGGTTGACGGTGTCAAATATGCCCTGTACACCCGCTATCTTGGCCGGGAGTCCATGTTGGCCACCCTGGTGGACCGACTTCGAGATGCGGAGGAGGGGAAGCCGTCGGTGGTGCTCCTCCTGGGCGACGAAGGCATGGGCAAGAGTCGGCTACGGGAGGAATATCGGCAATCGTGCCGGAAGCTGGGGGCGGCTTTCTTTGCCGGTTCCTCGTTCGAGGGCACGCGGCATTTCGCCTACTTCACCATGCTGGATGCGCTCCGCAAGATTTGCGGAATCACGCCACCGGAATCTCCGGAGAGTGAAAATGCCAAGCTGGCGCGTCTGACGCAACTGGGTCTGTCGCCCGAGGAACTGGAGGTGATCCAGTCCCTGTTCGAGGAGCCCGAGCCGGCCGTGGCCGGGGGCCAGGATTCGGGGCGCAAGTACCGGCTGTTTATGCTGTTCGATCGCCTGTTCGCCGGACTCTCCAAGGACGCGCCCCTGGTCCTGGCGTTTGAGGACTTCCAGCATGCGGATACCTTGACCGAGGAGTACATTTCGCACCTGGTGAGCCGCCTCAACAACCTCAAGCTGGTCCTCTTGCTGGAGGTCCCGCCAGGGTTTTCCAGGTCCTGGCTGGCCTCGGCCCCGGTCTCCACGGTGTCGTTCGAGGGCATGCCCCTGGCCCTCATCGAGGACATGACTCGAGACATGCTGGGGGTACCCAAGGTCTCCTATGAATTGCTCCAGACCATCTCCTCGTTCAGCAGCGGGGTGCCGCGATACGTCAAGGACCTGGTGGCGCTCATGATCGAGGAGGGCTTCATCGAGATTCGGGAAGACGAAGCGTGCCTGGCCGAACCCCCTCCGTCCACCTCCCTTCCCGACTCCCCCAGAGCCTTGATGGCCCGGAGGTTCGCGGCACTCCCGGAGGCGACTCGAGCCATCTTGAAGGCGGGAGCGGTACTCGGCATGCAATTCCCGGTGGAGGTGGTCAAGCGGCTGCTCGGCTTGCGCGTCGACGTTCGGACCGTGCTCCAGCGGGCGGTGGCCAAGGGCATCCTGAAAGAACGTCAGGCCAGCGAGGCGAGCTACTTCCGGTTCCGCCACTCATACTACCGCCACCTCGCTGCCCGACAACCTCTCGGTGTCCCGTTCGCCGAACTTCACCGACGACTCGCCGCTCACGTGCGCGAATGGGCCCCTTTGGGCCGCGGCAATTTCCTCGAGCAGATCGCGGTCAGCGCCCGGCTCGCCCAGGCAAAGGGAGCGGTGGAGCACCTGGAAAAGGCTGGAGACAAGCTGGCCTACGAGCAAGGGATCGGGTCGGCCCTCGCCTACTACCGTTGGGCACTGGAAGCGGTACGAGACGGCGACGAAGCCGGGGACGAGCGCCGACGGCGCATCCGCTGGAAAATCGCCGGGACCATGCTTCAGCAAGGCGCGCTCACCGATTCGGAGGACCTCCTCCACCAGTGGCTCGTGTCGGCCCGCCGATCCGGCATGGAGCACCAGGCGGTCGGGCTCATGTCCGACCTGAGTCAACAATATGCCGCACGGGGAGAGATGGATCGCGCCGTGCGTGTGCTGCGGGAGGCCCATGCGATCGCCAAGAAACACGGGCCACCACTGGTCCTCGCCATGGTCGAGGGCGAGTTGGGCACTGCCTTGATGAAGCGGGGCGACATAGAGGAGGCGATGCACCATCTCTACGGCGCCTACCAACGGGCCAAGCGCGAGGCGGATCGCCCTGCTATCCTGAACCATGCCCTCCGCGTGGGCACCTTCTACCACCACATCGGACACTACGCCAGGGCACTGGATAGCTTCCGAAAGGTGGTGGTGGCCGCTCGCGACACCAACGACGCCCGTCTCCTCCTCGACGTGCTCGTGGCACTGGGCGATCTGCACAGGGACCTGAAACGAGACAACCTGTCCCTCCGATGTTACAAGGAGGCGCTCACCATCGCACGGGAACGGTCGGACAAGGCGGCCCAGTCCCGCATCCTCGGAGACATCGGTCGCCTCTGCCTCGACCAGGACGTGCCCCAACGGGCATACACCTACCTCAAAGCCGCCCTCGAACTTTCCACGCAACTCCATCGGCCCGCCCTCATCACCGACCAGAAACTCTCGCTCGCCTACCTCAAGGCGCTGGTCGGGGAGCCTCGCGCCGCGCTCAAGGAGATCCACCTCGTGATGTCCCGCCCGGAGACCGGGCACCTCCGATACGTGGTGGCGCGGGCGCACTACCTGTCCGGCAGGTGCCAGTTGCTCATGCGCGAGAACAGGCGGGCACGGGAGGCGTTCGAACGTTGCCTCAATGTGGCCAAGGACCTCAAGAACGCCCCCCTGGCAAGACTCGCCACCATGGCCCTGGGCTCCATCCCATCGGCTCGAGCCAACATGCCGGCGGACGCGCCTGGCAATGGTCCATCGGATGGCGGCTTCTGACTCGACACATCGACCCGGCCGGCCACCTGGAGGCACCACCGGGTCGGTCCAGACCCGGGAGACGGGCTGAGCGGACAACGTAACGTGGACAGGAGAATCGGTCCATCGAGCGAATCGCGGAGGTAAACATGATGATTGTGGAAGCAGACAAGGGCGCCTGTCCGGCGCCCACTACCCCTCGCCCCCCCACTCGAGCCGCCCAGGCACGCCTACGCCTGCTCTGGCCCCTGCTCCTTCCCTGGTGGCTCCTTGCCTGCAATCAGCCGGACGAAGAGCCCATGCCCTCCCCTTCTCCCACTTCTGCCCCGGAATCGCACGTGGAGATGGAGGTTGACCCGGTCGCACTCGACTTCGGGGATGTGTTGGTGGGAAACTCCGCCGACCTCGAACTCACCATCTCCAACGTCGGCGACGTCAATCTGACCGTGACCGGAACCATTGAGGACCCGGCGGCCGTCTTCTCCTTCCCGGACGATGCGACCCGTTCCATTGCGCCCGGGACATCGGATTCCCTGACCATCCGATTCATCCCCAGGGCCGAGCGAGGTTACGCGGCGACCCTCATCGTGGCGGCCAATGACGAGGACGGACACCAAATCGCCGTTGCTCTGGCCGGGACCGGGGTGGAGGAAATCATCGACGTGGACCAGGATGGATGGACCGAAGATCTGGACTGCGACGACAGCGACCCCACCGTCTACCCGGGCGCAGACGAAACATGCGACGGCAAGGACAATGACTGCGACAGCGACACGGACGAAAGCGTCACCAGCACCTACTTCCTCGACGCTGATTCGGACGGACACGGAGACCCGGACCACCCGACCGACGCATGCTCCCCCCCGGAAAACCACGTCGACCTGGCGGACGACTGCGACGACAGCGACCCCGCCGTCTACCCGGGCGCAGACGAAACATGCGACGGCAAGGACAACGACTGCAACGGCGACATCGACGAAGAGGGCGCGACCCTGTTCTATGCCGACGAGGATGGAGATGGACACGGCGACCCTGCCGAATCCCAGGAGGGGTGTGAGATGAGCGCCGGATTCGCCACTGCGAACGACGATTGCGATGACAGCGACCCTGCCGTCTATCCAGGTGCAGAAGAGGCGTGCGACGGCAAGGACAACGACTGCGACGGCGACGTGGACGAGGAAGTACAGGAAACATTCTACCTCGACGCCGATGGAGACGGTTTCGGACGGGACACCAATCCGGTCACCGGATGTACACCGCCCACCGACGCCTACGTGTCCACGAGTGGAGATTGCGACGATCTGGCACCCGGGGTCAACCCCGAAGCCACCGAGATCTGCAACGGCGTGGACGACGATTGCAACGGCACCGTCGACGAGGATACAGCCGCCGACGCACTCGAGTGGTTCGAGGACGCCGATGGAGACGGCTACGGGAACCCCACCGTGTCAACCGTCGCCTGTGGCCCGCCCGCAAACCACGTGTCGAACCCGGACGACTGCGACGATGACGACCCCGCGATCAACCCGGCGGCCGACGAAATATGCAACGACCTCGACGACGACTGCAACGGCCAGGTGGACGACGACCCCGTGGATCTGGGCACCTTCTACCGCGACGATGACGGCGACGGGTACGGCGTGGAAAACGACACCCGGGTCGATTGCGACCAACCCACCGGATACGCCCTCGAGGCCGGGGATTGCAACGACATGGATGCAACGGTCAACCCGGGCGCAACCGAGGTGTGCAACGAGAAAGACGACGACTGCAACGGGGAGGTGGACGAACTCGAGGAATGTATCACCGTTCTGGTTCGGTCACAGTCATTGAATGCATACGCCTACCTCACCCAGGACGCGGTGGCGGGCCAAACCGATGTCTATCTGAACACGACGAGTTCGTTCGAAAAAGGAGACCTGGTCCTGCTGATCCAGATGCAGGGGGACCCGGCGGGCCAATTCGAACTCGTCCAGGTCGATGGGGTGGAGAGTGATCGGATTGGTATTTCGTCTCCACTGTTGCACGATTACGAGGCCGGAGCGCACGACCAGTTTGGCGCTCTTGCGAGTCAGGCCGTACGTGTTGCGACCTACAACAATCTCCGTATCGATGGGGTTGAGATTTTCGCCATGCCCTGGGATGGATACACTGGCGGCATCCTGGCCATCCAGGCGCGATACGACGTGGTTCTGGAGAACGGGGCCGTGCTGTCCGTGGACGCCGCTGGTTTCCGGGGGCCTGCCCGCGAACTGCTCCGCGCCACCAACGGACGTGTCGGGGAAGGTATCCTCGGCAACTCCGGGACCCGGTGCAGCACCGAGGCCACCGAACCGGACACACTGACCGGGGGATGTGGAGGTACCGAAGGCGTCTACGGCAGCTACGACGGTCTGGGTGGCGCCGGCGGTGGGGCCAACGCGGTCGCGCCACCAGCCGACGCGGCGTCTTATGGCGGTCGCCCACAGGCCAAGGACGGGCACCCCTACGCCGGATCAGATCCGACCGTGATGATTCTGGGAGGGGGTGGTGGTCAAGGCGATTCCGGCTCCAACGACTGGTACGTCCTTGCCAAGGGAGGCAACGGAGGCGGCATGATTTTCATCTGGGCGCGGTCCGTCCAGGGGGACGGTCTGATCACGGCCAACGGGGAGGCTGGCGAGCAGGCGTGTGACTACGCCGGGTACGGCGGCGACTGGGGAGCAAGCGGGGGGGGCGGTGGAGCCGGCGGTTCCATCTTCATTCAGGCCGAGCGTGTCGAGAACCTGACCATCACCGCAACGGGGGGGCCGGGCGGCACCGTGTGTGGACACACGTCCTACCACTCGGCCTCCGGAGGGGCGGGGCGGATCATCCTGGACGCGGCCACCGTCTCCGCCACCACGGACCCGGACCCCCTGTAGCCAGGTGAACCATCCGATCGAGGCGCGCCCCCTTTCCTCCGGTACCCCACCGGTCGACCTCCTCAACAGTGCTTCGAGACGGCCCCTGCCTGCCCGTCTCCTGAAATGTTTTCCCAGCCACCGACCCTGAAAACGTTCGGCTCGAACCGCTGTTTCGAGGAGACTCCCGCGGCCGACTGGACGTCGTGCTTGACCACAGCCCACGGTTGAGTTAACATCGACTCCCTGAACGCCGTGGGCAACTTGGCAACAAATCCTGCAACGATACGCACATCATGGGTCGTCCTAACACATTGAACGGGACCCTGGACGGACCGACCGCGGGTCCTCTCACGCCCTCCTATCGCGTCCAGGTCTTTCATCCGGACAGCCGCGAACCGCTCGAATTCCCCCTGAAGGTGATGATCGATCGCATCGAAAAGGCCTTGAGCGTGGAGGTTCGGGAGGAATGGTATCCCGCCCTCGTGGCCATGGCGGACGGGCTCTTTCTCCAGGAAGAGCCGATCCTGGTTCGCATGAGCCGGGTGGCCACGCTGGCCTCCCTGGACCCTGGCGAGGTGGTGGCTCGAGCCCCCGAGGTCATGGAGACTCTGGTGGACAAGCGTATCTGCGAGGTACGGTCCGTGGAGGAACTGTACCGACTGGGTCGACTCGAGGAATTGGGGCATCCCCGGGTGTGGGAACTGAATGGCTGGTGGCACAAGCTCTACGGAGTCATCAAGACACGCGCCGAATGGGATGACGAAGAGGACCTGGACCTGTGGGACGATTCACCGCCCAAGCTACAGGTCGGCAAGATGGCGCTCCCCCTGGGTGTCTCTCCTGAGCGGGACGAGATCCGAAAACTCCTCGAGAAAAAACTACTCTCTCAGCACGAACCGCTCTATCGGCTCCGCCTGTCCTGGTATCGTTCCTGAGCCACACAAGGTCCCGGGTTGGTTTGAATGGGGTACCGGCCTCGAGGGGCACTGTGGGCGGGATTCACCTCCCCCCGGGGAGAAAGCAGGAAGGGGGAAGTGGCGGCGTGACACTTCCGGCCGCATGGGAAGGGGTGGGAAGCGCGGCAAGCCCTCACATGAAATCGATGATCACCACGCCGCGCCGCGGCTCCTCCTTCTTCTTCCGGTCTTCGTGATCCTGCCGACGATCCCAGTCAAGGGGCGGCCGCGGCAGCTCGAGAACGGCAGGAAGACGAGTGGTTCCTGATTGCTTGCGCTTCCGCTCGATCCTTTCCTCGATGAGTCTGTCCAGCATGATGTCACTCCCGGTGGATCGATGTCCTCATTTCTCAATCTATCCGAAGCAGTTTGGGCCTGTCAAAACAAATTGGCGTCCGAGACCACACCGCCCCACCGCCTTTCCAGGCGATACACTCGCCCGGTCCCGCCCGCGGATTACCCCTGCTCCCCTCTTGTCGGAACAGCGCGCCTGGTCTTGCACCTTTTTTTCAGGATCGCTCTCCAGAAGGTTGCCCATCTCTCGAGTCGACCTGCGGATATTCGGTTCTGCCTGCAGGAGCAACCAGCTCATCCCACAAGCCGGCTGCGATGGAAGGGGCGATTCCCTGACGCGAGGCAAGGGACACGGCGCCGAGGGACAATAGCCGGTAGACCTCCGCCGAGTCGGGCCGACACGGTGGAGCAGTGGACTGGGAATGGCGAACGAGTTCGCGGAGGTGCCCGCGGACCACGTCCAGGTCGCCCCTCGAGACCGGCCCTGTGAGCGCGCCGGGCAGCCCGACTTCCTTGAGGTTGCGCACGGTGCCCTCGAGCAGGGGAAGCAGGATCTCGAGTCGGGTTTTTTCCGACACGTCCCCGGCCACCCCCTTGCCCAGGGTTTCCACGGCGAGGTCCAGGAGTGCCACGACCAGGTTGGAGGCCATCGTGGCCGCCGCATGATAGGCCATCTTGTGGGCGGTGTTCACCGCCACGGTGCGTCCCCCCAGGGCCTGCACCAGGCGCCTCCCTGCTTCCATGGCCCGATCGGTTCCTTCGAGCGCGAACCAGGTTCCTTCCAGGGAAGCGGGATGCATGTCCAGGGTGAAACTCCGGACCGGGTGAATGGACCCGATGGGAGTTCCACGGTCGCGGAGAGCCGACAGGACAGCGGGAGAAAGCGCGCCCGAGCAATGGAACACCGGTGCGGTCAGATCGCTCACGCGCGCCGCGAGGGCCTCCCCCAACGGCTGGATGGCCCTGTCGGAGACGGTCAGCAGCACCAGGGACGCCTGACGCAAGGCTTCCTCCGGCAGGTTGCCGCTGGACAGGTCGGCCGGCGAGGCGCCCGGCACGGAGTATTGCGCCAGTGCAAGCCGCCGCCCCGCCAGCTTCCGCCGATTCCAGAGGTGAACCCGGGTGTCCTGAAGGGCGCGAAGCTGAATGGCGAGGTGGAGACCCAGCCGCCCCGCGCCCAGTACAACGACCCGACCGAGCCCTGCGGGTCGCCCATCGGGCTTCTGCTCGAGGTCTGAGCCAGGCATGTTCAGTCCATCACTACTTTGAACATGTAGGGCGAGTTGGCGGTGCCCACGATGACCACGTCGTTGGGGGCCAACTTTGTCTCGCCCCCCTTGTGGTCTCCACCGATGTAGACCGCTTCCACGATGGTCCCGCACGAACTGAAAAGGTCAACCAGGTAGAGCCCATCCTCCCGGCGCTCGATCAGAAGGTGCTCTCGCGACACGAACAGGCGATTGCCGCTTTCCTGGATGTAAAGGTCGTTGTTGGGCGGTACCTTGCCGGTCCGACGCTCCACCAGCCCCGGAGGTCGCCCGTGGGAACGGCGATCCCGACACTCCCTGCCAATCTTGAACGGAAAGGCCGACACTTCCAGGAGCGGTCCATGGAATGACAGGTCCATCTCGGCAGTCAGGGCCTTCAACGTGATGCTGTCCCGGCTCATGCTCACCCCTCGTTGTGTGGATGTGAAGGTGGGCGCGACCAGTTCCCATGCCCGGTCCCACCCGGCCCCTGCCCTCCTCGAGCCGCTCCGACCGCGCCACACTCCACACGGCTACCGGACCGGATCCGGGCACCAGGGCCTTCCGGCCCGACCCGCTTGCGGCAAAAAAACCGCCGCTGATTGTAGGATGCCGGGCAGGAACTGTCAACGGTGACGAGAAATCATGCTATCGTATCCACGCCAGGCCTTCGGTGCCAGGGATGACGCGCTCTTTCCCTCCAGGGCCGTTCCCTGCCCGGGCCGAAAACAAGGGGTGGTTGCGCTTCGAGACGGCAGTGCCAGGGTGGCCGTGCAGGCACCAGCAGCGTGGGCGGGTGAATATGAAGATCAGGCTCCTGTGGATGATGACGCTCCTTTCGATCTCTCCTGCCATCCAGGGTGCAGGAGGGGACGAAACAGGTTCCAACAATCCGGACGCGGATCAGGAGGTCTCCTCGTCCTCCCAGTCCACAACACCGACGACTCCAGGAAACACACGACTCCTGTTCGTCACCCGCCCGTTTCGCGCCAGCGGCATGTACGGGGCACGTTCGTTTCCGGTGTACGTGCCCGAGGACTGGCTCATCTCCGACCAGGGCGGCCGGATGGGCCTGGAACTCGACGTATCCAGCTTGCTCGAACACGCGAACGTCACCGTGTTGCTCAACCAGGTACAGCTCGACACGCGCGCCATCGTGCCCGCCGAAACCCGGCCCTGGCTCCTCGAGATGGATGTGCCGGCCCGGGCGGTGGTGCCCGGATGGAATGTGGTGGAGGTCCGGTTCTATCTCCGCGCAAGTGACGACCCGTGCGAGGACGTGGACAATCCCGGCCTCTGGGCCTGGTTGGGCGCCGGGTCCTTCCTGGACCTCCCCCACACGCAGCAAATCGCGACCCCGGACCTGTCCCGTTTTCCCCAAAGCTATGTTTCCTGCGGCCCGGAAGACCGAACCGGACCGAACCAGATCACATTCATCCTGCCTCCGGATCCTGGACGAGAGGCGCTGGAGATCGCCGCGGTGCTCGCAGCAAGGCTCGGTGGAGCCAGACTCTGCCCCCCGGACCGGATCCAGGCAACCTTTCTGAAAGGCCCCCGCCCAGACCTCCGAAACACCCACCTCGTCCTGGTCGGAGACTCGAGCCTCCTGGACGCCCTCGAGACCTGGGGTATCCCTTCCTCCCCCCTGAAAAAAAGAATCGAAACCCTTCGGGACGAGTATCCACCCGGACCCCGGTTCGGGGCACTGATCGAAGCCACGCACCCCGACAACCCACACCGACGCTTCCTTGTTGCCATCGGGTCGGACATCGAGGGTATGCGCATCCTCCGTGCAAACCTGGGAAACGGCCAGGTGCTCGAACGCCTCGAGGGCTCCCAGGCTCTGTTCCTGGACACGCCTCCTTACCCACACAGCCCGCCTCGAGATCCCACCCGGATCTCGTTCAAGTCTCTCAACCAGGACGACATCGTGCTCCGGGGGATCACCACCCGATCGTTCAACTTGACCATCCCGCTTCCCCGCAACTGGACGCTCGACGCCACCGCACACCTCCACCTCATCCTCCGACACCCTGTCTCGTTTCAACGCACCAGCGCCCTCGAGGTCACCATTGGGGACGTGCCTGCCTATCGCCGGGAGTTCGTGCCCGAAGTCGGCCCGCCAGGCACTCGAGAAATCGCCTGCGATGTGCCCATTCCGCCTCGGTTCGCCTCCGCGGACGCGCTCAGGATCGGATTCAACCTTTTCATCGATGTCGGAACCGACGACTGCGCAAGACCCTATGATGACAGCCTTTGGGTGATCATCAGCCGCGAGTCCGAGGCCCGCCTGGCCCACCTGCCTACCGAGGACCTCGATCTGGACGCCTATCCAGACCTGTTCGTCCGTGAACCGTCGCTGAGCACCACCGGACTGGTCCTGGACGACGACAGCGGAGTCCACGGGGCCGGCGCCCTCCTGGTCGCAGCCGCAGCCATCGGAGCCCGGGCCGGAACCACCGGGGACATCGACCTCCAGGTCCTGCGCGCACGGGAATTCGACCACCTCTCCCCCGACGAGAAGGCGGCTCGAGCCTGGATCGTCATCGATACAGCAGACCTGGAACCGGCTGTACGACCGCTCGGGGCCTGGGCCCCACTCGCCCTGGATGAACGCGGGCATATGGCGGTCGAGGCGAGAATCAGATATGCTATCCCCAGGAATGCGTCTCACGCTGCGCTGTGGCAACTGTTCCAGCCCCCGTGGGGCTCCCGGCCGGTCCTGCTGCTCTCGGCAGAATCAGCCGACGCCGTCGCGCTCAACAAAACCCCTCTCGGCAGGGTGTGGGGCGACTTCAGGCTGCACGGGAACGTGGCCCTGCTCTTCCCACCACAGGAGGAGGGAGCCCGAGAAACCCCCGGCAGAACCCTGTCGTTGGATGTTCCTCCGAGGACTCCTCCGGAGGAACCCGCTCCGTCTCCGCCCGCCAGAGGCTCGAGGTGGTTATGGCTCCTGGCATCCATCGCCGGGTTCGTCCTCGCATTGACTCTCCTCCGCGGACTCCTCCGCCGGAAACGCGGGTGATCCGCCCCGTTTCTCATGCCGTTGCACTCCTGCCGCTCCTTGTCATCCTGGGTACCGCGTGCGGGGACTATCTGATCGATCCGAACGACCAGACCATCCCACCATATGTCTCATGGACCGATGTGTTTACACAGACCCCGGTCGAGGCGCGCGACATCCTCTGGCTCATCGACAACACAATGAGCATGCAGCCGGAAGGGCAAGCACTGTCCCCGTTGTTCAACGACTTCATCGCCGCCATCGAAAAGTACAACATCTCGTACCAGGTGGGTATCATCACCACCGATGCCCAGAATGACCAGGGTCGGCTTCAGGGTACGCCGAGCATCATCACGTCCGACACTCCGGATGCTGCGGAGATTTTTCAGGAGAACGTCGAGGCTGTGGTGTCCAGCCCGTTCAGCAAGAGTCCCGAGGAAGGATTTCTTTCGCTGACCATGGCCCTGTCTCCCGAAGCTCTTGGGAGCGGCGGGTACAACGAGGGATTCCTCCGGGACGACGCCGGTCTATCCATCATCGTGGTGAGCGACGACGACGATGTGTCCGAAGGGACGGTGGAGGAGTACCGCGACTTTCTTGTGGTCCTCAAGGGTGGCGACACGTCGGACCGTATCATGTTTTCCGCCATTGTCGGGCCCGAAGGCGGCTGCACCGGCCCCAACGGCGTCAAGGCTGCATACGGCGAACGGTACATCGAGATGACCGAGCTGCTCAACGGGGTTTTCAAGTCCATCTGCACGCCCAACCTCTCCTCGGTGGTCTCTGCGGTGGGGGAACAGCAGGTAGCGCTCAAGAGCCGTTTCCAGCTCACTCATCCGGCGGTGCCGGGTACCATCGACGTGTTCGTGGACGACGTTCAGACCATGGAAGGTGAGTCGTGGACCTACGATGAAGCCCAGCAGTCGGTGGTATTCAACGCCGACGCACTACCGGCCCACGGCGCACTGATAAAGGTGTTTTATCAATATCTTCCGGAAGAATAGAAGCTGTCTTGCCATGGAGCGAGCGCGATCGATACCTGGAGTCCGACCTTTGCGCATGTCTCGAGACTGTCTCGGGTCGTGGCGTTGCTGGCGGCGACTGGTGACCGTTGTGCTGATGGGCATGGTGGTCCTGGTGTGTGTGCCGTCTGCGGAGGCGACGAGTGCGGTCCGGGTGTACGATTTTGACGAGACGGACGGGGGATTTGAGCGGGTGGAGGATCCCCTGGCGGTGTGGCAGTGGGGGGCTCCGGTCGGGGATTCGGTAGTTGAGTCGCGGGGGAACGTGTGGGCGACGGAACTGGATCAGCACTACCTGCCGAATGCACTGGCGGTCATTCGTTCTCCGACCTTTTCGCTGAGCAGCTATCCCGGCGCGACGATGTTGATGGTGCACTACTATGACATCGATCCGAACGGCACGTGTACGCTCTCGGACGGGACACAGCTCGGGGGTGTTTGTGGAGATGGTGGGTTCGTGCGACTGGTGGAAGCGGATGGGGAGACGCACATGCTTGCCCCGTCGGAGGGGTACAACGCTCAGGTGGTGTACGAGGATCGTGTCACGGCGGCGTTTTCTGGGACGAGCGAGGGGTGGGTGACCAGCTATTTCGATCTGGAGGGGATGACCGGGGACGATCAGTCGCTGGAACTGGTATTCGTGAGCAACGAGACGCGCTGGTCGGACGGATGGTTCATCTCGTCACTGATTTTGTTTGAAGAGGACATCATTCCGCCGCAGGTGAGCGTGGTGGTGCGACCGACCGACACGTCGAACGTGAGCGGTCCCTATCCGGTGGTGGCGGTGGCGACGGACAACCGGGCCATTGCGGGTGTCACACTCCACTACCAGGCGGGCGAGGAGGACGTTCGGGCGGTGGACATGGTGGCGAACGACAACGGCCGATGGGAGGCGGACATTCCGGGGCAACCCACGGGCACGGAGGTGCGGTACTACGTGGAAGCAGTGGACATCAACGGAAACACGACCACGGACCCGCCGGGGGCGCCCGGGGACACGTGGCTGAGTTTTCGCGTGCGACTGCCGCCGCCCCGTTCTCTCGACTTTGTGCCCTCCCCGCCCCCCTCCCTGGCCTTGACTCTCACGCTCCAGTGGCTGCCGCCGCAAGAACTGGGGGATGAGGGTTTCGCCCAGGACGGACAGTATCTCATTGACTACCAGGTGATCCACACGGTGTTGGACAGCGAAGGCCAGGTAGTCAAGGTGGAGGTTGCCGAAGATCAGAACGAAAACGATCGGGACCTGGTTGCGGTGGTGGAGCCGGCGGGCAAGCCGTACACGGATCAGTATCAGGTGCGTGCGCGTTACCAGGTGGAGGACGAGACCGGTCAACCCATTCTGGTTCCGGGGGATCTGTCTGACCCTGTGTCCACCACGCTCTATGTTCCCCACATCCAGGAGATCATCCCCCCCTCCGAGTATCGGGGGGAGAGCACCACGGTGACCATCGTGGGGGCCTACACCACGTTTGTGGACGGGGATGTGACAGTAGGATTTGGACGTGGCATCCAGGTCTCCGACGTGGTGGTTGAAAGTGTGACCCGGTGCAAGGCCAACATCACCGTGGCCCCGGACGCGCCGCTTGGCCCTCACCCCCTCACCGTGCAGACAGGAGACTACACGCTGACCTACGAGCCTGGCCTGGAGGTAGTCGACCAGGCGCTCAAGCCCCGAATCGTGGATGTCGAGCCTGACTACATCCGCGTGCGAGAAAAGAAACAGATCAAGTTCACCGGCGCAAATACCGATTTTATCGACGAGAGCCCTTCCGTGGACTTCTGGCGCGACATTCAGGTGCTGTCCCTGGACGTCCGGTCCGCGACAGAGTTTGTCGTGGAAATAGAGGTCTCCGCGGATGCCGCTGTCGGGTCCCGTACCGTGCGGGTCATCAGCGGTGGAGAGACGTTCGAGGTGAAGTTTTGGGTGGAGTCCGAGGAAGTGGTCACCACCTCTCCCTGCACTTCGAGCGGGCTCGACGGGTCCGTTTTTGGGGATTTCTCGTTGATCGTTGCCACGTTTGGTGGCCTGCTGCTGTACCGAGGGCGCTGGCGTACCCCCGGACAGCGGCTGCGAGGTGAATATGCGGTGCGGCGGTGTGCGTCTGACCATCCAGGCTCTGGCAGCCTGGGGCCTTCTCGCGGCGGCGACGAGCCAGGCCGCGGGACCTGTGCCCCGGGTCCAGGAAGCAGGTACTGATGCCGGCGTTCCTTTCAACGCCGGTCCGGCCATCGATCTTCATGCCCCTCCCGAGGTGGAGCTGCTTGACCCGGATAGGACGCCCTTCCCCGGGTTGGGAGCAGAAGTCGCCGAAGATCCTGGAGGCCCTCCGGACCAGGACCAGGCGAGGACTCCGGACGACAACCCATCGGACACGACCGTGTCGGTGGATGGAGAATCTGCCGAAGGCGCTGCAGTCGACGCGGTGGACCCGGGCGACCCGGCCGGAGAGCCGGCCGCGCCCGAGGGGCTCGAATCGGTTGACCAGGACGGAGGGGATGGAGAAGCAACGGCCAAGGAGGAAGCGGCGGGAGGACTGGAGGAGGACGGCCAGGCGACGCCTGTGCCGTTGACCGAGGAAGAACTGGCGCAACGGGTCCTGGAACTCGAGGCACGACTCAGCGAGGTGGAACAGGCCTCGGAGGCCCAACGGGAGCACGCCTTTGTCAAGGGTTGGCTCACGGGCGTGGGGGATGTGGACTTCACCTTCGACAAGCACCGGTTTGTGGTGGGCTTCCAGATGTTCCCCATCGAGCAGTCTGCTGGTGGGACCCTCACCAATCGAACCTACTACCTGGGCGCGGTTCCGCGGGTGTTCCTTCACTTCGGGAAACTCTTCCTTGGTGTGGAACTCCCTCTGGCGTTCGAGATCTTCGACACCCAGGTGGACAGCGCAGATCCCAACTACGTGGGGGGAGCCGGGTTTGCCAATGCTGGTGAGTTTGCCGGATTCCAGTGGGACGAGACGAGCGAATTCGCCCAGGTGATCGACTACATCCGCTATGGCCACAAGGAAGACGATCTCTACGTCAACGTGGGCAAGGTTTCCGCCGCCACCGTGGGGCATGGTACGCAAATCCGCAGGTACAATCCCAACATCGACCTGGATCATCACCACGTCAGCGCCCAGATCGACAAGGGGTTCGGGTATGCGGGGCTTGAGTTCTACACCAACGACATTGTCAACTACGGTCTCACCGGAGCGCTTGGCTATGTCAAGCCATTCCGGCTCTTCTACCCGGACAATCTGATGCTCCGCTCCCTCTCCATCGGTGTGAGCTACATGGCAGACCGCAAGGCTCCCTACCTGCTGGCCCATGACCCGTCCAACAGCAGCTACCTGATCGCGGACGAGTTCTACACACCTCGAGTAGAGGACGCCCGGGTGGCTTCCGTGTTCGGGGTGGATACCGAGGTAAAAGTCGTCAAGACCCGGCAAGTGGATGTGAAAGGGTACGTGGACTACAGCCGGTTGATGAACACAGGAGGCGACGGGTTCTCACTGGGCTCACTCGTCCGGATCAATGTGGGAGGGAACGCGGACGACGAGCGTATCCACGCCTTCCGTATCCGCGGGGAGGTTGGAGCCTACCATGCCCGCTATGCGCCTGGATATTTCGACATGTTCTATGAAATCGAGAAATACCAGGCACTCATGAACACCGAGGGAGAAGTGGTGCCCAAGCTGAGGTACCTGGAGGCTCAATCGGGAGGATACCGGCTTGGCGGACGGTTCGAGGCGACCTACGCGCTGGTTCACGGTCCGGGCATCTCGGCCGCCATTCAGGGCACCTCGGGCGGACGGGACAGCCAGTTCTTGCTCCATGCCGAGTTGCCTTCTGGAGATCATCTGCGGCTCATGGCCACCTATGTCCGCATGAACCTGTTCGATGGTGAACGGGTGTTCGACATGGAGGCGCCCGACTCCCTCTTGATCGGTCGGGCCAAACTGAAGGTGCTCCCTTTCCTGTTCGTCAACGCAGAGATTTCCAAGATGTATCGCCTTCGTGCCGTGTCTGAAGGGGAGACATCCGAAAGCGCCATTCCCGCCGTGGGCGACCCGGCCGAATTCCGCAATGTGATTCGGTGGGTGCTCGAGACCGAGGTCGGATTCGAATTCTGACGGTTCCAACCCTGCCTCCCACGGCTCCAGTACCGACATCCACTTGATTCTGCTGCACAGACCGGTACACTACACGGGAAGTATGGCCGGCCCTCGACCTCGATCCAGGCTTCGACGACCGGCCCGGGTGGCGGCCCTGTCTGTGCCTCGAGTGCTCGACACCTTGTGGACACGGGTGGACACCTGTCGTCTCTGGATACGGACGGGAGAATCTTATGAGCACAGAACCCGGAACCGAACTCATGGCCGGGCGCACATGCCTCATCACCGGAGCGACGAACGGAATCGGCAAGGAGACCGCTGTGGGCCTGGCAAGAATGGGGGCCACCGTGGTCATCGTGTCACGCACGCGCGAGCGTGGCGAGTCGGCCGTGGAAGAGATCCGCGAGCGAAGCGGGAACGATCGTGTTTCCATGCTCCAGGCGGACCTGGCCAGCATGGAGCAGGTGCGTGCCGTGGCCAGGCGTTTTCTGGACGCTCATGGCGCGCTGCATGTCCTGATCAACAATGCAGGCGGGATCTTTCAACCTCGTGCCGAAACCCCGGAGGGGTTCGAGATGACCTTTGCAGTCAACCACCTCTCCCATTTCCTGCTGACCCATCTTCTGCTCGACCGTCTCAAGGCATCCGCACCGTCCCGTGTGGTCAACGTGGCGTCCCGAACCCATTTTGGCGCCCGGATGCACTTCGACGACCTCATGTTGACCCGGCGTTACCGACCGATTACCGCCTATCGCCAATCCAAGCTCGCCAATGTGCTGTTCACCTATGAATTGGCGCGCCGCCTGGAAGGAACCGGGGTTACGGTCAACTGTCTCCATCCCGGGGTTGTGGCCACCGGATTCGGACACAATACCGGCTGGTTCTTCCGGAACCTGGTGAGGGTGGGCCGATTCGTGATGATCGATGCCGAGGCAGGAGCACGCACCACCCTCCACGTGGCCACCTCCCCCACCCTGGTGAAGATCAGCGGCAAGTACTTCGACAAGTGCCGGGAAAAACCATCCTCCCGGGCCTCCTACGATCTGGAAGCGGCGAGGCGGCTCTGGGAAGTGAGCGAAGAACTCACCGGCCTGACCCAGGGCTGACAGCCTCTTGGTTCGATTGCGCCCTCGTTTACCGTTCCCGGCCAGGCGGCGGTAACCTTCCGGAAACAGAGAACTCCTGCGCAGACCGGCTCAGCAACGGGAATCTCCTGTTCCATACAGTGGTTTTCTGGATCTCCGACTTCCCTGTCCCACCGTGGCACGCCGATTGCACCTCAACTCGCCGGAAGAACACCACCGTGTTCTCATCAACCCAAAAAGACCGGAGGCTGTCATGAAACGCTCGGTTGCCACCTTGGCCATCGCCCTCTCTTCCATCATCGGTTCCACGGTCTCGGCAGCAGAAGAGTCCGGGGCCTACGACGGGACCTACGCGCTCGAATTCGACGAGACCTACATCGTGGTCAATTGCGCCTTCTCCAACTTCGCCGGAGACCTGCGGGTCGATTCGCCCATCATGGTCACCCTGACAGAAGGGGAAGCATTTCCCCAGGACCTGATCGAGGAGATCGCACAACAGACACTCGAATACATCGCAGAACTCGGCCTCGAGGGCTATTCGGCCCGCCGCGCGGCCACGTTCGCCGATACGTTCTACCAGGAACTCCTTCGAGCCCTGGACGCGGAACTCTCCGCCTATCCCGACGCCATGACCGTGACCTTGAGCGACCCTCTCGAGGAGTTCCCCTACATGTATCTCTTCGACACCACCCTGACGGACGAAACCACCGGGGCATCTTCGGAGACTCAAGGCGCCATGCGGACGAACGTGGGAGCCTTCGGTGTGGAACCGATTCTCGAACTCGACTACGACATCGCCTTTGATACCACGGTGCTGGGTCTGGCCGTGACCCGACAGATGGGGGGGGTGGTCGACTACCAGGAAGGACTGTTCCGCTGGGCCACCCGCCTGCTTGCGTTCAACACCTACACCGAACTCATCCTGGGGTGCAGCGCCAGTGGGACCGCACCATTCGGGCTCGAGTCCGCAGACGAGACCGCCGAACCGGAGGCCACGCCGACACCGGATACGTCGGACAGGGTGTCCGCACCCGGCGGCGTCGAGCAGTTGCCTGCGTTCCGTGGGGATATGGTATTCTTCCCTGAGTTGAAGGGGATCCCCGCGGACGCCGAATCTGCCCTCGATGCGCTCGAGAGCACACTGGGCGGGCGAGAGTAGTCTTCCGTACGCCTCGGCGTCTGAACCGCGGCTCAGGCCACCTGTCATGGCCTGGGTGATCTGGCCGGTCCGAGCCTGGAGCCCCCCAACCGATCGGCGTGACGCGGACCGAGACGCATGAGGCTCACATGCGAATCAAAAGATGCCCGCAGTGCAACTCGCCCATCAAGGACGTGCAGGTCAGCTCCACCAGCGTGACGTGTTTCCGGTGTGGGTACGATCTGGGACCGCTTTTGCCTGCCTACTCGATACAACGCCTGGCTGCGCTCCTCCCCTGGCCGGACCGGGTCACGCTCCTCAAGCACTGTGGGTTCGAGCGGCAGGAGGGGCGCAGGACATCGCGGATCGTCCTGGGTATCGCGCTGCTGTTCGCCCTTGTGGTCATCGCGATGGCGTTCTGGATGCATGCCTGGGAAGCGGTGTTCATGACGCTCCTGCTTGTGTCCTGTGCCTATCGTGCGCGCAAGGAAGAAGGCAAGCCTGTATGGAAAAAGCGAGGGGAACAACCGATCCGGTTCCCGGACTGGCCTCCTGCCGAAGAGGCCGCGGGCAACGACAACGCCCTTCTGGAGTCCCGTCGCACGCAGGACGAGTGAAAGACGGCGATGGTGATGGGCCCTGGCGCACCCTGGAAACTCAGCGCGTTGCGGGCTGCACGTGCACCAGCACCCCATAGTGGTCGGAAAGCCGTGTGGGACTCGTCTGACCCTCGATGTCGATCGGGTCATCCATGATCCGATGGTACTCGAACTGAAGCCCGTCCGGGCACCCATTGAACATGATGTAGTCGATCAGCTTGTCCACCTCGGATCCGGCCAGGGGGTTGTCCTTGCACCAGGTGCACCGGGGAGACTCCCAGTACCAGTGGTAGCCCTCGGAAGCCAGCAGCTTGAAATTCTCGGGCAGCTCCCCGGTCAGTCCAAAGTCCTCGGGCCCCGCGTTCAGGTCGCCCATCAGCACGGTACACCGGCCGCCCGGTGCGGCCTCACCGAGAGCAAGCACCTGCGCCGCGTGCTCATCTTCCCAGCTCTCGAAGTCCCGCCCTGGGGGATAGGGGACCACGCCCAGGTCCGCCGACAGGTGGGTGCAGATGGTGTGATACCCCTGGATGTCGGCGGTGATCATGCCACGCTTGACCAGGAGGGTGTCGTGGGGGACATAGGTCGCATGCTCAATGGGGTGGCGACTCAGCAGAAGCAGGCCGTTCCGCCCCTTGGAGACGAAGTCCTGGGCACCACCCAGCGCGCACGACGTGGGTGCGGCGGTGTTTGCGGCCAGGCACCGCTTGCAATCGTCGGCAAGGGCATCATACTTGGCCTTGCAAGGTCCGGTGGCAACACACTCCTCGGTGGAGATCCCCTGGGACTCGCACTTCCTGTCCACGCACCTCTTGAGGAAATAGGTCTTGAAGATCCCACACGGTGTGCTCGGTTCGCTCGTGTCCTCGGTCACCTGCCGGAACGTGTAGGGGTAGGTGTCCTCGAGGGCGGACACAATCGCTGCGGCGTCCTCGTCGGTCCAGACTTCCTGCAGGCAGATGACGTCTGCGTCGATACCGGCCAGGTGAGCCTCGATCAAGGGGAGGCGTTGGTCCGCCAGAGCGACCGCCCCATGGGCCAGTCCAGTGTTGTAGGTGACAAAAGTCATGGGAGGAAGCCCGGGCACCACCCGCCCGGACGGTGTCGCCCCCGGCGTCTCCTCGACCGCTTGCCCACCCTGGTCATCTCCGGCTTGCTGCTGTGCAGCCCCCTCCAGAATGATCAGACCGGACAGCAGCAGAACGACGCCAAGGCCCTGGGCCATGCGTTTGGTCATGTTGTCCTCCTGTCGGCAGGTTGAGAGATTGATGTCTGCACCTACCGAAATACGCCATTGCCGACCCATTGGCAACGGTGTTCTCCCCGGGGAGGCGCGTGTGGCCCATGACGCCCGGCCCCACGGCAGCAGATGTCATGGCTGGCACCGCACTTTTGCTGTCTCCCCAGACAGATTCGCGCTTTCCTTCCCACACCCCGGCATGGTAACATATTTCTCCGGCACGGCGCCGAGACGGTCCGTCCAGCTTTGGGGCGACCCAGGAGGCTTTCCGGACCACGGTACGCCTTGGGCCGGGGAGGTCACCAGCCGGCACAGGATGGCTCTTGGCCACTCGAGGTTGCCATCCCACACGCCCAGGGAGGGAGGTCAAAGTGAAAAAACGTATCCTGCTCGTACTACCCCTGAACACCGAGCCGCTTTTCTATCCCGATCTCTACACGGTTCGGGACCTGACCCGACGCAAGGGAACCCATCTCAACCTCTCCCTGCCCACGGTGGCAGGGCTGACCCCCCCGGAATTCGAGGTCCGGGTGCTGGACGAGAACGTCGAACCCATCGACTACAGCGAGCACTATGACATCGTCGGGCTCACCACGTTTGCCAACCAGTTCGACCGCGCACGCCAGATCGCCGAGGACTGGCGCAAGCGTGGAGCGCTCATCGTGGCGGGCGGGCCTTCGGCATCGTTGATCCCGCACAAGTGGAAGCCCATCGCCGACGTGGTCATCGTGGGAGAGGCGGAACGTATCTGGCCTCAATTCTGCCGGGACTACCTCGCCGGTTCCTACAAGGAGATCTACCGCGAGGAGGGGCTGGTGGAACTCGCCGGCCTCCCGCTTCCGGACTACAGCAGTATCCCGACCCCGGTGATCCACCAGTACCTCAACGGGGTGGTGGAGACTGGGCGAGGGTGTCCCTACGAGTGCGAGTTCTGCTGTGCTGTGGTCGTGCTGGGACGAAAACTTCGCTTCAAGCGCATCGACACCGTGATCGAGGAACTCGAGCAAGTCTACCAACTGGGCCTGCACCGGGCCCAGCTTTGCGATGTAAACCTGACCGTGGAGCGGGACCGTGCCAAGGCCCTGCTTCGACGTATCCGGGACTGGAACGCCACGAAGCGTCGGCCGATGAAACTCTACGCATCGGTTTCCCTGGACGTGGTGGACGACGAGGAGTTGTTGGAACTGCTCCCCCAGGCAGGGGTCTGTACCATCAACACCGGCGTGGAGAGCGTGAACGTGGAAAGCTTGCGGGAAACCCGAAAGTTCCAGAATATCCGGCCGGATCTGACGGGTGACATCATGCGTTTCCACGAGCACGGAATCATGGTGATTGGAGGGGCCATCGTTGGATTCGATCACGATGACTTGAGCGTGTTCCGGCGACAGTTCGACTTCTGGATGCGTACCGCCGCGCCCTTGATCCAGGTCAACCCGCTTCAGGCGTTCGACGGCACCATGCTCAAGGAGCGCATGGAAAAAGAAGGGCGGTACGTGGATCCGGAAATCAGCTTGCGGGGACGAATTCCCACACCGCTCAACATGCACACGCTGATTCCCAAGCAGTTGACCCCGGCCCAGGTCCGGAATGGCACAATCTGGCTTCTGGCCAGACTCTACGAGTGGGACAACCTGGCCGACCGGGTGGAGCGCTTTTTCGAGATGTTCGAACGTTCGCCCAAGAGAAAGAAGCTCTCCATCCCCGGCGGCCCCCCCGAACTGCACGAAATCGGCATCGCGGCCCGGATTCTCAAGCACCTCTTGCTCAAGGCGCCCATGGACGAGAAAAAGGCGCTGGCCCGCATGATGGCCGCTGCGCTCCGGTCCTCCCACCCGTTCCGATTCTCCTTTGCCGTGGGAAGCTACCTCGCCGCCAAGGATACCCGTCAGACCCTCGCCCTGTCTGTTCCGGGGTTCGAACGCGTGGGGTATCCCGGCCCGGAGCCTCACACCGGCGAGACGAACGCCCCTCCCCTCTCCGTGGCGGCTGAACCCATCGAAGCGGCGCGCGCAGCGCTCTGACCTCCCGGAGCCGACCCCTCTGCTCAGGGTTGCTCGCACCTGTCCGAAAAGCCTTTCCACCTGCCCTCAAGGGTAGCGGCTTCCCGCCTTCCCGGCCCGCCCGGCAGGTTCACGACACCACCCCACGCTCAGAATGCAAGGTGCGCACCTTCGGCAGGCGCCTCGAGGACGACATTCGCTTCCCGTCTGCGGACCCAGCACCCGGGATCTCCGGCCAACGGATCTCCATGCACCGCGTGCGCCACGGCCCGACATCCCCTACACCGCTCCAGGTACTCGCACGTGGCGCAAGTTCCGTCCAGATGGCCTCGAGGCGTTCGGAACCCGGCCAGAAGGGGCGCGCCAGACCACACCTCCACGAACGAGGAATCCCGCACCGACCCCACCCCCACCGGCAGGCGTTCGCACGGTGACACCGTCCCGTTTGCAAGAATCGCTCCGGCCTCCCGCCCGGCCATGCAGCCGTGATAGGTGCCTCTCCGGTCGTCTCGCAGCAACAGCGAGGCACGACAGTCGTGCCAGGTGACCTCGACCCGATGGTCGTAGGCCTGCCTCAGTTCGATCCACTCGTTCAACACAGCCAGTTGCTGATCCGGATCCAGTTCCAGAACCCGGCTTCCCCGGCCCTCGGGCACGTAGGGAGAAAGGTGCACTGCAGCCGCCCCGATGCGGTGCGCCAGTTGCACCAGGCTCGCCATGTCCCCGTGGTTGAGGCGGGTCGGCACTACCTCAATCACGGTGCGAACCCCCCGCTCGGCAAGCCGGGAGACGGCCTGGACCGCTTGCCAAAAAAGACCGTCTGTCTGTCGCACCCGGTCGTGCACCTCAGGAAGATGGCTGTCCATCCCCACGGTGACGCTGTGCACGCCGAGTTCCTCGAGCCTGTCGGCTGCGGCTCGGTCCACTGCGACCCCGTTGGTTGCCACGTTGAACGGGATCCCGTGATTCGCCGCGGCTTCCGCGATGCGCCACCAGTCGTCCCGAAGCATTGGCTCTCCACCGGTGAAGGAGAGGATACTCAGATCGAGCTTCGCCAACTGGCCCAACAGATCGAGCGCCTCCTCGGTGGTTAGCTCGGTCGCGCGGTCCACGTCGGGTCCGGCGCCCAGGTGACAGTGGATACACCGAGCATTGCACCGGCGGGTGAGTTGCCAGGCAAGGTACCGAGGGAGAATCGATCGCCGCTCGGGGGCCGCGGTGGTGTCGGGCTCGGATCGTTCCTGGACCTTGTGTAGGGGTTGCTTGGCCGGATGTGAGCGTTCCCCAACCGGGGTGCGGGCGCGGGCGGTGGGGTCGTTTTCCCTGGGAGTGGTCAGCTTCGAGGGCCCATTCAGGTTCCACGTGGACTCGTCGAGTTGAATGAAACTGGCCCGTGGCCTGCCTGTTGGAGTGCCGCTCGACGGCCGCGGTTGCGCCACGGCCCCCGAAGCAACCGCACCGGATCGCGCAGAGCCTCCTGTGCTCTGCTCCGCCGACACGCCGGCCTGTGCCGCCGCCTCACGCGGGCCGTTTTTTGGGTCGGTTCGAAGACGCGGCGGTGGGACAGGCTCTCCAGCGGCGGCCATCGTGTACCGCCGGCAGGCCCACGGGTCATCGGAAGAGGTGACAGCCCCCGAGACCGACTGTGTCCGCCCGTTCCGGCGCCGGCCGTTCGAGCCCCCAAAGAGCCCCAGTCGCGTTCGAGCTGCTTCCAGGGGCCGGTGCAAGGCACGAAGGCGCCCTCCCATGCCGGCCCGTCGCACACGCCCATCTTCGATCACGTAGTGGGTCGCATGGAACATCGCAGCCTCATCGGCGTCGTGGGTGACGTACAGGATCGTGTTGCGATAGGTCCGGTGTGCGGTCTTGAGCAGCTCGATGAGCCGCGGCTTTTGCCGCCTGTCCACCGCGGACATGGGTTCATCGAGCAAGATGATGTTGGGCGCAGTCAGGAACGCCCGAGCCAACGCGAGCCGCTGTTGCAGGCCATAGGAGAGATGATCCGGCGTCTCACATCGCACGTGGGCCAGTCCGAACTGCTCGAGCAGCCTCTCAATATCTTCCATGTTCCCCGATACCGCCTTGGCAGCCAGCACGTTCTCCCGGACCGTTCGGTTTGGAATGAAGCAGAACAGCCGTTCGTCGAGCAGGTGCCAGTACTTGTGCAAGGTTTGGGGAACGTAGAACGCCTTCCGCTCGAACGGTGGCATGCCGTTGACTCGAGTCGGCCCGAAGAAGAGTTCCCCGGCCGATGGTTCCAGGGTGCCGGCGACAATCTCCAGCAACGTGGTTTTTCCACTCCCATTTTTCCCCTGGAGGACGTTGAAACTCCCGGAAGCCAGCACCAGGTCGACCCCGGTGAGGACCTGGGAGCCGTCGTAATGCTTGGCGATGCCTTGAAAGCGGATTTCCATCTCCACCTCTCGAGTCGCGATGGCGGTGAAACCAGGCCCTCCTGGCGCGAACATGGCACGCCCCGCATCCATGGAGGCACGACCCACCGACAGGCGCCGGGGAAAACTCACCCCGGAGACGCCTGGTCCCCCTCCCTCCGCCTTCACACCCATCGGTGGGCCGACCTTCCTGCGGAGCACCTCAGAACTTGCACTCGAAGACGCAGCCGTCCTCCCCCATGCAGTTGCACGCCGTCTCCACCACGTTGACCTGCTTCTGAACGAGCGGCTCGAGCACACCGGAAACGAACCCGGCCTCGAAATGGCAGACCCGCTTGCCGATCACCGGGGCGCCAGAACAGGTGATACACTCATCCACCTTGATCTCGAGCAGGCCGTTGTCGAGATCTGCGTGGGTCACCTTCATGATCCCGACGCCCAGGTTCTTCACCTCCGCGGCGGTCGCAGCCACGAAGGCATCCACGTTGCCTCCGGTCTTTTCCAGGATCGCCTGACCCAACTCCTTGCCCACACCCTTGCCTGCTGCGTACACCAGAGTCGATGCATCGCCAATCAATGCATTCAGGCCTTCCATCATCCCGACCATCCGCAACGCTCTGAACATCGCCACGGGAGCGTTCGCACCAAGGGTGGGCCGACCCGCCGCAGGATCACCAATCAGCTCGAGTCCTTTTGCCATCTGCTTCCCTCCTTCTTTCGAGTGATTCCCGGCAGTGCGAGGTGCCTCTCCACCATGGGTGCACCTCGGCCGGGAACGGAGTGCCATGGGCAGGCTTCCCACCGATATGGGCGCCTCGAGCCGCCGCGAATGTCCGGTCGTCACACCCGCCCGCGTGGTCGATCGCATTATATGTCAACTCACGCCGTCTCACAAGATTCTGTCATGCCATTTTCTGCATTTTGTGACCTTCGTCCGCCCCGACCAGATCGCCGGGACCCGGACCGGGCCGGACCTCTCCGCCATGGCTGCTCTCCGCTTCCAACCTGGCGCTGGTTTTGACGGAATGCTCGTGCCAGACCGTGCATATTGTGGTCGCGCCCGGTCCATGGAACCTCCTGCATGCAATGAGGAATTCCAGGGAATCGCACCACCCGGCCGGTTCGCCAGCCCACTCCATGCTTGACGAATTGCTATCCGTCGAGTATGACGCTGTTTTGATCTTGCATCCGGTTGCACACCCACCTGGAGATTCATGAGACAATGAAAGCAAATCGTTCGAGCCAGTGGATACCCGTTCTTGTCGGGCTTGTGCTGCTCCCCACCTTCGTGCCTGGTTGCGGGGATGACAGCACTGAGCCGGCAGACGATGACGGAGTATCGGAATCCACCCCCACGCCGGAACCTGACCAGGATGGAGATGGTTATGTGGCCCTGGAGGACTGCGACGACACGAACGCTTCCATCCACCCCGAGGCGACCGAACTCTGTGACGGGATCGACAACGATTGTGACGGAAGTGTGGACGAAGGGTTCACCCTGGTTCCCTACTATGTGGATGCAGACCAGGACGGGCACGGAGACCCTTCCACCGAGACGACGGGGTGCTCGATCCCGACCGGGTACGTGGACACGGGCGACGACTGCGACGACACCAACCCGGACGTTCATCCGGACGCCCAGGAGATCGTGTGCAACGGCCTGGATGAAGATTGTTCCAGCATGGCCAACGATCACCCGGACGGGGACGGCGACGGGTACGACCAGTGCGAGCCAGGAGTCTCCGAATCGGACGGTCTCCCGGTGGACTGTGACGACGCCATGCCCACCGTCCATCCGTCTGCGGAGGAGCTGTGCGACGAACGGGACAACGACTGTGACGGCGAGGTTGACGAGGACTTGCCTCTGAACACCTACTATGTGGACAACGATCGTGATGGGTTTGGGGACACGGCGTCCACTGTGGAGGCGTGCGCCCCGCCCACAGGATACGTGGACAACGCTGACGACTGCGACGACGACGACCCGACCGTCTCCCCAGGGGCGGTGGAGTTTCACAACGACGGAGTGGACAGCGATTGTGATGGCTACAACGACTACGTGGTCACGATCAGCGACGGCGGCGATCCCGGATATGGAGGCGACGGGGGACCTCTGGACGAGGCTTCGTTCCAAAACCCCACGGCCATCGTGGTGGATCGAACCGGCATCGTCTACATCGCCGACACCGGCAACCATGCCATTCGCCGTGTGGACCTCGATGGGACAATCACCACGTTGATCGGCGACGGAGAGCCGGGAGACCTGGACGGGTATGCCTCGGATGCCCGCCTGAACAGCCCTACCGGCCTCGCCACCGACGGGACCAATCTTTACATCGCCGACACCGGCAACCACAAGGTCCGGAAATGGACGCTCAAGAACGATCTGGTCATCACTGTGGCGGGCAACGGTCTATCCGGTTTCGGTGAGGACGGTGAGGTCGCGGTCTACGCATCGTTGAATGGTCCCATGGACGTGGCCATCAGCAGCACCCAGGTGCTCTACATTGCCGACACCGGCAACCACGTGATTCGTTCGGTGGACCTCAAGAAGAAGACACCCACGATCACCACCGTTGCAGGCCAGGGAGGCTCGAGCGGGTACGAGGGGGACGGCGTCTCTGCCACAGACGCCCTTCTGAACAGCCCTCAAGGCGTCGCCGTGGATACCACGGGCACGATGGTCTACATTGCCGACACCGGCAATCACGTGATACGCAAGGTGGAACGGGGGGTCATTACCCTCCTGGCCGGGACCCCGAACCAGGCCGGCTACACCGGAGACCGGGACAATGCCAGCACCACCTTTTTCGACCACCCAACCTGCATCGATGTGGCCATCTCCACCGACGTATTCGTGTGCGACACGGGAAACAACCGCATCCGACAGATAACGCCCTCCCAGATCGTATTCCTCTTGGCGGGAAACGGAAGCACGGAGGAGGGTATCCTCGAGGACAACGCAGCGGCGGTGGACCTCGCCGCGCCTCAAGGCCTGGCGTTCGACAGCGAGGGAGACATGTGGATCGCCGATACCGGCCACGCCTGGATACGCAAACTGATCTGGTGACTCTGGCTGACCCCGGTGCCACTGGGCAAAGGAGGTATCCTCATGATCACGGCCCTCCAGCACGTGGGAATCGCGGTCCAGGATCCGGAGGCATCCTTTCGATTCTTCCACGACATGCTCGGATTCAAACTCCGAACAGGCGACGAGGTGTTCAACCTGGACGGGGGCGGAGTGGTCATCTCGCACCCCAATCGCTTCCGGGTCGTACTCGGCATGAACCCTCGAGGCGGTGCCATGGTGGAACTCATCGAAAACCAGACATCACCCTGGCAGGCACGAGCGGTTCCATCGAGTTGGGCTGCTCCCGGGATCGTGGAGATAGGAATCACCACCTGGGACCTGGAGACGGTGTTCCGAGAACTTGCCCGCCGCGGCGTCTTTTTCCTCACACCCATCCTGAGATTGCCCTGGTCCAGCGCGTCCCAGGAACGATTCGCCTACATCGAAGGTCCAGAGGGCCTCCTGATCCGTCTCACAGACCATGGAACCGATGCCCCCCCGGGAACAGGCGGAATCCAGGACGTGACCATCCATGTCAAGGAGATGTCTCGAGCACGGGCATTCTACGAACGCATCCTCGGCTTCACCATCGTGGCGGGGGAGTTCCAGGGCAAAATACAGGGAATGGAACCTGTCGCCGGGCCAGGCGAATTCCACGTGGTAGCGCTCGAACACCCGCAGCACCGCAAGCCCCATTTCTCCCATTTTCCGCCGGCAACCATTCGGCTCGTCCAGGTGACCAGTCCCCCACGTCTCTCCAAACCGATCCAGGAGGACCGCGCAGAAACAGCACGGGAGGACATCCACGCAGGTATCCTCGAGGTGGCCCTCGACGTGATAGACCACCGGGAAACCGAGGAAACCCTGCGCCGTCGAGGAGGGGAATGGCTCCGTCCTTTCTCGGAGGTACGCAGGGACAACGTGACCCACTTCGCTTACATGCGCGACCCGGAAGGCACCCTGGTCGAGTTCGTGGAAATCGAGAAAACTCGAGGCATCCCGGCGCGATGGGCCGGGCTTGTCTCCCACTGTGGACTTGCGACTTACCAGGTGCTCCGGCGACTCCGGCACCGCCGTCGCCCCTGAGCGGACAGCCGGCGGCGGGAAGGCGTGCAGTCCCACGACGACCACAACGAAACCAGGCTGGAACGTTCCATCCAGACAAGAGCCCCCGTCACGGACGAAGATGGCTCTCCACATAGCTGGAGATGACTCGGGCCGTGATCGTGTCCGGGCTGTCCGGGGTCACCCTTGCGATTTCGGAATTATGCCCTTCCCCCAGGAGCACGGCCGCGGTGACATCGTTGCGCATGAGGTGCATACGCAGCACGAATCCGTCTGCCTGGGCATGGAATCCCGGAAGCTCGTGCTCGGCCTGGGTCACGAGAAACGGCCGCATGCCGTGATACACGTGGCTGAACGGCGACGCATCGGCCAAGATCTCCGGATCGAGTGTCCCGAAGGCGGTCTCGAGAGTGTTGTCCCAAAGGGGGCCGAGCACGGTCAAGTTGTAGGTACCGCTGATGGCCACGACGGCTGAGACCGCACTGGCGTCAAGCCCTTCGGCCCCCAGGTAGGAGAGGTCGCTGGCGAGAAGAGCGGCAAGGTGGGCGCCGGTCGAGTGCCCTGCCACAAAGATGTTGTCCGGGTCTCCATCGTACGCCTGGATGTGATCGTGAACCCAGGCGAAAGCAGAAGCCACATCCTCCATGTGGGCAGGAAAGATCACTTCGGGCGACAGACGATAGTCGATCACCACGGTGGTGATACCATAGAACCCGGCAAGGGTGGAAGCAAACGCCCAGTAGTCGGAACGCTCGGTGGACCCCCCTTCTGTCCAGCCGGTACCCCGGACAAAGAAGAACACCGGGGCATTCTCCCTCCCCGTCGCCTGATAGATATCCAGCATCCGGGCGGTGTCTTCTGGATCGTCCATGTAGGAAATGTCGGTAAAGCTGGTCACCGGGTAGATCTGGTCATTTCCCAGCACTCGAGTCGGTAGGAAGCCTGCCCACACCAACAGGATGAAGAGCAGGACGTATCTACACACCACACGTGTCCGTTCCATGACAACTGGCTCCAGATTTCGTATTTCGCACCTCGAGAACGATGGACCCCACTTCCCTCTGGACAGGGTAACACGGGACTGCAACGACCCGCCACGCCGCGCGCCGGATTGTTCCTTTCCCCACGCAGGTCGGGCTACGAGGGAGGAACGCCGACTGAAGGCCCACCCATGTCCGGGGTAGGATAAGGGATCGAGGCATAGTCGGGACGCTCACTCCGGACCGACGATTCCACACTCTTCGCGCTCAGGTAGACCGACATGGCCAGGGCGAAACGCTGCGGGTGCGTGGATCGCCCGGCGATCCGAAACATCTCGAGAAAGGCACGACGCTCCTCGGCACCGGCCCCCACCAGGATGTGTCGCACGGTTCGGAGCACGATTCCCATGTCGCTCAGGTCGGGTGGGACCGGAGGGATCTCGAGGCGACGGCGCAACGGTGAGCGTTCGTAGTGCTCCACGAAGACCCGGTACCGTTCCGTCACCGCACGCCAGTCGTAGAACCGGCCCAGGAGCCAGTAGGCGCCTGCCTGAAGCTGCTCGATGGTCATCCGCCTGGGAATGATGGTGAACGTATTCGTCAACGAGGGGACATGAGGACCCGGGGAAGAACGCCAGCGGGCCTGGATGGGGTCGTTGGGATCGATGTAGCGGCCTTCCTTCACCACCCGCTCCTTGAGCCGGGAACCAGGCAGGGCTTGAAGCGGATACACGAACACATTGGGGACGCCCGCCCGGGTGAAAAACTCGTACTGTTCCCTGAAAATGGACAGATCGTCGTGATCGAACCCCACCATGCACCCGCCCTGGACCAGAATCCCGTGCTCGTGGAAGCGCCGGATGTGCTCCATGGGGTCACCACGAAGGTTCTGCAGCTTGCCCGTCTCACGCAGACTCTCCGCATTGACGCTCTCCACCCCCACCCCGACGCGCAACACGCCTGCGGCTGCGGCAAGCTCGAGCAACTCATCGTCTCGAGCGGTGTCGATGGACAGGGAGGCAGCAAAGGCCATGGGGTGTCTGTGACGCCGGTTCCAGTCCCGAAGCGCCTGGAGCAACTGCCGTGCCCGGTCGCGCTGGACCGCCAGGTTCTCGTCCGTGAGCCACACGACCCGGAACCCCATGTCGTACAACTGCTGTACCTCCGCAATCACCGCAGGGATCGGCTTGTTTCGCACCACTCGACCATTCAGCGTGATTGCTGAGCAAAACTCACATCGGTAAGGACAACCGCGGCTGGTTTGCACCACGCCGCCCACGTATCGACGCAACACCCTCGAATCCAGCCCACGATAGTCGGGCATGGGCGCCGCTGACATGTCCAGGAACTCGATTTCCCGGTACTCCGGATGGTGACTTCCGGCCAGGTAGTCTTTCAGGAAACGAGGCCACGTGCGCTCTGCTTCGCCCAGGATCAGGACATCGGCCATGTCGCGCCAGCGGTCGGGATTGAGCGAGACGGCCGGTCCGCCCAGGACCCCCAACGCACCTCGACGACGAAACGCGGCAAGCACCTCGCGCACGCGATCGAACTGGGTAGGATAGGCGCTGATTCCCACGATGTCGAACCGCTCCCCGAACGGAAGCGGCTGCACGTTCTCATCGGCGAGTGTGACCTGAAAGTCTCGAGGTGTCAGTGCAGCGATGGTGCCGAGACTCGAGCTGAGAAACCCTCCCTCCTTTCGGGTCAGGGACTGAATCCCGGCAACGCATTTCTGATAGGTGTCGAGTGGATTCTTGACAAAGGCCAGCAGGATTCTCTTTTTCACGGCAATATCCGGGTTGCGCCTGGTTTCCAATCTCCCCTTTCTTTCAATAGATCCCTTGCGCCATCCATGTCAACCACAACCTCTCAAACATCCCTTTCCTTTCCTGTGACACGAACCGGAAACGGCCTCGAGACCTCCGAAGATTCTCCAACGAATCGTCCGTTCCTGCCCACCTCGGTCCCGAAAGCAGGTGGTTCTGACCCTCCACCGTCCCTGTATCGGTACGTTGCTTCGCAAAATCGTGCACTCCAGTCGGGTCAACGTTGACAGAAACCGGCATTGCGGGGCATGGTAAAAACAGGAAAGCGCTCGGCCTGAGACACAACCGGCTGTTGTTGCGTCAGGCGCCGAGCGTGCGATACCCAAGGGGCAGGCCCCGACGCCTGGACCTGTTCAACGCCCAGGAGGACGCCATGATTCTTCGAACCCTCGCCCCGATGGCCATGTTGGTGGCGGTCGCCACGACACTCGAGCCGTGTGACGGCCTGACCGACCCCACACCCACACCGGTTCCGACACCGGTGGTGGACGAATGTATCGTGACCGGCTGCTCCGGCCAGGTGTGTGCGTCGGAACCGGTAGTGACCACCTGCGAGTGGACATGCGTCTATGGATGTTACGACTACGCAATCTGCGAGGTCCAGCCCACAGGTGTATGCGGATGGACCTTGACGCCTGAATTCGAGACCTGCGCAGAGGAATGCCAGGTCGCCTACTGACCGCGCCCTCTCTTCCGTACCGAACCCACGTCTGACCCGGTCCGGGAAGTGGAAAGGAGACACCGGCCGCCTCCTGCGGGCACTGCGTTTCCTCCCTGCGCTGTGTCCATGGGAGACGTACGGCCCCGCCCCCCACGGGGCCGGGCAACGCATCCGGGAACGTGGTGAGGTGTCCCCTGTCTTTGGGGGTGGGTCGTTGGAGCCTCGGGTCCTGCATGGTATCCTGTGAACTGGAGAGGATGTCGATTGCGAGGCGCACCGTTGGAGCGGGCACTCCGGTCGGCGTGACGCCTGAACGACACCTCCACGCGCCATGCCGACGCGCGGACTCGATTCACCCAATTGACCAGGGAGGTCCCCCATGACGTCAGCTAGACACGCGACGGTATCGATTGTGAGAGCAGTGGCACTGGCCGCATCGCTGCTCGTATGCTCCGGCGCCCAGGCCTCCGGCCCCATGACCCACATGATGGACGGGCAATACTATCTGGATCTCGTCAGCATCCAGGGTCCCCTTGATCAGGCGGAAGATGTCCGACTCATCGACGATACGAACACCGAGCGTTACTTCCTGATGGGCACCATGTTTCCAGACCTGGGCTCTGCCATCGATGGGCTGGGTTTCAGCTCGCATGACCGGGCGTTGGCCATTGCGTTGCTGGACGCGGCCGAGCCTTACCGGGACACGCATCCGTGGAAGGTGGCATTTGCGCGAGGATACATTCAACACATTTGCACGGACATTTCGGCGCAATTGTTCCAGACCCAGGCGATGAACATTGCCTCCGGGCTGGGTGAGGTCGACCTGTTCGACGGGATGGACGACGATCATCCGGGTGCGGAGGATGAACTGCTGGTGGAGGCCGGAATCGATCTGTTCTATGGAGACGTGGACCTGCTCCTGGACATTCTGGACTACTTCGTGCTCGACCCGTTCCAGCATGACGCACGGCTTCAGCAGGTGGTGGACTTCTGGTGGGAGACAGCGGAGGCGCTGTACGGGGCTGGTATCATCAGCCAGGCGGATCTGGAGGATCAGATCGATGAATACGTGCACCTGGTCACCAAGTACCAGGTTTTGATCCGGGAGAATCTCATCGACCTTCTTTTCCTGCGTCTCCGGCGGCAGAGTTTGGGCGACCTGCTCGAGGACTGGATGACCAAGGCGGACCGATATCTCTCCAGGCAACCGGATGCGCCCATGCAGATGGATTTGGATGAACTGCACCGACTCGAGGACACGCCCATGTTCAGCGACCGGCGGTATCTCTCGTGGTATTTCGACGACTTCCAGTGGCTCGGACCCACGATTCACCAGCACTTCGACACGGGGGACCTGTGGTACCGGGAGTGGCCTACCTGGGACGGGCAGATCATGCGTGCCACCGGTATCCAGGGGCTTGCCATGGCGTGGCCGGAACGGTTCGATGGTTCCTGGGAGGTCATTGTGTCCAGTGCCCGATTCGTTGACGCCGCGTCCGGCCATGCCCTCGGCTCCCTCAGCCAGGGGAACCTGCCAGGTACGGTACTGGCTCAGGTGGAGGTGTATGCCACCGTGCCGGTGGATACCTGGATTCGAGTCCGGGTCATGCGCGACCTGCCGGGGGGGTACACGGCGGACGAGGTCTGCGGCGACCTGGAGACCTCGGAACGGATCGAGCTGGACCCTGCCGAGTACCACGTGGTCCCGCGGCCGGTCCTGGAAATCGCCTTCGATCCCGCCGAATGTGTCCCGGGCGCGGACGGGATCTACCTGGAAGCGGTCCTCGGCGACGTCGAAGGAGGCAAGCCATTCTACACCGCCAACTGGGAAGCGTTCGAGGGTATTCCGGGCCGTGACATCACTCAGGCGCCATACCGCAACCTGTACGCCCCGCCTGACCAACGACCGGGCTACGTGGTCGTTACCCCGTGACGCCACCCCTTCCTTGCTCCGCTTCCTGCCTCCGCTGCCTGCTACACCGCCTCCAGGCTCGCAAATGGCCCGCCGTGACTTCCGAACGTCGAATTATCCTTTACCGGTTCAATCGCCAGGCGATACACTGTGTCGAGACGAAGGCGGCCTTGCCACTCCTGACACAGAGAACTGCACGCACCGGAGCGACTCATGGACAGAAGTGACCCCTCTCACATCAGCCTATTCTTCCTCGCCCTCCTGGTACTCACCCTTGCCCCCGCAGGGTGCCCGGGGGACGATGATGACCAAACGTCACCGGCTGCCGGGGACGATGATGTCACGGAGCAAGCCGAACCCACGGCGTATCCCACGCCATCTCCCGTCACGACCCCGTCGGTCACCCCCGTGCCCACGCCGGTCCCCTTGCCCGACGGCTATCCGTATGACAGGCTGATCTACCTGCGAGGCACCTTGAATGCATGGACGGGGGACCCCATCGAACTGATTCCCTACGCCATGCTCCCGGTCGGAGAGAACACACTACAGGTCTCTGTGATGTTGCCGTTCGGCCCTCTCGAGTTCAAGACCGCGGACGATGCCTGGTCGGCCGGTACGAATTTCGGCAACCCACCTGGAACGGACGATCGCATTGTCCTCGACGTGCCCAAGGTGTTGGCCGACAACGGATTCAACCTCAAGCTGGACGTGACCGTGCCCGGCGTTTACACCTTCACGCTCGACACCACGGACCTCCAGGCGCCTCGAGTCACCGTGCACTTCGAGTACGAAGTGGAAGCGCCTTGCGCAGGCGACATCAGCAAGGCCAAGGCGCGGTGGCTGGACACGAACACGCTGGTCTGGCAGACGCCGGAGGCGACGGAGTATTTCCTCTACGTGGCCCCGGAGGGCGGGATTGAGCTGGAAGACGGGGTACTTTCCGGCGGGACCGAAATCCCGGTCGCCATGTCGGGCACCCTGGAGGCCGGGGACCCACTTCTGGAGACCTACCCTTACCTCGAGGGGCAGATGACCTTCGACACCTCGGCGCTCGAGGCTCAGATCCCGACCCTGGTCACCGGGCAAGTGGTGGTGGCGAGTCGAAACGAGGAAGGGGAAGTCTGCGATGCCACCGCCGTTCAACTCGCAGGCCTGTTGGATGACCGCTTTGCCTATGACGGCCCGGACCTGGGGGTCTCGTGGCAGGACGGCACCCCGGTGCTCAAGCTGTGGGCTCCCACCGCGAAATCGGTTTCGATTCACCTGTTCGACGCCCCGGATGCGACCACTCCCGAAGCGACGATTGGCATGAGCAGGCAGGATCGGGGGGTCTGGGCGGCTACGGGCGATCCGACCTGGGCAGGAAAATACTACCTGTACGAGGTGGAAGTGTATGTGCGTTCGACCGGACAGATCGAACACAACCTGGTGACCGACCCCTACAGCGTGGCGCTGTCGATGAACAGCCAAAAGAGCCTGCTGGTGGACCTGGACGACCCGGCCCTCAAGCCCGACGGCTGGGATACCCTCGAGAAACCGCCCCTGGAAGCGTTCGAGGACATCGTTCTGTACGAACTCCACGTGCGAGATTTCAGTGCCAACGATGCCACCTGTGCACAGTCGGCTCGAGGACGGTTCGAGGCCTTTGCCCAGGAGGATTCGGCCGGAGTGACTCACTTGACCGATTTGGCCCGGGCGGGATTGACCCACGTCCATCTTCTTCCGGCGTTCGACTTTGCCACGGTGAACGAAGATGTGTCGAGCCAGGTCGTGCCCGACATACCCGAGGACGCCGGCCCCGCCTCGGACGCGCAACAAGCTGCCGTGGCAGCAGTCAAGGATCAAGATGCCTACAACTGGGGATACGACCCGTACCACTACCTGGTCCCGGAGGGAAGCTACAGCAGCGACCCGGACGGAACGGCCCGTATCCTCGAATTCCGGCGCATGATTCAAGCCCTCAACAACGTGGGGTTGCGTGTGGTGCTCGACCAGGTCTACAACCACACGCACGCGTCGGGCCAGGATCCACAGTCCGTGTTGGACCGCATTGTTCCCGACTACTATCATCGTCTTGACGACGAGGGGAACATCCAGTCGACAAGCTGCTGCCCGGACACGGCGACCGAGCACGTCATGATGGAAAAACTGATGATCGACGCCGTGGTACACTGGGCGACACAGTACAAGGTGGATGGGTTCCGGTTCGATCTGATGGGCCACCACACCCGGGCCAACATGGAACACGTGCGCGCCGCCCTCGATGCGCTGACACTGGACCAGGACGGGGTGGACGGCCGGAAGATCTACGTCTATGGCGAGGCCTGGAAGTTTGGTTCCCTGGACGCGATCCTCCCCGATGAGGCGTTCAGCCAGGCCAACACCTATGGAGCCGGTATCGGGTCGTTCAATGACCGGATTCGGGACTCCATCCGTGGGGGCAACCCGTTTGCAGACCTGCGGGAACAGGGGTTCGTCACCGGTCTCTACTATGACGACAACCTGGCTTGGCTCGACGAGGAGGACATCCCGGGCGCATCGGCCACACCAGCGACTGAGGGTACCCCCACGCCGGAAGAGCCGACGAGGACTCCTGAACCGGCTCCAACCGCGTATGACAGCTACCTCGAGAGCCATCGTCAACAACTCCTGGAACTCATGGACGACATCCGTATCGGGTTGGCAGGCAATCTGCGTGACTATGCCTTCACCAGCGCCAGCGGCGAAGTGCTCACCGGCGCGGAGTTGACTTACCGGGGTGCTCCGGGAGCGGGTTACACCGCCGACCCGCAGGAGGACATCAACTATGTTTCGGCCCACGACAACCAGACACTGTGGGACAATATTGAGGCGAAAGCGCCATTCGAGGTTCCGGGCCGGGTCCCGGGGACTGCTACCGTTGCTGAGCGGGTACGCATGCACCAGATGGGCCTGGCCCTCGTCGCGCTCGGCCAGGGGATTCCGTTCTTTCACGCAGGCACTGACATGCTCCGTTCCAAGTCGGGTGATGGGGACAGCTATGACTCGGGCGACTGGTTCAACCGGATCGACTTCACCCTCGGGGACAACAACTGGGGTGTCGGACTGCCCATTGCGGACAAGAACGAATATGCCTGGGACATCTGGGCACCCCGGCTTGCCGACCCGGCCCTCGAGCCGGGCGAGGAGGAGATCCGGGACACCGTGCGCTATTTCCAGGATCTGCTGCGTATCAGGGCCGGCTCGCCTTTGTTCCGGCTTCGCACTGCAGCCGACATCATGAACCGCGTTCGTTTTCTCAACGCGGAAAGCGGTCCCGACCAGATACCGGGGCTCATTGTGATGCTCATCCTGGATGAAGGCGAGGGGATCGATGATCTGGACCCCCAGGTCACCCGAATCGCCTGTCTCTTCAATGCCACGACTTCGCCGGTGATCTTTCAGCACGAAGACCTGGCCGTACCCATGACCCTGCACGAGATACTCCAGTCGTCGCCTGACGTGGTGGTCAACAGTGCCAACTGCGGCGTCGGTGACGGTCGTATTGCGGTGCCCGCCAGGACCACCCTGGTCTGCCTGGCGCCTCAATGAGCAAGGCCGGGATTCCCATAGCACCTCCAGCGGCCGCCGCCTTGTACATTGGGGGGCACCCGCTGTCGATTCCTGTCCCACTCGGCCACCGTCCGGCAGAAACCCGGATGAGAGGCCTGCAGGAGCAACCATGGCCCTTGGCTTGGCTGCATTCGAAGAAGCGGTTCGCACTCAAGGTCCGATCCTTCGCCGCATCCTTTGCCGCATGACGTGTGGTCGAGAGGACGATGCCGATGATCTCCTGCAACGCACGTTCGAGCGCGCGTGGGTGAAGCGAAACGAGTTCCGTGGGGGCGATCCCGGTCCGTGGCTCCATGGGATCGCGCGGTTCGAGTATCTCACGTACCTGCGATGCCAGCAGCGATTTCTTCGGTTGCGCGACGCGGTCGGCGCTGCGCCTCATGACGCGGTGGAGGTGGAACGCGACGCGGATTGGCGAACGTTGTCCCTGGACGAATGTCTCGAGAGACTCCGGCCGCTCGATCGGACCATCGTGGACCGCTACTACGGACGGTGCGACGTTGGGAAAGAAGGGGATCCGGCGCCACCGATGACCGACGTTCAGGTTGCGGAAGTGCTCAACCAGGATCCTGCGTGGGCGTCGCAAGGTCCGTGGCGGGGGGACCGGGTCCGGAAGCGGCGACACCGAGCGCTTGCGCAACTCAGGCGATGTGTGGAGCGACGGGGGCGGACAGGGGCAGCCAGGCCGGGGATCGATGCGAGGAGACCCGGGATGGATCAGGGCAAGAGCACACTCGAGAGACGCAACCGCCTGTCCACGGAGGCGTTGTTGCGATACCTGGAGGAGCCTGACGCAGCGGAGAACGCGCATGTCCGTGCCCGTGTGGCGGCGAACGAAACGGACCGGGGAGATCTGGCTGCCGTGATGGCGCTCGAGGCGGCCTTGTTGCACCCTGTGTGGGAGCAATTCGCAGCGTTGTCAGATCCGTGCACGCCTCTCGAGCCTGGACTCGAGACGCGGCTCCTTTCCATTCCGGGAATGGAACGAAGCACCCGCTCGACCCGCACCGACCCTTTCTCCACGATATCGGGAAAAGGCCTTCGTCTGATCTCAGCGCGGCCGGGTCCTACCCACAAGACTGGCCACGATTCCATTCCGGAGCGCCCGTTGAGTGGTCATGTGAGATGGTACCGGGGTGCGGCCGTGGCTGCTGTGCTGCTGGCAGGTGTGGCCACGTGGTACCGGTTCGTGGAAACTGGGGGTGTTCAGCCGGGTGATTTTCGATGGAAGGGTGAGACCTCGGAGTCTGGGTCGGACCATGAACCGGAGTTCCTGCCGGTGGCCCTATGGGTCGAGGTGGACGACGGTGTGGCGAGAAGTGTCCTGTTGAAACCCACGGGGGAAGGGGTGCTCGAGGCTCGAGTTCCGCCGGAGTCGCGTCTGCAAGTCCGAGTCAACCGACCCGAGCGCCTCGAGCCCGGGTCCGGGTGGAGGGCAGAGATGACATTGTTCCTCGAGGACCATGGCGTGCGCCGCCGGTTGCCGGTTCCGGTCGTTCGAGGGGAAGCGGATCCTACCGATGTGGACCTGCTGCTGGGAGGCACTCTGAATCTGGGTTCCTTGAGCCGGTACGGGTTGGCCCGTGGGAGCTGGCTGGTCGTCGAGGTGGTACAGGGTGGATCGATACACGAAGTGCGGATCCACCTTGAGGACACAGAGGGGGACGATCCGTGAAGCACGCATGGCCGGTCTGGTGCGGATGGCTGCTCATGCTTGTGGTTCCTGGGAGTGCTCTGTGTGCCGACGACGTGGTAGATCTCGCCCTGGTCATCGGCAACAATCACTATGTGGGCGATCCGACGCGGGATCTCCGCTACGCCGACGACGATGCCCTGTCTGCCGCGGAGAACTTCCTGGAGCTGCACCCATACGGCGCACTTTGGCTGTTGGTGGACCCGGATGCCGAAACGCTCGCCATCCGACCATCGGCCCGGCTCCTGGCTCACAGGCCCCCGACCATTGACGCCTGGGACCAGGCCTTGACCGAGATGGCACGGGTGGTTTCTGAAGCCCGGTCCCGACCAAACGTTCGCATCCACCTGTTTCTTCATTTTTCGGGACACGGAGAGCGAGGAGGTATCCTTCACTTTGCCGACCAGCGTCTCCCTGCCCGGTCGTTCCGTCTAAGCCTGGCTCGAGTGGGGGCTGACGAGGTGTTTGCGCTCATGGACGGCTGCCACCTGGCGCAAGTGGTACGCGACGGTGACCGCACGACCACGCTGCCCCCACCTCCGATTTTCGATGATTCGGAAATGACCACCCCCGAACGCCCTCGATGGCTGGGTATCATCGGAGCGACCACGGCAGCTCCAGAGCATGATTACTTTGCAAGTGGCTTGCTTACCCTCGTCGGTCTGAGCGCCTTGCGTGGTCCTGCAGACCTGAACGACGATGGCAAGATCACCTTTCGGGAGTGGGGACGCTACGTGGCCTCGCAGTTTTCCGGTCAGGCGGGTGGGCCCCAGGTGGTCGTCGTGCCGCCGCGCAAGGACCATCAGGCCACGGTCATCGATCTGGATGCCACGCGACTCGGAGGCATCCGACTCGAGCCCGGGTTTCCGCACGGTCAGGTGCGGATCGTCCAGGGAATGTCCCGTCGTCTGATCGCGGAAGTGTACCATGAAGGACTGCGTCCCACGGTGATTCGACTCAGGCCGGGCTCCTACACCTTGTTGCGGTTCCTTCGCCGCGACACATGGCTGCACCCTGGATATCCGGCGGAGCGTATCCAACTTGTCGTGGGACGAGACATCACCGCCTTGGACCTGAGCAGCTCGGGCCGTTTCGTCGTATTGCTGCCGGAGGGCATGAAGGGGGAAGGCGACCCGCCTGACGGCACGGAAACCTGGATCATCAGTGCAAACGAGGAACGTTCCATCCTGAACAGTCCATTCAGGCGCACACACGAGCGGGCCCGGTTCGCCCGACCTCATTGGACCCTGAGAGTGGGCGCCCCCTCGCCGAGGGTCGGCCCGGACCTCGGGGGCACGGGGGAGCCGCGGCCAGGGGGGTTGGTGCGGCTGGCCCGAACCTGGCCGTGTCTGGACAGAGGCAGGTGGTTCCTCTCTGCAGGCGTTGTCTTTCAGGTGTCGACGGTCCGCTATGCCGACCTGTGGGTCAACGCCAAGAGCATGGTCTCGGGAGCACTTCACAACGAGGCGCGGGTGGGTCCGCTGATGGTGCAGGATCTGGTGCTGCGTCGAGGCCGACTGGGACTGGGACTGGGGGTGGCATGGGCTCCCGGGGTGGTCACCGACGGCGTCCATTTTCTCGACGACCCTTCTGCAGATGCAGAAGGCATATCGGAAAACCGATTCTTGTTCCTGGGCAATACCAGTGCAGACGTGACGGTAGCGTGGACCCCGTGGTGGAATCGCAGTCCATCCATCGGGCCTTTTGTCCGTATCGAGTTGCTGCGATTTCAGCTTCCTTCCGTGACCGACGGGCCGCGGCCGGTCTCGTGGGAACGGGGGCTCGCTGCAGGTATCGGCGTCTCCTGGTGATGACGGAGGGGAAGGTGAAATTTCTGGTCACATCCGCTCGCCAGGTGGCGGAAACCTGGTTGAGGAGGACGGGACTGTCATGAAGCGTGGAGCAACGTTGCACGCGGCCGCCACCGGCTTCCCCTCGAGGCCTCCCGCTTCCGGCTCGCGGTCCCGGGCCCGGACGTGGACGGGTGCCACTCTGGGGATCTCGACCGTGTTGGTGGTCCTTGTTTCCGCCTGCACGTCCCGTCCATTGTGCGACTACGACGGAGATGGCTTGTGTCCGCCGGAGGACTGCAACGACTATCGAGCCGATATCCAGGACTGTGCCATCGAGAAGGTCCCGCTTCCCGATGTCACACCGACGCCGTGTCCGGTCTACTACCTGGATGCGGATGGAGATGGCTGGGGAGAGGACCTCAGCGCTGTGGTTCTGTGCGAGCCTCCGCCCGATGCCTACGTGGTTGTGGGTGGAGACTGTGACGACCGGGACGCAGCGGTCCATCCAGGAGCGGAAGAGAATTGTGATGACGGCGTCGACAACGACTGCAACGGGTACACGGATGGGGTGCCATCCTCAACGACATCGACAACGAACAAAATGGGAGGAGCCATGAACCGGGAAACGATGTGGAGAATCACCAGGACCGTCCTGCTCGCCGGCGCTCTCGTCACTGCGGGGGGCGCTTCCGAATGCCCAAGTCCGGACGAGGACGGAGACGGGTGGACCGTGGCAGACGGGGACTGCGACGACACCAATCCCGAGGTCCACCCCGGAGCGGAGGAGATCTGCGACGGAATCGACAACGATTGTGATGGGATCGTGGATGGTCCTCAATGCGAGGAGGTCATTTGCTGGTCAAACGACATGTGCCAGGAGACCGAGTACTGTCATTTCGACGACTGCGGCGCCAAGTCGGGGGTGTGTGAGCCCAGGCCTGAAGCCTGCACGGCCGAGTACGCACCGGTGTGTGGCTGTGACGGCAACACCTACTCCAACGCGTGCATGGCTGCGGCGGCGGGAGTCTCGGTGGACTACGAAGGGGAATGCAAGCCTCAGGTCGTTGCATGCAAGGACAACGAGGACTGCACCAAGACCGAGTACTGCTACTTCGAGGAAGGGTGCGGGCCGACGCCTGACGGCACGGTCCTGGACGGCGTGTGCACCGAACGCCCTGAAGTGTGTCCCCTGCTCTGGAAGCCGGTCTGCGGTTGCGACGGGAAGACTTACTCCAACGACTGCGAAGCCGCTGCGGCCGGCGTCAACGTGGACTATGAGGGGGAGTGCAAGGCCGAACCAGTGACCTGCAAGGACAACACGGACTGCGGCGCGACCGAGTATTGCTATTTCAAAGAAGGGTGCGGCGATATCACATCCGACGGAACGGTGGAAGAAGGCGTGTGCAAGGAGCGGCCAGACGTGTGTGAGGATGTGTGGGACCCGGTGTGTGGGTGTGACGGGGTGACCTACTCCAACGAATGTTTCGCGGCCGCCGCAGGCGTCAACGTGGACCACGAAGGGGAATGCACGCCGACTGAGCAGCAGGAATGCGGCGGGCTCCTCGGCCTCACCTGCGACCCCGGCTACGTCTGCATCTACCCCATCGGCACCTGCGAGATCATGGACAACATGGGAATCTGCACCGAGATCCCTGAGGAATGCCCCCTGTTTTACGACCCGGTCTGCGGGTGTGACGGCAAGACCTACTCGAACAAGTGCGAGGCTACCCAGGCGGGGGTCTCCCTGGCCTACGAAGGAGAATGCAGACCTCAAACTACCACCTGTTTGACCAACGATGACTGTTCAGCCGACACCTACTGCTACTTCGACGAAGGGTGCGGAGCTATCAGCGCCGAGCCGGGAAAATGCGTATCGAGGCCCGACGCCTGCACCGAGAACTGGGACCCGGTTTGCGGATGTGACGGCCAGACCTATTCCAACGAATGCTTCGCCGCCGCCGCAGGCGTCAACGTCAGTTACCCCGGGGAATGCGTGAACCCGGTCGAACTCTGCTACGACAACAGCTCCTGCAAGGAAGGCACCTATTGCTACTTCGAAAAATGCGAGGCAGAGACCGGCATGTGCATGGAGCAACCGGACGTGTGCCCCCTCTACTGGAATCCCGTCTGCGGGTGTGACGGCAAGACCTACTCCAACGAGTGCGACGCTGCAGCGGCAGGCGTTTCTGTGGACTATGCCGGAGAATGCGTGAACACCACCACGCCCTGACCCCCCGGCCCTTCACACCTGTTCCAAAACCATTCCACGCGCCCCCAACCAACGAGCCCCTGTGCGTGGCCCAGGCGAAGTAACCTCCCCCCCGCCCCTCGGTATCCTACCGTCCCCCAAGCAACTCGACCTGGCCCCGAGGAAGGCCACCTCTCGCACACTTCCCCTGTCAACGATCCGTGACCCCCAAAGAACTCCAGTTCTGTGTGATTGTCGGCATTCTGTCCATCACGAGCCTCTTCGCCTACCCACAACCATAGTCACCTCTCGCATACCTCTCCCGTCAACAAACCGTCGCCTCGAAGAACGCCTCTCCATGGACCTTCAGCACCCTGCATCACGAGCCTCTTCACCTACCCACAACCAAAATCACCTCTCGCATACCTCTCCTGTCAACAAACCGTCACCTCGAAGAACGCCGTTTCCACATGACACAGCGCACGCTCTCAACTTCACACGACCCCAAGCCCAATTCACGCCCTGCCCCAAGCTTCGTGTCATCCCCGACATCGCCTGACCACCGCCTTCGCGACCCGCCCCCTGCCCACGGAACTGAAATCTCTCCGCGCCCTCTTCTCGACATCATCTTGCGCCTGAGAAGCGCACCTGACCACGAGGAAACGCATCTCCCAAATATTTCTTCCCCCAACATCCTCTCGCGCCCGAGGAACAACTCATGCCGGTGACAACGAGCACTCTGCCTTCCCATGCCCCCCGAAACGCTGCTCATTCACCACGCCCGCCTGGTGAACCGCCCCGAGACCAAATGCTCACCCGCTCAGGCCCCCAAATCCACCCCACGCACTACGCCCCCTCACTTTCACCTCCAACGTCGCCTTTTTCAACCATCGCGCCCTGCACCCGGTCTGCAGAACTGACACCTCACCGGTTCTCATTTCGACATCCTGTCGAGCATGAAGGTTCCACCGCCTCTGACGAAACCCACCCCTCACCTCTTCCGCCAGGGAGTTCCCTCCAGCATTCCCGCTCCCAATCCTGAATGAACCCCGAACTCGCCCCACCGTTCAGAAACCTATCGAACCACCTCAAATTGCGCCTCAAACGCAAAACCAGACACGCCATTCAATTCACAGACCGTTGAACGTACCACCCTCTGTAACTCTCCATGTCTCCAGACCTCATCCACTGTCCCACCATTCACTGTCCCCTGCTATTCTGGATGTCGTTCAGAGGCCCGGCCAAAAGTGACACTGTACCGGTGGGGGATGGGGTTTCAATCCCTGCTTTTCTGCATGTCGTTCTGCGGCCAGGCAGCCTGGAGGGCGGCCCGGCGGGCCTTTCGAGTTTCAATCTCTGTTCTTCTGGATCTCGTTCTGAGGCACAGCGCGGCCGGCCATGAAACGTCCCATTCCCATCCCGTTTCAATCCCCGTTCTTCTGGATGTCGTTCTGAGGCACGACAGACAACCCCACGCCATCGATGCCGCCTCGGTTTCAATCCCTGCTCTTCTGGATGTCGTTCTGAGGCTATCGCGGGAATTGCGTTGTATAACGTTCAGCACAGTTTCAATCCCTGTTCTTCTGGATGTCATTCTGAGGCTCGGACAGCGCCGTTCCGGTCACGCCGTTGACCGAGTGTTTCAATCCTTGTTCTTCTGGATGTCGTTCTGAGCCTGGTCGCCCGCGAATCAGGAGGACGAGACATGTTGGGTTTCAATCCCTGTTCTTCTGGATGTCGTTCTGAGGCCGCCCTGTTCTCGGCCGGTTGGGGCGTCGAGGAGATGTTTCAATCCCTGTTCTTCTGGATGTCGTTCTGAGGCAAGTACAGTCAGAACTCCTCGATCACGTTCAATATCGTTTCAATCCCTGTTCTTCTGGATGTCGTTCTGAGGCCGGACGAGTTGATCCGGATCGTGGACGCCATGACAGGGTTTCAATCCCTGTTCTTCTGGATGTCGTTCTGAGGCGGGCGGTGCCCATCGTGCTCCGAGCGCTCGGGTGGCGGTTTCAATCCCTG
>CAYQMG010000203.1:0-91371 GCA_964418585.1 uncultured Gammaproteobacteria bacterium | reverse complement strand
TATGCCGCTGATGTGTATCCTGGTGCAGACGAGATCCCTTACGACGGAATCGACCAGGACTGCTCGAGCACCGACCTGGTGGACGTGGATGGCGATGGTCACACCGGCGTCGAGGTCGGTGGAGGAGACTGCGACGACGGGGATCCCGCGGTCTACCCGGACGCCGAGGAGACCTGCAACGGAGTGGACGACGACTGTGACGGCGCTGTGGACGAGGGGTTGACGACCACCTACTACCAGGACGCAGACCGGGACGGCTTCGGAGACCCGGGAGTGAGCACCGAGGCGTGCTCCCTCCCGGATGGGTTCGTGGTCGACGCCACCGACTGCCGGGACACCAACGATGCTGTGAATCCTGCGGCCCAGGAGGTGTGCAATGAAATCGACGACGATTGCGACGGGAGCGTCGACGAGGGCGTTGGGTTCGTCCTGTATCCAGACATGGACGGGGACGGCTTTGGCGACCCGACAGGCAGTGTTCTCTCCTGTACCGCGCTGGAGGGATACGTACTCAACGATCGCGACTGCGACGACACGGATTCGACCGTCTTTCCGGGGGCTGCCGAGGTGTGCAACGGAGTGGACGACGACTGCGACGAGGGCCTCGCAGGTGGAGGGATTGATGAGGGTGTGAAGTCGACCTGGTATGCGGACAGGGATGGCGACGGGTACGGGAACGCCTCCGATACTGTCCTTGCCTGCGACGCGCCGGAAGGCTACATCGGCGACGCTTCCGATTGTGACGACGGGTCGTCCCAAGTCCACCCCGGCGCCGAAGAGACATGCAACGGGGAGGATGACGACTGCGACCTGGCAGTGGACGAAGGCGTGCTCTCTACCTTCTATCCAGATACAGATGGCGATACCTTCGGCGACGCTCAGGCCGTGGGTGTGGATGCCTGCACCGCTCCGGAAGGCTACGTGACCGACGCAACGGACTGTGACGACAGCAACCCGGCCGTGTTTCCCGGCCAGGTGGAACAGGCGAACGGCGTGGATGACGACTGCGACGGGGACGTGGACGAATCGGTCTACTTCGCCAACTGTCGCGAACTCCTGGCTGCCGTGCCCGACGCCGAGAGCGGCTACTACACCATCGATCCCGACGGGTTGGGGGGAGAGTCCCCCATCGAAACCTGGTGCGACATGACCACCGCCGGGGGGGGATGGACCCTGACCTACGTGGAGTATGAGCCCGACCCCTACGACTATACCAGCGAGGTGGCGCCGAACAGCAACACCCCTTCCAACTGGGACAACCTGCGTCAGATTGTGGCCATGAACATGGACGATATCGCTGTCTACCCCAAGTCCCGCATTGCGCACACCCAGGAGCGGGTGTATTGCAAGGAATGGCCCGACACCGACGCTTCCATCTACTACATGATCGACGCGTTTGCCGAGACCTCATCATTTTGGGACTACAACTGGCACCAGTTGACCTGGCTCATCTCGTCAGACGAGGCTTACGTCGGCGTGACCAACAAGGGGTTGGCGTCCAAGTTCATCGCCATCACCGGCCAGGCGGGCAAGCTCAATGGGGACCTGGGGGGGAGTCATGCCTGGGAATCCCCGTGGGGGATCCAGGGGTGCAATCCAGGCGGATTCAACAATAATCACGATGCAAGCTGGAACCTGTTCTTCCAGGTGTTCGTCCGGTGACCGGGACTCCCCGTGTCCTCGGTCGGTCCGGACGGCGGGGAAGTGTCCGGGCGCCCTACCTTGGCTGGAATTCGCCGGTGAGCTGGATTCCGCAGTGGGGGCAGTATCGAGGATTCCACCCCTTGCCGAGATACTTGTTGCAGGCCGGGCAACGCCAATTTTTCAAGGAAAACAGGAGGATTCCCAACACGAGCAGGATCGTCAAGCCCGTGAGCATTTCCAGAGACAGGAAGTGGAAGTAGTGTGCCTCCCCTTCCAGGTCCAGCGAAGCCAGAACCACCACGACCATGACCGGAAGCGTCACCGTCAGTTGACGCTTCCGCCTGCGCCCGAATTCCTGAATGAACTCCCTTCGTTGTTGCTCCGTGTATTCCACGACCGTTACCTCCATCGGATGTCATTCATGCGAGGAATACGGGATACCCGCGCGTCCCGGCAGTTCGCCTGGTACCTACTCGGCCGTGGCGGCAGGCAGGCCCTCGAGCGTCGAGACGGTTCGGGCGACCCGCTGTGCAATGATACCATAACCGCGGTCATTGCAATGGCCATCCGGGACAAACAGGGCGTTTCGGGGGGTTCCTTGGTCGAGCAGGTTGAGGAAGACGGACTCGAGGTCCACCAGGATGCAATGCGACGTCTGGGCGACCTGAGTGACGATGGCGTTTGTTGGCTCCGGGTTGGGGTAGGTGAGCAGGACAGGGATTGCCCCCGCATCACGCACCTGTTGCACGATCCGGGTCAGGTCGGTCCGGATCCAGGCGGCGACCCGTTCGGGGGTGGAGGAGACGCGGAGCATGCGCGCGTAGTCCTGGGCAAGAGGATGCCCTTTGGCTGTGTTTTCGAGGAAGGAAGCGGTTTCGCTGGCCATTCCGAGGTGCTTGGCGAGCGCGGCGAGTTCGGGGTAGCAATCGGTGTTGTCCGGGTCCACCTGGATGCAACGGCGGAGCAAGTCGATGGCCTGTTCGGGTTGGTGGTCGCTGGTCCAGGCGATGATGGCCGTTCCGGCGTAGTTGTTGCCGAAATCTGGGGCGGCCTCCATGCCCCGGGCAAACCAGTTCCGTGCCTCGGTGGGGTCGTCCTCCTGGTCGAGTGCGAGTCGTCCCAGACTGTAGTAGGGCCACGGGTTGGCAGGGTCTGATCGGTGTGCTTCCTGGAACCATCGCCGGGCCTGGTCCAGTTCGAGAAGGCCTCGGTAGGCCTCTCCCATCCCCCAGCACAGGTGGGTATTCCGTGTGGAGGATTCGATGCCGCGTCGGAACGCCTCGAGGGCCCGTTGATGGAGTCCCACAGCCAGCCAATCCACCCCTTCGAGGAATGCCGGAGGGAGCGTTTCATTCGGCCTTGTCCGTTGATGCCATGCCTTGTAAGCGCCGGCCAGGCGGCCGTGTCCGGGCTGCCGAAGGCTTTCCGACGGCCCACGTTTCCCGGCGCGCTCGAGTTCCCGGAACCGGGTGGTCATGAAACTGAAGAGGCGAACCACGCGGAGGGTGTGGAGGGTGGCGACCAGGTGGGCGCTCCAGGTGTTGCGGTCCAGGTAAGCTCGGTAGCCGGCATAGTTCATCTCGTTGTTGGTCCCGGCGAGCACCACGACCACGTGGGGCTGGAAAAGGGGGAGAGACGTGTCAAGGGTACTCAGCACGGTGGCGGTATTGGCACCGGGGATTCCACCATTGAACACGGTCCAGGTTTTCCGGGTGTGTGTGGCACTGGCCCGCACGGGCATCTGTTGGAGAGTGCGGGCGAGTTGGTGAGGGTAGTCGTGGCCCGAGGAAGCCCCGATGCCGTAGGTGAACGAGTCTCCCAGGCAGAGCACGCGGATGGAATGATCGCCGCCCACCGGGGGGGCGAGGTGAGCGGTTTGTGGGCGATAGAATGCCCCGGTGACCCGCAATGCGGTTTCGAGGAGCAGAAAGAGGAAGAGCAGGCCCAGGAGGAAGGCTTTGGTCGGCGCGGAGAACCCGGGCCGGTATCGTCCTCGTCGTCGGGCTCCCATCAACTCTCTGCCTCCCACCGCACCTCAGCCTCTGCCTTCGCGTGTCGGTTCACCCCCCGTTCCGGCCTGTTTTCACTCGAGCGTCACCGTCCAGCCGTCCAGGTGGTCGATACCAATCCAGACCCATGGCGTGTCCGGGGCCGAGGCGAAGCAAGCGGCGCAGGTGGCGGTCTCTTCGGGGGACGCCTGTGGAAGCGTTCCTTGCCCCTCGAGGGTGACTCGGGTGGTTCCCGGGGCATACACCTGCATGGCCACGCCTCTGAAGCGAGTACCGGTGGAGGATGGAGTGAAACCGAACTGTACCTGTTGCGCGTCCAGACGGATGGCCCAGAGAGTGCCACCACGGAACGGGAGGTCGAACGAGGTGGCCGAGTCTGCCGGAACCACGTATCCCCACACGCGCCCGGCGTCGTCATCAAAGCTGTCGATGGACGGGTCCGCCACAGGAGCCAACGTCTGAACGCCGGGACGCAGCATGGGCACGATGGCGCCGTCCAGGAAAAAGAGTGGGACGCGGTCCAGAGGCATCTGGACGGTGGTTTCCATGGGGCCTTGCCATTCTGCGCCGGTCCAGAAGTCCACGAAGCGCCCTTCCGGGAGGTACAGTGTCCGACTTTCCCCACCCCGCACCAGAGGTGCCACGAGCAGTGCGTCACCGACCACCATTTCATCGTCCGGGTGGGTGCCTGTATCCGGCCAGTAGAGGCCGTAGGGCGCCACCGGTGGGGTCCCGTGCATGCGCGCCTTTTCCGCCAGGGAGTAGAAAAACGGGAACAGCCGGGTATGCAGGCGGGCGTAGGTGGCAAAGATCTCGAGGGTCTGCTCGGTGTAGGTTCGCTCTCCTTGATCCGAGAAATCCCAGGGATTGCAGGATATGTCGTCGTCCCCGCACCCGCCGTACTGCATGATGGGGAGGAACGCGGAGTACTGAGTCCAGCGGAGAAGTTGCTCACTGGTGGGCCGCGGCGTGCGGTAGCCGCCGGTATCAGAAGCGTAGAAGGGGTACCCGCTCGCCGACAGGCTCAGCCCGGCGATCATGGCCGCCGGCAGACCGCCCACCTGGCCGTTTTCATACATGTAGGAGAAATCGGTGTCCAGGTCGCCGGGCCAGATGACCGACGTAAGGGTCTGACCGCCGTAGACGCCGCCCCGGGAGATGATGAACACGTCCTCGGGCTGGTAGGGCTCGAAGTAGGCCTGGTGGTAGAAGCTCGAGTACCAGTGGTGCATGGTGTCCGCGTCCTCTCCATTATAGAAATCAGCGTGCAGGGCGCGGTGCGCCACACCGTGGATGACGTCCTCGCCGTAGTCCATCTTCCACCCTTCGAATCCGCGTGCGATCGCCTCTCGGACCCGGTCTTGCCAGTAGGCCATGGCCTCGGGATGGGTGAAGTCGATCATGGGGCCGAACTTGTTATGTTCGGCCAGAGCCTTCACGAACCACCCTTCGGACTCGAACAGGGGATAGGCCGGGTCTTCCGGATCCAGGTAGGGGACGTTCCAGCCAGCCAGCCGGAATCCGGTATCGTGCAGCGTCTGGACCATCGACTCCGGATCCGGAAAGCGGGCAGGGTCGAAGTCCATCGAGGTGATATAGGTTTCGTAGGGTCGGTCCAGCCACATGCCGCTCCCCGTGATCCCGTACTCCCGGATGGCCGCGGCGTCCTCGAGGACCATCTCCTGACCGGACACCTCGTCACGCCAGAAAATGGGTGCAAACGCCCAGACCGGCGGGATCGCCGGTGCCCCGGTGAGGCCGGTGTAAGTCTCCACGAGGTCCAACGGGTGGGAAGCCGCCATCCAGTAGAAGCGGACACCTCGAGTCCCGAATTCCACCCGGACCTTGTTGACCTGGGTGGCTGCCACGTCGAAGATGCCGGGGTGCATGTCCTCCACGAACAGGCCCCAGCCTCGAGTCGAGATCAGGAACGGCACCGGCACATGGGCTTCGTTGTAGAAGTCGTCCAGGTTCCGCAGGTCGAGTTCGAATTGCATGGCCCGGATCCGTCCCCGGTGCTCCACGCTGTCAAAGTATTCCCCGAGACCGTAGTAGCGCTCCTGCGCAGGGGCTGCAAAGTCCAGCCCCACGTAGGCAGTGGGCGTGTCCTGAGCTGCGAACTCGAATCGGTAGGCGGTGGGGCACGATGGTTTGACCGTCATTTCCGCCGAGGCCCCGTCGTTCAGGCGCAGGTACAGTCGAACGCCTTCGCCCTCCAGGCTCCAGTGATCGATGCGTTCCACCTGGAGCCACCGGAGTCCCGGAGGGCCGTCCGCGGCTCGAGGAAACAGGCGCTGATAGAAGTACCACGGGTCATAGTTGTAGTCAGGATCGATGGCCGGGACAGAACCAACGCGAATTCCTCCGGGATCCATGCTCGACAGCACCATTCCGGCCTCATCCGTCAATTCCATCGAGAACGGGTCTGCGTGGAGCACGAGTCGATGCCCGCACCCGTCGGAAAGCACCGGTGGATCGTCGGTCCGCGCGGTTGTCTGTTTCCCGGAAACCGGGGGAACCGGCGGACGCATCGCCTCTGCTGCCGAGGGGGCTGCGATCCATACCGCTCCAGCAAGCGCCAGTACGCCCACGCGCTTTCGGAGTACATCGAGGCGCGCGTGAGGAGATGATAGCCGGTGCGCATTCTTGCATGGCGATGGTCGATTGTACGCTCTCATCGGGACTCCTCTCCTTCAATCGGGGTCGGCGGCGGCCCTCGCCTGGGCCTGTGTGCATGGACTCATGGTATCCGGAGATACAGGCATGAGCGACCGAAACCGTTCGGGCGCAGCCCCGGATGAGGCATGTCCTTCAGGGCCTCGTGCTTCGATATCGTCTCGAGAACGACGGCGGCGACCTCATCCGGGGTGATGGTCGCGAGGCAGCGGTGATCCCCGGTCCGGCAGGAGTTTCCTCCGTGGCGGGTGCATGGCCGACACCGGGTGTGCTGCTGGATCACGGTCGACAGGGCGAGCCTGGGGCCGAATCCGAACGCCGGCGTGGTGGGACCGAACAGGGCCACCACTGGTGTGCCCACCGCCTCCGCCAGGTGGGTGAGTCCGGAGTCGTTCCCCACCGCCGTCCGGCAGCGGTGGAGCGCCGCGACCATGATCGGCCAGTCCGAAGGCACCAGCACTGCATGACGGGCGCCTTCGGCCACGAATTGCAGCAAGGGGACCTCGTCCGCAGACCCGAAGAGCACGGGCACGACTCCGGACGACTCGAGCCGTCCTGCCAGCGCGCGGTAGGCCAGTGCCGGCCACCGCTTGTTGGCGTACCGCGCACCAGGCAGGAGGGCCACCCGTGTTGCTCCCCTTGGCAGGTGTTGATCGGCCCAGGAAGCGCCTGCGTCGGCACAGAGCAAGGGCAACGAGGCACGTGCCCGCTCCTGTGATGGGTCCCATGCCCCCGGCGTCGGGATGGTCGGACTGGACGCCCTGGGCGGGCTTCCGACCCGGGAGTGCAGCAACCGGGCCACGGTCCGGCAATGGCGACGCCACACCGGCTCCACGTCAGGCGCCCGATGCATATCTTGCCCGCGGCAGGCCAGGATTCGCCAGCGTGCCAGCCGCTTGCCCGGAGTTCGGAACGTGGGAATGCGGCCCATCTCCAGGGTCATGAAATGGCTTCGCAAGTTGTCGTGGAAATCCAGAACCGCATGGGTGCCTGCCAACCGAGCCCGTTGGGCCAGCGCCGGGACACCTCCCGTTCTCTCCAGTGTCCACACCTGGTCGATGAGCGGCGAGATACGGAGCAGTCGTGCGAACGGTTCGCGCGTTGCGTAGGTGATGTGGACATGTGGATGGTGCGCGCGAACGGCCGCCAGGGCAGGGAGGGTGAGGACCACGTCTCCGAGCGAACTGAAGCGAACGGCCGTCACACGCAACATGGGAGCGCCCCCTTTTCTCCTGCCGGAAGCGCCAGGCGGTTTGCCACCGATTCCAGCACCTGGTCCGGCGTGATCGCCCGGAGGCACACCTGATCACAGGGGCACCGGCTTTGATAGCACCCTGTGCACGGAGCCCCTGCAGGCTCGAGCAGGACGTGGGGAGCCCCGTCTCGAGCCTCGAGAACATAGGGTCCGGTCAATGCGGGCAAGGTGGGGCCGAAAAGTGCGACAACCGGAGTCCCGAGAGCTGCCGCCACGTGCATGAGTCCGCTGTCGTTGGTGACGAGCAGGTCCACCTGTTCCAGGAGGGCCGCAGCGACAGGCAGAGGGAGGTGGGAAGATCCCAGGAGGAGCGTTGTCCGGCCCTGGCCGGGCGTTCGGACCCGATGGCTCCTCGATGGAAACCGTGGCCATCGATCCGATGGCCCGCCCAGAACCACCACGTCGGCTCTCAGCCGCGTGGCCAGGCCGACAACGACCGCAGCGTAGTCCTGGATTGGCCAGGCTCGAGTCTTGCCGCCACCCACGAACGGGGCGACCGCAACCAGAGGCCCACGGGCGCCTGACCGGCACTTCGATACCAGGGTCGTTCCCAGTCGGCGGAGAGCCGGTGGGATAGCCAGCGTGTGCCGAACCAGGTTCCGTGGCGAGGGGATCTCTCCGAAGCGGGAGGTTGTCTCCGATTGGCACGGCCGGGTGGGGGTGGACGCAGTGCCTCGGGAAGACGCACTGGCGTGTTTCTCGACGCTGCGCACGAGCGTATTTGCCAGGTCGAGCCACTCGTCCAGGATGTGCCTCGAGAAAGGGGGGGCCGATCCGTTCCCTGGCCGGTGGATTGTGTGTGTCAAGAGCGGTGCACGGTGGTCGTCAGGGTAGCCAATCCGGATGGGAGCGCCTGCCAGGAACGCCTCGAGTCCGGCACGCAACGAGGGGGCGAGCAAGAGTGCGGCGTCCGGAGCGAGTCCATGCATGGATCGAGCGGTGGCCAGGACCTCGCCCGGCCCCTTGCCCGGTGGGAGCAGGTGGATCGTGGTACGTGCCCGCCTGGCTCCGGTTCCATTCAAGGCAACGAGTCCCGCGAGGTGAGGACGGCACCAGATATGAATGGTTGCCTGAGGCGTGCGGCAGGCCAGGTAGTCCGCCACCGCACAGGCAAGGACGGTGTCGCCCACCCAGTTGGGGCCCCGGATCGCAATTCTCACCAGCTCGAGGTCTCCTCCGGCAGAAACGGCAGTGCGCAAATGTTGGCATTATGGGCTATGCGCCCTGGACAATCAATGGTAGGAATGTCAGGAAGGTTTCAGATCGGCAATCGCGTCGCCGGGAGTCCGGGACCTCGTCGTCACGTGCGAAGCAACGGGCGAACCCCTGGGTCGGGCCGGCTGCCAGGCGACCACTCGAGGGAGGCACCCATGGAATGCTTGCCCGTCCTCGCGGTTTTCGCTCTGCTGTTTGTGGCCTTCATGCGGGTCCGAAAGGGAAGTTTCAACCCCGTCCGCTGGATTTATCGGTCAGGGTATGACCTGTTTCCCAATCGGGGGGGATTCCGTTGGATGACCCATGTGCTCTACGGCCCCATCGCGTTTCAGGCCGTGCGCACGGGTCTCGAATTGGGCGTGTTCGATTTGCTGAAGCAGCGCCCGGGACTCACCCAGGAGGCGATCGGCCGGGCACTCGGTGTCGGCAACGTCCATGGCCTGGGTATCGTCCTGGACGCCTGTGCCGCAGCCAGGGGACTCCACAAGCGGAACGGGCGGTTTTCGGTGGCGTATCCCGGCGACCTGGACATGTTGAAGGCCCACTTTCGCCAGGCGAACACGCTGATGTACCGTCAGCTATTCTACACACGGGAGGCGGTGGAGCAGGGCAAGCCCATGGGACTCTACCAGGTGTACGGATTGAACGAAGGCAACTTCTACGAGGCCAAACGCGACATTCCAGAACTGGACGAGGCCTGGACCCCGGTCATTTCGGGCCATTCCCGTCGCAATCGTGGGCGGTTGCTGGCACGGTTCGACTACGGGCCGTTCCGGCACGTGATGGACGTGGGGTGCAACGATGCGGAGTTGTTGGTCCAGGTGGCCGGACGACATCCGGACCTCAAGGGCACGGTGATCGACCTGCCCGATTCTCCGGGCCTGGAACGGTCCCGTCGGAACATCGAGGAAAACGGTCTTTCCGACCGTATCGAGGTGGTGGGACTCGACGCTTTTGAATCCCCCTTGCCTCGAGGCGCCGACCTGATACAGTTCATACATTTCATGAACATGTTCTCCCCTGAGCGCAACCGGATCCTGTTGAGAAAGGCCTGGGAGGCTCTGGAGCCGGGGGGCACGGTGCTGGTGTGTGGTCCTGTGGTTCGTGAGGACCGAAACGGGTTCCTGGTGGAGGAACCGGTGCTCTACAGCCTGGTGTTTCTGGTGTGCCGAACCGGGGAAGGCCGGATCTACCCGGAGGCAGACCTGGTGGCCATGGTGGAGGATACCGGGTTCGTCGACGTTCGCGCAAGGCGTCTCAACGTGCTGGAGGTCATCGTGATCGGGCGAAAGCCGGGCGTGTGACCGAATCGCGGGCGTCCGGAGTCACCGGATGGGCAAACCAGGAGATGGCAGTGGGTCATCGCCAGGCGGCATGCTGGGGTGCCGCGGGAACGCTGGGGACTTTGAAGGAGGCGAACATGAAGGACAGGGTTCAGGTCCTGATCCCGGCCTACGACGAAGCGGCCAACTTGCCCTATCTTTTCGCCCGACTCTTTCCGGCCCTCGACGCGTTGAGGCGGCCCTGGGAACTCCTCATCGTGGACGACGGCTCCACCGACGAGACCGGGGCGCTCATCGGCCGGTTGTCCCGGGGACGTCCGGTCTCGGTGGTACACCACAGCACCAACCTCGGTCCCGGCGCCGCGTTCGTCACCGGCTTCTGCACCCTTCTGGACCGGGTGTCGGACCAGGCGCCCATCATCACGCTCGAGGCCGACGGCACGTCTGACCTGACGATCCTCCCGGAAATGCTCTCGAAATTCGAGCAGGGAGCCGATGTGGTGCTTGCTTCCGTCTATCATCCTCGAGGAGGATTGCGGCATACGGCCGCGTATCGGCGGGTGTTGAGTGGAGGGGCGAACTGGATGCTGCGCACCTTGCTCGACATGCCGGACATCTACACGTTTAGCTCGTTTTACCGGATCTATCGAGCGGAAATCCTTAGAAGGGCCTTGAATGTTTACGGGTTGCGATTGATCGAGGAGCCCGGATTCGCTGCCGTGGTGGAACTCCTGGTGAGGCTCCGGCGGATGGGCGCCCGCATCGAGGAGGTTCCCATGATCCTGGACAGCACGCGGCGCAAGGGGACGAGTCGCATGCGAGTCGGGCGGACGGTTCGGGGCTACCTGCGGGTGATGGCCCGGGAGCGACTGGCCATGGCTCCGGTCCGCCAGATGGTGGAGACCGAGTTGCGCCGGTCGAAGGCCTGTGGAGAACGGGGCGAGTGAATCTCATTTCCGCCGCTGCTTGCGCTTCATCTTGGCCTTGCGCTTGCGCTTGTTCTTTTCCTTCCGCCGCTGTTCGGCAGTCTTGCCCGACCGTTGCGGTGCACCGCCCGAAGCGCCGGGGAGTCCACCTCCGAGTTGTGGGAGTCCCATCATCATGGGAAGGCCACCGCTGTCCGGGCGGGGGCCGGGGGCCGCTGCCCCGGCAGCAGGCGGAGGAAGGCCGGGGAGCCCTTTCTTGGCCGCCTTCTTGGCAAGGCGGCCCATCTTGCCCATCCCCGTGAGTTGCCCGAGGAGACCGGTGGAGCGTCCCAGGTCTCCCATCAATTGCCGGGCCATGGAAAAGCGCTCGAGCAAGCCTCGCACATCCTTGACGCTGTGTCCGGAGCCTTTCGCGATTCGGCGGATCCGACTCTCCGATATGATGTCCGGATTCAGACGCTCGGCGTTGGTCATCGAGTTGATCATGGCCTCGATCCGCACCAGTTCCCGGTCGTCGATGTTCATGCCGGCGGGCAGCATGTCGCTGAAAAAGGGCATCTTCTCGAACAGGCTCTGGAGGGAGCCCATCTTCTGAATCATGCCCAGTTGCTCGAGGAAGTCGTTGAAGTTGAACTGGCCCTTGAGCATCTTCACCGCGTCTTGCTCGGCCTTTTCCTCGTCCACCACCTTCTCGAAATCCTGCATCAGGCCGACAACGTCGCCCATCCCCAGGATTCGGCTCGCCAACCCTTCCGGCCGAAACGCTTCCAGGTCCCCCAGCCCTTCCCCCATGCCCAGAAACTTGATGGGCGTCCCGGTCACTTCCTTGATGGAAAGGGCCGCTCCACCACGCGCATCACCGTCCAGCTTGGTCAGGATGAATCCGGAAATGGCCAGACGCCGGTTGAACTCCGCCGCCGTTCGGACCGCGTCCTGACCGATCATGGCGTCGCAGACGAAGAAGATGTTCTCCGGTTCGGTCAGCTTCTTGATGTCCTCAAGCTCCAGCATCAACCTGTCGTCGATGGCCAGCCGTCCCGCGGTGTCCATGATCACCACGTCGCACCCCAGTTGACGGGCTTCGTGGTAGGCCGCCTGGCACAATTGGGCCGGCCGGAGGTTCGGAACGGTGAAAACCGGGACGTTCAAACGCTCCCCGAGGACCTTGAGCTGGTCGATGGCTGCTGGACGGTAGATGTCCGCCGCCACCAAAAGCGGCTTCTTCCCGTCGTTCTCCATCATGTAGCGCGCCAGCTTGGCGCACGTCGTGGTCTTGCCCGACCCCTGGAGACCCACCATCATTACCCCGGTCGGCCCCTTGGCAGCATAGTGCACACGCGCATCGACCGGTCCCATCAACGCTTCGAGTTCGTCCTGGCAAATTTTGACAAAGTGCTCGTACGGGGTGACACGCAGGGTCTTGGACCGGGTCTTGGCCTTCACCGTCACCACCTGGCCCATCGCCTTCTCTTTCACCCGTTCCAGAAACGACTTGACCACGTCGAGGTCAACGTCGGCCTCGAGCAAGGACACACGAATGTCCCGAAGTGCATCCGAGATCGTCTCCTCGGTAATGGTCTGCTTGCCCTGAAGCTTCAGCCTGGCTTCCTTGAAGCCGCTCGTGATGGTTTCCAGCATGACGTCCTCGAGATTGATTTCACAGGGCGGGAAGCACTATCGAACTCGGCGGAAACCCGGGGCACACCTACCGCCCCTCCACCCGGCTCCGTCGCTCGATTCGACAAGTCGGTTATGTTATCGTTGCAACAGGAATTGTCAAGGACTTGCCGTCGCACAACCCGGGATGTCCACCCGGAACGGCCCTTCCTCCTCCTTTCGTGCCGGCCGCCCAGGAAGGAACAGCAGCAATCACCTGTCATCCGGAACGTCCTGCACGGCGAACACCGGCGCGCTGTCCACCTGGGTTCCCTCGAGCCGCTGTCACTCTCTGCCCTCGCCCTCCACCGCCATCCCCAAGCTCCCACCCTCGATGAACGCAGACGGGCGATGTGCGGCACCGTCGCCCGCCACTCGTGGCGCAGGCCCGGGTCTGCCGGCATGAACCGGGGATTGATGTTTCGTGCCTGTCCGAGAAGCCGCGCGTTTGAACAAACTCATTGTGATGCCTGTGGAGCCCTGATCGATTGTTTCCCTGGACAGCCAGGGTCGCGTCAAGCAGGTCATCAGCGTCGGTGACCGTGCACCCCTGCGGGGCCGTCGGGAGGCTTGGGACTATTTCGCTTGGCCTTCTGTGTATAACGGTGTAAGGAGTTGGGAGGAAACCGCGTGCCACGAATGGCCGCCCTTCCGTGGGCTCTGTGGGGCGCGGGTGCTGTGAGGCCGTTTCGACACCTGAACAGGAGGGAACCGGATGCACAGGAGTACCATGATTGTGATGGGAGCTGCCGCGCTTTGTCTGGGGGTGGCAGCCCCGGAATGCGGTGACACGTCGATTGTGCCGAACGACGACGTGACAGTCCGGCCGGGCCAGGGGAATCTTGACGAGTATCTTGGACTGCTGGTCAAGTACAACCCGGTTGGAGCCAGCTTCATCGAGTTCACGTTGGGGGGGAGTCGAGCCGATGAAGTCACGCTCAACCTGTACAATTTCTGGACAGACAACGCGCCGAACCAGAACATTCAGGTGCGGGCGGCCGAGTATGATTTCGATGAAGCGGTGCTCACGTGGGATACCGCGCCCGACACGAGTGGCTGGCCCGTGGTGGCAGGGCCGTTCAATGTGAGCGGTCCGGCGCAGTGGTACACCCTGGACATCACGGATTTCTACAACAGTCACCTTGGTGCGACGGTCACCTTTTATTTGGAGGCTGTTTCCGGGAGTGGCGATGGACCGATCTTCGTGGATCGAGAGGGGACCGACGTGCCGGAAGCGGGGTACGACAACGATGTTTCCAATGGACCGCGGATCGATGTACGGAGCGGTGGCGGGGAGACGGGTACCGAGCCGGTGATTCAGGAAGTGTGGCCCGACCCGGACGTGGCGCAGAGTGGGGTGGAGTATCGGAAGCAGCTTGTGCTGACTCAGGGTACGGAGCCGGTGACCTGGTCGGTGGTGAGTGGTCCGACGGGGGTGACGGTGGACGCAGCCGGCTACGTGAGCGGCTGGACGCCGACGCAATTCGACGAAGGGAAGCGTTTCACGATCCGGATTCAGGCCCAGAACAGTTACGGGTCGGACGTGGAAGCCTGGGATGTGGAAGTCCAGGAGACCGCGAGCGATTCCGCCCGGCAGTGGGAGATGTACGAGATCGTGCTTCACGGGACCAGCAATCCGGCCAACCCGTTCACCGATGTTTCCTTGCAGGCGCGAGTCACCGCTCCAGACGGCCGGACCTTGACCGTGGACGGGTTCTACGATGGTGATGGCCGTGGCGGACAGGATGGAACCGTTTGGAAGATCCGGCTTTCTCCGGACCAGGTGGGAACCTGGACCTGGGTTACCAGTTCCAACGACCCCGGTCTTGACGGTGTGGCTGGGCAGGTGCAAGTGAGCCGGTCCGCGTCGCACGGCCCGGTCATGGCAGACGGCCGCTCCTTCCGGTATGCGGACGGAACCCCGGTGTTTCTCCTCGGCAATTTCCTGGATCGAGCTGCGCCCGCCTACGAGGAGTTCAGCCATACGCTGCTGAGTGAATTGATCTCCGAGGAGAATCGCCAGAACATGATTGCCAGGCACAGGGATTTCCACCAGGCGAACAAGATGAACATCTACCTCGCAAACAAGGGGGACTACGGCGGGATCTCCACCACCCCCTGGGTCGGCAGTGCGAGTTCAAACGACAAGACCCGGTTCGACCTGGCCCGGTGGCAGATGTATGATCGGATCGTGGCGCAACTTCAGAGTGAGGGGATGGCTGCCGAGCTTTGGTTCTTCGCGGATGACAGCGGGTTTGGGGATGCCATGTCCACGGCGGATCGACAGCGGTTGATCCAGTACGGGATGGCCCGCCTGAGCGCCTATCCGCACACAATGTTCGTTCTGTGTCTTGAATGGCAGGAAGGCTGGTCGAGCAGCACGGTGGCGGCGGACTCGAATTTTGCACAGGCCCACAATCCCTGGAACCGGGTCTGGAGCGTTCACGGGACGACCGGGAACTTCTCGTTCCCGAACGAGCCGTGGGCTGATTTCATGGCCACCCAGTCGGGGAACTCGATCGATCCGTCCGGGAACAACAGTCATACCGTGTACAACCGTTCGTTGGCTCCCAAGCCCCTGGTGGTGGAGGAGTTCGGGATTCTCGAGACCGACTATGACACGCGCCTGCGGGGCAACCTGTGGGCTGCCTTCTGTGGCGGGGCCGCCGGTACGGGGACAGGGAGCGACCTGGCCCGATTGCGCTACTTCATCGAGTCCAGTGGCGTTCCGTTTGAGACCATGTGGCCGGACAACGGCGTGGTGAGCGGGGCGTTTGGGTTGACCAACGGCGACGTTGCGGTGGCCTACCTGCAGGCCGGAGGCACGGTGAACGTGCGGCTCGGCGCGGGCACGTTCGACGCCTACTGGTTCAATCCTCGAGCTTCGGATGGAGGGGACCCGTGGCGGTCCATCGGGCGGATTGCAGGGGATACCACGGTCACGGCGCCGGACGGTCAGGACTGGGTATTCTATTGTGAGCGCGTGAACTAGGTTCGCCCTGGGGTGCCGGGGCGCCCGCCGGCTATCTTCCTTTCTCCGGGGCGAGTTTCATTCCTTGTCGGCCCTACGGATGGCTCTGGTTCCCGCAGGGCATTTCCTGTGCTGAATCGATTCCAGATTGTGTTGACATACGGAAGGCGAATCTGCTAAGCAGAGTCACGTAGTCGAGCCGGCGGGCCAGTCCCGTCGTGCCATGAACACTCCGCAATCCACTTGCAGTTGCAGCGGTGACGTGCCGTTGCAGCTCCCTGACATGACGGAGATCAATCCATGCCGGTGAAACCAAGTGAAGAGGAAGAAAAGCACTTCCATCGCGAGAACGAGCGGTTGCTTGCCAACATGAGGGGGGAAGTCCTGGCAGACAAGGAGACGCGAGAACGGTGGGCCCGGATTGCCCAGGCAGTGGGCTCCCAGGACCTGTCCATCGGGCACCGGCTCGAGGACCTTGGGTTCGACGCTGAGACGGCGGGCGTTCTGTTTCTCTGTCCCCTCGTGGAGGTGGCCTGGGCCGATGGCAAGGTGGGGTACGAGGAGGCGTACAAGCTGGTGGATGAGCTTCGGCGGCGTGGCATGCGGGCCACCAGTGCTGCCTACGATTTCCTGTCCAAGCTGACGCTTCAGCGGCCTTCGGAGGAGTTCTTCGACGGGTGCAACCTGGTGATTCAGGACCTGCTGAAGGAGATGTCAGGCGAGGAGCGAGAGGAAAAGATCACCACGCTGACACAACTCTGTGAAGAGATTGCCAGTGCATCGCGAGGATTTTTCGGTTTTGGCCCCAAGGTGAGCAAGGAAGAACGGGATGCCATTGCCGAGATCATCCAGGAACTGGACCTGGAGCATTCGCCCAAGGCTGCCGAGTTGCTGAGCAAGCTGTAGCCGGTCTGAACCTCCCACCATCCGGGCGAGTTCATCGAGCACCTCACCTCAGGAAAGGACCACGTTGTGTTCAGGAAAATCCTTGTTGCCAACCGAGGCGAGATCGCGGTTCGTATCATTCGTGCGGCCCAGGAACTGGGGGTGCGTACCGTGGCCGTCTACTCCGAAGCAGACCGTGAGTCCCCTCATGTGGAGATGGCGGATGAGCGGGTGTGTATCGGCGGTCCCAGGAGCCACGAAAGCTACCTGAACATGGATGCCATCCTGGAAGCGGCTGAGCAAACCGAGGCTCGAGCCATCCATCCCGGGTATGGATTCCTGTCCGAGAACGCTGCCTTTGCTGCCCGGTGTCTTCAACACCGGATCACCTTCATCGGTCCGTCGGCCGGAGCCATCCGGTTGATGGGAGACAAGGCCGTGGCCAAGCATACCATGCGGGAGGCCGGGCTTCCCACCATTCCGGGCTCGGACGGGCTGGTGCATGATGTGGCCGAGGCCAGGCGCATTGCCGCCGAGGTCGGCTACCCGGTATTGCTCAAGGCCACCGCCGGTGGTGGGGGGCGTGGCATGCGGGTCTGCCATGACGAGGCCGAGCTGGAGGTTCATTTCCAGGAAGCGAGCATGGAGGCGGAGAAGGCATTCGGCAATCCGGCGCTCTACCTCGAGAAGTTCATCACCGGTGGTCGGCATATCGAGTTCCAGGTGCTTGCCGACGCATTTGGCAACGTGGTGCACCTGGGCGAGCGGGAGTGTTCGATTCAGCGGAAGAATCAGAAGTTGGTCGAGGAGTCTCCTTCTCCCGCGCTCACGGCGTCTGTTCGGGAGGAGATGGGACGCAAGGTGGTGGAAGCGGTCCGGAAGATCGGCTACGTGAACGCCGGGACCGTCGAATTTTTCCGTGCGCCCGAGGGGCAGCTCTATTTTATGGAGATGAACACACGGTTGCAGGTGGAACACCCGGTCACCGAGATGATTACTGGCGTGGATATCGTCAAGCAGCAACTCTTGATCGCCGCCAACTACCGCATGGAACTCACGCAGGAAGACATCGGGTTTCATGGGCATGCCATCGAGTGCCGTATCAATGCCGAAGATCCGGAACAGGGGTTCCGGCCGGTACCGGGGACCATCGAGACCCTGGAGCTGCCCGAGGGTCTTTCCGATGGCGATGTTCGGTTCGACAGCCACGTGGCGGCGGGTTATACGATTCCACCTTACTATGACTCGATGATCGGCAAGCTGATCGTGCGAGCCGGGAGCCGGGACGGTGCGGTGGCGCGCATGAAGCAGGCGCTCCAGGCCTGTCGTATCGAGGGGGTTCCCACCACCATCCCGCTTCATTTGCGGATTATGGACAGCGAACCCTTTGTCCGTGGCGAGTACAATACGCGGTTCGTGACCGACGTGTTGCAACTTGAGGACTGACAACCCATCGAGGAGAACATGGCAAAGGTCATCCTTGAACCAATCGGCGGCTCCATCGAGCAGACTCTGGACCTCGAGGATTTCCGCAAGAATGCGGAACACATGAGAACGCTCGAGCAGGACTTTCAGAAGAAGCGCGACGAGGTTCGCGCTGGATGGGGTCGGAAGTACGTGGATCGGGTGCATGCCAAGGGCAAGCTGACCGTGTGGGAGCGGGTGGAGCGGTTGGCCGATCCGGGGACCCGTATCTTCCCCATCGGGACCTTCGTCAACTACGGGAAGACCTTTGGCGAGGGCAAGGGGGCCAGGACCTCTCCCGGGGCCGGAGTGGTTACCGCATTTGTCAAGATTCACAATCGTTACACGGTGGTGATCGCCAACGACAACACGGTGGCGTCCGGATCCTGGTGGCCTCAGACGCCCGAGAAGATCATTCGTGCCCAGGAGATCGCGCTTCGGTTGCGTATCCCTGTGATTTACCTTGTGGATTGCAGCGGTTTGTTCCTTCCCGAGCAGTCGAACACCTTTCCGGGCAAGACCGGCGCGGGCAAGATCTTCAAGATGAACAGTCTCCTGTCGGACCAACAGGTCCCCCAGATTGCTGGTGTGTTCGGGGACTGTATCGCCGGCGGCGGGTACATGCCGATCATTTCCGACATCGTCTACATGACGGACGAGGCCTACATGGTGATCGCCGGTGCGGCGCTGGTCAAGGGGGGCAAGTCGCAGAATATCACCTCACTCAGCATTGGTGGGTCCGACGTTCATGTGCACCTTTCCAACTGCGCCGACTATCGGGTCCATGACGACGATGCCTTGTTGGCGAAGATTCGCGAAGAGGTGGCGAGGCTGCCTTCCAGTGCGGTGGAATACTACTACTATGGAGCCGAGCCTGCGCCGCCGAGGTATCCCACCGAGGAATTGACCGGTATCTTTCCCACCGACTACCGGGTCGGCTACGACATGCGTCAAGTCATTGCGCGGTTGGTGGACAATTCGCTTTTCTGGGAGGTGTTGGCGCGAAAGGGAGAGGAGATGATCGTCGGCGTGGGGCGCGTCGGCGGACTATATGCCGGGTTTATTGCGAACAATGTCAACCTGATCGACCATCCCACCCGCAAGGGACAGAAGCGGCCGGGGGGTATCCTGTACCGCGAGGGTATCGCCAAGATTTCCGCCTTCTCTCGAGCGTGCAATGATGACGGTTTGCCCATTGTGTGGCTCCAGGACATCTCCGGTTTCGACATCGGACCGGAAGCGGAGAAACAGGGGCTCCTGGGGTATGGATCGAGCCTCATCTACACCAACTCGACCAACACCACCCCCATGATCACGGTGCTGCTGAGGAAAGCGTCAGGTGCCGGATACTACGCGATGGCCGGCATGCCTTACGATCCGGTGCTTCAACTTTCCACCCCGATCACCCGCCTGGCCGTGATGGAGGGGAGGACTCTGGCCATCGGGGCGTTCAACACCAAGCTGGACGACCATTTCAACATCGTCGCCTCCAGTCCGGAGGAGTATGAACGGATCAAGGCCGGCATGCAGGCGGTGGAGGACCGGATCACGCGGGACATGTATCCGATCAACTCGGCAAGACAGCGGGACACGGATGAGATCGTGTTCATGAGTGAACTCCGGAGCTATTTGCAGGCCATCGTGGAGATGAGTTACCAGAGCACGGGGTATCGCCGGGTCAAGAACCCGAGGATCTGGTCCATGCATGACATCAACGTGCTGTCGGACATTTGACGGGTATCAGGCGTGGGGCGCGTCTGAGAGGGTGCCCGCCGTGGTGGCCATGCGGTCCCCGGACGCCGGGTCCTGAGCCCGGGTCCGGGTGCGAACCGGTGTTCTTACAAATTCTTGCCTGGAGTGGGTCATGCCACGCAAGTACAGAAGCGTTCTCGTGGAAGAAGCGGCGGAAGCCGACCGGTACCGGGTGATGTCGCCCGATGTCGGAACCTACTACCGTCCGCCCGAACTGGGAGCCTATCTGCAACCCGGTTCGCTCGCGGGTATTTTGAAGAGATTGAACACCCTGTACCACCTGCGGATACCAGACGGCGTGGCTGGATTCGTGGCCTCGGTGGCGGCAGACGACATTGCCAATCCGGTGGCCTATCGCCAGCCCCTGTTCGAACTCGTCTCCGGACAGGATGCCGGTGCCGGTATCACCCGGACCTTGACGCGGTCCGGAACCGGACAGGACCGGCGCCTGCCTCCCGGGGTCCGGGAGTTCCTTTCTCCCACGGACGGCATCTTCTATCGGCGTCCCTCCCCGGACTCCCCGCCCTATGTGGAAGAGGGGGGGGAAGTGTCCACCGGTGACGTGCTCGGCCTGGTGGAGGTGATGAAGTCCTTCAACCAGATCCGGTTTGGTGGTCCCGACTTTCCGTCCAGAGCCCGTATCGTGCGCATCCTGGTCGAGGATGCTGCCGAAATCCGCACGGCTCAGCCCCTGTTCTGGTTCGAACCGCTCGAACCTTGAGCGTATCCGTTGGCGCCGAGGTCTGTTGGCCCTGCCTGTTGCCGGTGATTGAATATCGGGGACCCCGGTAACGTCTCTATGGCAGGTTGGAGACGCGCAAGGCGGCTCAAAAGATGAACGCGACCTGGCGCCACGGCGTTGCAGGCTCGGAGGGGCTATGGATTTCCGAAGCATTCTTGGTCCGTTGTGTGTGGTCATCGCCGTGGTTCTGCCGGCTCAGGTGGTGGCCCAGGAGTCCTACGACGGCTACTACGATTCCTACGGACAAGGGTACGACCCCGGGTACGGCCAGGACTACGGGACGGGCTACGATTCGAACTATGGCGGGACCCAGGATCCTGGCTATTACGACACCGGGCCGGGAACCGAACCGGTTCAGGGCGACATGTCCATGTTCTATGACGCGCTCGCCCCCTACGGCGATTGGTTCTACGTACCAGCCTATGGCTACGTTTGGATCCCGTACGTCGACCACGCCCGCTGGAGGCCCTATCGTGACAACGGATACTGGGTCTGGTCCGACTACGGCTGGATGTGGGTGTCCAACTACGAATGGGGATGGGCGCCGTTCCACTACGGTCGCTGGATATGGCTCGACAACGCCTACTGGGTCTGGGTCCCCGACACCGTTTGGGGACCCGCCTGGGTCGCCTGGCGGTATACGGACGCCTACGTGGGCTGGTCTCCCTTGCCTCCGGGTGCCTACTGGTATCCCAACTACGGCTTGGACATCACCGTGACCATTCCATGGACCTGGTGGTACTTCGTCCCAGGTGCACGCCTCCTGGATGTGCACGTCGCCCGGTACGGTATCCCCTACGCATCGGTTCGAACCGTCTACTACGCCTCGAGGCGGGCCACCGTCTACCGGATCTACGGCGGCGTTCCGGTTTGTGTTGGGGTCGATGTCCATCACGTCGGTCGGTGGATCGGGCGTCCCGTACCCAGGGTCAGCGTATCCATCTACAGCACTCGAGTCGTCCCCACGGCCGTTCGAGCTGGGCGCGTCACCATCTATCGGCCGGTCTACATGCCTGGTGCGACCTATCGAGCAGTGGCGCCTCCTCCACCTCGAGGTCGGGCGCCGGCAGCGTTGGCCCGGGTGTACGCACCGCCTCCCCCGCGAACCGGGGTCTCGGCCTCCCAGGTCTATCGTGCCCGAGCAGCCACGGTGCCGGCCCCGGCGGTTCGGCGGGCCGCGAATCAGCGTGCCGACGTGGTGCGCGAGCAGCGCGATGTGCGGCGGGAGACCCGGCAGATTCGGCAGGGGCAACGTGAGGTGCGGCATGACACCTATCGGATCCAGCAGGACCGGCGCGACCTGCGGCAGGACCGGCGGGAACTGGGTCGGGACGTGCGGACCGGCAACACCACCGAGATTCAGCAGGATCGCCGAGACCTTCAGCGAAGTCGGCAGCAGATGAACCGCGACCGGGTGGAACGCGCCCACGACCGGCGGGACGTGCAACGGAACCGGGTGGAACGTTCGCGCGAGCGGCGCGACGTGCAGCGTGAGCGGGTCAATCGGCGCTACTGAAGCGCTGCTGGTGCGGGTAGGCGGCAGCCCCCGCCCAGGTCCCCGGGGCGGCGCGGCCTTCCAGCTTGCAGCCGGGGAGGGGGGGCGTGCTGATCCGGCGGCCCGGTCGGTACGCCTGTTGAAGTCTGGAGACCTTCAATGGCAGTGCCAGACGTATCCCGGCGGTTGGAGCCTCTCGAACAGGTGCTCGAGCGGTTGGGCCGATTCCAGGGGCCTCGCACGCCGGTGGTGGTGTTCGACCTGGATTCCACGCTGATTGATACCTCACCCCGCCATCTTGCCATCCTGGACGATTTCATTGCAGCAGGCTTTGGTGGGTCGGACCTCTCGAAGGTGTGCGACCGGTTGCACGAGCAGGGCGTTTCCTGGTCACTGGTCGACGAGGTGCGACGCGCAGGAATTCAGGACCAGGCTCTCCTGAAAGCCCTGGCCGATTTCTGGTCGCACCGCTTCTTCTCCCCGGAGTACATGAGCCGCGACCGTCCGGTCCCGGGTGCGGCGACGTTCGTGCTCGAGTGCCGGGCGGTCGGAGCGTGGTGCTACTATCTGACCGCCCGGGTGGAGGCGGAGACCCGGGCGGTGACCCGGGCCACGTTGCGCCGGTTCGGTTTCCCGCTCGAGAGCGGTGTGACCCTGCACATGAAGCCGGCTCGAACCGTCGGGGATCACCGGTTCAAGGAGTCGGCGATGGCCCAGGTCGTGGCTCGAGGGTACCTGGTGGCCGTTTTCGACAATGACCCGGTCAACATCAACGCATTTCAGCGCCGGTTTCCCGGGGCGGTGTGCGTGCTTGTCGGGAATGCGCGTCCACCCGACGCCCCACCGGTGTCTGACGGCGTGCTGTGGATTCCTGATTTCATCCATCGGGTCGGCGTTCGATCCCCACATTCCAGTTGAGATCCGCCAGCGGGTCCAGTAACGTAGGCGATGACACAGCAAAGGGGGCCTTTGTTTGAACGAGGGAAGGAGATGACGACGGAAAAACGGGAGGGGACGGCCGGACCGGAGGAGAGGCGCGCGGAGGTTGGCGTCGGGAAGGAGGGGATGATGCAGTCGGAACCGGCCCGGCAAGACGAGTTTCCCGCCGACTTGTTGAAAGGGATGGGGTTCGGCCGGGGCGTCCTGTTCATCGGGCCGGGGGTGTCGCGTGCCGCCGGCCTGACCTTGCGCGAGGAACTGGACCAGGCGTTTCGGCGAGCGCTCCGCCACCAGGTGCCCCTGTCCGAAACGGCTGACCTGGAAGCCTTTCTCGAGGTTGCCGGCCCGGCGGAAGTGGCCCAGGCCGTGCGTGACCAGTTGGGCACGGACCGGTATCTCAAGTTCCTGGACGCTCACGCCCGCCTTCGGGATGTTCCCCCGCCGTCAATTCTCTACGCCTTGCGGGCACTTCCCTTCCAGGTCATCATGACCACCAACATCGATCGGGTCATCGAGCGCGTGATGGAACACCCGTTGGAGGACCAGGTGGACGCCGACGTGGTCATCCCGGTCCCGGGTAGTGACGATGTTCCGGACCCCGAGGGCCGGCCCGTGCTCGTGAAACTGTTCGGAGACCCGCGCACGCCCGAAAGCCTCGTCCTCACCACCGACGACTATGAGACCTTTTTCCGAAAACGTCCTCAACTCGTCGCCCGTCTCAAGGTCCTCCTAGAGCTTGGACCGGCGCTGTTCGTCGGCTTTGACCTGCGAGAGCCCGAGTTCTTGAGACTCTATTCCATGGTGGGACCCATGGTCACCCGGGCGAACCGCCGGGCCTACGCTGTCCTCGCCCGGGCAAGCACATTCGAGCGACGATGGTGGGCTCGCAGGGCGCTCACCATCCTCGCCCCGGACGACCACCGGGGCGAGGAGTACATGGTGCGTCAGTTGCACCAGCGGTTCCAGGCGCTCGTGTTCCCGGAGGTGGAATTCGAGCCGGACCCTCTGCTGATGACCACCCCGCTGAAGCCGGTCAGCCCGTGGAATCTGGCTCCCCTGCTGCTCAAGCAGTTCGAGCAGTGCAAGCAGGACCTGTTGGACCCGGCCAACGGGGACGCTCTGGAAAAGGACTACATCCCTCAGCTCCTCAATCCCGAGGGGAGCCCGGAACAAAGCAGGGAGCACCGGCTGGGGGCTCTCCTGGCCACCTCGGACCCGGCCGAATCGGCCCAGTTGACTCACCCGGCCGCAGTGGACCCGGTGGTGGCGTTGCAGCGCCACTCGAGGATTCTGGTCCACGCCCCTTCCGGGGCCGGAAAGACCATGCTGCTGCTGCATATCCTGGAGCAGCGAACCAGGGCGGCCGTGGACGTGGGGGAGCGGTCCCTGGTCGTCTACCTCCCACTCCGTCGGATTCCGGAACATCCAGACCGGCAATTGATGGAACTCATTGTCGACTGGTTGGGAGAACTGGCCGGTCCGGAGACCGAGCCGGACGTGGGCAACGGAGTCATGGACGCATGCCTGGAGGGCCGCGCACTGCTACTCCTGGACGGACTGGACGAGGTCGCCCGGGAGCACGAATCGCTGATCTGGGAGCGGCTCGGCGGGTTGCTCGAGGATTGTCCCAAGGTCCGTGTCGTGGTGACGTGTCGGTCCAGCAGCCTGGCCCCGGAGCGGTTGCCGAGCGAGCTGGGCCTGACCGTATTCGAGCTTTGCCCCTTGACCCTGGATCAGCAATATGCCTTCATCCGGAAACGACTCAAGGACCGGCCGTTCGCTCCCCAGTTGCTCACCGCGTTGTTGCGTGCAGGGGTGGCTCCCTGGGCCATGCGACTGGCAAGCAACCCGTTGCATCTGTCCTTGCTCTGTCTCCAGTTCTTGAAGGACAACGCCTTCCCGGAGACTCGAGCCGGTCTGTACGACGCCTTCATGGGTATTGTGCTGCGGCGGCAGGCACCGGGTCGTGAAAACTTGCTTTACGCCTATGACAAGGAGTTGATTCTCCAGCGGCTTGCCCTGGTCATGATGACGGAACCGGAGCGCTCTCTGGATGAGGACCGTGTCCTTCAGTTGGCCGGACAGGAGATGGACCGTGCCAAGATCGCGCCGAGACGCAATGTGAGCGTGGAGATTCTTCCTTCCGAGGCCCTTGAGGAAATCATCCGGCAAAGTGGGCTCCTGGTTCGGTCCGGAGCCGGACGGACATACCGTTTCCGGTTGACCGCTTTCAAGGAGTACCTGGCGGCCAAGCGTCTTCTGCTGTTGGACAAGGAGGAACGGGACGAACTCATCGTCTCCCATGCGGCCGACCGCCGATGGGCTGGTGTCTGGCGGCTCCATGCCGCCTTGACCGACGATGCCACCCCCCTGCTCGAGCAACTCGATGCGCACCTGGGGGAAGACAGACGGCCGCTTGTGCGGGTGTTCGGGGATGCGCGACACGTGGATGTCTCGTGGCTGAAGTCCCGGGTCCTGTCGCACGGCGATTCGAGAGAACTGGGCGAGCTGCTGGGAAGGCTTCGGCGGCAGGTGAGTGCGGACGAGAAACTCGAGATTTGCACCGAGGTCCTCTGGCAGGACCAGGAACGGTTCATGAAGGAGGGGCGGAGGAGTGACGCGCGTGCTCTTTACGTGGCCCTGAGTGAGCTTCATCGGATCAGTGCCCGTGAGCGGGATACCGCCCACCGGGCTTCGGAGGCCATTGCGAACTGGCGCGGTACTGCGGACACGGGAGGCAACGGTGAAGCCTGGCCTTGCCACATGGTCTCGGTCCCTGGAGGTCGCTTCCTCATGGGCGCGCCGGACAGCGGCGCAGCCCGCTACGTGGAGGTTCCGGACTTCGAGATCGCCCGGACCCCGCTCACCGTGGACCAGTATCGTGTTTTCGACCCCTCCTATGACGTGCAGCGCTGGGAGCGACGCAAGTCCTTTGCCAAGGGAGACCACCCCGCGGTCCATGTCTCCTGGTACGACGCCTGGGTCTGTGCCGAGTGGTTTGCCTGTCGATTGCCCGAGGAACACGAATGGGAGAAGGCAGCCTCGTGGGATCCGGACGGCGAGGTCAAGCGCCTCTATCCCTGGGGGGACGAATGGGACGCCGCTCGATGCAACTCCAGGGAAACGTGGCGTAGCGCAGGCCACACCACCGCGGTCGCCCGGTTCGGAGACAAGGGAGGAAGCCCCTACGGGTGCTGGGACATGGCCGGCAACGTCCTCGAGTGGACGGCCACCCGGGGGGAAGGCACGCTCGAGCGCCGTGTACTCAAGGGTGGAAACTGGCAGTCTTCCCCACTCGCTGTCCAACCCGCCCGTGCCGTCTGGTTGCGTCCTGGCTTCACCGGGTCCGGTGTGGGGTTCCGACTGGCCCGTACCCCGAGTCCTCCCCTCGAGGATCATGCGACCCAGGACTGAACCCGTTCTCTCAACCTGCGCCCCTCAGTCCGCTTCCGGAGATTCCTCAGCCTCCTCCGTGTCCAGAGCAGCCTGACCGTCCGACAACTCCACCACCAGTGCCTGCTGTTCCTCCAGTCGGCGCTGGCGGAAAAAGATCACTTCTTCGAGGAGGCCGCTTCCGATGTGCAAGGCCAGGCCGAACAGGAGGAGGAACGCGAAGTCCTTGAACAGAACCAGCACGTAGGCCGCACCCGCGAACCCGAGTGCAATGCCCAGCAAGGTGCGTTGGGTGACACGCAGTTCCTTGAAAGTGCGGAACCGGATGTTGCTGACCATCAAGTAGGCCAGGATCAGCACCGTCACCAGCACTGCGGCGTAGTTGGACAGGTGCTCCGCTCCGGAGCGATGGTGCACGATGATCAGCACCGCCAGGGTGCCACCCGCCTCGGTGATGGTCAGGCCCTGGGACCACTTCTTCGACATCTTTTGCGACGTGATGTTGAACCGCGCCAGACGCATGGCACCCGCCACCACGTACACGAATGCCACCGCCAGCCCCAGTCCTCCGTAGTAGGCAAGGCCCCACTTGTACACCAGGAATGCCGGAGCCACCCCGAACGAGATCACGTCGGCGAGGGAGTCGTACTGGACCCCAAACTCGCTCGCCGTGCGTGTCATTCTCGCCACTCTGCCGTCGAGTGCGTCGAACAGGGTGGCGAAGATGATGGCCAACGCCGCCTTGAACAGGTTTTCCGGGTTTTCCACCGTGGCGTTTGCTGCCAGGGTCAAGGAGAGGAGGCCGCAGAAGATACTGGCTGAAGTGAAGAGGTTGGGGAGGTTGGTTATGTGCTGCAACATAATGGATATCCTCACGCACCTCGAATCGTTGTTTTCGACCAGGTCATCCCCCAGGTCATGGGTCCACAGCCACCAGGCGGGCATGGAAGGCCGCCACGGACCGCGAGGTGAGATCGACGGGGACGAGGAATGTCAGGCTGCAGTCCCCCTGCTGGCACCCGAGGACGGGAATCCGTTCGCGTCTGAGCACCTCGAGCGCCTCGGCGGTCCGTTCGGGGTTTTCACCCATGCCTGTTCCTACCAGGGTAACGCTACCGGTGTCCCTGCGCAATCGAAACCTGGATCCCCACCGTTGTTGTGCAGCGGAAACAAGGGCCTCGAGGTCCGGCACGTCGGAGGAGCGGATCCATGCGGAGAGGCATAGGCCGCCGGAGTCGTTTTCTGCGACCTGGACCAGGCGAGTGGGGATTTTTCTGTCGGCGAGGAATCCGAGGGCCTGGTCCACGGCGGGACTACCGGGGAGTGAGACCACGAATCCGACAAGGTTGGCGTCGGCGGTGACCGCAGCGATGCGGTCGTGATCCGGGGGGTCGACCGAGATGACGGTTTGGCCGGAACGTTTGAAGGTGGAAGTTGCGTGGATGGTGATGCCGTGTGCGCGGGCATAGGCGACCGCGTCCGCGTTGAGCACTCGAGCGCCGGCGCGACTGAGGGCGAGCATTTCGTCGTAGGAGAGTCGGTCGATGCGACGCGCGTCCGCCACGTCTCTTGGGTCTGCCGTGTAGACGCCGTCCACGTCGGAGCAGATCTCGCAGTATTCGGCCTCGAGGGCGGCGGTGAGGGCGATGGCTGTGGTATCGGAGCCGCCGCGGCCGAGGGTGGTCACCTCTTTTTCCACGCTCACACCCTGGTACCCGGCCACGATGACGATTTTGCCCGCCTCGAGTTCCTTCAGGATGCGCACGGGCCGCACGTCGATGATGCGCGCATTGATGTGACGGGCGTCGGTGATGATTCCGCTTTGGGATCCTGTGAACGAGATGGCCTCGTGCCCAAGGTCGTTGATGGCCATGGACAGGAGGCTCATTGCGATGCGTTCTCCGACCGAGAGGAGCATGTCCAGTTCCCGTCGTCCAGGGGAGGGAGAGACCTCGTAGGCCATGGCCAGCAGTTGGTCGGTGGTTTTTCCCATGGCTGATACCACGACCACCACGTCGTGGCCCTGTGTTCGCGTGGCCACGATCCGCCTGGCCACCGCCTTGAGCCGTTGAATGTCCGCGACTGAACTGCCGCCGTATTTCTGGACGACGACCGACATGCGACCTCCGTGTTCGAGCCGTGACCGGACAGCCGGAGTGGGCTGCCGGGTCCCTGGATTTCCTGCAAGACTATAGCATAACGGCAATCAAGAGCTGCAACCAAACCGGTATCACCCCTGTTTGGCTTGACCCGTCGACTGACAGGGGCTATACAACGAGCAATCGTATCCAGTCGAGGTTTCCGGGGGAGCAGGCTCATGAGCAACGTCGCCAAGGCCGCACTGATTGCGCTGGCCGTCTTCGTGTTCAGTACCATGGCTGTGGTCACGTGGGCGGCGTTGAAGGTGGTGGAGTTCATCGAAACCGCCCCGTCATCGGAGCATTCGGAGCGGATCGTGATGATTCCTCGAGGCGCCTCGGCGATGCGCGCTGCCCGTCTTCTCGAGGACAACGGCGTGGTGACCGATGCCGAGAAGTTCTACTACCTGATTCGGTACAAGGGGGCCAGCGGGGCCATCAAGGCGGGAGAGTTTCGGTTTTACACGGACATGAAGCCCAAGGAGGTTCTCGAGGTGCTCCTGAAAGGGGAGGAGGTTCGGTACCAACTCACCTTTCCGGAAGGGTATCGCATGACCGAGATGGCCACGGTCGTCTCCACGCTCCCGTGGCTCGACGGCGACCGTTTCCTGGCTCTGTGTCGGGATGCGGATTTCATTCATCGGCTTGGATTCGATGGTCCGACGTTGGAGGGTTACCTGTTCCCTTCCACCTATTACCTGACACGCTCCCAGGACGAACGGGCGCTCATCCAGGCCATGGTCAAGCGCTTCAAACAGTACTGGACCGCAGACAAGGATGCCCGTGCCCGCGAACTGGGCATGACCATGAACCAGGTCGTGACCCTGGCGTCGATCATCGAGAAAGAGAGCGCGCACGAGGAGGAACTGCCCATCATCTCCTCCGTGTATCACAACCGCCTCGCCAGGGGAATGAAACTCCAGGCAGACCCCACCATCATCTATGGTCTGGAGAATTATGACGGCAACATCCGCCGGAAGGACATCCTCACCCCTCATCCCTGGAACACCTACGTCATAGCCGGCCTCCCACCCACCCCCATCGCCAACCCGGGCGAAGGCGCCCTCGATGCCGCGCTCCACCCGGCCAAGACCGAATACCTCTTCTTCGTGGCCCGCCAGGACCGCACGCACGATTTCTCGAGAACCTACGCAGAGCACGCGCGCAAAGTGCATCGGTATCAGATCGCACCAAATCGGCGCTAGTTTCTGGTTCCTTCGCTCCGATTGGTGTATCCTGTCGCCCGTGGATTCTTTCGTCGTTCCCCTCGCATTTCAGGCGAGTCGGGTCCGATTCTCGACCGGGTCGCAGGCGTTGCCGAAGTGCCTTGTCGGGGCATGACAGCAATTCCAAATGGTACGTGGAGCGGTGGACATGGTGCGAGCACGGATGAGTGAAGCGATTGGACCAGGGACGGGGCACAGGAGCCGGTTCCCTGGGGACAGACCGGAATCGAAGGCCGGTCGTGGTAGGCGGGCCGAATGGCCGGTGTGTGGGCGGATTTCCACACGTGTCCCTCTCCTTGTCCTCCTGGCGTGGAGCATGACCGCATGCCCACCGGCTGGAGACGACGACGCGACGGCTGTTTCTCCGACCCCCGAGACTCCGCCGGTGGAGCCGGAACCGCCTGACCTGGCCATCTATCCCGCGGCCGTGGATTTTGGTGATGTTCCGGTGGGCGCGGAGAGTCCCGCCTACCTCGTGGTTCAGAACGTCGGTGAGGCCGCCCTCATGCTCGAGGCTGCAGTGGATGATGTATCGGACAACCCGTTCAGGCTGTCGCCCGATTTCGAGGTTCCAGAAAGTATCGAGGCGGGAGGGAGTGCGGTCATCGCGGTGCTGTTTGGTCCCTTGACAGAGGGATCGGTGAGCGGGACCTTGCGCGTGACCTCGAACGACCCGGATGAGCCCGAGGCAACGGTGGCGCTCACGGGCAACGGTGTGTCCGGAGCCGGGGTCGATACAGACGGTGACGGGTACACGGTGGGGGAGGGGGACTGCGACGACACCGATCCCGGGGTATACCCGGGAGCCGAGGAGGTTTGTGATCAGCGGGACAACGACTGCGATGGCAGCTACGACGAGGACGGTCAGTCCGATTTTTACCTGGACGGCGACGGAGACGGCCACGGTGATCCGGACCGGGTGCTGGAGTCCTGTTCTGCACCCTATCCCTACGTCCTGTCAGGAGACGACTGCGATGATGGAGACGCCACGGTCTACCCCGGAGCGCCTGAACTTTGCGACACCATCGACAACGATTGTGACGGGGTGGTCGACGAGGACGTGCAGGCCGTGTTTTACCAGGACACTGACGGGGATGGGTACGGGGATGCGGGTGCTCCCGTGGAGACCTGTCTGCCCGAGGAAGGCCAGGTGCCGGAGGCCGGAGACTGCGACGATTCAGATCCCGCCACCTATCCTGGAGCGGTGGAGATCTGTGACGGCAAGGACAACGATTGCGATTGCCCCGACGACAGTCCCTCTTGCGTCCCGGACGTGGACGAGGATCTGCCCACCGCCACTTTCTACATGGACGCCGATGGTGACGGGCACGGGGACGCCGACTACCCGACGGTCGCGTGCGGCCCGTCCGATGGCCTGGTCGCTGCTCCAGACGATTGCGACGACACGGATCCCGACGTGTATCCCATGGCGCTCGAGGCCTGTGATGGGGTGGACAACGACTGTGACGGCGAGGTGGACGAGGACGGGTTGTCCACCTACTATCAGGATGGTGACGGCGATGGATACGGAGACCCGGCCACGGCCGTGGTCACCTGCTCACCAGGTGGAGACCAGGTCGCCACCGGTGGGGACTGCGACGACGCCGATCCGGCCATTCATCCGGGTGCCACCGAGGTCTGCGACGTGGACCCGGACAGCGGAGACCCGGTGGACAACGATTGCGATGGCGTTGCGAACGAGGCGGACCCCGACGTGGTCGGGATGACCACTTACTACGAGGACCTGGACGGGGACGGCTTCGGCAACCCAGGCGCACCCACCGAAGCGTGCAGCCTCCCCGCGGGGCATGCGACCGAAGCCGGGGATTGTGACGACACAGACGCTGCCGTGAATCCTGATACGGTATGGTTCCTCGACTACGACCAGGACGGATACGGGAGCGACTCGGTCACAGTGGTCCAGTGCGACGCACCTTCAGGCTTTTCCCTGGAAAACGGTGATTGCGACGACACCGACCCACGCTACCATCCCGGCGCGGCCGAGGATGATTGCAACGACCCGAACGACTACAACTGCGATGGTTCCGTGGCGTTCGAAGATGCCGATGGAGACGGCTTTGCTGCCTGCGCAGATTGCGACGACACCAATCCTGCGGTCAACCCGGGTGCGATCGAGGTGTGCGGGGACGGGACCGGACAGGACGACGACTGCGACGGCCTGGTAGACGGCGCCGACGATTCGCTCCAGGGAGGAACCCGCTTCTTCCAGGACTCCGACGGCGATGGGTACGGTGACCCGGAGGTGTCCACCGTGGCGTGCTCCCTCCCTGCAGGTTTCGTGGAGAACGCCGACGACTGCGACGACACCTCTTCAGCACGCAACCCCGAAACGTCATGGTACCTCGACGTGGATGGAGACGGCTACGGGGACGACGCGCGGTCCACCACCGCATGCGAACAACCCACCAGCGACTACGTCCTCGAGCCCGGAGACTGCAACGACCAGGACACCGACTTCAACCCCGCTCAGGAGGACTGGTGCGACGGCCTGGATCACAACTGCGACGGGCTCGTCGACAGCGACGGCGACGGTTACCCGGACATCGCCTGCGGGGGAACCGATTGCAACGACACCGACGAGAGTATCAGGCCGGAACCCGGCGGCGGGTGCGCCCTTGGGGCCGATTGTGACGACGTGCTCGCACGGGGACTCGACCAAGGGGACGGCGTGTACACCATCGACCCGGACGGGTATCAGGTGGGCCTCGAGCCATTCGACGTCTATTGCGACATGACCACCGAGGGCGGTGGATGGACCCTGGTGATGAATCTGGCGTCGCGAGACTCGGTCAACCACCACTACAACGACACCAATTTCTGGCTCACCGGGGACACCGAAGGAAGCCCGGACCAGGCACTGACCAGTGGCTTCAAGTCCCAGGCCTTCTCCTCCATCAGCGACTACACGGAGATCATGATTTCCCTGCACGACCGTGGACAGCCGGTCGGACACGCCACCTACCAGGTTCTCGACCTCTTTCTCGGCAGGACCCTGCTCTACCTGTTCAACAACGTCAGCAACGCCCCCATCACCTCCACTCGAGTGGCCGCAATCGGCACAGCAGGGACCACCCCCAACCCCAATCGACCTCAGCGCGAGTACGGCGACCTCTTCATCGACCACGAGGACGCCATCATGCTCAACAAGTCCTCGGGGTGGAGTGCTCAGATCAATTTCAATCGGTTCGCCACCACCCTCACCAACAATGATTATGGCCACACCTATGCTGGACTCGGCGGGTACCACATCAACAGTGGTTGGGGGCTCTACTACGAATCCGCTCCCATCTCACCTTACTGCTCCATCACCAACGGATATGGCGAGGAGGATTCCTATTCCCTCGGTAACTACGGGCCCATCAGTGGCTACAGTTTCCCCTACAGCAGCAATTGCCGCGGCACCGCCGAAGGCACCGTGTTCATCTGGCTCCCGATCGATACCGCCGTCTGGATTCGGTAGCGGCTGGTCTGCCGCTGCTCCCAGTCCTCGCCCCGAGGATGTCTCTTCCGCTGCCTCGCCCCGGCCCATCGATGCGAACGGAAGGGCCAGGGTTGCCTTGAACTCGCGGTGCGGCGTGCCCGACTTCTTGCAGGGACGCCGGGGCTCCAGCCTGAGATGCCGAAACGATTTCGTTGGGAAAACCATCTTCTTATGGCTATAGTGAAGGTCCAACGGGGAGACACGGGTGCGCCCCGGCAGGGCGCCAGATTCCGACACAAGGTGTGACCATGTTCGCTTCTTTCGACGACGCGCATTCCTACCTGGAGCAGCAGGGTATTTCCATGGTGGACCTCAAGTTCACAGATCTGTGGGGACGGTGGCACCATGTCACCATCACCGCTTCCCGATTCACCCCCGACCTCATGGTCCGCGGGGTCGGGTTTGACGGATCTTCGGTCGGGTTGAAATCGGTCAAGTCCGGCGACATGGTGCTCATCCCGGACCTCCGCACCGGCATGCCCGACCCCTACTGGACCGAACCCACGCTGAGCTTCATTTGTTCGGTGTTCGAGGCGGATACGCGGGAAAGCTTTGCTCATGACCCGCGAAGCATCGCACGAAAGGCGGAAAAGTTCTTGCAAGACTCTGGGATAGCCGACGAGAGCCGGTGGGGACCCGAATTCGAGTTCTACGTGTTCGACGAGGTCACCTTTGACAACCGGGTGAATGCGGCCAGCTATGCGCTGGACAGTGCGGAGGCCAGTTGGCGGTCTCCCACGGCCGGTCACGGTCACCTGAACCCCAGACGGGGCGGATATCACGCCATTCCGCCCCGGGATCAGCTTTTCAATCTCAGGACCGAGATGGTTCGGCGCCTTCAGGAGATGGGGATTGACGTCAAGTACCACCATCACGAGGTGGGGGGACCCGGTCAATGTGAGATCGAGACCGGGATGATGGGACTCCTGGAAGCTGCCGATGCGTCACAGATCGTCAAGTATGTGGTGAAGATGACCGCATTCCGACACGGGAAGACCGCCACGTTCATGCCCAAGCCTCTCCATGGGGAGGCAGGCAGTGGCATGCATTTCCATCAACACCTCTTCAAGGGAGGCAAGAATCTTTTCTACAGCCCGGACGGATACGGCAAGCTGAGCGATGTCGGCCTGGCCTACATCGGGGGATTGCTGCACCACGGCCCGGCACTTCTGGCCCTCACCAATCCGAGTACCAACTCGTATCGGCGCCTGGTCCCAGGCTTTGAGGCACCGGTGCACGCCTTTTTCTCCCTTGGCAATCGGAACGCCGCCGTCCGGGTGCCCAAGTATGCCGATGGACCTTCGTCCGCGCGGTGCGAGTTTCGGTCTCCAGATGCTTCCTGCAACGTGTACCTTGCGATTGCTGCACAACTCATGGCCGGTCTGGATGGTATCCGGCAGGGAATTGACCCCAGGGATCAGGGATTTGGCCCGTTCGACGACGACTTGTCTTCCTGGTCAAGGGAACGGATGGCCCGGATCAAACCGTTGCCGGGGAGCCTGCGAGAGGCCTGTGACGCACTGGAGCAGGACCACGAATTCCTCCTCGCCGGTGGCGTGTTCGACGAGGAGCTCATCGCGAACTGGGTCCGCGAGAAGTTGGACAAGGAATACTACCCGGTTCGCACCCGCCCACATCCCTACGAGATCGCCCTCTACTATGATGTGTGATGATGTGTGACCGTCTGGAGACCTCCCCCGGGGTGCCTCGAGTCTCGCAGGCAAGGGTGAGGGTGATTCCAGGCGTGGATCTCCAATTCGCGAAAAACACGCGGAAACAGGCGTGCCATTCCGTGCTTGCTCCGCTGCCGCGCTCGAGTTATCATGATTGAGATCTCGTTGCGCTCGCGTTTCCCGGGCCGAAGCTCTCCTGCCGGCCGCCTGCCACCGAATGTGTGGCCTGCTGGTGCCGTTGTCGGCGCTGCCTCCTGACGTGCTTCCATGCGCTTCGTGCTCCCGCAGCCTCGCCCACGTGTCTTTCCGGGGAAGACGCCTCGAATCGGCGCAGCGAGTCGTCACGTGGACAGTCACATCGATCGGGGAGGACAGAATGGTCGCGCATGTTCGTTCTCGAGGAGACGCTGCTTCCAGGGGTTGGCGAAACGCCGTGTGGATGGTCGCCGTCTCGCTCGCCTGGGCGCTGCCCGCAATGGGTGCCCCGGATGGAGGTGGGAACGGGGTGTCGGGGGCGGCGTCAGAGGGGGCGTCAGAGGGCGCTCAGGCATTGGAACAGCAGGTGGCCGTGGCGCTTCTGGATCTCCACGTGCCTGCCACGCGGGTATCTGGGGCGCGCATTCGAGCCATGACCCGGCGGATGGAAACCGTGCTGGACACGCACCTGGATGGCGCCCGGTGCCGTCTGATCCCGGTGCATGAGGTCGAGGCGCGTACCACGGTGGCGCAGCGGACCACCTGTCTCACTGCAGACTGCATGATGGAAGTGGGGCAGGCTCTGGGGGCGACTTACCTGGTGAAGGGCATCGTGGCGTCGGTGTCGGGGGGCGTGCTGGTGAGAGTGGACGTGCGCGATGGGCTGACCGGTGCTGTCGTCGCCAGTCGGAGCCTGGTGGTGTCACGGCAGCGGGATCTGGTGCCGGTTTCTGAATGGCTGGTCATGGAGGTCCTGAGTCGCAGTCCCGGGACCGGGGTTCTGGCAGAGGAGGTGCCGCGGCCGCCCCGCCGCGTCCAGGCGTTCGCCTCGCTGAAGGAACTCCGTCGTGTCCGGTATGTTCCCCCCGAATACCCCGGGCGAGCACGCAGGCGGAACCTGGAAGGCGTGGTGATGGTGGAGGTTTCCTGTACCGCCTCGGGCCGGGTCAAGCAAGTACGGTGGTTGAGCGGAGACCGCGTGTTCAGGCGCTCGGTCAAGCGGGCGGTGCGCAGGTGGGCCTTCGAGCCGCAGCCGGTGGATTTTCGGTTTCGGCAGCCGCTCTGGTTCCGGCTGGAATCTCCAGGGGTGGAAGAGCAAGTGACCCGGGCGAACGTGAATGCACGTTCGAGCACGGGGGAGGATGGAGGGACCGACCCGTTGACACCGTAGGGCGGGTTTGGTTGAGTCTTTTTTGGATCATCTCCTAAGATAGTTGAGGACGGCATTGGCTGCGGGCGGGTGGGGCGTCGCGAAGTGAGCAGTGGTTGTACAGACTGATCAGGATGTCTTCCCGGGGTTTTCTTGCCGTGTCGAAGGCGCGGGTGGGGGCTGAACGAGGACCGGAAATGAAGCTGGCACGATATCTGAAACCACCGCAGGTGTGCCTGGATCTGGATTTCAGGCTGAAGGAGCGGCTGGGCGAGGCGGGGGTGGATGGGGTCGGGGATCCCTGGGCGGTGAAGGTGGCGGTGCTGGACGTGTTGACTCACCTGCTGGCCACCACGGGTCGAGTGGGAAGCCAGAAGAAACTTTTGGCCGATCTGGTCAACCGTGAAAAGAAAGCGAGCACTGCATTGGGAGGTGGTCTGGCAGTGCCCCACGTGCGGAGCAAGCAGGCGAAGGAGTTCATGCTTTGCTTTGCCAGGTCGGAAGATGGCGTTGATTTTGAAGCGCCGGACGGTCAGCCTGTGCACCTGTTTTTCTGCGTGTGCGCTCCCCCATACGATGACCGGTTTTATCTCGATGTCTATCGAAGCCTGGGGGCCGTGTTCGGTCATCCAGAGATCAAGCAGGCATTTCTGGATGCCCGTGACGAGCACGAGGTCATTCGTGCCCTGTCCCGTTATCAGGACGACCCGGTGGACTCCTTCGGGGCAGGAGGCTGACCTTTGTGCTTTCCTCGGGGCTGGAGTCGGTAGGAGTCGAGGCGTTCCTCTGGGATGGAATCGCTGACTTCGATGAAGGAACGTTCGGCGTTCTGGTCGCAAACGACCCGGATCGGGAGCTGGACCTTTTTGGCGAAACGCACGACCATACGGGCCACCTCCCGGCGGTCGTCGTCGCCCAGGGGCCCGAAGGTCAAGGCTGTTGGCCCGGGGAGGTCGTCGTCGAGAAAGAAGCGGGTCGTTCCGGGTAGTGTGACCCGTTCCAGGACCATGTTTTCCTGGTGGTTTCTCCCCACGATCACCTTGAGTGACTCGTTGATCCTGAAATGCCGCCCCATGCGCACGAGGCGGACTTCGGTCATCGTGTAGTCGGGGTTGTGATCGAACAGGTCTCTCAAGCGAGCGGCGATGATCGGGTCTGTGAGCAGGCATCCCCCGGCCGGGCAGAGGTAGTCGTCCACGCCCAGCGTCTCGGCCAGTTGGAACTGCGGCTGGCGTGAGCGGCCCTGGATGGCAAGGAGTCGTTCGCGGTCCACGATCCCCAGCCGCTCGGGTTCTGTTGGAGGCAGCAAATGAGCCGAGAGGGGCCGGAGCAGGATTCCTTGTAACCCGCTCTCCTTTTCGATGAGTTTCATCGCCCGCATGTGCTGGGACATGGGCCGCTGTCCCACAACTTCACCGGTCACGACGAACCCCGCCCCCCACTCGTCGAGCCGCTCGCGAACCTTTCGGAGCATGAAGATACGGCAATCGATGCAGGGATTGATTCCCTTTCCCACACCGAATCTCGGATTCTCCACGATCCGCATGTACTCCATGCCCTTCGAAATCACCTCGATGGGCACCTCGTTCTCGCGCGCGACCTTGACCGCCATGCTCGAGCACCCCGCCTTTTTCGGCGTGCACGTACAGAACGGGCTGACAAAGCTCACCGCAAGGACCTCGATCCCTTGCTCCATCATCATCTTCAAGGCCAACGTGCTGTCCAGTCCGCCGGACAGCATGACCACTGCTTTTCGGTTCACTGTGCGTTCCTCCTCGCGCTCGCCGGCATTCGTCCGGTGTGCTGCACCTCGAGGGACCATCGAGCCCGGTGCTGTTGAGCCACTGGCTATGCCCTCGAGACGCTCCCGTGTCAAGAAAACCCTCCCGGCGCTGCGAATTGGGTGCTAGGATAGAGCGCCACGCGGTTCAGCACCCAACCATGCGGGGCACACCGGCCCTTGTCAAGCCGGTGAGGCCGTCCCTGGCATTGCCTCGTGGGTGCCGGGTATCCCGGGGCGCCGGACCAACATATTTCTCGGAGCACGTGATGGGTGACCTGACATACCTCGACAACGCAGCGACCACATTTCCCAAGCCAGAATCCGTCTACACCACCATGGACACATTTTACAGGCGGTTCGGCGTCAATCCGGGCCGGTCCGGCTACGACCTCTGCATGGAGGCCGGCGAGGTGGTGGACGACACGAGAAAGCTGCTCACCGAGCTGTTCCATGGCACAGATCCCAATCGGCTCTGCTTTTCTTACAATTCCACCGATGCCCTCAACCTGATCGTCTCAGGTGTCCTGCAGCCGGGCGATCACGCGATCACGACCACGGTGGAACACAACTCTGTCCTTCGTCCCCTTTACCACAAGAGCGTCTACGAAGATGTCTCCGTCGACTACGTCCCGTGCGACAGTGCAGGGTTTGTCGACCCGGACGAGATTCGCAAGCGCTTCACATCCAAGACGCGCCTGGTCATCGTCAACCATGCCTCGAACGTCATTGGAACCATTCAGCCCATCGCCGAGATCGGACGGTACTGTCGGGAGGCCGAGATCACCTTTGCGGTGGATGCTTCCCAGTCGGCTGGGATGATCCCGGTGGACGTGGAAGCTCAATACCTGGACCTGGTGGCCTTCACCGGACACAAGTCCTTGCTCGGTCCAACCGGGATCGGGGGGCTCTACGTGCGCGAGGGGGTTGAGGTCCGACACTCCAGGGCCGGTGGTACCGGGGTTCGGTCCGCGGTTCGGACCCATCTGGACGAGTATCCATTCCGCCTCGAGTACGGAACGATCAACGCCATGGGCGTTGCAGGCCTTCAGGCCGGGGTGAAATGGATTCTCGAGCAAGGCATGGAGCGCCTCTACCAGCACGAGATGAAGTTGGCCGCCATGCTCCGGGACGGGCTGGCCGGGGTGGATGGGGTCACCCTCTACTGCCAGGAGTCGCTGGACAACCATATTGCCGTGATGGCATTCAATGTGGACGGGATCGAGGCACTCAATACCGGGACCATGCTCGACGTGGACCACGACATCGCCTGCCGGACCGGCCTTCATTGCGCACCGCTGATGCACGAGCACCTCGGCACGGCCCGGATTCACGGAGCCGTCCGGTTTGGTATCGGTCCGTTCAACACCGAAGAGGACATCCAGAAGGCGGTCGCAGCGGTGGAGGAAATCGCCAGGAATCGTCATCGGTGGGCAAGGGTCTGACGCTTTCCTCCTTTCCTACCCTGTCGTCGGTCAGCCTGTCCGGGTATTCCGAATGTAATAGACCACCAAGTAGACCAACAAGAAGGTGACAATCGCGGTTACTGCCATCCCCAGTGGCCAAGGGCGGCTGGGATCCTCGGGGAACAGGCGCTTTCGTCGCCGTAGCCGCGACTGGAGTACCTCCTTGCGCCCTTCGGAACACCATTGAATCTGGAAGGCGAGCGCGGCCATGCGGACCGCTGCCAGGGGATTGCGGGAAAAATGCACCAGACCTCGAATCGCAGGACCCGACACTCGTTCCTGCCACCAGACACCAACCGCCCCTGCCCCGGCCAGGATCGAACGGGAGACCACCAGACCCGCCCGGCGATACAACCAGTCCACGTCCAGGTTGATGGCCCGCTGCTCCGGGGGATACACGCCGGCGAGCATGAGCAATGTGAACGCGAGAGCCGAGAAGAACAGGAGCTGAAGCTGGCTCAACACGTGGAACCCGGTGTAAGGATGGTAGTCCACCGGGTAAGGAAGCAGAGCATACAGTGCGCCTGGCGCCACTCCGATGAAGATGCAGAGCCCGGCCGCGATTCCCATGGCCCAAAGCATGTTTCGGGGCGCCTCCTTGGGCCGAAGTCCGGAGTCATGGGAGAAGAAGGCGAAGAACGGAATCTTGATCCCTGCGTGATGAAACACGCCCGCAGAGGCAAACAGCAAGACGAACCAGACCGCTTGCAATCCCTTTTCCCCTGCAGCCGACATGATCATGGACTTGGTGGCAAAAGCGCTGAACAGGGGGAACGCGGAAATCGACGCGGCGCCCACCATGCAAAACGCTGCAGTCCATGGCATGGTCTTGTAAAGCCCCCCCAGGTCCGTCGCGTTGATTTTCCCTGTCTGACGCAGCACCGCGCCCATGGCCATGAACAACAGTCCCTTGAACAGGATGTCGGCCACCGCATGAGCCACCGCCCCATTGATGGCCAGTTCGGTGCCGATGCCGACACCGACCACCATGAACCCGACCTGGTTGATCAGGCTGTAGGCCAACACGCGACGAAGGTCATTTTCGATAACCGCGTAAAAGATCGGGAACGCCGCCATGGCCGCCCCGATCCAGATCAGAGGCTCCGCACCGGGAAAAACTCGAGCCAGCAGGTAGACGGCGGTCTTGGTTGTGAACGCGCTCAGGAACACGGTGCCGCTGATGGTGGCTTCCGGATACGCATCCGTCAGCCAGGCATGCAGTCCCGGCCAGGCGCAATTGATCCCGGCTCCGAGAAAGATCAGATAGGTCCCCGCGCTCCCGAGGTCCAGCCGTGTGACCTCGAGGCTCCCTCGTTCGTGGATCAGCAGCAGGATCCCAAACAGGAGGAGCAAGCCGCTCACGGCGTGCACCACGAAGTAACGGAGGCCCGCCCCAAAGGCCCGGTCCGTGTGCCGGGCCCAGATGAGCAGGGTGGAACTGAGCGCCATCAGTTCCCAGTAGCAAAAGAGCGAGACCCAGTCCCCGGCGAATACGACACCCAACGCCCCCCCCACGTAGACCAAGGCAGCCACGTTCTCCAGCACACTGTCGTCTCGAGCGCCGTACAGGAAGGTGACGAACAGGGCCACGTGGAAGATGTAGCCAAAGACCAGGCTGAGGCGGTCCACGTCGAGCAGTTCGAGACGGTAGTCGAGGAACGGAACGTGCAACAGGCTTCCCGCAGGCGCCTGGGCCAGCAGGATCAAGTTGAGGAGACCCAGAGCCGAGAGGACCAGCAGGTAGGTGGTGCGGGAACGCCCCTTGAAAACCGGGACCAGGAACGCCCCGGCGATCAGGATCCATGCAGGCGGTATCTGGCTAGTCATAATAGTGCTCATCCCGGCGAACGATGCGGCGCAGGATGTGCTTGGCCGCAAGTACCAGTACAATGCAACTCACCAGCCCGTAGGCGGCGAAGAATTCCGGCGCATGCTCCCACGGGAAGTGTCCGTGGGCAGGGACCACCAGGCCGGCGATCAGCAGCAATCCACACGCCACGTAGAGTCCACGGATCAGCCTCGTCACATTCTCCGGACGGTCGAACAGGTGCTGTTTCTCTTCACCCATGGAACCCTCCCTGGGTTGCCCCGATACCGAAAGCGAAGACGGCGAAAAGGTACAGAAGCCCAATGGTGAAGACGATCAGGAAGACCATCTTGTACCCGGGCTTTGCCTCGTGCCGAAGTTCCATCCGTTCGACAGGCGCTTCCTGGTTCTTGTCTCGAGCGCTCATCCGGCTCCTCCGGGCAATGCGCCGACCACCAACCGTGCCAGGTCGAGGAAGATGGAGGGCGCGAAAAACAGCAGCACCACTCCCGTCGCGGTGACACACAGGGAGGTCACCATCAACACGGGGGCCTCATGGATTCCCGCCTCCTCCCGGCCTCCCGCCGACCGCGTCGGAGCCACAAAAAACGCGCGGTAGACGATCGGGAGGAAGTATCCGGCATTCAGCAGCGTACTTGTGCCCAGGACCAGGAGCACCGGCCATGTGTCCGCTTCGATGGCCCCTTGCACGAGGTACCACTTGCTGACCAGCCCGGCGAGAGGAGGCACACCGATCATCGACAGCGTGGCCAGGGTGAACGCCCCCATGGTGAAGGGCATTCGGCGCCCGATCCCGTCCAGTTCGCTCACCAGCGTCTTGTGGGTCGCCACGTAGATTGCACCGGCTCCGAAAAACAGGGTGATCTTGCCAAAAGCGTGAATCGCAATATGCAGCACACTTCCCGTGATCCCGGACGGCGTCAGCAGGGCAGCGCCCAGCACGATGTACGAGAGCTGGCTCACCGTCGAATAGGCCAGTCGCCGCTTGAGATTGTCCTGCCGAAGTGCGATGAGCGATGCAACGATGATGGTGAACGATGCGTACCAGACCAGAAGCGTGCCCAGGCCCGCCTGGGACAGAACCTCGATGCCGAACAGGTGCACGACCACGCGCACCACCACGAACACACCGGTCTTGACCACCGCGACCGCGTGCAGCAAGGCGCTGACCGGTGTCGGTGCCACCATGGCAGCAGGGAGCCAGCCGTGGAGAGGCATCATGGCCGCCTTGGCCACACCGAGGATGAAGAGAACAAAGGCCACTGTGACCACGGTTCGAGAGACATTTCCCCCGAAAACCCCCTCGGGGCCGAACTCCAGCGTCCCCGCCTCGTGGTAGGTGAGCACCAGAGCGGCCATGAGGAAGGTGAGAGAAGTCCCCAGCAGATAGGTCAGGTACTTCCGCGCCCCCTGGAGCGCCTCGGTCGTCTGCTTGTGCCCCACCAACGGGAAGGTGGAAAGGGTCAGAATCTCGTAGAACACGAACGTGGTGAGCATGTTCGCAGAGAATGCCGCTCCCAGCGTGGCCGACAGGGCCACGGCGAAAAATGTGAAATATCGCGTCTGTGCGTGCTCGTTCTCCGCCCGCACGTATCCAATCGAATAAAACGACGTGACAATCCAGAGGAACGACGCAGTGAGTCCGAATACTTCTGCAAGCGCATCCACCCGGAACGCAATGGATAGCCCCGGAGCGATGGTCCACAGGGAAAACGAAAGGGTATTCCCCCGAAGTACCTCGGGCGCCATGGAGGCGACCAGCAGGAACTTGATCACCGCTGCCAGGATGGTCCATGTCTCCCGCAAGTTGGGACGCCGCCTGGACAGCGGAATCAAGATGGCTGCAACAAGAGAAACTCCGATGGCCAGAACAGGTGTGGTGGAGGTGATGTCCATCAGTGCGCACCTCCTACCAGGAGCCCGGCAGCTTGCTCTGCCAGGGAAACCGGAAGGTCTGCCTGGACTCCGAGCAAGATACACAGACCCGCTGTAACAATCGTGGGCACGAGCATCGACCAGGGCACTTCGCCCGCAGGAACCGACTCCAGTTCCTTGCTCGGACGGGCAAAGTATATCCAGTCCACCACTCGCCAGAAGTAGATGGCATTCAATCCGGAACTCGCCAGGATGACCACCAGCAGGTACCACATGCCGGCATCCAGGGCTCCCAGCGCAAGGTACCACTTGCTCACGAATCCGACCGTGAGCGGCACGCCCACCATCGACAGCGCCGCCACCGTGAATGCGGCCATCGTGACCGGCATCTTGCGACCCATCCCTTTCAGACCCTCAACGGTCTCCACCCCCGTCTTGTACACGATGGCGCCGGCCGCCAGGAACAATGTGCCCTTCATCAGTGCGTGGTTCACAATATGGACCAGCGCACCCGTCATCCCCGTCCGGTTGACCAGCATGGCGCCCAGCACGATGTAGCCGATTTGCCCCACGCTCGAGTAGGCCAGCATCCGTTTCAGGTTGGTTTGGGCAATGGCCAGCATCGAGCCGGCCAGGATGGCGATGGACGCGAGTACCAGGAGAATCCGCGTCACCGGGATCACATTCAGATCGAAGTTGGGATGAAACACGGTGAACATGACGCGCAGGAGCACGTAGGCGGCCACCTTGGTACCGGTCGCGGCCAGCAGCGAACTCACCGCCGAAGGCGCGTGGGTATAGGCGTTGGGCATCCACACGTGAAGAGGGAACAACGCGAGCTTGATGCTGAGACCCACCGTGAACAGGGCGAACGCCGTCAAGATGACCCGCGACTTGTAGAGAGGGGGAAGCAACTTCGCCAGGTCCGCCATGTTGAGCGTCCCGGTCATCATGTAGAGGTGCCCGATGCCCAGCAGAATGAAGGTGGCCCCAATCGTCCCAAGAATCAGGTAGTTGTAGCTCGCGGTCAGGGCTTCCCGGTTTCTCCCCATGGCGATGAGGGTGTAGCCGGAGAGCGAACTGATCTCAACAAAGACATAAAGATTGAATATGTCCCCGGTGACCACGATCCCCATCGAACCGGTGAACAGGAGCAGAAACATCGCGTAGAAAAATGGATGCTTCTCCTCATCGATCTCAGACGCCACGCTTTCCCGCGCAAACACGGACACCACAACTCCGATGAAGGACACCAGAACCAGCACGATCCCGTTGAGCATGTCCACGGAGTACTCGATACCAAAAGGAGGCTCCCAGTTGCCCAACCAGTAGACCACGCGCCCCACCTCGGCCACCCGGTCCAGGAGTACGCACGCGAGAACGAAGCTCACCGCGGTCACTACCTGAGCTGTGAGAGCAGCCAATGACCGGTGGATACGCGCCAGCAACGGCGTCATGACCGCAGACGCGAGCGGAATGAATACCAACAGCAACGGGAGTGGCGTCAATTGAGGCTCGTTCACGTCTCCTCCCCCGTCGGCGTGCGGCGCAGGTCCCGAATCTGATCTTCCTCGATGGTTCCGAACCGCTCCTTTATCTTGATGATGAGGGCGAACGCGACCGCGGTCGTGCTCACCGACACGACGATTGCGGTGAGGATCAGGACATGTGGGATAGGGTTGTCATAGTGGACCGCCTGATCCCAGACGATGGGGGCCGTCCCCCCTTCCACCTTGCCGATGGAGATGTAGAACAGGAAGACCGCGGTCTGAAAGATGTTGACCCCGATGATCTTCTTGATGAGATTCGGTTTTGCGATGACCGCGTAGAAGCCGATCATCATGAGGGCCACGTAGACCCAGTAGTTGTACTTGCCGAGAATCAGTTCATCCATCCCGCGTCTCACCCCCCTCCCCGCGATGCGCGGTCTCGAAAAAGATGGTGACCATCACGGCAGCCACGGTCAGCCCTACCCCGATCTCGATACCGAAGATTCCATAGTGGCCCGCGAGGTGCGGATCTTTGAACGGGAGTGCTCGATAGTCGAGAAAGGCGCTGCCGAGCAGGAGGCACAGCAGACCGATACCGGCATAAATGAGCACTCCGACGCTTGACAGCACATCGGTCACCGGGGCCGGCACCCGGCGTCGCCCCGCCTCGGAACCGAACACGATCGCGTACAGGATGAAACTCGCTCCGAGGATCACTCCACCCTGGAAGCCTCCACCAGGCCCCGAGTCGCCATGCACGATCACGTACAGGGCGAAGAGTTGAATAAACGGCACCATCAGCCGCGTGATGGTGCGTCGGATGATGTTCTCACCCACGTTGCTTCCTCCGCCTGAGGAGAAGGATCACACTCATCCCGGCAGTGAAGATCACGGTGGTTTCCCCCAGGGTGTCGTAGCCACGGTAAGCGGCCAGGATGGCGGTCACCATGTTGACGACACCGACCTCGTGTGCAGAGCCCTCGATGTATCGAGGCGCCACGTGGTGGTGGGCCGGGGCCCCTGGGTCCCGGAAGTCCGGCATGTCCAGGGTCCCGTAGACCAGGACTGCTCCGGTCAGGAGGATCAAGATCAGGCTGGGGATTTCCCGTCGTGTACGCGATACCAGGGCTTCCCCTCGATCGGTCCGACTCAACGCCGCGATGAGCAGCACTGTGGTAATCCCGGCCCCGACCGATGCTTCCGTGAAGGCAACGTCCACCGCATTCAAACGCGTCCACACCACGGCCATCAAAAGGCTGTACCCGGAGAGCACCAGACCGGCGCTGAGCAGGTCGCGCATTTCCACGGCGGCAAGCGCACACAACACCAACAGGGTGAGCAGCAGGATATCGATCATTTGCGCTTCTCCCCCTTTTCCCAGTGCTTGACCCCGGCGGTGTATGCAGCTCGCACGATTGCGTGTGTCGCCGTGGGATTGGCCACCGCAATGAACCCGATGATCAGCAGCAGCTTGAGCGTCACGAACGAGAACCCCGCGTAGACCATCAGGCCGATCAAGATGAGCGCCTGCCCCAGCGTGTCTCCCTTGCCCGCAGGGTGCACCCGGGAGTAGATGTCCGGGAATCGGACCACACCCACGGCTGCCACCACCACGAAAAAGCAGCCCAGAACCAACAGGATTCCCGTGACGATGTCCACCCATCCCATCAGTCCACCCCCCCTGTCTCCCGGTAACGGAGCAGCGCGATGGTGGCGATGAAATTGATCAGCGCGTACACCAGCGCCAGGTCGAGAAAGTGCGGACGCTCGTAGATGAACCCAATCAACGCCAGGAGCACGACGGTGTTGGTTCCAATCATGTTGACCCCCAGCAACCGATCGTACACCCGGGGACCACGGATCACCCGATACAGGACCACCAGGGCCGACAAGATCAACACCACTGCCGCCGCGCTAAACATCTTCCCCCTCGATCGCCTTGACGCGACGCGCCAGTTCTCCATCCAGCAGCGTCGACGCCGCTTGCTCCGATATCGCATGGATCAGAAACGACCCGTCCTTGCTCGCAGCAATCGTCACCGTCCCAGGCGTCAGGGTCACCGAGTGCGCGAACGTGACGATCCCAATCTCGGTCCGAATGTTCGTCTTGATCTCCAGCAACCTCGGATCAATGGGCATGCGCGGATGGAGCACCCGGTACGCCACCCAGAGGTTCGCCGTGAAAATCTCTTTCAGAAGCCAGGGAAGATACAACAGGAACCGGCCTGCACGCCGGAACTCCGTCTTGAGATCCGTGTGCGCCGGCACCAGCAGATCGCTCGAGAGCCAGGTCACAATCAGGCTACACACGATTCCGGAGACGATGTGGAATGCGTCGAAGTATCCGGACAATGCGATCCAGAACCCAAACATCATGATGAACGTCACGAGACGGGTCACGTTTCCTCCCGTTCATCCGTGCTCTCACCGACCTCATCCAGCGAAGGGCAAGCAGTATATCATCGTTCTGTCCGGGTGCCGATTATTTTCGTCGTAATGAGGTGCCACGCTCAGGTTCTCTCCGGTCGTTTGCGGAGGGGGCGGATCCAGGCCGGGTCCCGGAAGAATGAGGTTCGGTTTGACATCTCGTTCCCGGCGCGGTACACAACAGCGAGGGAGGGGGCTGCCTGCGCGACTCGGAGCTGAGAGCATGATCGTCGAATGTGCCACCTGCCACTCTCGTTACAACCTCACCTCCCATGAGCCCGGCCAGGACGTTCACTGCCGGTGCGGAGCGGTCATCCGGATTCCAGAGCATCCTGCTTCTGCCGGGAGCCTGAGTTGTCCCCAGTGCGGGGCGGCCTGCTCTCCGGACGATATCCGGTGTGCATTCTGCAATGCCCACCTTGCAGTCTTGCCCTGTCCGCGCTGCTTCGACCTGTTGTTCATCGGCACGAAGCACTGCCCGAACTGTGGCGCCGAGGTCTCACGTCCCGCCTATTCCGCCGAGGATGCCGCCATCTCTCCTCGACAGTGTCCGCGTTGTGGTGTGGAAAAGAAGGAGGTCAACCTGGTGGCCCGCATCGCCGGCGATACCCTGGCGGACCAGTGCCCGGAATGCGGCGGGGTGTGGCTCGACATGGGGGCGTTCGACAGCGTGCTTTCCGACGCGAAGCGCCAGACCGCACTTCGCGCACTCGGCATGGACGGGTCGGTCTCCCGGGAGGGCTCGAGTCTCAATTTCCCTGTAGCCTACCTGAAGTGTCCTGACTGCGGGACGCTGATGCACCGGAAGAATTTTGGGAAGCGGTCCGGAATCATCATCGACACCTGCAAGGACCACGGCGTCTGGTGTGACCGTGGGGAACTCGCCCGGGTGCTCGATTTCGTGGCCAGCGGTGGACTCGAGCTGGCGCAAAAAAAGGAACTCGAGGCGCTCAAGGAGGAGGTGGCCCGGCAAAAGGCGGCGATGCGTCCACCGAGTTGGTACCAGGCGCCTGCCCACGAGGCGGGGCTCGGCAAGGGCCACCCCGCGATGACCGTGGGGATCATCGATCTTATCGTCAAGGCGTTGCACCGGTTGTTCCGCGGATTCTGAAACAGATCGCGGCGAGGATGCGTGGCACGGGGGGGCCGTCTCGCTCCTGGACTGCGCGGGTCTCGAGCCGGTGGGGAGTGATACATGATGGCTGGAGTACGCCTGGGGAACGCCCACGCCTCGACGCGGGCCTTGTGGGCGCTGCGCGTGGGGCGCACGATCGGGCTGGGGGTTGTGGCATTGCTTCTCGCGGGCCTGTATCCGGAGGACCCGGCGTCACGTCCGCCTTTCTACGGCGACGTGGCGGTGATGACTCCGGACATGGACATCAAGACCCTGTCGGACCTGATTGGGGGGAAGAAAACCTTCCTTTTCTACTTCCTTCCCTCGTGCCCTCACTGCAAGGACGCTGCGCCGACCGTGGCGCAGTTGGCGAAGAAGTACGGAGACCGGCTGCAATTCCTCGGCGTCTCCCCGGGACGGGGGAGGCTTTCGGATCTCAAGGCATTCAAGGCCGAGTATGGACTTCCATTCCTGCTCGTGCAGGATTCCGGGTCCATTTTTGGGCGGCGGAATGGGCTGAAGGGCACCCCCGCCTATCTCCTCACCGACGGCTCGCCCACCCCTCCCATCACCCACGTTTCCTTTACCCCGGACATGGCAACCGTGCTGGAGATCGCCATTCGACAGTTCCTCGGAGAGGACGCCTTGACCGTGCTGGACCCAAATCGCTACCACGGCGCCCAGGTGTGCGCCACCTGCCATCGAGAGGCCTACCTGAGTTGGAGCCTGACACACCACGCCGCCTCCTTCTATGCCTTGGTCAAGGCCGAGGCGGATACCAAAAGCGATTGTCTGCGGTGCCACGTCACCGGGGTGTCGGAGCCCGGTGGATTCGAGACGTTCGCGACCACCTCGTGGATGGCGGACGTTGGATGTGAGGCCTGTCACGGTCGAGCAGGCGGTCACACAGGCAGCAGTGCCCCGTCCGAGCCGAATACGGAATCCTCGGCCCGCCGTGCCCGTATCCTGGAAACGTGTACCGGGTGCCACGACACCGCCCACAGCATTGCGTTCGAGCCGACTCGTGCCCTCTCGTTCGTGGCTCATCAGCGTGATCGACAGGTGCCTCGTGACCTCTGGACTGCGCGGAGGACCCGGTTGTTCGAAGGGAAGGAACCGCCCCCGATGGTGCCCCGGGTGGGCGAGGCGTCGGCCGGAGCCGATTCGTGTCGACCTTGTCACGCAGAGGCGTTCGATGGGTGGAAGCGGTCGAAGCATGCGGCAGCGATGGAGAGCCTGGAGAAGAAAGGGAATACCGAGGACCCGGCATGTGTTCGATGCCATGCCACCTCGAGGCAAGCGGGGACCGGGCTGGACCGACCCGGTCCCATGCCCGGGGTTCAGTGCGAGGCGTGCCACGGCCCCGGTGCGGCTCATGTGGCCGCCGGCGGCGGCAAGGACAACATCCTTGTGCTCAAGGGCAAGGCCCTGGAATGCGTGCTCGAACCACGGTGCGAGGCGTGCCACGACGCAGAGAACGACCCGGATTTCGACGCGGCACAGGCTCTGCGCCAGGTGGTCCGGCAGCACGGTCGCACGGATTGACTTCGGGCCGGTGGTGCGGCATATTGAGAGTGAGAGTTCCCTCGTTGCAACGGTCACGGATGAGACTGAGATGAGACGGGCTGTGGTGCTGCGAGTCGCCGGTGCGGCGCTCTATTCCTGGATATCGGACTTCATCGAGAAGCTGAAGGAATGGCTCACGATTCCTGTTCCCGTTCCGGTTCGGGTTCCGTCCCCTTCCCGGCCGCGCCCTTCCAGGAAGCGTCGATAGGGCGGGACAGGCCTTGCACATCCTCCATGTCGTTCCCTATTTTTATCCAGCGTGGGCATACGGGGGTATCCCGCGTCTGGTCTATGGGCTGGCTCGCGCCCAGTACAAGCAGGGACATCGCGTCTCCGTGCTCACCACCGACGCTTTCGACCAGCAGACGAGACTGCCCTCCGGGTCCGCACCTCGAGTGATCCATGGTATCGACGTGATCACCATGCCCAACCTGTCGAATCGGCTCGCCTACCACCACCAGGCGTTCCTCCCCGTCGGCATGGGCACCGCGTTCCGGCGCATCGAGACCTCCTCGCCCGACATCCTTCATCTCCATGGCCACCGGCACTTGCTCAACAACGCTGCCCGGACCTTCGCCCTTCGCCACAATCTTCCCTACGTTCTGACGCCGAACGGAACTCTGCCCGCCATCGAACGGAAGATAGCCATCAAGGCCGTGTTCGACCTGGTGTTTGGTCGGAAGGTCATCCGGGACGCACAATTGCTCATTGCGGTCAGTCGGGCCGAGGTCGCCCAGTTTCGGCAAGCCGGCGTGCCGCCGGGCAAGGTGGTGGAAATCCCCAACGGCCTCGACCTGGCCGAGTTCGATCCAGCACCGGGACCGGAACCATTTCGGGAACGTTTTGACGTGCGGGCCCCGTTCGTGCTCTACCTCGGGAAACTCACTCCCAGAAAGGGCGTCGACCACTTGATCCGCGCCATGGCAAGGGTCTCGCACCAGGATGTCGTCCTCGTGGTGGCCGGGAACGACATGGGGGTGGCGCGTGCACTCCGGAGGACCACGCGGGAGATAGGGCTCGAGCACCGGGTCCGATTCGTCGGATTGCTCACTGGAGAGGACCGCCTCAGCGCGCTCGCCGGCGCCTCCCTGCTCGTTTACCCTTCGACCCAGGAAATCTTTGGACTGGTGCCGTTCGAAGGGTTGCTGGCCGGGACTCCCGCAGTGGTCGTCGACGATTGCGGCTGTGGTGAACTCGTCCAGAAAGCCGGGGCCGGCCTCCTCGTGCCTTTCGCCGACCCGGACCGGCTCGCTCATGCCATCGACACCTTGCTGGACGACCCCGAACGGTGCGCCGACATGGTGACGAGGGGCCGGCAGTTCATCCGGAATTTCCTTGCCTGGGACAGGATCGGGAACCTCACCCTCGAGGCCTACCAGGTGGCCGTCACACGTGCTCGAGGCCGTCGGCACAGGGCATATCCGGGCCACGGGACCGGGCCTGCCCACGCAATCGCTGCTCGCCGACGGACTCGAGACGGTTCCTAGTACTCAGCCCGTCTGGAGGTGGCTCCAATGAAGCTATTGAGCAGGGCGCACACTGTGCTGCCCTCCGAGCGGGTCGCATGAGCGCACGGGGCAACTGTGGCCATGCGCGACTGGATGGGGTCCACTTACCGGGCATCCAGGTGGAGGGGACAGCCGCCGTCACCTGGACACGCTCAGGGACGCCACATCTTTCCGGTGCTCCCTCCTGAGCCCCGGTGCCGTTCAGATCTCGGTGCGTACCCGAGCGATGTTCCCCGTGCCAGACCAGGACGGTTCATGGCGGGGGTGCTCTTTTCGTCCGTGGTTCCAGCTTTCCGGGCCGGAAGCCTCGGGTGTCGTCATTTTTCGCACCCTCGAGCAGGTGTGTCGCCGCACGTTTTTTCGTACGCTTTTCGGTTTTCCCGCATCTGGCCCACTATTCGACATCGGGAACAGCGTCGGGTGCACACGACGCATGACCCGGGAGTGCGTCCACTGGAATCATCGGGTCGCTTGCCAGGTACGGCCTGGGTTCGGACAGGTGGCCACCTGTCCTTCCTGGTGAAGGCCGACTCGAGGAGGGCGGGCGAGATGAAAGCGGGCGCATTCCGGACAACTCGAGGACCATGCGAAGTGAAAAGATGGTCCATGACAGACACGCGATGAACACGATAAGGAGTATGCCATGCGTCGGGTTTTTGGTTTCGTGGCCGTGCTGGTCTTTCTGGTCCCTGTGACCTCCGCCTCCGCCCAATCGTACTGGACCCAGTGGTTCGACCGGGACAATCCGAGCGGTACGGGGGACTGGGAACTGCTTGCAAACCTGCTGCAGGAGTACCCGGAGGCGAACCTGTGTGAAGTTCCCACCGGTATCGAGTGCCGTCAGACAAACGGCGCGCCACTTTCCGCCGCCGGGGAGAAGGTCACCTGTGACGCCCTGGTCGGCCTCATCTGCAAGAACGCCGACCAGGCGGACGGTGCGTGCGAGGACTACAAGGTGCGCTTCCTGTGCGAGGAGCCCGAGGACCCCTGTGATGCCCTGCATGACATGGAAATCGATGAAGCCTGGGCTCCTGGATGTGACCCGGTGCACCCGGAAGGACGTTACTATGTGGAGCCGGTGTTGAACGGGGTGACCTACACCTGGTTTGCCGACTATGGAAAGGTGAACCCGAGCACGGGACCTTACACCAACGTCTATCCTGCCAATCCCTACCCCTATCCCTTCACCCTGACCGTGAGCGCCGTATGTGGAGGAGAGGTCTACGAGGCGAGTGGGATCTACTATCCCTGTCCGCCAGTGCACGATGATGACTCCGCCGACCCGTCGCAGAAATAGTGCCTGTCGCGTTCAGGCTGTGCCGGTCAAGAATATGGAACCGGGAAAGGTGAGCAGCCGTCGACGCCGCACACGCCAGAACCCGGCTTCGTCCATCCAGTGGCGCAGCCGTTCCTCCGACCACAGGCCGGCAGCACTCAGGACGAAAAAGAGGAGTTCGCTGAATCCTGCGACCGTGTCCAGGTTTTTTCGTTCCCCGGCGTGGTCCCCGTCGAAAACGACCACGGTGCCCCCCGGCCGGAGAGCGCGACGTGCTGCTTTCAATGCCTGTGCGCAGGCCGGTGCGTCCAGATTGTGCAGCACATTGAAGAGAAGAACCACGTCGTATCCGTCACCCCACAGCGCCGTTCTGAGGTCTCCCTCGACGAACGTGATCCGGTCCTGATACCCCTGCTCGGCCACGATGGTCCGTCCCACCTGCACCGCGTCAGGCAGGTCGAGCACCACGGCCTGGAGGTTCGCGTACCGGCGGCAGAACGCCACACTGAACATTCCGTGACCACCCCCCACGTCGAGCAGCCGAGGACAGGATGGGCCGAGGCTCACGCGGGCGGCGATTTCTCGAGATACCGGGCCGGCCATGGCGGCCAGTCCTCGCAGGTAGCGTTCCCAAAACCCTTCGGGCACCTCCTGATGATGAAAGTTGTCCCGTTCGCCGGTCCGTACTGCCTGTTCCATGTGCCTTGTGAGGAAGGCCAGGTTTTCAACAAAACGAAGCGTGGTAACAACGGACTTCGGGTCGCCTTGAACGCACCGTCGCCCCTTGCGCGTCAACCGGTAGCGGCCACGGCGGCGTCGCACATAGTCGAATCCGTTCAGCGCGGCAAGGAGGGGGCCGAGACCCTGTGGACTGGTCCCGGTCATGTCCGCCACTTCCTGGACGGTGGCCGGTCCATGTGCCAGCGCGTCGAACACGCCCAGTTCCAGAGCGGTGATCACGACCCGCACGAGCCCCTGGGCCCAAAGCACCTCGGTCACGGCCTCGGGGACGAGGCCTGCCCACAAGGCGGCTCTCTCGAACGGATGGTCCGGTCGAATGCCCAATCTCATGGAAATCCTTTCCTCCCCCGGACCGGCGTGCCCGCGATGGCGCGGGTCATGGGCGGCGGAACCGGAGGAACCCCACCAGGGATACGGCCAGGAAAAGGACGGCCAACCGGCCTCCGGGGGGTTCGTCGTTTTCGGAGAGGTTACAGTGGCATGAGACCGCCACTTCCCCGCACTCCGGCGGGGGGATGCACGCGTTGGCTTCTCCCGGCGTGCCGTAGTTTTTCCCGAGTTCTTCGTAGCCGAACACCTGCTGGTAGGACGCCTGGCACCAGTGCTTCGGGTCGTCGTTCGCTGTCACGTCCTGGTAGGCGGGGTCCAGTTCCCAGGAGTGCCCTTCCTCGATACCCTGGCCCTCCGCGTCCACCAGGATGGTATCAATCACCTCTTCCTCCCCACAGGCCACCCGGCAGACGAGCTGGAAGTACTTCGGCGTGGTGTTGGGGAAGCTGAGCTTTTCGTAGGCCACGTCCGCCGGTACGTCGCAGGTGCCTTCCCGGACTACCAGGCGCGGAACCACGTCCTCCGGAACCTGATCGGTCGCCGGCGTCGGGGTGGTCGCTTCCTCCCCGCCGGCCACCGATCCCATGATGCAACCGTCCAGTGCCCAGACCTGGTATTCTCCCGGCTCGATGGACTGAGGATTGCCTGCAATCGCGTACTCGCTGTTCGGGTCCACGATGAAGCCGTTGTCATCGAGTTCACTCCCGACCAGGAACCGGCAAGAGTCCAGGTCCAGCACCACCGAACCTGGGTTGTAGATCTCGAACCACTCGTGGCTGAATCGGCCCACCTCGCTGTTGTCGCCTGCGGGCAGAATCGAGATTTCGTTGATGACTACCGGACGCATGGTATCGCTCCCCGCGGCGGGGCCTCGAGGCGTGTAGGGAATCGGTGAACAGTGGTTTTCTTCGCCCGGTGTTCCGGCGAACAGTCTGCCCTTGGTATCGTAGTACGCGCCTTCTTCGACCGAGGCGGCGCAACGGTAGAAGTCGCAGTCGTTGTCCTCCGCATTCACGTGGTCCTGGTGGACCGAGAGGGAGCACCCTTCAGGCTGGGTGTCATCGGTTCCGAGACAGAGGTCGTTCCAGTCGGACCAGTCATATTCGAATCGGTCCACGAGTTGGTACGTTCCATCCTCGTCCGGGCACCAGAGGGACAGTGCCTCAGGGGTGCTCGAGCTGAAATCCAGTGCGGTCCCGTAGTTCAAGTCGGGGCGGCCTTGCTCGGGGCACACGTCGTTCGAGGCGGCGCCGGGTTCGGGGGTGGCGTCGTTCTCGGAAGGGGGGCCGTAAGAGAGACAGGACCCCCTGGCGAGGACCCGTCGCAGATGGGTCGTGTCGGACTCGCTCGATCCGATGGGGAAATGGAGCGTCGAGGGGATTTCGTAGCTTTTGTAGCACTCGCCGGGATCCTCCGGTGTGCACAGGGTGGGGGCGCCCCCCGCTGTATCGTCCTCCTCGGTACCGGTTTGATCATCGAAGCGTTCCTGGAGCACCATGCAGCCAGCGAGTTCCAGGTATCCGGGGGTGTCGCCGGTATATTCCAGTTCGAACCATTCCGGGGAAGCCGGATAGTCGACCATCTGCTCGGACCAGGCCACATCTCCCGGACCGGGGCGCCCACGGACCGCCACCTGGGGGGCGACGCCGTTGGGTTCTCCCGGGGTGCCCAGGGCGACCGCATTGTCCGGGTCCACGTATTCGGTAATGGCCGAGGTCCATGCCTGAGGGAGATCGTTGGCCAGGGCCGGATCGTCGTCGCTCAGCGCATCGGGTCGAAGCGCCCAGGCGCAGCGCCCCGACGCGGAGTAGCAGGTCGGATCGCCCCAGTCGTTGTTGTAGACGATTCGATCCACGGTTGCCAGGGTCACGCCGCCGAGTTCGGTTGGGCAGGCGAGTTCGAGAAGGCGGTTGCCGCCGGGCAGGGCCACGGTGGAGGTGACGCGGGCGTCCACGGAACGGGTGCACGTTCCGGTCTCGTCGCTCTCGAGGCAGGTCTTGCTTTCACTATTGCCGATCAGAAAACGGTCCCCGGAAGCGACCCATAGCGTCGATTCCTCCCGGCATTCCGCCGGGTCGATTTCGGAGGTCTTGGTCCAGTCGTCGTTTTTCCAGGATGTCTCGAGGCAGGTTTCCGGGTCCACGCCCATCTCGTCGCAGTCCATGTTCCTCAACACGCAGCCCTGCAGATCGAATCGCCCCGACTCGGGCTGGCCTACCACCAGCAACTCGAGCCAGTCAGGGCTCGAAGTGGATGTGCCGGGCCAGGCGGCCAATTCCGTAAACACCAGGTCGCCCTCCGTCACCGCGCTCCTCTCCACTCGAGCCGCCACCCCGTTGACCGCCTTGGGACTGGCATAGTTCTCTTCCACGGTGACCGGATCGGACGAGAGGTCCGCACCGCTCGAGTAGGCTTCGCGCGCCGGCGCCACGTCCCAGTTGGCCACGTCGTCGTTGGCCAGAGAGGGGATCTCCGCATTCGAACCGGTGCGCTCGGTTCGGAGTTCCCAGCTACAGTGGAGCTGCTCCTGGCAGCACGTCGCCTTGACCCAAGCGTGGTTGTACACCACGCTGTCGATGGTTCGTTGGTCGTTGGTGCCATCGTCGGGACAGTTCAGATCGATTCGGCGTAGCTCCGCGTCGGTATGTGTGAGGGTGAGGTCCATGGGCAAGTCGGACCAGAGTTCGCACGTGTAGTCCTCGACCGCGTCGTTCGGATCGGTGTTGACCCGCAGGCAGGTGCTCTCGGCGCCGGTGGCGGCCACCACGTATTGATCCTGGGAGAGGGTGAGCAGGGTGTCGAACTCGTAGGTCTTGGTGTAGCTCACATCGGCCAGGGCGAGGCATGCTTCAGGGTCGTCGTTTGCGCAGGTCAAGATCCCGATCTCGCAGCCTCTCAAGTTGTAGTACGGTGGCTCGGTCGGGGCGGAGATGACGTGGAATTCCAACCAGTCCGGGCTCGAGCCGGTGCTGGTCGCCCAGGCATTGATCTCGTCGATGATCACCTCCCCAGGACCCGGGTGCCGGATTTCCTCATCGCAGATGCTGGCTTCACCCGGCGTGCCGTACATGTCGCGCAGGGTGCCGTTGTCGTCGAACGCACAGGACCAGGCATCGGGCGGCGCCACACACCAGTTGGCCGGATCCGTTGCCTCGGCCAGTGTCAGGTGGTTTTCGCGCAGTTGGTAGGCGTGGCCGGTCTCAGCAAACGGCACGTTGGACCAGTCATAGGTGAACGAGGCCACCGGTTCCATCTCGTCGACACCGCCGGGGGGGTTGCAGTAGAGTGAGATGGTTTCGACCTTGGTGTTGCTCATCGAGATGGCGGAGTAGACGCCGCTTACCGTTTTGCCGCATCCCTCGGTTCCCCACTTGGTCTCATCGCGAGCCACCAGGGCGTACTGGCCAGGTTGAATTGGGGTGGAAGACGTGATGGGCCGGCATGCGCCGATGTCGTCGGAAATATCACAAGTCGAACTGTACTCGCTCAGGACGATGTAACACCCGTCGATGCTGACAGGGTTGGGCGCCAACGAATAGAGTTCCACATACTCATAGGTTGTCTTTCCACCCGGAGGGGCGATGAACAGTTCCGAGAAGACCAGGTTCCCCGGTGCAGGATGATCCTGGGCCATGCCGGTCGCGGCGGCGATGAGCGGGAGCACCAACGGGATTGCTTTCCACTTCATGTCGTCCTCATTATCAGACGTTCCCTGGCCGGCATGCCCGGCCCGGACGCGCCTTCGGGGTCGATCACCTAGAAACGGACTTCCGCCGTGGCCACGAACGCGTGCTCAAACGGGTCCGGCGGGCCGAGAGGGTCGTAGGTTCCGGCAGCCATGGCCTCGAGGCAACTCGTGGTGGCCCATTCTCCGCAGCAGGCGGTCTCGTAGGTCAGGTGACCCGGCAGGCCTCGAGCGATCATGTAACGCAAGCTGTACCGGTATTTCCTGGGTACCCGACGCGCGACCTCGAGGTAGCCGTCCCACAGACGTTCCCCTTTGTCCCCGTACACGTCTTCATCCACGTATCTCAGGCGCAGGGTCACGAACGTGTCCCGGAGTGGACTCACCTTGATCTTTCCCCATACTTGTTGGCCGACTCGCCAGCCGTAATCCAGGGTGCCATCCGGAAACAGGTAGAGGTAGTGGTCGTCCATGTAGGTGCGCTTGTAGAAGCCGATCACCTGCACCCGGGGGAGCGCAGTCGTCTTGACCCGGAGTCCAAGTTGCGTCCGTACGCCGTTGCCCTCGCTGCTGTCCACGATGGTTCCGACGTAGTCGTCCTCAAAACTCGAGTCCACCACCTCCTCATCCACCGGCACGCCTTCCCAGCATGCCCCACTCCCTCCCTGGTAGCACCGGCTTCGACCATCGAGCGAAAGGTCCTTGTCTTTCCAGGTGCCCAGCAACGCCACGTCCCAGTCCCGGCTCGGGCGGACCCCAAGCCTGCCCGTCAATGCGAGTCGGCTCACATCCAGAGAAGGACGGTACCACCGGTTGACCGACCCTCTCAGTGAAAGCCAGGGGGTAAGGCGATAGAGGCCGCGCAGGTAGAAACCCACCTCGTCCCGGTCCCGTTCCCGCATCAAAACGTCCGCATCGGCAAAGCCGCGGCTGTGCGGGTTGTCGAACTGCTCACCATAGGCGCGCACACTGCCCAGCACCTCGCCCTGCTCCAGATCGGCGATGGCCCGGAGATAGACCGCGTGGGCCCCGTTGTCCATCAAGGCCCCCTCGCCGTTGATTTGCACTCGCCAAAGCTCGGCACCAAAATCCATGCCCACCGCACCAAACCGGTTTCGATCCTGTGGCGCCCCGTAGTTGAGATGAAACGGCGTGTCCGTGTAGGTCAACAGAACCTGGGAATAGTACCCGGTCAGCCCCACGTAGTTGCGTTCGTCCAGCCGCGCAGATACGTGTGCGCCGGCCAACTGCTCCGTGTAGGCGTTGGGCAGCGTCTGCTGCATGAGCTTGAGATCGCCGAAGCGCACCACGGTGCTCGATGCGTCGGTCCCCTCGCGCGCTTCAAGTGCCAGGTTGTACTGGAATACGTCGTAGGCCTGGCGGGATACGAACCCGGTGACCTCCACCGTGCTCGGACCCAACTCGAGACCCCGGTAGGTCGCGGCGACCCCGAACAGGCGTTGGGGCGTCGAAAACTCCGTCGTGCCGTTGATCTCATCGTCCGTGTAAATGCCGTCCGGGTTCAGCCGCCTCGTCTCGTCGAATACCAGGCGCTCCCCAAAACCCACGCCGTAGTTTCCAACAATGATGTCCCAGGAGCCTTCGTGATACATCACGTAGGCCTTGTGGAGTTCAAACAGGGGACGGCCCCAGTTCACCCAGTAGGCCATCGTCGCTTCGTCGAACGTGAATGAGGCGATTCCCTCCCCAACCGACAGCAGCACGCCCGTCTCAATCCGGCTCTCCGTCTCCGCCCGCACGCGAACGTAGGCCGACGGTAGTGTGTCCAGACCCAACTCATCCGGACGATAGCTCGCGCCCAGGGAGGGCGGGTTCTCGGGATCCACCTGCTCCGGGCGGTTCCCAAACGTGTAGGCCGCTCGCGTTTTCACCGTGCCGGTGGCCGGAACCTCCAGCTTGATTCGAAATCGAACCTTGCTGAAGGGCGCAATCTGCGCCAGGATGTCTTCCGTCATTCCAGGCACCGACGCAACCTGCGCAAATCTTCGAAAATAGCCCTCCTCCTCCCGGTAGCTCACAATCGCAGCGGCAAGATCCATCGTCACGTCCGGAAGGTTGTACAACTCCTCCACGCTCGCCCGGTTGAGATCGACCTTGTTGTTGAACAGCGCGATCAGACGCTCGGTATCGGCCTCGCTGAGTTCCCCCGTGGCATACAGTTCGTAAATGTCCTCCTCGGACGACACGTCGATCCTCAGACCATAGTCGTACCCCTGGGCCGGGTGGGTCTGTGTCCCAAGGACCCCCACACACACCAACAACCCAACCAGCCAACCCCTCCCTCGCCTCCACGGACAGCCAGGTCCTCGAATCACCTCGATCCCTCTCGAATCGTCAGGCATTGCCACCCTCTGCCCATCGGAACAGCACGCCGGCCCCCTGGACACCGGCCGCCCTCAAAAAACCTACTCCACACCGTAGGACCACAGGTACTGGAACTCACGCTCAAACGCATCCGCCATCCTGGTCGACACGAGCACCACCAGATTCTCGTTGTTGCTCTCGTCTGCCGACAGCGTGTAGTTGAACGACCCGGTCAAGACCATGGCACCGTCGATGATCGCAAACTTGTTGTGCATGATCGCCGCATTCCCGTCGTCCCGGTACGACACACCCGCTTCCTTGAGTCGTTGCACCGTTTCGTAGTTGTTTCCCGGTCCATATTGCTCGCTGTAGTTGGCATCTCCGTCCCCAAGCACCTTCACGTCGACCCCACGCTCGTGCGCTTCGATCAACGCATCCGCAATATCAGGATGGGAAAAATAGTAAATCGCCACGTGGACCGACTCGGTCGACCCTGCAATCTCCGCTATCAGACGGGACGCACATCCGTCTTCGGGACAAAAGAGCGCATCCATCTGGGTCTGCTCGGTGCAACCGGGCAACCAGACAAGAAACAAGAGCAGAGGAGCCAGAAAATGGAGCAAGAAACGGAGGTGGCGGGCGTCAGGAGCGCCTGAGCGCTCGACCCAAAACCGGCACTGCTGGGACGCGCACATGACGGACTGCCTCGGAAAACACGGGTCTCGAAAAAAGTAAACCCAATGTACTTTCGTTTATTCTCATCGTCAACAACAAAATATTTGTCGTTGATGCATGACGGGCATCCTCCCACCGGACGAGTGTCCACTTCGTCTCGAGACGCCTCGCCTTACTCTGCGGCCCCGTCCTTGCCGCTGTCGGCCGACTCCTCCTGTTCTATTGCGGCCCGGACCTTGTCCATGTCGAGATTTCGGACCTGTTCGATGATGCTTTCCAGAGCCGGAGCAGGGAGTGCGCCGGGCTGCTTGAACACCAGGATCTGGTCGCGGAAGATGGCCAGCGTGGGGATGGAGCGGATTCCGAACCCGGCGGCCACCTCGCGTTCGTTTTCGGTGTTGCACTTGGCGAACGCGATGTCGGGGTTGTCGTTCGCGGCTTTTTCGAACACGGGTGCGAATCGGCGACAGGGGGCGCACCATTCGGCCCAGAAATCGATGAACAGGATATCGTGTTCTGCGATGGTCTTGACGACGTTGTCTCGGGTCAGCTCGATCATGGCCATGCTTCACTCCTTCGGCTTGCGGCAGTGAGCCGGTTGGTCGGGTCCCAGCCCTCGATGCGCCCATCTTTCGGGCCGAAACGAGCCGGACGATTGTGCCGGGGGTCCGCATGGCCGAGTCGACGGTAGGGCGGGGCGTTGTGTCGATGTATCATACCTCATTCGCGGGGCGATTGTCCCCGGTTTTTGGTTGCCTCTGGTCCGGGGGTTCTCTTTGACGGGTGGAAAGGTAGGCGGGTAAGGTTTTGTAGAGCGGACGGTGCGACCTGCCACGGTGGGAGATGTCCGGGTTTGAACGGGGTTCCGGGGTGTGATGACGCCGGCTGTCGAGGAGGGAGTTCACCATGGAATGTTCGAGGACACGGGTGTTGTTGCCATGGGTCGGATGGATGTTGGGGTTTGCGGTATCGTTGCCGGCTTCTGGTGCGGCTTTCGAGCGGTCCTGGAGGGACTCGGCGGCTCCCTGGCCACCCCATCTGCTGCTGGACGATGCGGATTTTGGGCGAATCAATAGCTGGGCCGAGGCGTACGACTGGGCGGCGACTGCCCGGAACGGGATTCTCAATCGGGCGGACAGTTGGCCGGACGCCTACCTTGCCCGGTGGCAGCTCGACGCATTCGAGCTTCCACCGGAAGGGGGGCAATGGACGCAATACTATGTCTGTCCAGTGCACGGTTATCCGCTGACGTTTGTGGATGCCACGACCCACCAGTGTCCGATGGGGGAGACCTACTCGGGCTGGCCCTACGATCAGGTGATCTACACGCGCCGGATCGACGATGCGGCCAACACGGCGTTGGATCTGGGTCTGGCCTACCGGTTGACCGGGGCTGTCACCTACGCGGCAGCCGCAGGCGATATCCTGCGTGCTTTTGCGGACGTGTACCTGACCTGGCCCATCCACGACGAGCACGATCTCCCGATGATCGACGGGGCGCGGGCCCATGCCCAGACGCTGGACGAGGCGGTCTGGCTCATTCCCATCGCCTGGGCCTACGATCTGGTGGCCGACAGTCCTGCGTTGGGTGATGAGGATCGGGCGCGTATCCAGGGCCTCCTGCTGCGTCCTGCAGCCCAGGTACTTCAGCACTACAAGCAGAAGGGGAACTGGCAGGTTTGGCACAACGCGGGGATTGCTGCAGTCGGATACACCCTGCTGGACCAGGACCTGATCGACGTGGCCACGTCGGACAGAGCTGGGATGGAGCATTTGCTTCAGTTGGGCGTGAATGAGGACGGGCTCTGGTGGGAGGGCACGTGGAGCTATCATTTCTATGCGCTGCAACCGTTTACCTACTTCGCCGAGATGAGTCGTCGGGCCGGGGTCGACTACTATGCAGACCCGCACCTGGCAGCCATGTTCACCGCACCGCTCGACGTGCTCTTGCCCGACCTCACGCTCCCTCCGTTCAATGATAGCCACGCCACCAGCATTACGGCCTATGCCTGGGCTTACGAGGTGGCCTGGTCTCGGCTGGGAGACCCTCGTGCCGCCTGGGTTGCTGGAATGGTGACTCGAGGCCGATGGGGGCTTTTCTTCGGCACTGAAACGCTGCCCGACGAGACGGCTCCGACCCAGCATTCGGTCCTGCTCGAAGATTCTGGATACGCGGTGCTCCGGCAGAGTGGGCCGGATGATACCACCACCTATGTGGCGCTCGATTTCGGTCCTCACGGCGGGTGGCACGGCCACTACGACAAACTTTCCTTCCTGTCTCACGGGGCGGGGGAAATCATGGGGCTCGACCCGGGGACGCAATCCTACGCAGCGCCCACGCACGATACCTGGGACAAGAAGACGGTGGCCCACAACACGGTGGTGATGGACGAGCGCAACCAGGTGCGCAACTGCGGAAACCTGACCTGGTTCCACGCGCTGCGCGATGTCTCCGCCATCCGTGCCGACGCCGGGGGCGCCTATCCAGCGGCCCGGGCCGCTCGGACCCAGGTCCTGGTCGGTGAATACTTGCTGGATCGATTCGACATTGGGGCCACGGCGCCTTCCCGGCACACGTTCGACTGGCTCTATCACAATCCTGGCATGGTGAACACGGACCTTCCGCTCACGCCCTACGAGGAGCTTCCCGAAGCCTGGGGCTACCAGCACTTGACCGAAGCTCGAGGTGCGGAGGTATCCGGGGCGTGGCAGGTGGTTTTCTCGAATTCAGAAGGGAGCGCGGGTTGCCGTGTCTGGATGGACGGCCCTTCGGATGAAGCGAAGGGGGGGATTGCCGGTTCGGAAGCCTCTGGAACCACGGTGGTCGTTGGGGAGGGCCTTGGCCCGGACCTTTCGGAGCCGGTGCCCTTCGTGATGGCGAGGCGCGCTGGGGTGGGAACGACGTTCGCAGCGCTTTTCGAGCCGTTCCGCGGCGCGTGGGGGGTGTCGGGATTCGAGACCCGGCCCGGTTCTCGACTTTCCGACGGAGACGTGGTGCTTCAGGTGGAGGTGACCGGGCGTCCCCTGGACCGGGAAGGGTATCCGGAAGGCGCCGTCTACACGGACTCCTGGGCGCTGGTGGGGCGCAATTCAGGCGAAACCTGGGTAGCGGGCGATCTCACTGGGGACGGCGACCTGGCATTGGTGCGTCGGGTTCAGGGCGAGATTCGTCTCATGCTCCTGGCGGGCGGATCCTTTCTTTCGGAACCGGCGCAAGTCCTGATTCGTGCCGAAGCGCCCATTGCGGGGCTTCAGGCGCGACTGCACGATGACGGGCTCCTGGAGGTGGATACCGAGGCACCGCTCGAGTGTGAGGTGTTCATTCACGCCCCGGGGACGACGCGGGTTCTGCTCGATGGCGAGGAAGCGGCCTGGTCCATTACCGGGGACATGGTGTGGCTTCCTCCTCAGTGAGCGGGGGAGTCCAGGGCGTGGGCCATTTTCGATTCGTGGGATGGCGAGGGCGGGGCACGGGTTCGACCACCGGCTGGTCGGTCGGTGTGGTGGAAAATGTGCTTGATGAACACCGGTGTCTTCCAACAAAGAGCGTTTATTAGCAGACTTCACAACTTTTTCTTGTTTTCCAGCGGATGCGGTGCTAACGTGGAGCGCATTGATTCGCTCTGGTACTTGCCGTGCGATGGGCGGCCACGAGAGCGGCCAGGCGCCGAGATCCCGGGGAGGCGTGCCGTGGGTGGCGTGGTTTCGTGAACCCGGTCCGGTTGCCTTCCGGCATTGGGAGGCCCACGATCCCGGCGGTTTGGCGGGGTGCGAGTCGGTAACTGTCATCAGAGGTACCCGATGTCGATAACGATTCTTTTGCGTGCGCTGGACCGGGCCATGCTGGAGCGCGTGGCCGAGATCTCGGGCCAGAATGTGTACAAGTGCATGCAGTGCGGGACGTGCACGAGCGTGTGTCCGATGTCCGGGGACATGGAGATCACGCCGCGCCAGGCCATGTTGCTCATTCAGCACGGACTGGTGGACATGGTCCTGTCGTCACGCACACCGTGGTTGTGTGCGTCATGCCACTCCTGCCAGGTTCGTTGTCCTCGCGGAATAGAGGTCACTCGAGTCATGGAGGCCCTGAGGCAGATCATTCTTCGCGAGAACAGGGACATGGTGAATCCGCGTGAGATTCCGGCGGAAGCCATTTCCGAGATGCCTCAGATCGCGTTGGTGGCCGGGTTTCGGAAACTTACCTCGTGAGGACTGCGATGAAGATCAGCTACTACCCAGGTTGTACGCTCAAGACGAAGGCAAAGAATCTGGAGGATTCCGCTCTGGCCTCGCTCGCGGCCCTCGGGATCGAGGTGGAGGAGTTGGAGCGGTGGAACTGTTGCGGTGCGGTCTTCTCCCTGGCCGATGACGATCTCATCCACCAGGTGGCACCGGTACGAGACCTGATTCGGGCTCGGGATGCCGGGGCGGACAAGCTGACGACGTTGTGTGCGCAGTGTTACAACGTGTTGGCTCGCGCGAACAGGCTCATGCGCGAAGACGAGGAGAAGCGCAAGACGATCAACCTGTTCATGGACGAGGAAGTGGACTATCACGGCGAGGTGGAAGTCGTGCACTACCTCGACCTGTTGCGGGAGACGGTTGGTTGGGACGGTTTGCGTGAGCGAGTGACTGTGCCGCTGGAGGGGATGAAGGTTGCGCCATTTTACGGCTGCTCGCTGTTGAGGCCGTCCGAGGTGGCGATAGGAGGCGAGGATGGCGGGGCCCCGCGTGCGTTGCAGGATTTTCTGACTGCGTTGGGTGCCACGCCTGTGAAGTTTTCTGCGTCCGAGGAGTGCTGTGGTGCCTACGAGGTACTGGTCAACCCGGTGGAAGGTTTGAAACGTGCGGGGGTGGTACTCTCGTCGGTTCAGGAGAGCGGCGCCGACGCGATCGTGTTGAGCTGTCCTCTGTGCGAGTACAACCTGGGGCGCAAGCAACCGGAGATTCAGGCGGCTGTGGCCGGCGTGCGTGACATTCCGGTGTTTTATTTCACGCAGTTGTTGGCCGTGGCACTGGGGCTGGACGTGACGGCGGGGCGTTTCGAGCTGAACATCCCGTCGGCCCTGAAGCTATTGCGCGACAGGAAGTACATCGAAGCCCCTGCAACCCAGGTATAGAGCAACGCCGGCGGAGTTGCGCCGCGAAACGTCAAGAGGTCGATCATGCCGAATCTTCAAAAAGAGATGGAAGCCGAGCTGATTCCCATCTTCATCATGGGCAAGCGCTACATGGTGCCCGAGTCGCTCACGATCATGAAAGCGATCGAATATGCGGGGTACCAGTTCATTCGGGGTTGCGGGTGTCGAGGGGGGATCTGCGGTGCCTGCTCGACCGTGTACCGGAAGGCGGGTGACTACAAGATCTACTCTGGACTTGCCTGCCAGACCGTGGTCGAGCCCAACATGTACCTGACGCAGATTCCGTTCTTCCCTGCGCTCAGGCGGGAGTACGACTACGAGACGATGGAGCCGGTGGCGGAGTCCATCTACCAGCTCTATCCCGAACTCTTCCGGTGCGTGGCGTGCAATGCGTGCACCAAGATTTGCCCCATGGATGTCCAGGTGCTCGACTACATCTCCGCACTCAAGCGAGGAGACCTCGAGGCCGCGACCCGGATTTCGTTCGACTGTATCCAGTGCGGACTGTGTGCCAGCCGGTGCATGGGTGAGTTGCCCCAGTACCACATGGCTCAGCTTGCGCGGCGCCTCTATGGCGGCAAGATTGCGCCGAAGGCGGAGCACTTGCGCCAGATGGTGGAGGACATTGCGTCCGACAAGTTCACCCCGGTGATGAACGATCTCAAGGCCATGTCCGTGGACGAGCTTCGCAAGCTCTACACCGAGCGCGAGCTGGAACCTGCCATGTCGGGCGAGGACTGGAGACCGAGTAGCAACGTGGGCCTGTGAGCGGAAACAGGCTGCGCGAGCGTTTTTTCTTGAATTGCCATTGCGCCTCGAGCCGTTGACCGATCGGCGGCGGGGAGCAGCAGGCGTGAGGTGAAACATGCCCTATCCTCCGAAACTCAAAGAACTCATCAAGGTCGTCGAAAGCACTCGAGCAGAGCGCGTGGCGCGCAAGAAGCGGGGCGAGGAAGTGCCGTTCCTGAGCCTGGACGAGCGCAAGGAGATGCTGGCTCACCATCCGGACTTCAAGGAAGAGGGCCGCCGACCGCTCAAGATTGGTCCGAGCAAGGGATATGCCATTGCCCACGAGATGGCGGACTTGCTGGAAGCCCGCAGCCGCGTCAACCCGGACGATGTGGACCTGTCCAACCCGGACATCGACACCGACGTCCTGGTCATCGGCGGTGGCGGTGCAGGAACGGCGGCGGCGATTCTGGCCGAGGAGAACGGTGCCAGGGTGACCCTGGTGACCAAGCTCCGCCATGGGGACGCGAACACCATGATGGCGGAAGGCGGGATCCAGGCGGCGAGCAAGGGGGAGAAGGATTCTCCGTACTATCACTACCTCGACGTGATGGGCGGCGGTCATTTTACCAACGTGCCGGAGCTGGTCGAGGCACTCGTGACCCACGCACCGGACGCCATTCACTGGCTGGAGAAGCTGGGCTGCAACTTCTCCAAGTATCCCGACGGGCGCCTTCACACCATCCACGGTGGAGGGACCAGCCGGAAGCGGATGCACTATGCGGCAGACATCACGGGTGCCGAGATCATGCGGACCATCCGGGATGAGGCTCGCAACCGCAAGAACATCGACGTGGTCGAGTTCGTGCCTGCGGTGGAGTTGATTCTGAACGAACACGGCCAGTGCGCCGGGGCGGTTCTGTACAATCTGGAGACCCAGGAGTACATGGTCGCCAGGGCCAAGGCTGTGGTGATGGCCACCGGTGGTTCCGGTCGGTTGCACATTCAGGGCTTCATGACCACCAACCACTACGGTGCGACCTTCGATGGCATCGTGATGGGGTACCGGGCCGGGGTCGAGGTCTCCTTCCTCCACACCGTCCAGTATCACCCGACCGGGATCGTGTTCCCGGAGCAGGCGGAAGGAATCCTCATCACTGAGAAATTCCGCGGTTCCGGCGCCAACCTGGTCAATATCGAGGGTCAGCAGTTCGTCAATGAGCGGGAACCTCGAGACGTGGAAGCCGCGGCCATCATCCGGGAATGCACGGTCAAGGGGCTGGGCGTGCCCACCCCGACCGGAAAGGTCGGTATCTGGCTCGATTCTCCCATGATCGACATGCTCTCCGGTGAGGGAACGGTGCGCCGTGAGTTCCCGGGGAAATACATCCTCTACAAGCGCTTCGGCATCGATATCTCCAAGGAGCCGATGCTCATCTACCCCACCTTGCACTACCAGAACGGTGGACTGGCGTTCAATGCTTCCTCCGCCACTTCCTTGCCCGGACTCTTCCTGGCCGGCGAGGTGTCGGGCGGGGTCCACGGCGCCAATCGATTGATGGGGAACTCCCTCCTCGACATCGTGGTGTTCGGGCGAATCGCCGGCAAGGCAGCAGCCGCCTTTGTCCACGATGCGGCCAAGGAAGGTACCCTCACCCTCGAGCACGTCCGCCGCTTCAACAAGGAGGCGGACGAGGCCGGTATCCCACCGGAGCGCGTCTCCCCCATGCTGCTCCCGGACTACACCCCACCCGAGGTGAAGGAACGTCAACTCACCACCCATTACGTGGGTACGGTACGCTAGGGGAAGCCTCGGAGAGGAGATGCTCCACCCAACCAGGCCCGCTTCCTCCCTGCCTGCGCTCGGGGACCGATCTGTCCAGGACCGAACACAACCGGATTGACGCACGGAGAATGGTCGCTACTATATTGGGGAATGACGCCGGGTCCCAGGCTCGGTTGCCAGGCCAACCAGATGACAGAAAGAAAGGATGTCATGGAAACGATCACTCTGCGAAAATGCCTGGACCTGGCTGTGGTGACGGAACAGATCGGTGCACGATTCTACGACCGAATGGCCAAGCGGTTCGCAGACAATCCGGAGGTCGGTCCGGTCTTCGCCCAGTTGTCCAGGGACGAGGTGGCCCATGAGGCCCAGTTCAAGGCCCTCGTGGCCAAGGCTCCCGAGGAGGAATTGCCGGGTGATTTCGAAAGTCACATGGTCCTCCGTGCGACCGCCATCTCCGAGTTCTTCCGCCAGGACGCCCTCAAGGACCTGGAGCAGATTGACTCTCCCAAGGACGCACTCCTGAAGGCTCTTGCTCTGGAGAAGTCCACACTCTTCTACTACCTCTCATTGCGGGAGGCCATTGGAGAGCATGCCGAACTGGATGAACTGATCAAGGCGGAGAAAGGTCACGTCGCAACGCTGATGAAGGTCATTTTCACTGGCGCAGAGTTCCGGGGACTGGCTGACCCCTGGTCCTGATTCTGGACACAGGTGCGGCCGGATGTCCGGCCAGACGGTCCCGGTGCGGCCGTCGTACCAGCCAGCCACCCTGTCGATATTTGCAACCCGGCCGGACCTCGTCCGGACGTCACCCAACGGAGGCAAGGAACCCATATGAGCACGAAGGAACTCCAACAGAAGATCGTCGACGACATGAAGCTTTGGCAGCAGATCGAAGATTCTGCCATGTCTTCCACGGCCAACGTCATCAAGAAGACCCAGAATCCCCTGATCAAGATCGTCATGGAAATCATTCAGCGGGATTCGGGCATGCACCGGCGCGTGCAGCAGTTGATCATCGACTCGTTCGAGAAGGAGGCCGTGGGCCTGTCGGTGGATGACCTGAGCGCAGTCTGGGATCTGGTCGAAGAGCACATTCGGATCGAAAAGATGATGGTGGGCAACGTCGAGCGCATGCTCGAGCTGCTCCAGGGCAAGAAGATGGTGGCGGTGGAATACCTGTTGAACTATCTGAAGCACGACGAGCGCAAGCACGACGAACTGCTGGCTGCTCTGGAGAAGGTCAAGGCCGGCATGTATCCCTACGGCTAGTTCCCAACCCCCATCCTTCTTCCCACACGGGACCCCGTTCCCTCCCGGTTCCCTCCTCACATGCCCAACCTCGTCACCGCTCAGAAGGCTCGTTCAGGCCCGTGGAGGCCGCCTGTCGGGGTGTTCCAGGCCCGAAAGTCCGGTGGGGGGAGGGCGAGAGCACAAAAAAGCCCTGCAGCCAGATGCTGCAGGGCCTCGTCTGCTGGTGGGCGATGCAAGGTTCGAACTTGCGACTTCCACCGTGTGAAGATGGCACTCTACCGCTGAGTTAATCGCCCCAGGGTCGACGGTGGTTTATATAGCGCCACCGCCGACGGATCGCAACCATTTTTTGCAGTCGGTCGGTTCCGGGGAACCGTAGGCCCCGGACAGGGTCAGAACTGCTCAATGGTGCTGAAGAAGTAGTCGATCTCGATGCGGGCGTTCTCGAGGCTGTCGGAGCCGTGCACGGCGTTTCGTTCGATGTTTTCTGCGAACATCTTGCGCAAGGTGCCGTCGGCGGCGTCATCCGGATTGGTCGCGCCCATGATGTCGCGGTTGCGGAGGACCGCGTTTTCTCCCTCCAGAACCATGACCAGGATCGGACCGGAGGTCATGAACTGGACCAGAGAGTCGAAGAAGGGCTTGCCCTTGTGGACCGCGTAGAACCCTTCGGCCTGCCTCCTGGACAGGTGAAGCATCTTGGCGGCGCAGATCCGAAGTCCTTCTTGTTCGAATCTGCTGATGATGCGCCCGATGACGCCCTTGGCCACCGCGTCGGGTTTGATGATGGACAGTGTACGCTCCACGAAATTCATCCTCCACGTCGAGCAGGACCGGCCCGGGGGTGCTTTTGCCCCCGGGCATTGTCACCTCGGTGCACGATGGCACGGTTTGAGGCGGAAGCGGTCTAGTGGTTCAAGGCATCCTTCATCATGGCGCCGATGTCTGCCGGGCTTTCGGCCACGTGGACACCCACGGCCCGCAGCGCGGCCATCTTTTCGGCCGCTGTTCCCTTGCCACCGGAGATGATGGCGCCTGCATGCCCCATCCGCTTGCCTGGAGGGGCGGTACGTCCGGCGATGAAGCCCACCACAGGCTTGGTCATGTGGTCGGCGATGTACTCGGCCGCGACTTCCTCGGCATTGCCACCGATTTCTCCGATCATGACTACCGCGTCAGTGTCCGGGTCCTCGTTGAACATTTTGAGGGCGTCCAGATGGGTGGTGCCGATGATCGGATCGCCGCCGATACCGATACAGGTGGACTGACCCAACCCGAGGGCGGTAAGCTGTCCGACCGCTTCGTAGGTCAGGGTGCCACTGCGCGACAGCACGCCGATACGCCCGGGGAGGTGGATGTGGCCGGGCATGATTCCGATCTTGCACGCACCCGGCGTGATCACTCCGGGGCAGTTGGGTCCAACGAGCCGCGTGGGCCGTCCTTCCATGTAGCGGGCCACCCGCACCATGTCGACCACCGGAATTCCTTCGGTGATGGCCACCACGAGGGGCAGTTCCGCGTCCACGGCCTCCATGATGGCGTCGGCCGCGAACGGAGGCGGCACGTAAACCACGGAAGCGTTTGCCTGGGTCGCCGCGACGGCCTCTTTCAAGGTGTTGAAGACGGGCACGCCCTCAAACTCCGTACCTCCGCGTCCCGGCGTGACTCCCCCCACGATCTGGGTCCCATACTCCAGCATCAACCGCGTGTGGAATGCGCCTGTGGCGCCGGTGATGCCCTGAACGATGACTCGAGTGTCCTTGTCGATAAGTATGCTCATCGTACACCTCCGGCGCCACCAGCCGCGGCGACGACTTTTTCTGCAGCGTCCCGCATGCCGTCTGCGGCGATCAAATCCAGGCCCGATTCCTCGAGGATCTTCTTGCCGATGTCCACGTTGGTTCCCTCGAGACGGACCACGAGAGGCACGGTCAGTCCCACGTCCTTGACGGCGGCGACGATGCCTTCTGCAATCACGTCACAGCGCATGATCCCACCGAAGATGTTCACCAGGATCGCCTTCACGTTGGGATCGTGCGTGATGATCTTGAACGCTGCCTTGACCTGGTCCTTGTTGGCGCCACCGCCCACGTCCAGGAAGTTGGCAGGCTCGCCGCCGTGAAGCTTGATGATGTCCATCGTGCTCATGGCGAGACCGGCCCCGTTGACCATGCAGCCGATGTTGCCGTCGAGCTTGATGTAGCTCAGGCCGTGGCTGGAAGCCTCGATTTCTGTCGGCTCCTCCTCGTCCATGTCTCGAAGCTCGAGAATGTCCGGATGGCGGTAGAGGGCGTTGTCGTCAAAGTTGAGCTTGGCGTCCAGCAGCACGACCTCCTCGTCCTCGGTCACCACGAGGGGGTTGATCTCGAGGAGCGAACAGTCCATGGCCATGAAGGCCTCGTACAGCTTGCCGAACACCTTGGCCGCCCGGTGCACCACCTTGCCGGTCATGCCGAGGTTGAAGGCCAGGCGGCGGCACTGGAACGGGGCCAGGCCCACCGCAGGGTCCACCTGCTCTTTCAGAATCTTTTCCGGGGACCGCGCTGCCACCTCCTCGATCTCCATTCCACCTTCGGACGACGCCATCACAACAGGACGACGCGTCTCCCGGTCGACGATGACCGCAAAATAGTACTCCTTGGCGATCCGGCACCCGTCTTCCACCAGCAGCCGCTTCACCACCCGGCCCTCCGGCCCGGTCTGGTGCGTGACAAGTGTCATGCCAAGGATGTGCGTTGCCTGCGTCCGGACCTCGTCAATGGAACGGGCCAGCTTGACACCCCCGCCCTTGCCGCGTCCACCCGCATGGATCTGGGCCTTGACGACCCACACCGGTCCAGGAAGGCGCTTCGCCACTTCCACGGCCTGATCCACCGTGGTGGCCGAACCCCCGTCCGGAACCGGTACATCGAACCTGCGAAGCAGGTCCTTTGCCTGGTACTCGTGAATCTTCATTGAACTCTCCGTCGGGCTCTTGGCTCGATGTGATTGATGATTCCAATCGGCGCCGTCCGCACGCTGGTGTACGGAGGCCCCACCCGTCGAGAGAAGCCGCATTCACGGCCTCCATTGAACCCCTTCCCTTTCGAAAAGGTAACTACCATAGCGCTGAACAGTAGAGATCGTCAATACGAACCTGCTCGAAGGCGTGGAAAGCAACCGAACCGGCTAGATGGGCGGGGGACACTGGTCAAAAGGAAAGCCGCAAGGCAACTTTCTCGGCAGGATCAAAGCAAGGAAGCGAGTGCCTCGGCCTTGTTCACCGCCTCCCAGGTGAATTCCTTCTCGTCACGACCAAAGTGACCGCCGGCCGCAGTCTTCTTGTAAATCGGCCGCAGGAGGTCCAGGTACTCAATCATCTCTGCCGGCTTCAGCGGGAACAGATCCCGAACCGCAACAGCAATCCGCTCGTCCGGCACCTTGCCCGTACCAAACGTGTTCACCATCACTGACACCGGGTCCGCAACGCCGATGGCATAGGCAAGTTGCACCAGACACCGGCCCGCCACCCCTGCTGCGACAATGTTCTTGGCCACGTGCCGCGCCATGTACGCTGCACTGCGATCCACCTTGGTGGGATCCTTGCCCGAGAACGCCCCACCTCCGTGACTCCCGTGCCCACCGTAGGTGTCCACGATGATTTTCCGGCCGGTGAGTCCACAGTCGCCGTGGGGGCCGCCGATGACAAAGCGGCCGGTCGGATTGATGAACATCTTGGTCTGGTCGTCCAGAAGCGCCGGGTCGATCTGAGGCCGGATGACCTTCTCGATCACCGCTTCCCGTATCTCCTCGTGCGACAGCTCCGGACTGTGCTGGGTGGAGAGCACGATCGCGTCCACGCGGGCGGCTCGTCCATCCCGGTACTCGATGGTGACCTGCGCCTTGCCGTCGGGTCGGAGCCACGGCAACTCGCCGTTTTTGCGGACCAATGCGAGTTGACGTGTGAGCTTGTGGGCGAAGGAGATGGACATGGGCATGAGTTCCGGCGTTTCGTCGATGGCGTAGCCGAACATCATGCCCTGATCACCTGCCCCCTGTTCCTTGTGGAGGCCCGCGCCCGAGTCCACACCCTGGGCAATGTCAGGGGATTGCCGGTCCAGTGTCACCATGACGGCACAGGAACCGGCGTCGAAGCCGTATTCAACGTCTGTGTAGCCGATGTCGGCCACGGTCTTGCGCACCACCGCCGGAATGTCGACGTGAGCGCGTGTGGTGATCTCGCCGGCCACGACCGCGACGCCGGTGGTCACCAGCGTTTCGCAAGCCACGCGGCTGAGCGGATCTTGCTCGAGCATGGCGTCGAGGATTGCGTCGGAAATCTGGTCGGCAATCTTGTCAGGATGGCCTTCGGTGACCGACTCGGAAGTGAAGAGGTAGTTCGTCGTGGTCATTTCGTGTGATTCTCCGGGTGCATGGATAACAACAGGGACTCAAAATTCTTACCTTGTCCGTGGGGTCTGTCAACAAGAAACCCGGCGATGGGGCGTCAGGGGAAGAGCGCGCGGTAGCGCTCGAGCAACCACTCGTGCACTTCATGGCCGGTCACGCCGGTCAAGGCGACCTTGGCGATGTTCTCGGCGTCGGCGAGCGTGGTTCTGCGGATGACATACTTGATGCGCGGGATGGCCAGCGGACTCATGCTGAAACTGCGCAGGCCGAGGCCGAGGAGGAGGGGGGTGTACAGGGGTTCCCCGGCGATTTCTCCGCACATGTTGACCGGGATCCCGGCGTCCTTGCCAGCCTGAAGGATCTCCGAGAAGAGGCGAAGGACAGCCGGGTGGACCGGTTGGTAGAGGTAGGCCAGGCGGTCGTCCATTCGGTCTGCGGCCACGGTATAATGGATGAGGTCATTGGTGCCGATACTGAAGAAGTCGACCTCCTTGGCCAGAGTGCGTGCGATGAGGGCCGCGGCGGGTGTCTCGATCATGATGCCGAGGGGAATGTCCGACATGACCGGGAACTCATCGGCCTCGAGGGCGATTCTGCAGCGGTTCAGGGTTTCCTTGACACTCCGGACCTCCTCGACACAGGACACCATGGGGATGAGCAACTTGACCGGACCGCAGCAGGCGGCGCGGAGGATGGCGCGGAGCTGAGGTTCGAACAGTTCCGGATGGCGCAAGGTGTATCGAATGCCCCGAAGGCCCAGGGCCGGGTTGAGCACCTTGTTGGCATGTTCCTGCGCCCCGTTGTCCCGGTGGAGCCCCTTGTCCGCCCCCACGTCGAGCGTTCGAATGATCACGGGATGAGGGGCCATCCGCTTGAGTAGCTTGCAGTAGACCTCGTACTGTTCCTCCTCGTCTGGAAGGTGCGAACGGTCCAGGAAAAGATACTCGGTGCGGTACAGGCCGATGCCTTCGGCCCCGGAGGCCTCGATGGTTCCGAGGTCGTCCAGCCGATCCACGTTCGCCAGCAGGGAGATTCGCGTGCCATCCCGTGTGACGGCGGGAAGATGGCGGTGCTCCTCCAGCGCCTTCTGCTTGCGGCGAAGCCGGCGGCGGCGGTTGCGGTACATGCGGAGCTGGTCTTCATTCGGGCGGATGAGGACGCTGCCGGTTTCGCCGTCGAGAATGACCAGGTCGCCCGTGGAGACAGCTCGAGTCAATCCGTCCACGCCGACGACCGCAGGGACTTCCATGGAACGGGCGATGATGGCGATGTGGGAGGTGCGGGTTCCCAGTTCGGTGGCGAAACCCTTGAGGTGTCCCTTGAGGAGATGGACGGTGTCAGAGGGGAGAAGGTCGCGCGCGATGACGACACTGCGGGGAGGCACGTGGGCGAGCGTGGGCTCCCGGTGGCCGAGGAGGTTTTGGAGGATACGCTGCCCCACCTGGTCCACGTCGTTGCCGCGTTCCCTCAAGTATTCGTCGTCGATTCGGCTGAACGACTCCTTGAGTTCCCCCAGGAACACCTTGAGCGCCCATTCCACGTTGATGAGACGGTCGCGAATTCGGCGTGCAATGCCCTCGAGCAGCTCCGGGTCCTCCAGCATCATCAGGTGGACTTCCAGGATACCGGTGTGCTCCGCTCCTGCGCCCAGGGCTTCGATACGCCGGAGCAGGGCTCTCACCTGGTTCCCGGAACGCTCAAGCGCCCGCTTGAGACGGCGGATCTCCCCCCCCACTTCCCCGGGCTCCAAAACATAACGACGCCCCTCCAGGCGCGCGCGATCCACCAGATACGCGCGGCCCAGCGTGATGCCGGGCGAGGCTGCAATTCCCCGCAGCTCAAGCGCAGGTTGTGCCGACAAGGTACTCACTCTTCTCCAAAACCGCTCTCGACCAGTTCGGTCAGCGCGCTCAACGCTTCCTTGGCGTCCTCTCCGTCGGTGATCACGACGATGCGCGTCCCACGGGCCGCGGCAAGCATGGCCAGGCCCATGATACTCTTCCCGTTGATGACCGTCTCGCCCTTGCGTACGAAGACGTCACAACTGAAACGTTGGGCGACACGGACGAACTGGGCCGCCGCGCGTAGATGAAGCCCCAACCGGTTGACGATGACGAGTTCCTTTTCCAAGGTTCCGACCCGAGTTGTCCGTCCAGGTTTATCGCTTTTCCAGGTAATGGCTCGCCAGAATGGTGTTCCGAATACCAGACTCACGAACCTTTTCCGCAAAAGTACGCAGATCTCGCCGCGGGCTGTTCCCCGCCTTCAACAGCATGGGCAGGTTGACCCCCGTGACAACCTCCACGTGACCGGTCCTCATGAGGCGCAGACTGAGGTTGGATGGCGTGCCGCCAAACATGTCCACCAGAATCAACACCCCATCGCCGGTATCCACCGACTTCACCGCACCCCGCAGCTTCTCCAGCATCTCATCCTCGCGATCGTGCGGGTAGAAGCCCACCGCGGCCACCTGCTCCGCCGGTCCCATGATGAGGCCCGCCGTCCGAACCAGCTCCTCCGCCAGACCTCCATGTGTGACGACCACAAGCCCCACCATCACTCATCCCATCCTTCCATGCTCCGGCATCAGCTCAGCTCGCGATGATGAACTTCCATCTTCACTCCGGCACGGCTGAATGCCTTTCGAATCTCCTCCACGACCGCAACCGAACGGTGCTGCCCTCCCGTACACCCAATCGCGATCGTCAGGTAACTCTTCCCCTCACGCTCGTACTGTGGAAGCAGAAACTCCAGGAGCCCCATCAGGCGGCTCATGAATTCCTGGCTAACCTTGTGCCCGAAAACATAATCCGCCACCTGCCGGTTGCGCCCGTCCAGTTCCGTCAATCCCTCCACAAAATGGGGGTTCGGTAGAAACCGCACGTCAAACACCAGATCAGCGTCGTACGGAATCCCGTGCCGGAACGAGAACGAGTAGAGCGTCACCGTGACACCTCCCTTCCCGGAAGGCTCGAAATGGCGAATCAGTTGCCTCCGAAGGTCGTGAATGCTCAGCTCACTCGTGTCAATGACCCAGTCCGCAGACTCCCGCAGCGGCTCCAGCGCCTCCCGCTCCTGCCGAATCAACTCCGGGATCGACCCGTCCGCAACCAACGGATGAGGCCGCCGTGTCTCCCGGTAACGCGCATGCAACGTCTTGTCGTCCGCTTCCAGGAACAACACTTCGATTGGATGTCCCTGCGACCTCAGCGCAGAAAACGCCTCCGGGTAGGACGTGGGATCCTTGTGCCCTCGAACGTCCATGCCCACCGCGACACGACGTAGTTCCGGTCCGGAATCCCGACAAAACACCAGAAAACCTTCCAGCAACGGCAACGGCAGGTTGTCCACGCAAAAGTAGCCCACGTCCTCCAGAACCTTCAGCGCCTGGCTCTTGCCCGCACCGCTCAGACCGCTCACGATCAGAATCCGCCGCTCCTCATGAACCGCGTCATCATTGCCCTGGCTCGTCATCGCCATACATCCCTCGACCGCATTCCCTGGACCGATTCGTCAATAGTCCGGCTCGTCGTCACCATCCATCCCTCGACCACCCAGCGATTCCTCCGCATTGATTGCCCAGCTCAGTTTCTTGTGCAACTCCTCCACAGAGTGGATCCCCTGCTGCTTCAGCAGTTGATTCCGCGCGGCGACCTCCACAATCGTGGTCAAGTTCCGCCCGGGACTGACCGGGATCTGGAGCAACGAAACCGGATGGTCGAGAATCCGGTGGTATTTCTCATCGAGCCCAAGACGATCATACTCCTTGCGCTGGTCCCAGTCGACGAGTTCGACGACCAGATCGATCTGCTGCCGCTCCTTGATGGCGGAAATGCCGAACAGATCACGAACATTGATGATCCCGAGACCCCGAAGTTCCATGTGGTGCTTGATGAGGTGTGACCCGCTGCCGACCACACCTTCTTCTGCAGAAACCGTAACGTCGATCACATCGTCAGCGACGAGTCGGTGGCCCCTGCAGATGAGGTCCAGGGCCAACTCACTCTTGCCCACACCGCTTGCCCCGATGATGAGCACGCCCAGTCCAAAAACCTCCACGAGCACGCCGTGAACCGTCCCGGCTCGAGAAAACGCCTCCTGGAAGTACCGTCCCAGTTCGGCCATGAATTCGTCACTGTCGAGGCCGGTTCTGAACAGGGGGGCATTGTGTGCGTCGGCGAGTTGCAACATGCGAGGGGGGATCTCCTGGTTCCTGGTGACGACCGTCAAGGGAACCTCGGAGGCGAACAGGCTTTGAAGTCGCTCGGTGAACACGGCCTCGTCCAACCCTCCGAGGTACATCATTTCCTTTTCGCCCAGGACCTGCACCCGCTCCACGTCGAATGACGCGACACCTGTCAGGGCAAGACCTGCTTTCTGAATTCGGGCCGACCGGATGACTCGAGACAGTCCCCGCCGGCCTGCGACGAGCCGGAGGCCCAGGCGCTTACCGGAAACGCGGTAGAGTTTCTCAACGGTCAGGTCGGCCATCGAGTCTCCTCACAGTTGTGCATCCTGGTCGAGCACGGCGCGATAGAGGCCGGGCTCGTCGGCGGCATTCATCAATGCTTCCCGACAGCGGGAGCGACGGAGCAGCCTGGAGACGCGGGCAAGGGCCTGCAGGCCGACGTTGTTGTCCGGGGTGAGGAGCACGAAGAAGAGATGGGTCGGTTTTCCGTCGATGGCGCCAAAATCTATCCCTTCCACGCTACGGGCCAGGAGGGCGACGAGGTGGGTGAGGGCTGCCATGCGGCCATGGGGGATTGCCACGCCGTCCCCGATACCGGTGCTGCCCAGACGCTCTCGATCGGCAAGGACTTTTCGCACGGTTTCTCCGTCCAGTTCCTGCACCGCGGCGATTCGCCGGGCCATCTCGGCAAGCACATCCTCCTTGGTACGGCTCTCAAGGTGCGCAATGATCGATTTTTGATCGAGGAAATCGGCTATCTTCATAATGGTCGACTCCGGTCAGGATGACGCGCCGGCAACCGCTCGAGGTGGCCGGCGGTCGGAACCCTTGTGTCGCTGGTTCTGGCGGACCGGGAAGTGCTTCCTTCGGTCGACTGCATTCGTTTTCGTCACGCAAACCAGTGCCGGCGGGCTTTGAGCGATTATATAGCAAGGCGGCGGGTACAACAACGTGAAACCGGCGTCAAGCGAACCGTTCCTGTCGGCCGCAACCAGGGAAAGGGTCAACCGCGGGGGCCGAGGTCTCCAAAGTAGATGGTGCGAGCCCTGGGGTCCCGGGCGAGTTCGTCCGGAGGGCCGGAGGCCACGATGCGTCCGTCTGCGATCAGGTGGGCCTCATCACAGATGGCCAGGCATTCCGTCACATTGTGGTCAGTGATCACCACGCCGATACCACTCGACGCCATGCGGCGGATCCACGACTCGAGTTCCTCGACCCCCTTCGGGTCCACGCCGGTGAACGGTTCGTCGAGCAGGACCACCGCTGGATCGAGAACCAGGACTCGAGCCACCTCCAGGCGTCGTTTTTCCCCCCCGGAAAGGGTCCGTGCCGGCATGCGCCTCACGGGTGCGAGGTTCATGTCATCCAGCCAACGTTCAACCCGCCGACGGGCTTCGGCAGGTGCCACTCGAGCGATTTCCAGCACCAGATAGAGGTTGTCCTCCACTGACAGGCCCCGGAATACCGAAGGTTCCTGCTGCAAGTAGCCGAGCCCCCGACGCGCCCGACGGTGGAGCGGTTCCCGCGTCACGTCGACCCCGTCGAGTGCGATCCGGCCGGTATCGGGACGGAGCAGGCCGGCCATCATCCGAAAACAGGTAGTCTTGCCCGCTCCGTTGGGTCCAAGCAATCCCACCACACGGCCTCGAAGCACGGAGAGCGAGACTCCAGACACGACTTCACGCGTCCCGAACCGTTTCCGAAGGTCCGTTGCGATGAGTGCTGGTTCGGGGGGGGGCCATGTCATGGGCGTTCGTCCAGGATCCAGCGGATGGTACACTGCTCGCACGTGACACGACCGGTTCGAACCTGGAGTTCAACGCGCGCGCCCGCCATTTCGCTGCGTTCTCCCTTCAGGTGTGCATCCTCGAGAAGAACCAGCAGGCTCTTCTCCGGATCGTAGGTGACGCGGTTCGCACGGCCGGCCCACGGGGCGACCCGGAAGCGCACGGCACCGCCCGCCTCCCAGCCGACGCCCCTCCCCGGTTCCGAACTCGAAATGAGGGTCAGAGTCTCGGCATCCAGGGTCATGGCACCCCACTGGAGATGAACGCCCCCCTCGAATCGACCTGTGCGACGCGCAGCATCGCCGGTGAAGCGCTCTGCAGAGACCTCGAGCGGCTCTTCAGGGCCGGGAATCGAAACAGCCGGGCTGGGTTGCACCTGTTCGTCCCGGACCTCGAGTCCGACCGGGGAAGGGGGGGCGGACCTCGAGGACGAAGGGGCAACTGTCCCGGAAACCTGACCCGATTCCTTGAGAGGCGTGCCTGGCCAGGCTGTTCCGTCAAGCAAGGCGGGGAGCGTGGTCTGAGCCAGCAGGAGAGACCACAGGCGACCCGGGCGGGTGTTCATGACCAGGTTTTCGACCTGGATACGTTCCTGGACCGGATCGTATTGGAGTCGGCCGGCCTGGAGTGTGCCCACCAGGGCGCCGTTTTCCCACACCTCGGTGCTCAGCCCTTCGGCCAGGAGTTCGGGAGCGTGGAAGGACACGGGTCTCGAGTCATCGCTGCATGCGGCGAGCAGGATGATGAAGACAAGAGCGGCAGTGAAGCAAGGGGGGGTCACGCGCGTCGCGGCCTCCTCGAGTCGGGAAGGGCCGGACCACGTCGCACATCGGCCTGGTCGCACCCGGGACGGCACCTCATTCTCCTTGCTTGACCTGAGCCGGCCACCGCTTGTGAAACCATGGCCAGGCGGTCGGATCAGACCGGATCACGGAACTCAGCAGCGCGTTGACACGCGCCATCACTGCTTCGGCCCGGTCCTCCAAACTGCCCCACTCCGGGGCCTCCACAGGGGGCATGATCCGGATTCGGTACCGCCGTCCTGCGGTCCGCTCCATGACCCCAACGATGATGGGCGCTCCGGTTTCGAGCGCGAGCAGGGCAGGGACGACGGGGGTATGTGCAGGTCTTCCGAGAAATGGTACCACGACACCTCGTGTGTGGCTACGCTGGTCGACGAGCAGGCCGAGAATGCGGCCTTGAGCCAGGACCCGGACCAAGGCGTCGCGCGTGGTGTCCCGCCCTCGTACCAGGGCGTGAACGCCGTGACGAGACCGGAAGCGACGTACGAGTCGTTCGAGGCGTGGGTACCGGATCGCGTCCACGACGACGTGGAGGGGATACCCACGCCTGGCGACTTCGATGGCCATGAGTTCCCAGTTGCCGATGTGGCCGCTCATCCAGACGACGCCTCGACGCTGCGCCAGTGCCGTGTCCAGATACGCCTGTCCCTCGATCCGGATCGTTCCCGGCGCTTTGCCACGGGATGTGTCGAGCCGGAGCAGGAGGGCCGCTTCCTCCGCAAGGCGCTCGAACACGTGGCGGGCCATTCGGTGGGCGTCGCGTCGGGAAGACAACGGAAGGGTCGCTTGTAGCTGCTGAATCGCGGTCCGGGCGTCGCGTCGGGCGAGGCGGAACCAGGTCCTGCCCAGGAACCGGGCCGCCGGGAAGGCGAGAAATTCCGGGAAACCTCGGACCAGCGTTCCGACCAGGCGGAGCCCGGCGGCAAGGCACAGGTCCTGGCAGCGGCGTCGAACTGAGAGCGGTCCGTCGTCCCGGGGGGGACTCATTGACCCTTTCCACCAGTGGATTCGCCGGACCCGCTTTTCCTGGACCTGGCTTTGCGCGGGGCGCCACGGTTCCGGCGACGGGGATTCCTGGGCTTGAGAACGCCGAGGTGCTTGTCGAGCGCAGCCTTGATGAAAGACCGGAAGATCGGGTGGGGCCGGGAGGGCTTGGACTTGAATTCCGGATGGAACTGACACCCCAGGAACCAGGGGTGCCGTTTCAGTTCGATGATCTCCACCAACCCGTGGTCGGGCAAGGTGCCGCTGATCACCAACCCCTTGCGCTCGAGCCGGCGACGATAGGCGTTGTTGAATTCGTACCGGTGGCGGTGGCGCTCGGAAATGAGGGTCTCACCGTAGACCTCGGCGGCGAGGGTCTTGGGTACGATTTCACAAGGGTAGGCGCCAAGGCGCATGGTTCCCCCCAACTGGGAAACCCGTTTCTGCTCCTCCATCAGGTCCACGACAGGGTGGGTGCAATGTTCGTGGAACTCCTTGCTCCCCGCGCCCGTCAGCTCGGCAACGTTGCGCGCGAACTCCACGACCGCAAGCTGCATTCCGAGGCAGATACCGAGGAATGGGATGCCGTTTTCGCGGGCGTAAGAGATGGCAGCGATTTTTCCCTCCACGCCCCGTTCTCCAAATCCACCTGGAACGAGGACGCCGTCCACGTCGGCCAGGGCCTCGGCGCACCGTTCCGCACCGCCCTCTCCCTCGAACGTCTCGGAGTCGATGTACTTCATCTGCACCTGGCATCGGTGCGCGATACCCCCGTGTATCAGGGCCTCGTTGAGACTCTTGTACGATTCGACCAGGTGGACGTACTTTCCCACGATACCGATGACGACGGTCGAGGTGGGATTCTTGAAACGGGCGACGATTTCTTGCCAGGACCGGAGGTCCGGCGTGCGGGTCCAGAAGATCTCGAGCTTTTCCGCAATACGGGCGTCCAGCCCCTCCTCGTGGAGGCTCAGCGGGACCGCATAGACCGTGGGCACATCGATCGCGGATATCACGTCCTCGGCCTGCACATTGCAGTAGAGGGCGATTTTTTCCTTGATTTCAGAGGGGAGTTCACGGTCCGAGCGGCAGAGGAGGAGGTCGGGTTGTATCCCGATCTCGCGGAGTTCCCGCACCGAGTGCTGCGTGGGCTTGGTCTTGAGTTCCCCGGCCGTCCCCACGTAAGGCACCAGGGTGACATGGATGTAGAGGACCCGCTTGCGCCCCACCTCGGCGCGGAATTGCCGGATGGCCTCCAGGAAAGGAAGGCTTTCGATGTCTCCCACCGTTCCGCCCACCTCCACGATGACCACATCCACGTCGGTGGCAACCCGGCGGATGTTGTACTTGATCTCATTGGTGATGTGCGGAATGACCTGAACGGTGTGGCCCAGGTAGGCGCCCTGTCTTTCCTTGGCGATGACCGCTTCGTAGACCTGCCCGGTGGTGAAGTTGTTGGTCCGGGACATGACTGCGTGGGTAAACCGCTCGTAGTGGCCCAGGTCCAGGTCGGTTTCAGTCCCGTCGTCGGTGACGTAGACCTCCCCGTGCTGGTAAGGGTTCATGGTCCCCGGGTCCACGTTGATGTACGGGTCCATCTTGAGGAGGGTCACCCGCAGGGCACGGGCCTCCAGGAGCGCGCCGATGGAGGATGCGGCAAGCCCCTTGCCGAGAGAGGAAAGAACACCTCCGGTCACAAAAATGAACTTGGTCTCCATGCGCCCGCCCCAGGTGCTCGGAAAAGCAAAAGGAAGGCCTGCGGACCTTCCTTCCTCGTCACATCCGTGGACGCAACATCACCGCTTCGAGTACTGGTAGCGTTTGCGCGCCCCCGGTCGACCGTACTTCTTGCGCTCCACCATACGGGCGTCCCGGGTCAGGAATCCGGCCTTTTTCAGGACAGGGCGGAGGTTTTCGTCATATTCGACCAGAACTCGAGCAATCCCGTGGCGGATCGCGCCGGCCTGACCTGACAAACCGCCCCCCTTGACGTTGACCACGAGGTCGAACTGGGTCTCCGTTCCGGTCAGGACCAGTGGCGCACGCAGCACCATCTTCGACGTGGCTCGCCCGAAATACTCATCCAGAGGACGGCGGTTCACCAGAATCTGGCCGGTTCCGGGCTTCAAGAACACCCGGGCGACCGAGGTCTTACGCCGTCCGACCGCGTGGTACACCTTCTCTGCCATGTAGCTTCCTCTCCACCTCAAGATGTCATGCCGTCAGGGCATGACAGGCATTCAGTCCGACAGCGGCACGGGCTGTTGCGCCTTGTGCGGATGATCGGGGCCCGGGTAGACCTTGAGCTTGCCGATCAGCCGCCGGCCCAGCCGATTCTTGGGAAGCATACCCCAGACGGCCCTCCGAAAGACCTCCTCCGGCTTGTCCGCCAACATCTGCCGGGCGGTCCGGGACTTCAAGCCACCCGGATAGCCACTGTGCCAGTAATACTTCTTGTCGTCCAACTTCGTCCCGGTCAGCTTCACCTTGTCGGCATTGATGACGATGACGAAGTCCCCCACGTCCACGTGCGGCGTGAACATGGGCTTGTGCTTCCCGCGCAGAACGGTTGCAATTCGCGTCGCCAACCTGCCAAGAACCTGGTCCGTGGCATCCACCACGTACCATTTCTGCTCGACTTCACCGGGTTTTGCGGAAATCGTATTCATCTCTCGCGTCCCAATCTCGTGACTCATCGGTATTTCCAAAGCCCCCATATTTATCCGCCGCCCCCCCCTCGAGTCAAGATCTTTTTTGCCGACCACATGGTCAGGGCGGCAGGTGATTGATTTTTGTTGCACAATGAGGAAGCTTTGGTAATCATGACCCGGTTCTTCAAGGCGGGGTCTTGCCGTCATTTCGATCAGCGAGGCGGAACTCTATGAAACTGGGACAAAAGTACACGTGCTTCGAGTGCGGGACCAAGTTCTATGACCTCGAGAGACCGGCGCCCATCTGCCCCAGGTGCGGCGTCGACCAGCGGCTTGCTCCAGGCTCCGAATACGCCCGTGGTGCCAGCGAACGGCGGAGACGAAGCGGAAAATCGTCCGGCGAGTCCGAACCTCAGGAGACCTCGAACCGGGCCGATACCGTGGACGACCTCGACGATGCGTTTCTCGAGGATGCGGACACGGACTACGATGTCGAGGACGATGTCGGCGACCTGGTGGTCTCGACGGACGATATCGGCGATGACGACGAAGAGAGCTTCGACTAGGGTGTCCTGCCTCTGCTCCCTGTTCCGGGTCCCTCCCGGCCTTTTTCGTCCTCCTGGGCCGGATACTCAACTCGTTCGAGAAACAATCCTTGCGCAGGAGCGGTTCGACCCGCGGCGCGCCTGTCCCGACCCGCAAGGATCGACTCGACGCCGTGCTCCGGTGTGCGGCCCGTGCCCACGTCCACCAGGGTCCCCACGAGAATCCGGACCATGTGCCTGAGAAATCCATCGCCGGCCACCTCGATCCGGCGCAGGCGGTCCCCCAGCCGGAAAATCTCGATACGATCGATTCGTCGCACCCGGTCCGCGATGTCGCAGCCCGTGGCACAGAATGCACTGAAGTCGTGTGTGCCCACCAACCGTGCCGCCGCCCGTTCCATGGCCGGGAGGTCGAGTGACCGGCGCACGTGCCAGGCATACCGGTCCCAAAACACCGACCGCAACGACCCCTCCACCAGGTAGTAGGCATACTGTTTCCCTGACGCACTCTTCCTGGCATGAAACCCCGGTGGGGCCTCGGCGATGTGGAGCACCGCAATGTCCCGCGGCAACGTGGCGTTCAATGCCCGCTGTAGATCCTCCGTGGACATGGAATGCTCGGTCCGGACGTGGGCCACCTGGGCTCGAGCATGCACCCCGGCATCGGTACGGCCCGCCCCGTGAACGCGGTGCGGACGGCCCAGGATGGCCTCGAGACGTGTCTCCAGCGTGCCCTGGATGGTCGGTCCAGCAGGCTGCACCTGCCATCCGTGGTACGCGCTTCCGTCATACTCCAGTACCATCTTGAGCGTGCGCATGAATCGTCCCCTGGGATGGCCCGGCCCGTGCTATTGCAGAACGTTGTGGGGAGAAGCCCTGCACCCCGGCACGCGGTGCGTCCGCCGCGTCGACGTTTGGCACGGGGCGCACCGTCCCACACAGCATCAGAAGTCGAACTTGAGGCCTGCTGTGACCTGCAATCCGTTGTAGGGCACGTGGTCCTGGTCTCGAAGCAGGCTCGAGTTCTCGAAATAGCGGTCCAGCCAGTAGTAGCGGACATCCAGGACGAGATAGGTGTCGTTCACGCCGGACGAGAGTTCCAGGTCAGAAGCCCGCTCCGGCTCGAACACGTCGAGCAGGAACTCCAGTCCAAAACCGAGGTAGGCGCCGACTCGAGTACCCACGGCGCCCAGGGACACCGTGGTGGTCTCGGATGAACCGGTCGTGTCCTCCGTGCTCACCGTGTCGCCCGTGTCCTCGCTCGTGGTGTCGGTGGTGTCCGAGGAGGTGCTTCCAAGGGAATCCTCCAGATCGGTGAATGTTCCGACCACGCCGCTCAGCCCGCCTCCAAAATAGGGCACGATGGCCTGTTCTGCGAAATAGTCGAATCGGTAGGAAAGGCTGAGACTGCCGGGATAGGCCTTGGCCTCGATGACATCCCCGGAAACGGAACCGTCTTCACCCAGGGCAAAGCCACGGTAGCGTGCATACCCAAGCTCGAGTTGGAGTTGGACCTGATCGGCAAACTGGCGGCCAATCTGGAAACGGAACGTGGGCGCATACGTGAAGTATTCCTCCACGCCATTCGACGAGGCCATCAAGCCGTCCAGTTCGTCGAACCGCGTCAGTCCCCCTGCAAGGGACAGCGTGTATCGTTTCGGGCTCTCGAATCGTTCCGGTATCTGGTAGAGCACAAGTTTTTCTCGAGTTCCGTAGGATGCTGCCGGTTCCTCGCTGTTCTCTTCCCCGGTACGACCGTCCTCTCCCATTTGCCCGGAGCTTTCTTCGGTCCCGGCGCCCGCCGCCCCCTCTTCGGGATCCTCGAGGAGATCCTGCAACGTTGTGGCCGCCTCCTGCCCCTCTTGCCCGTTCTCAACGGCCGGGGCGGCCTCGAGCGACTCCTCGGCGGCGTGTGCAGGGCCGGCAGCCTGGATACCTCCAGGAAGGACACTCAACGTGCCCAACAGTATGGCCATCCTGCCCGTGTTCATGGAATCCACCTCCCGTGCTGACCGAACGGGTCGGACCTGGGCTTCTGGTCCGTCCGTGGTCGTCTCGTTGTCGAGCGTCACCTGTTCGTCGGGCCACGCTGCCGGCGTTTCCGGAGCGCAATCCAGACCGCCGGTAGAATGATGGCTCCCCACGGTGCGCCTCGGCGGGCCGGAGAAGGGGGCTCCGCGAGTGCGCAGGTGGTGGGGCTGTACAGGCAGAACCCAGGGGCAACCGCCGCACTGGAGGCCCCCTGTGTCTCCTGAATCTTGGCGCAGGCGACGTCGGACCATTCGTCTCCCTCGATGCTGCCTGCCATGGCCCGGACACTCAGGCAGTACCACCGATCGTTGTTCAAGGGATAAAGGGTATACTCCAACTGGCTGGACGACACCTCGGTCCAGCCGGGATCTCCATTGTCCACGTATCCGATGGACATGGGCCATCCTCCCTCGGGATATTCGTAGGGGGGATCCTCGACCACGATAACCGGCGACGAGGTGTCGAATTCCGCAGGAAGGGTCTCTCCAGCATCGGGAAGAGAAAACATCGCCTCCGACTCGGTGGCGCCCTCCTTGAGAAGCAATTGCACGTCGTCGATGGCCTCGTTGTCCGGCCGCGGGATGTAGAGGTGCAGTTTCTGATCCCCGAAAACCAGTGTGACCTCCAGCTTGTCCGGTCGGGACACGTAGTAGACGCGGAACGAGGTCCATCCCAGGTTCCCATCCTCGTCCTTTCCATACACGAAGATCTGGTTCAGGCCCGGAGATACCACCGTGGCCAGATCGACGTCGGTCAACACCACCGGGCTGGAGGCGGTCGGCATGGCCCCTCCAAGATTGTCCTCACAGGCCCCACCGGCAAAGGGTTCGTCAATGCTCAGGTCGAAACAGCTTGCCACCGATTCGTCCGTGGTGACGGTGAAAGTCAGCAGCGTTTGACCTTCGGTCATGAGCACCGGCTGATCCTCGGTGAGTGTCACATCGAGCCAGGGACCGGCGGAGAGCACAGACAGGCCCTGTGACGTTCCAAGGTAGACTCGAGCCAGACTGGAGGATACCAGCAGGTCCGCCGACTCGGACGGATCCTCGGTCTCGAGTGTGAGGAGTGGGGTCTTGTCTCCAGGCGTGGTCGGGGTGGTGAACACGCCCAGGTTGCCGTCGTCGAATCCCGCCCGCACATAGAGGTAGTCGGCGGACGACCCGTCTCCGGCCACGGTGAGCCGGGTCATGGCCACCGGGTCCTCGAGGTCCCAATCATACCCCTCACAGTCGGAAGGGAGGTCCGATCCGAAGGTGGCGAGATAGATCACGGACTCGCTTCCGATGATTGCGGCCATCGTGTCATTCAGGAGCAGCATCTGTTTCGGGGAAGTCCCCTCGTAGTCGTTGCAGCCCACCAATGAGGTCGAGGCGGGATACCCCTCCTTGAGCACAAAAAGGTCCCCGGAACTCGACACGGCGACCAGGTCTCCGTAGGTGTCTCGAGCTGCCAGGGCCTTGATCGATGTGGTGTTGGAAAACGTGGTGTACGACACCGCCGTTTCGTCCCCGGTGGCGTCGACCGAAAGGGTGTAGATTTGGGTGGTGGTGACCTCGTAACCTTCCATACCGCTGTCGGTGCCCACGACGTAGAGCAAACCCGACCCGGCTGCGGCAGCGGTGATGTCGGTCAGGTTGCCCACGTCCACAACTACGGGTTCGCCGGTTGCGTCCATCACCGGTTCCAGGGCCAGGGCGGACCCGGAGTCCGTGGATTCGGTGACGCCGAATCGTTCCACCGTTCCATCCTCGCACGGGATCTGAACAGCATAAGCACCGGTGGATCCACCGATGAACACGCCTACCGGGCTGTCGCACGCGATGGGTACCACGTTGTCCTGATCTTCCTGGCTCCAGGTGGTGCTCGAGAAAGCGTCGAGCAATCGTGCTCCACTGGATTCGATGGCCACGACCAGGCGTCCGTCACTGGAGACACCGACCGAGCGGATCGAAGCGCCACTGGTCAGGGAGGTGCGCACGGCATCCGGGAACATCTCGCCGCCCAAGGCGGGCCAGGGCGCACACAGGACAAGGGTCAGAAAGAACCAGGCCATGCCGGCTCGAATGGGACGGATCTGGAATCGGTGACGGTCCATCGGTATTCGCTCCATGATACGGTCATGGGAGTCGATATGCAATCTCCGTTCCACCGCGGGCGGGGTGTCGTGGGCTGCCAGAGGGGGAGCCGGAGGGGGATATGGCGTACATTGGCCCGGGCCTGTTGACAGAATGTCAATCTGCGAGGCCTGGGTGCCGGTTCGTCCGACAAAGTGTCCGTCGGAGGAGCCCCCCTCGTTCCCCGCCCCGGTGATGTTTCAGCCTGTCCCCTGGGCCTCGAGGTGAGGGACCAGGGCCTGGACGATCTGGATGGCGTTCAATGCGGCTCCCTTCCGGAGGTTGTCGGCCACGACCCACATGACCAGGCCATGTTGGACGGTGGGGTCGAGGCGGAGTCGGCCCACGAATACCTCGTCACTGCCCGAGTGCATGAACGGCATGGGGTAGATCGCCCGGTCGGGTTCGTCCTCGAGGATGACGCCGGGAGCGTCGGCGAGGAGTTGTCGAGCCTGGTCGAGGGAGAGAGGACGCCGGGTTTCCAGGGCGACCGAGAGGGCGTGACAGGCGAACCAGGGCACACGAACGCAGGTGACGCAGACTTGCAAGTCGGGTGCGTTCAGGATCTTCCGACTTTCGTGGACCATTTTCATTTCTTCGGTGGTATATCCGTCCGGGAGGAAGTCGCCGATGTGGGGAAGGGCGTTGAAGGCGATCTGGTGCGGATAAGGACTGGGCTCCTCGGGGGAGAGAGGCTCGTCGGCCTGTACGCCACTCCCCTTGCGGTAGAGTTCGAGCACCTCGCGAGAAAGTGTGTCCATGCCTTTCTGGCCCGAGCCGGAAGTGGACTGGTAGGTCGAGACCACGATCCGGGACACCCCGGCGGCCTGGTGCAAGGGGTTGAGCGCCATGACGAGTTGGATCGTGGAGCAGTTTGGATTGGCGATGACGCCTCGTGCCCTGTACCGGGCAATCTCCTCACCGTTGATCTCCGGGACGACCAGGGGCACCTCGGGGTCCATGCGGAATGCGGAGGAGTTGTCAACCACCACGGCGCCCTCGTTCACAGCCTGGGGTACCCAGGTCCTGGCAAGAGACGCGGAGGTGGTTCCCACCGCGATGTCCACCCCCTGGAAACACCCCGGGGCCAGCACGTCCACCTTCCACGTCTTGCCCCGAAACTCGAGTTCGGTTCCCGACGACATTTCGGATGCGAACAGGCGAAGCCTTGCGACAGGGAGGCCGGTGGTTTCCAGAATCGCCAACGCCTCGCGCCCGACAGCTCCCGTCGCACCCACAATGGCCAGGTTGAGTCCGGATGGGTCCATCAATCGTTCCTCCCTTCGTCCCTGGACGCCGCACGGGGAATCAGCGGCGCAGATGACTTCCGCAATCCCAGGTCGGACGCGCCGACCCGTACATAGTTCGGCCTCAGCGGCGGGAAAAGGCGGCCCGGGTCACGGGACAGCTCCTGGTCCGCCCAGGCTCCGACCACGCTCGCACGAAGCAGCCCGGTGCTGCCCGATGGTGCCGTTGCCCGCACCGGGCAGGCGCCGGCCTCCAGGGCCGCCATGACCAGTGAAGCGCCGTCTCCGACCACGAGGATTTCACCTGTCAACTCTCTGGCAAGCTGCTCCGGAGAAACCGCACGCTCCGGTCCCAGCTCCTGGAGCCGGTCTCCGTCCCACCGGTACAACGCCGTGTACACCTCACCTCGACGTGCGTTCAGAACCGGGCAGACCGGGACCGGACCGGGCACTCCCAGGGCCAACGCCTTCAGCGACGAGATGGCAATCGCCGGGCGACCGGTGGCAAAGGCAAACCCTTCCACCGTGGCCAGGCCGACCCGGATACCGGTGAACGAGCCGGGACCATTCACCACTGCGAATCCCTCGATGTCCTGGATGGTCCACCCCACGTCGGAAAGTGCCCGCTCGATGAATCGGGTCAGGGTCTCGCTTTGCGTGAGGATACCACGGGTAGTCAGCTCGAGCACCATCTCCCCGTGCTCGCTGAGCGCGACGCTTCCGTACCGACTCGAGGTGTCCAGGGCGAGGATTTTCATCGGAAGTAGTTGATTCTCACATCATTGGCGAGAGCGAACGCCATGAGGATGAAGAGGATGATCATGCCGATCTGCTGAGAGATCTCCCGAAAGCGCATGCTGACCGGCCTGCCGCGGACCATTTCGAAGAAGAGGAACATGATGTGACCTCCATCGAGCAGGGGTACCGGGAGCAGGTTGATGAGGCCCAGGCTTACACTGATCAGGGCCATCACCCTCAAGTAAGAGAAGACCGAGACCGCGGCGGACTGGGCGGCCACCGTGACAATCGAAATCGGTCCGCCCAGAGACTCGCTGAGCGGGACATCTCCCATGATCACGTGGGCCAGGATGGTGGCGCTCTCCAGACAGATACGGGCGGTCTCCCGAACGCCTCGAGCGGTCGCAGCGGCGAGACCGAGTTTCAGAGTTTCCTTGGCGGAGTCATATCGGCCGGCGGACACGATCCCAACCTGCCGGGTGGTCCTGGGTTGGCCCCCGGGTCCCTGAATGGTCACTTCCTGTGGCGTCACCTCGAGAGCCACCAGTTCGCCATGGTGGAGCAGTACAAAGCGCCGAGGTCCGGCTGGGCCGGCTTCGACATGGGTCTGAATATCCGTCCAGCGGCGGATCAGGTTGCCGTCGATCTCGAGGACCATGTCGCCTCCCTCGATCCCTGCACGGCGTGCGGGTCGGTCCGGGACGG
>CAYQMG010000202.1:0-43068 GCA_964418585.1 uncultured Gammaproteobacteria bacterium | reverse complement strand
CTCAAGCTCTGCAATGAAACGGGTCTTGTCGATGTAGTAGAGACCTCCACGGCGGATCGCTGCAAAGTTCGACATCCCATACGGCAGTTTCATCGACTCTCCCCCGTGCGCTCGCGTGGAAGGCAAACCAACTCTGCACCGGCCGAGAGTATCAGCCGCTCCTGCAAGGGTATCATACCTGATCCGAGGGAAGGAGCAACGGGCGGAACGGGAACTCGCTCCGATCCGGAATGTTCTGCGAGCCGGGAGATACCGGTCCGGGGCAGGCTTCGTGAAGCTCAGATGGGCCTTGAAACGGTTGGGGGTACGAGAAGAACAGTGCTGTTGTGACATGGTGCAGTTTCGATCTGACCCATGCTGGCACCCCACGAGGCATGGTGTCTGAATTCCGGACGCCCTGTCCGAAGGCGTCCGAAATTAGGACAGCGGCGTTCCGGTGTCCACGGGATCTGGTTCCACGAACCGGAGTGGTCCGGGCACTTGGAGTGATGACGATGATGGGACGAGTCACTCTTGCCTTCGTGTCAACCCAGTGTCCTGAGAGAAGGTTTGACTGTTCAGGCAGACGCCGGGGCATGTTGCGCCTCGAGCAGCGTAGGATGTGGCAAGTCAATTGCAACTCCTGGTGTGTCACGCGACGGAATTTCAGGACGTGCCATGGGAGAGACAAGAACCACCGCGATTCGAATCAAGGACTGGCCATTCCAGGATCGGCCCCGTGAGAAGTTGTTGAGCCGCGGAGCAGAGTACCTGACAGACGCTGAGCTCATCGCCGTGATCCTGGGAACCGGGCACCCTCGAGCCGGGCTCAACGCCCTGGACGTGGGTCGCCTGCTCCTGCGCGAATTCGGCTCGCTCGAGGAACTTCGGGCTGCCGGCATAGCAGAGCTTCGCAGAGTTCCGGGGGTTGGAGGCGCCAAGGTATGTCAACTCAAGGCAGCGATCGAGCTTGCAGCCCGAATTGCCACAGAGACTGGTGCAGAACGTCCCCGATTGCTCAGGAGTCACGACGTGTTTGTCCTGCTGCGGGGACGACTCGGTAGCCTGCGACATGAGCAGTTTGTGCTTCTACTGACCGACTCCCGAAGACGGCTTATCAAGGAGGTCTTGATTGCTCGAGGCTCTCTCACGGCGGCGACGGTGCACCCGAGAGAAGTGCTGCTTCCGGCCATCCGAGAATCCGCCCATGGGATCGTGCTGGCACACAACCACCCGAGTGGTGACCCCCTGCCATCCGAAAGTGACCTGGAACTTACTCGCCGCATATCCGTGGTGGCCAACGCTCTCGGCGTGGAATTGCTCGACCACGTCGTGATTACGAAAGACCGGCACTACAGCTTCCGGGACGAAAACCTGATCATGCTCCAACCGGCGGATTGCCTCGACACCGCATGACGCCTGAATCACCGCACCCCCTCACTGTTTCATCGGGGTGCTCTTGAATTCCTTCCCGTCATGCCGCATGAGCACGGGGCGAGAATCGATTACTGTCTCCAGGTTGACAGGTCGTCGCCACAGGAACGCGAGGTTTTTGAGCGTCTCAATGGAGTAATCGACCTGGAGATCCACCCCCTCGTGGCGGTGCACCAGATAGAGTTCTCCTCGGTTCTCATGGTTCCCATTGACGATTTCGATCACCGGGTTTCCGAAATTGGTGAGCATGGCGAGCAGGCGCTTCTTGATATCCCCAAACTTGCGACTGGAAATGACATACTGGCCGGTGCGGCGGTCGTAGTCGTACACAAAGAGTTTGTTTTCTATGCAAAAATCTTCGGTCAGGAATTCGTCCAGGAACATGACATCGTTGTAGATTCTCCGCACCTCGAAAATCTTTTGGCGGCCAAGCCCCAGTTTTCGGTCCCAGTTTCGGCGTGCCTGGAGATCGTCACATTCTTCCCATTCCTTGCCGAATTGTCCTTTGTTCCACCGCTCCTCGATGTTTTTGAATAGCTCCAGTCCGATCTTGTATGGATTCAGTCGGCCCGGACTCATGGCCACAGTGCCGGAGTGGTGGTCGGCATAGTCGATGACTTCGGAATCCTTGAGTGCCCGTTGGGTCATGATGGTTGTGTGCCAGTAGGTCGCCCACCCTTCGTTCATGATTTTTGTCTGGGCCTGGGGAGCAAAGTAGTAGGCCTCGTCTCGAATGATGGAGAGCACATCATACTCCCACGGCTCCAGGGGGGCGTGGTCCAGCAGGAATTGCAGCACGTCTCGTTGCGGCTCTGGAGGAAACCGCCGCGCCTTTTCCCGTTCTTCCCGCAACTTGCGCCGTTGCTCCTCGATGAATTCGGGCGGGTTGATGTACTTGTCCATGTATCGGCGGTTGCTCCTGAGCTTGTAGACTCCGTTCACGCCGTCGCCCTGCGACCGAGTCTCACTTTCAGCTTCACGACCCGTGAATCGATCGTCCTTGTCCGGGTGGCGCTTGATATGGGGTGCATAGTAGTCGATCAGATTTTCCACGGAGAGGCACGCATCGATGAATCGTTCGACCCGTTCCAGGCCGAATCGTTCGATGTAGCGGCGGACGCGGGTGGCGTGGTTGGCCATCTGGTCCAGCATTTTCCGATTCGTGTGGGCGAACCACATGTTGTTCTTGAAGAAGTCACAATGCGCATAGACGTGCCCGATGACCAGTTTCTGGTCGGTGATCTCGTTGCACTTCAGCAAGTAGGCATAGCACGGGTCATTGTTGATGACCATTTCGTAGATTTTCTGGAGCCCGTACGTATACCCTTTCGAGAGTTCGTCATAGGACATTCCAAAGCGCCAGTGTGGATATCGAACCGGGAATCCGCCTCGAGCCGCCACCTGGTTGATTTCGTCGTAGTCGAGCATCTCGAAAATGGTGGGGAAGAAGTCGAGACCGAACTCGATGGCGTACTCCCGGATTTCCTCGACGAGGGCCTGGATTTCCGGAGGCAGTTCGTGCCTTCGGTCATTGCCGATGACGGTGAGCGACGCGTGGGGGTTGCGCCTGTGGGCGGTTGTACCTTCCGGCGTCCGGGTGGTGTCGGGCGGGGTGTCCATGGGATCAGCACTCCAGGTTGACCGGGGTTTTACTTGCCAGTTCCGAGAAAGACCTTGATTGCGTCGTAGATGTGTTCCTTGTCCTCGATTTTGCAGGTCAGGAGTTGATCGTGGGAAGGGAACTTCTCGAGGATGTCCTTGAGGAACTGCCCACTCCCGTACTCACTCTCGACCTGGCCGTAGGAGAAGACATTGACGCGGGGGAAGAAGAACTTCTCCAGGAGATCGAGGCAGTCCCGGGTGTCGGCGCTGGACCAGTTGTCGCCGTCGGAGAAGTGGTACGGATAGATGTTCCAATCCGCCACGTCATATTCTTCGTCGATGATCTTCTGGCAAAGCTTGTAGGCCGAAGAGATCAGCGTGCCTCCGCTCTCCCGGGTCCGGTAAAAGGTGTCTCGATCCACCTCCCGGGCGGCGGCGTCGTGGATGATGTATCGGGTCTCCACGCCGTTGTACTGGCTGCGCAGCCAGGTGTCGATCCAGAAGGATGTCGTGCGCACGATCTCCTTCTGAACTTCCCCCATGGAACCTGACACGTCCATCATGTAGATGACCACTGCGTTCCGTTCGGGCCTTGGCTTCGATTTCCAGGATCGATAGCGTCGATCTTCCTTGATGGGAATCACCACTGGACGCGCTGGGTCATACGTGCCCGAGGCAATCTGCCGCTTGAGTGCCTCACGGTAGGTCAGCTTGAAATGCCGAAGACTCTCCGGCCCCACTCGAGAAATCCCGGTATACCGATCCTTCTCCGCCACCACGTTGCTGTGGCCCTTGGGCTGTATCCTGGGCAGTCCAAGTTCCTCTCCAAGAATCTGGGCCAGTTCCTCCAGGGTCAGTTCCACCTCGAGCACGTGCTCGCCCGGCGCGTTTCCGGCCTCGCCCGACCCGGTCCCGTCCCCCGGTTCGCCTCCAATGGGTGTGCCCTCCTCCCCATCGCCCTGGGCCACCCCGCCAGCTTGCTGAGAGCCAAACTTGAACCGAGGGATGTCGATTTGAGGCAGCGGGATGCTCACCACGTTGCGCCCCTTCCGGCCCAACATCTCCCCCTTGCTCATGAATTTCTTCAGATCCTTCCGGATCTTGCCCCGCACGATGTGCTTGAAACGGTTGACGTCTTGCTCGATGTCCAGAATCACCGCGATTCCACTCCGTGCTATTCCTTGGCATCTCCACGAGCAAAGATGCTCGCCACGAAGTTCAGCACGTCCGTGGCACTTTCCTCGTTGTACCCGTACTGGGTGATGAGCCGCTGCTTCACAATGTCGATCTTCGCCTGCGTCTCCTTGTCAATCACGTCGGTGACAAGGCTCGTCAACTTGATCGAGTCCTTCTGGTCCTCGAACAACTTGAGTTCCAGTGCCTTGTGAAGACGCTCGTTGCTGCGGTAGTCGAAGGTCTTGCCCTCGATGGAAAGTGCTCCGACATAGTTCATGATTTCGCGACGGAAATCATCCTTCCGGGAGACCGGGATGTCGATCTTCTCCTCGATGGAGCGCATCAGCCGCTCGTTCGGCTCCTCGTACTGGCCGGTGAAGCGATTCTTTACCTTCTCCTTCTGTGTGTATGCCTTGACGTGCTCGATATAATTGGAGAACAACCGGCTGATGGCCTCCTCGTCGGCCACGATGGCCTTCTGAACCTCGTTCTTCACGATGTCTTCGTATTCCTTTTTCACCACCGCCAGCAGTTCCTTGTACCGGGCCTTCTGCTCTTCGTTCGAGATGAGCGAATGGTGCTTCAGGCCGCTCTCCAGTTCGTTGAGCACCATGAACGGGTTGATGCTGGTGTAGTTTTCCTTGACGAGGGCGTTGGAGATTTTGTCCTGCACGTACCGGGGACTGATCCCCTCCATGCCTTCCCGTACCGCCTCCTTCCGCAGTTCCTTGATGTTGTCTTCGGTAAACCCAGGCAGGGTCTTCCCGTCGTACAGCTTCAGCTTTTGCAACAAGGTGAGAGAAGCCTTCTTGGGTTCCTCGAGGCGGGTCAGCACCGCCCACAGCGCGGCCATCTCGAGGGTGTGGGGCGCGATGTGCTTCCGGACCCGGCGATTCGCGAAATCCTTCTCGTAGATCTTCACCTCCATGCTGGCCCGGGTGATGTAGGGCACGTCGATCTTGATGGTTCGGTCACGAAGCGCCTCCATGAATTCATTGTTCTGGAGCCGTCGATACTCGGGCTCGTTCGTGTGGCCGATGATCACCTCGTCGATGTCGGTCTGCGCAAACTTCTTGGGCTTGATCTTGTGTTCCTGAGACGCCCCCAGCAGGTCGTAGAGAAACGCCACGTCTAGCTTGAGAATCTCGATGAATTCGATGATACCCCGGTTTGCGATGCAAAACTCTCCATCGAAGTTGAAGGCCCTCGGGTCCGAATCCGAACCGTACTCGGCGATCTTCCGGTAGTTGATGTCGCCTGTCAGCTCGGTCGAGTCCTGGTTCTTTTCGTCTTTCGGCTGGAACGTGCCGATCCCCACACGGTCCTTTTCGGAGAGTAGCAGCCGCTTGACCCGAACATGCTGGATCATCTTCGACCAGTCGCCCTCGTATTTCTTTAGCAGTTCCCGGTACATAAACCGGCTGACAGGGCAAAGGTCCCCCACGATACGCACCGGGTACCGGTGGTTCCCCCCCTCGTTGAGTTGCGCCTCAACCTGACCGCGAAGCTCTGCGGGAATCAGCAGCAGCGGGTCCTCGTGCATGGGAGAGTCGATCCAGCCGGCGCCTCCCAGGGGCCGCTCGTCCCAACTGAAGGTGTACAGCGCCCCCTCCGGCGTTCTGGAGTAGTGCTCGAGTCCCTTTTTCATGAGGCGTACGATGGTGGACTTGGCGCTGCCCACAGGACCATGGAGCAGCAGCACCCTCCGATCCGTCCCATACCCCTCCGCCGCCGCCTTGAGCACGTCCACCAGCTTCATCAAGTGGATATCGATCCCGAACACGGCGTCCTCGCCGTCATCGAACGGATCGTCGAAGAACTTGTACCGCACGATGGTGCGCTTGTACTCCTGGTACTCTTCGGTGCCGAACGACACAATGAGGTCGTACAGCCTCTGGTAACTGGTGCGGGCCACGTCGGGATTCTTGGCGACGATGTCCAGATAGTCCTCGAAGGTGCCTTCCCAGTGCAGATCGCGAAATCCTTGTATGTCTTGCCGGTTTCCAATGAGTTCGATGATGCTGCTGCCGGTTGTCATCTGACTCCTCCGTTGCCATTGGCCCGGCCCCGGGCAAAGCACTCCTCGAGGTGCCTCCAGGACCCGAACCTCGTTCCCGACTCTCTGGAATCGTCGCACTCCCTGCTCTACACCATAGCATCCTCGGTGTCCTTTTGGGAACACCTCCACGCGAATCTTCCGCCCCGATTCCTGCTCTCCTTGACCGCAGCGGGCATGCTCCAGGAACGCCACGGCTGGACCCATGCGCCGAGCGCGGTCCGCATCGGTCGACTCGAATGCCAGGTTGGGCACCCGCCGGAGCCCCCGGAATCGCCCGGACTGTTCCCGGGTCCAGTGTTCAGGAGATCAGTGGAGATAGACCACGCCGCGGTGACCGTCGACCGTGATCATCTGCCCGTCGCGGAGAATGGTGGTGGCGCTGGCCACGTTGACGATCGCTGGCAAGCCATACTCCCGGGCCACCACCGCCCCATGAGAAAGCATGCTCCCAAGCTCGGTGATCAGGCCGGCTGCGGTGAGGAACAAAGGCGTCCATCCCGGGTCGGTGGCTCGAGCCACCAGGATGTCCCCTTTCTGAAGCTTGTCCACCTCGGCGAGGCTTCGGATGATACGCGCTGGACCCCGTACACGCCCCGGGCTGATGCCGAGACCGACCAGGGTGTCCCCCCCGTTCTCCGGAATCGGAGTCTCCGCCTCCTGGCCTTCCAGGAACACCGGGTGCGCTTGCTCGAGCTGACGCTGGTAGGCCTGACGACGGGCGCGAATCACCTCCTTCAGCCGCTCCCCCTGGAGACGACCGGCAAGGACTTCGTCCACGTCCCCCAGGGTGAGCAACGTGATGTCCCCGGCATCCTCCAGCAGACCGTCGGTCTCCCACATCTGGCCCAGGGCCTCGAGGTTCTGCTTGATCCGGAGGAGCAGCTTGTCAAAGTAGAATCGCTGGTTCTCTCTGAGGGCCATGTACTTGCGAGTGCTCCGCAATACGTGCAGAAAGGTCATGCGCTGGTGGGTGTGACCGAACTGAAGTCGATCAAGCACGCGCGCCTCGGCCCGGGAACGCGCACGGCGTCGCCTGGGCTGGTCGGCCCGCCCTCCGGCTGGCGGGTCACACTTGAGATATCCGGCAAGGATCTGGAGCACGATTTCGGGCCGATCCCGCCAACGTGGACTGAAGATCTCCCAGGACGCATTCGAGCGGTGCCCATATTCGGCAAGAAACCGATCCCACACGGACAGGAACGATGTTCCGGCAGCCACCTGTCGCAAGCCTTGCTCCGTCTTCTCGCCGTCGGCGAGCAACCATTCCCTGACCGCAGCCTCCTGCCTGGCTGCACCTGCAAGTCGCCACAAGGCAGCGTTGGTCTCCACTGTTTTGTTGGTTTCCGGCTCCGCAACCAGCTCCGCAGCCACCTCGTCGCGCCCCTCGCCCACCCACCGTTGCAGCAGGCTGACCAGAAGCTGAAAATACAGGTTGGCAAACAGCAGACTGAGCAGGTGAATCTTGACATATTCCCGAATCCAATCCTGACCCACCGCCACAGCGGCTCGAGCTTCCTCCGGCGTGGCAGGCGCCTCGGGAAGGCTCTCGATGGCCTCGAGGAAGCGGGGCAAGAACCGTTCCCAGTCGGCGTGGTTGGTGAGGAAGTTCCAGCGATAGCGTCGCCACCGGCGTTCTCGAGCCACCTGGAGCAAGATGGATCCGACGAGTCGAACGTCTGGAAGGATGAAGGGGGCGGCCAGGATCTCATCCTGCTCGTCCTTGGGAAACAGTTCCAGGATGAACTGGGGCGGGGCGAACGCGGGCAACTTCCATAGCAGGTGGCGGAAGATGGTGATGTTGAAGTAGGGGTACCCGTTGACGACTCGAGTCGGCTCTGAGCCCTGGAGCACGTTGCGCGTCGCCTGTTCGAAATGGATGAAGTGGTGAAGCACCGGCTGGATGATGGACCAGCTCAGGTGGGTGACCGGCTCGGTCCACCGCTCTCCGGAAAACCGCTGCGTCCAGAGGATACCGGGCCGCCGCTGATGACGACGGGTGATGAGCGCGGTGATGGGACGCGCCTGGAGCAAGTGGAGCACACCCTGGTGGTCGATGGCCCACTCCACGTCCTGGGGCGCGTGAAACAGTCGTTCCAGCCGAAGACCGATCCGACCGATTTCCGCTGCCTGGGCGCGCGTGACCGCCGGCTGCAACCGCTTCTCAGGCGGTACCGGGACCAGTTCCAGTTTCCCCGTGCCGGTCCGACGGCTCACCAGCATGCGGCTCTTGTCGGCAATTCTCTGCCTCCGAACCGCAACTCGAGCCGGGAGCCTCGGATGGAACGGACGGGAAAGGAAAAAGGTGTCCGGACTCAGACGGCCGGACACGAATGCTTCCCCGAGTCCCCAGCCAGCCTCGAGCAACATTTCGTGAGTGGCTCCTGTCATGGGGTTGACCGTGAACAGGACACCGGACACGGTCGGCTCCACCATCTGCTGGACGATCAAGCCCATTTCGAATGTCACGATGGGGAGCCCCCGGTGGCGGCGGAACAGGACGGCCCGGTCCGAATAGAGACTGGCCCAGCCAGCCTTGATGGCATCGTACAGCGTATCCAGCCCCTGGACATTGAGCACGGTATCATGCTGGCCCGCGAACGAGGCCTGGCTGGAATCCTCACTGCGGGCAGAGGAGCGGACGGACACGAGTGCCGGCGTGCCTCGAGTGCTCATGCGGGCGTAGGCGCGGGCCACCTCGGTGGTGAATTCGGGTACGTGGTCTGCTCCGCGTATCAGGCTGCGCACCTCGGCCAACATGGAGAGGTCAGGGTCGTCGTCCAGCCGGGCAAGCAGGGACTGGAGGCGGGGGAGGAGTTCATTGTGCTCGACGAACCGGGCAAAGGCCCCGGAAGCGATACAGAAAGCGTGAGGAACAGGAAAACCGCTGCGAACCAGCTTGGCGAGATGGATGGCCTTGCCGCCGAAACGAGCGAGATCGGCGTCGGTCAGACTCTCGAGTGCGCGCACGTGCCCCTGCTTCATGATTCACCTTCCCCCAACACCGTCTGCCCGGAATCGGGCTCTGCTGCGGGCGCTTCCTGCGTGTGTTCGTTCCAGTCGAGCAGGAGAAAGTGCTCAAGGTTCCCCTTCGCTCCCGGGAGTGGGGAAGGGGTTTCGTCGGCGACCTGGAAACCGAGCAACTGCGCGGAAGCCTTGACCCGGGCGATGGTTCGTTGCCTGACCCCCTCGTCTCGAACCACCCCGCCTTTCCCAACCTCGGCCGGCCCGGCTTCGAACTGCGGTTTCACCAGCACCAACACCTGCGCGGGCGATTTCAAATGAGGCCGCAGCGCCGGCAGGATCTTGGTCACTGAGATGAACGATACATCCATCACCGCGCCGTCCACCCGTTCCGGGAACGTCATCCGGTCCAGATAACGGGCGTTCACCCGCTCGTGCACCACGACTCGAGGGTCATTGCGCAGCGTCCAGTCGAGTTGGCCGTACCCGACATCCACGGCGTAGACGCGGACCACGCCGCGCTCGAGCAAGCACTGGGTGAAACCGCCCGTGGAAGCGCCGATGTCGAAAAAAACCTTGCCGGCCACCTCGAGACCAAGCGCGTCAAGGGCGCCGGCAAGCTTGACGCCTCCACGGCCCACGAAAGGGATGTCCGGCGCTTTCAAGGAAAGGGTGGCTCCCGCAGGTACCGGAAACCCGGCCTTGGTCACCACGTGTCCATCGACCAGGACCTTGCCGGCCAGCACCAGGGACCGGGCACGGGTTCGTGTGGGCGCCAGTCCCGCCGAGACCACGGCGACATCGAGTCGTTCCCTTCGCCCCAACGGTCACACCTCTCGACTCGAAACCTCGCGCGCAATCGCTCGCAGCCCGTCGCAACGCGTGTCGAACGAGTGGATCGCCGCCATGGCTTCGTCCACGGCGCGGCCTATCCAGTCCCGGGTCGCCCGCGCACCGATGAGTTCCACGATGGATGGCCGGGTGCGTGGTCGGCCCGGCTCGTCTCCGGAGTCCCCGTTTTGAACCAGGTCCTCCACCAGACTGTGCGCAAGGCCCAGCCGGTCCCCAAACGTGGCCAGCGCTCGACGCCCCTCCTCTGTGACACCAGCCACGCGCGCGCCGGCGAGAATGGCCGAACGCATCAAGCCACCGGTTCGCTTGGCAAAAAGGAAAGCCAGGTGCTCCGCAGCCTTGATTTCGCCTTCGTAGCCAAGGCTGGCGGACTGGCTTCCCACCACACCCTCCTCTCCGGTTGCGGCAGCCAGGGAACGCGCCACATCCAGCAATACCACTGGATCGGTTCCAGCCGGATAATGAGAACGATCCGTCAACACCTGGAATGCGAGCGCACGCAGGGCGTCCCCGGCCAGGATCGAGAGGGCTTCGCCGTGGACACGGTGATTCGTGGGCAAGCCGTCGCGGCTGTCCCTGTCGTGAAGAGCCGGCAGGTCATCGTGGACCTGCACGGAAACCGTGATCATCTCGATGGCCGCTGCAATGGGTAGAACCGTGGAGAGGTCCGGCACAGCGGCCACCGCCTCGTAGCCACCAATGGCAAGAATCGCATGAAGCCGCCGACCTCCTGGAAACAGGCTGTAGCGGATCGCCCGGTGCAGGTGCTCGGGCCACTCCACTGAACTCGAGATGAGCCGCTGCAATACATCGTCCACAGAGGCTCTACGGCTGGCCAGGTAGCGCTCCAACGGCTCTTTCATCAGCAACGCTCTCTCGCGGCGAAACAGCCGGGTAAGTCAGCTCCGTGGCCGGTTCCAATCCGGCTGCGCCGCGGCAGACTCCCGAAATACGGACAACGCTCACGCGCCCGCCGATTCCGGGACCGTCTCGATGGGTTCCGTGGCCAGGTCTTCTCCGGGTTTCTCGAGCAGCACCTGGATCTTGCGTTCGGCCTCGTCGAGCTTCTCGGAGCAAAAACGACTCAGACGCACTCCTTCCTCGAACAGGGCGAGCGAGTCGTCCAGAGACGTGGATTCCGACTCCAACGTCTTGACGATCGATTCCAGTTTCTCCATTGCCTGCTCGAAACTCGACGGGCTGCTCATGGTTACCCCCGACTGCGCCGAACACCATGCGACCACGCGGACTTGATACGATATCCCCGTCCCGCCGAATGTCAAGCCCAAACACGACCGATCCCGGTCCCCCTCGCCCACACTCACGGGGCGATCACGGTCCGCATTCGCCCGAGTTGGACCTCGATCTCTGCAACCATCCGGCTCATCTCGACCGGGTCGTGACTCTCCGCCGCTGCATGCAGTGCCCCCAACTGGTCGCCGACTCGACGCGCAGGAACCTCCAGACCGGACAGGCCCTGGCACGCCGACACCAGGGCCGCACTGGTGGCCTGAGCAGCTTCGATACGCGCGAGCAGGTGGGATGCGAGCCTTTGTCCTGCCAACAGGACCTTGATTCCGTACACCTCGGTCTGAAGTCGGTAAACACGACGGGTCAACTCGTCCGCCCCTGCCGGGGGAGGCCGAGGTGGGCGGTTGGCTGCCCCCCTCTCATCGACCACGGCTTGCCTTCCCGGCGCCGGCGACAGGTCGGTTCCCTCTGCCAGATATCCGTCTCGAGGCGCGGCGAGCGCCGGCGATGGCTCCGCACCCGCTTCCGGCTCGTCCCTGTCCCGGCGCAGCCAGGGAAGACCTCGCCCGCGGTCCTCTTCCACCACCTCGGCCCCAGCGCCAAACGAGGGTGCCCGGGAACGGTTCTGCAAATCGGAGGGCGCGCCAGGGGAGCGCGTGTCCGCCAAAGGAGCTTCGTCTGCAACAGGCGGGTTCGGATTCGGAGTGGAGAGGCCGACCGGGACTTCTGCGGTGGTTTCCCATCGGGTCACCTCGGCGCCGGCTCCGAACGAAGGCACAGGCCCCTCCACCGGCGCCGGTCCTCCGTGCCCGGTGGCACACCCGGCAAGCACGAGGGTCAACCCGGCCACGAGTCGGGGTACAGGCCCATCCTTCGCGGGCATCGTCTCCGCCTCCTTGCTCCAGGCTCTCCTGAAACAATGTACACTGAAACGCGCCTACTCGTCCCGCACAAATGAATCCGCGTGCCCAACCACCTCGAACCCCAGCTTGCTGTACAATCCTTCGGCCAGACTGCCTGCCTCGGTCATCAGTGAAACCACCTCGCCCCCACTCTCTCGAGCGATGGTGACCATGCGCAAGACCATGGTCGTGGCGACCGACCGGCCACGAAAAGCAGGACGGGTGGACACCTCCTGGATACTGGCCGCCGCACCTGACCTGAGCAGCCCGATGCTTCCTGCGGTCTCCCCGTCCAACTCGGCGATATACCAGGCGAAGTCAAGGAACTCGGAGACCTCCTTGCGACGAATCCGCAGTGCGGCCCGGATGAGCGCTGTCCCCCAGGGAACCTCGGCGAGCACCTCCGAATCCACCAGGTTCAGTTCCGTCTCATCTCGATGAGACCGCACAGGCCGAACCCGAATACGTTCGTCCGGAGTGCGGACAGGCCTGGCCCGGTGCTCCATGATGGAGAGATCGGTGTATCGGTAGCCAGCCTCGAGAAACCGGGCTTTGACAGGAGCCGTCAGGTCACTCGCCGCCACGAAGCGCAGGTGGGTCGCTCCCACGGCCTGGAATGCAGGTCGGACCCGTTCTTCCAGTCTCTTGATGATTTCGTCCGGCTTGCCCGTGGGGAGGCGTCTGAGGATCACCAGGTTGGTGTCGTAGAGTACGGGCAGACCCGGGTGCACCACGATCCGGCCGATTCCGGTCTCAAAACACCTGCACCCAGCGGTGAAGGGGAGCAGTTCCACATCCATCAAGCGGCGCAACCGTGCCGGGTCGGACCCCGGACGCGGAGGCGTGAGAGAGGCGCCGTTTGCGTTCACGGAATCCAAGAGTCGCCTCCGAACGGGGTGCAGCCTCCGCCCCGAACGCTCGGAACCAGGCCACCTCCTGCAGCGTGTTCGTTCCGTGCCACTTCCGCCCGCGCCAACGGGGTCCCTTCACGCCCCGTTTTTCGATGTTCCGGGGGGCCGGGGGACGGTCACACCAGACAGCACGGGCTACTGGACAGAACGTTTCCAGCCCCGGTGGAGCTACCCGAACCAGATCGACTGTCTCTGGCGCAAGCCCTCGTTGAGCATGTGTTGGCCAAGTCGCCACAGTCGGTCGTGGTTGGCCGCCACGAGCGTCTCATCGTTTGCGTCCTCCGGGCCTCCATCGAGGTAAACGGGCTCGGAAAACCGGTACCTGAACTTGACGGGACGAGGGAGCGCTCCCCATCCGACCCAGAGGGGCACGTCGTACTTGTCATGACCAAGGACCCGTCCGGTCCAGCGCATCTTGCCCAGGATACGATAGGTATCGTCGATCCCAATGCCCATGAACAGAATGACCGGAACCTGGGCTTTCATGGCCAGGCGCACAAAACCGTGGCTCTGATCCCACATGAGTCGATATCGGTCTCGAGCACCCTTGAGTGCTTCGCGGGCGCCGCCCGGCATGACGCACACCAGGTGCCCCTCGTTGAGGAATCGGAGACCGTTTTCGAAGCTTCCGTCCATGATTCCGAACTTCCGCAGGAACCGGCCGAGATGGGGCTCGATGAACAACATGTGCTCTGCCAGTGCCCGCGGAACTCGCCCCGTCTTCCGAAAAATCTCGGAGTAGACCAGGACGAAGTCGAACCCAAAGATCCCGTGGTTGCCCACCAGCAGGGCAGGGCCTTCTCGAGGCACGTGCTCCAGTCCTTGAAACTCGGGCCGAAAATAGAGACGCATCACATCGGCCAGGGGAGCAAAGCGCGCCACAAGACGTCGGTCCACCACCTCACGCCTCGGATCCAGCGGCCGCTGCCTGTCCACCAATTCCTGTAGAACGAATCCTCCAGACTTCATCGCACCGTCGCTTCGATCGTCACGCCCATCGTTCTCGTCGAAATCAACTGTTTCTTGTAACGCCCTTGACGCCCTCCGTCCACAATTATTGTCTTCCAGCCGCCGCTCGATCCGGGGGGGTCCGTCCTTCTTTCCTACGCCCAGGTCGAAACATCTTCATGCCACTGGAGCCCTGTACCGTAGCAAAGGATAGAAGGTGACTGCGCCCTCCTCCGTGAACAACGGAGGAGCCGACTTCCGAACACTCGAAGATGGACGACCATGGCACCCAACGCTCCAGCAGCCATCGAGCTTCCGTTCGACCCCGGCCGGCAGGCGCTCTCAGGAACGGCTGCGCACCGGTCCACCCGCCGGACCAGGGCGTCGCACCCTGCCCGGGAAGCGGCGTCCGGTCTGCATGCTCATCTTGCCCTGGGCGTTATTCAGGCCCAGCGGGCGGCGAGTGAGATGGGGACCGCCAGGGCCAGGCCGGCGGCACCTCCTCCTGTCCCTCTTCGGGCATGGGCGGGCCATGCTGACGAAGAAGGCAACGGGGACTCCCGAGAGGTGCCCCTGGCCTGGGCTGACGGAGAGACGGTTCAGCCCCCCTTGCTTCCGGTGGGTCGTGCGGCGCCTCGAGAACACGCACCGCCTCCACCTTTGCTCGATGTCTTTCTCGAGGACGCCTGCGGTCCCGGGCGCCCGTGTGTCGAGGCCCGGGAGGCGAGCCGCGACGAGGTTGAGGAGCCCGAGTCGGTGCGCGTGAGTGCAGCACCTCGAGTCCGTCTGGCAAGCGCTATCCACCGCAGGGTCGCCGCCGTTTCGCGGGTTCCCGCGACCGTGTTCGAGGACGTGTCGGGATACCTTCGCCGGGTCGTCAGTGGGGTCCGAACGGCGTGGGGGCAGGTGCGTGCACACGACCCTCGCGCGTGGTTCCGGTCCGCGTGGGCTGCGCTGAGATACCGGGCCGCCTGGACCAATCGAGGAGCGGTTGTGACCCGGTGGAAACGCCTTGCCGTCGGGGCATCGGCCGTGATGGTCACCTCTGTACTCACCGGGGTCATCGCCGGGGATTCGGTGCGCCTCCCACCTCCGGTGGTGACCATTGCACAAGGTGCACGGGCCCCTGTCCGTTCGGAAGCTGTTCCCGAATCCGGAGTCGGAGCACTTGAGGGCGATGGAGCCCGCGTGGCCCGAAGTGCCGACCGGGCTGCGACCCAAGGTCGTTCTGGAGGCCGTCGGACCGCCGAGAAAGTGGAGAAGGTCCACGCACAGAAAAGGCGGGGCCCCGACCGGTCGCTCCGGAGCGGACCGGTCTTCCGCTTGCCAGATGTGGGAGGCGTGGTCGGTGTCGAGACAGCAGCCGACACCCTTGTGGCCGCGGCCGCCGTGAGTACGGCTCCGGAGGTGGAACGTCACGGGCGTCGGCAAGTGCACTGGGACGAGCGGACGGTCCATCAGGTATCGAGCGAACACGGACCCGGTGTACAGCGGTCTGCGTCGCCCCATGCCTCGAGACCCATGACGCGCAGACAGGCCCTTCGGGAGAACTTGCGCGCGCTGCTCGTCGAGGCTCGAGAGGCGGAACGGAGCGGTGCCTGGCCCGAAGCTGCGCGGAGGTACGAACGCGCGCTGGAGATGGCCGGAACGCTGAAGGACTCGAGGAAGCAGCGGTGGATATCGGGGCACCTGGGCCAGGCCTACCTCGCCTGGGGGGAGATCATACTGGTCAACGTCCGGTCCGTGGATGACTGTCGGGTGGCGTTGGACCTGTTCTCCCGTGCGTATGAACTGGGTTTCGACGGCGAGCGCAACCGCGGGTACATCGAGTTGACCCGCGCCTGTGTCGCCCCGGCTGAAGCGTCAGGGGGCGAACCAGAGGGCGGGAGTCCCGGGGGCATGCCACCGGATTCAGGCGTGGAAGAAGTGGCGGCCGTAGTCCGGCCGTGATGTCGGCATTCGGTGAACGGTCGGGGGCCGAAGGTGGTTCACGGGCTTGATACGAAGACGAGGGTCACCTGGGGGACGTAGCTGATCACGAGGACGGCTGCGAACACGAGGAGCAGGAAGGGAAGGATGGGGCGGTACAGGCTTGCGAGCGGCTGTTTGAAGCGCATGGAGGAGAGGAACAGGTTGAGGCCGAGCGGAGGGAGGAGGAATCCTGCCTCGAGGTTGGCCAGAAACAGGATCCCCAGGTGGACCGGGTGAAATCCGAACGCGGCTCCGATCGGTGTGATGAGTGGGACCAGGATCACGATGGCGGAAAATCCTTCCATCAGTGATCCGACGACCAGCAACACCACGTTGAGCACCAGGATGAAAAGCCATTTCTGGTGTACGGTTTCCTGTGCCCAGGCGGTGAGACGCCCCGGTATCTCCGCGTCGACAAAGTAGTTGGTCAGGCCCAACGCGGCGCCGAAGATGATCATCAGCGCTCCCACCACCACAGCGCACTCGAGCGCGATGGCTGGAACATCGCGGGTGAGCTTCAATTCCCGGGTCAGCACAGTCTCCACGAAGAGGATGTAGAGCACGGTCATGGCTGCGGCCTCGCCCAGATTGACCACACCGCCGAAAATTCCTCCGAACAGCACCACCGGCAGAAGAAGTTCGTATCGGGCGACCCAGAGCGCTCGCACCGCACGACCCAACTCGAACGGAGGCCGCGGCACCTTGCGTCGTACCCCTTCGTAGATCCCGTAGGCCGCAACAACCACTACCAGAAAAAGCCCCGGTACGATGCCTCCCAGGAACATGTCCACGATCGACACGCTTGCACGGACGCCATACAGAATCACCGGGAGACTGGGCGGGAACAGCATGCCCAGGCTTCCTGCGGCGGTCAGCAGGCCGATGGAGAATCGATGGGAGTATCCCGCATCCACCAGCAGGGGGAGAAGCAGCCCGCCCAACCCCAGAATGGTCACCCCGGACGCACCCGTGAACGTGGTGAAGAAAGCGCAGACCAACGCTGCCACCACGGCCACCCCGCCGGGAACCCAGCCGAACCAGGCGCTGAACAGCGTGATCAGCCGTCCCGACGCGCCTCCCCGGGCCAGGAGATAGCCTGCAAAAGCGAACAGGGGAATCACGTGGAGATTCGGTGAGGTGACGATCGTGTAGGTGGCTGCCGGCACCGCCGCAATGGGCACTTCCTGACCCACGAACAGCACCATGGCCACCGCCCCCATCAGGATGAAGATGGGCGTCCCCAGAAACCCGGTCGCCAGCAGGGTCAGGATGACCGTCCAGGCCACCGGACCGTAGTGGGCGGGGAGAAGCAGAGACAATCCATAGACCATGCCGCCCGACAGGACCACCCGCGCCAGGACCAGGTACCACTTCGGCGCCTTGACGAAGAAATGGAGCGCGATCACCAGGAAACCACCCGGAATCGCCAACAAGAATGCCCACTGGGGAATGCCTCCGGGAAGCACCACCGGAGAATCCATCATGGAGTGCGCGAACTCCCAGCTCCCCCACGCAAGCAGCGCCGCCACCGCTCCACCCACCGTGACTCCCACACCAGCCCGGGCCACCACGCCGTCGCCCGACGAAAGCGATTCCCCCGCCGTCAGCTTCAGGTGACGCCCTTCCCGGGCCGCCACAATGGCGCCCAGAAAGGCGATGAGCAGATTCAGGTGCTGGATGTGGACCCCCACACCCGGGATCTCGACCGAGGTGAAAAACCTCGAGACTGCATTGCTCGCGGCAAGGAGCGTCATCAAGCTCAGAACCGCAACCGCTGCAACGTCCTCGACCCTGTGGAGCACGAAGGAGACTCGGCGCACCCAGCGTGACATTCGTCTCGGCCACCCACGAAATGAGGTTGATAGGGTTCCGTCCGCGACACGTCCCCGCCGCAGATACTTCAAGGAACCAACCGCCCACTGTGCCGGAGCCTCCGGGCGATTTCAAGCGATTCCTACCCTGCCGGCCCGGAAACCCTCCTCATCTTCCGTTACTTCCCACTTTTTTTCGCACCCGCACCGCCCCATCTCCGGAACCTGCGAGAAAAAGCCCATCCCGTCGGGTCAACCATCCATCAACGCGCCGCAGAGCGCGGGATGGCCGAATGTGTGACATGGCTAACCTGTCGGTTTGAATGGGTGTGCCGCATGTCGGACACGGCAGAGGACATCGGACCGGAACCAGGCATGGTTGCCTCCGGTCGGCATTCCAGACTCGCCGCGAAGCACGCAAGGGTTGCGTCATGACCGTTCGTGAGGCATTTTGGTCCGTTGCGTCGAAATTTTTTTTTGACAAATGCAAATCGCCTTTGCTAATATGCCCGCGATTGACATGGCGAAGGCATTTTCCCTTTGTCATCAAGAAGCTGGCGCAACGGATGAATATCCGACCGGGATGTTCGTCGAAGCCACGAAGGGGCGGCGGGGTCCGGATGTGCAAGGGGCTCACCGGGTCGAAAGGGCCGCAGGCTTCATGGATGTTTCCGGGGATGGCCGGCTCGACGAGTCAAACCTGAACATGCATGTGGCCGGGTGCGGTTGACGATGTTCCCTGCCATGTGAGCGGCGGAGAGAGGAGAGGCTGTCCGGCTCGAGTCTACCAAGTTTCGGCCTGCCCGATGCGGGAGGCACGCCGTTCGGGTTGGGGCAGTCTGCTACTTTCAGATGCCATTTTTCAGGAAGATTGTCTTGAACCGTGGTTGAATAACCCAATGAGGAGGTTGACTTATGCGTTATGTACTCTTTGCCCTGTTGGCTCTTGGTCTGACGGCCTGCTACTCGGAAGACGACTTCAACGCCGACTTCGCCGAAGCTGCTTGCGCCAAGGCGACGGAATGTGAGCAGAGCATCATCGACTACTACGTGAACGATCTGGGCCTGGATGAGACCACCGCTGCCGACTCCGCCAAGATGGTGACGGACGCCTGGTGCGGCTCCACCGACACCGAGGAAGGTGAGGACACCGACACGGAGACCACCGAGGAAAGCACCTGCGAATTCAACAAGGACAACGCCCAGCAGTGTGTGGATGACATCGAGGCCGCCACCTGCGAGCAGAGCGCCATGGGCTGGACGCTCCCCGAAATTTGCGGGCAGACCTGCGAGTAATCGCGTTCGAATCGGCAACCTGATGCCTCCTGCCTGACGCACGCCTTTCCGAATCCCGCACCACCCCCGACCCAGAAACGCCGCTCACAGTCCCATGCGGTCACGTGTCCCCGGTTTTTCCAGAAATGGGACCGGATCTGGTCTCCGTATGTTCGTTGTGGTACAGTGACGCTTCAGAAGGACAGGCGCCGACGCACCACGCCGGTCGGTCGCCCCACCTCCGGGGGCCCCCTTCGCATGGGGCGCGAGACCATCCGGTGCCCGGTGCCCGGCGGCGGGTAGGTGCGGTGCAGGGAGTGCTCGGTATATCCGCCGCCACCCAGGGCAGGAGTGGAACCATGACAGGCTCGAGCAGCACGGTGGACACAAAAGGGTCGGAGGCCTCTCCAACAGGGCACCCGCAACGAGACGACCCGGCCACTGGATCGACTCCGGAGCAGGCGGTGGGGAGTCTCGAGCAGGCACCCAGTTCCCCGGAGGCGGCGGGGTTGGAAGGGGAAGGTTCGGAGTCATCCTCCCGGGGATCGAGTTCCCTGGAGGCGGCGGGTTCGGCCGCCTCGGAGGGGGAACGAGCCGATACCTCTTCGGAGGAGGTCAGTTCCTCGGAGTCGGTCACGTCGGAAAGCGACGGGGACGGTTCATCCTCTCGAGCGGCCGGCGTCGCGGAGAGTCGGCCTGTGGACGCAGGGCAGACCGAATCCTCCTCGAAGGAAACCCGTACCACGGACGGCCGTCCTTCGGGCGAGGCGTCATCGAGCACCGGAGGTTCGGAAGAGGTCTCCGGGGGGAGGTGGGGACGAGTTCGTGCAGTCCTTTCACGACTGGGATTGACTGGTCGGGATGTGCGGGTGGTGCTCGGGTGGACGGCTGCCGGCGTGCTGGTGGTGTTCTGGCTTCTGAGTGTCATATGGAGCGGCGCCCCGGCGCCTTTCGTGCCTGACGACGCTGCGTTGCGTATCGCACGGGAGCGGGGCCATGCGGCTGGAGCGGTCGAGAAGGCGGGGTACGTGACCACGGCGACGTTGATCCGGGTGGCCCGGACCCTCTTGACCAAGGGAGGAGGCTACCTGCGCAACGATATCGCACCTCCTGGGGTGTTGATGGATGACATGCCCTCGTGGGAAACCGGAGTCCTCAACCAGGTTCGGGTACTGGTCCGTACCATGCAAGACGTGATGACTCGTGGCAGTTCGCAAGGGCAGGTCGATCCTGATCTGGCCGCAGCGGCGAAGGCGTTCGAGACCGACGCGGATTCGTGGATGTTCCCCTCGGCCGAGCGTGCGTACCGGGATGGGATCTCGAGCCTGGAGCGCTACCTGGATCGACTCGCGGACGAGGATCCTGCGAACGCGGCCTTCGTCGTCCAGGGAGACGTGCTGGGCCTTTGGCTGGACCGGATGGACCAGACTCTGGAGACGTTGACGCAGCGTCTGAGTGCCAGTGTGGGGCGCAACCGGGTACGCCGGGACGGGGACACCCAGGCGGATGCTCAGGGAGATGCTTCCGGGTTGGAGTTCGTGAAGACCCCGTGGCTCCGTATCGACGACGTATTCTACGAGGCTCGCGGTGCGGCGTGGGCTCTGGTTCACCTGCTCGACGCTGCCGGCACCGATTTCCAGAGAACCCTCGATCGGCACGGTGGAACTGCTCTCCTCCGGCAGGTGGTCCGCGACCTCCAGGATACCCAGAAACGGGTCTGGAGCCCCATGGTGATGAATGGGTCGGAGTTCGGGCTGTTCGCCAACCACTCCCTCGTCATGGCAGCTCACCTCTCGAGTGCCCGCGCGGGCCTGACGAAGTTGCGGCAAACCCTGACCCGGCCTTCGACCCGTTGAGGGGGGGCGGGAACTCTGTTTCCTGGGCGGAAATTCAGCATTCCGGACAGAACGGGCCGCGATCAGTCGAGCAGGTGGGTCCCCCGCCCGGTCAGTGGAATGACCACGCAAGCGTCCGGAGGCGGTCGCACCACCTGGAGGGCGGCCAGAGCACAGGCGGCCGTGGGTTCGATCAGGATACCGCGACGGGCGGCCGCTTTCTGGGCTTCCTGGATGGCCTCCTCCTCCACCTCCACCACCTCGCCGCCTGTGTCCCAGACGCTGGCCAGGACCTGTTGCCACCGTGGGGGGGATTCGATGGCGATCCCGGTGGCCGTGGTACGACCCCACCGGTCGGGCAAGGGCTCGTCCCGGTAGCGCCTGGCGATCGGGGCGCACCGTTTCGCCTGAACCGCGACGAGGGCGGGAAGCCGCTTGATGAGTCCCTGGCGTCGAAGGTCAGCAAACCCAAGATAGGTCCCCAGCAAGAGGGAACCGTGCCCGGTGGGAACGATCACCAGGTCCGGCACCAGACCCCCCAGTTGCTCCCACACCTCGTAGGCCATCGTCTTGGTCCCATGATGGAAGTACGGATCCCACACATGACTTGCATAGTAATCCCCGGGGCCAATCGACGCTCGAGCCGCACGGGCCGCGTCCTCTCGCGTCCCGGACACGCGGATCACCCGGGCGCCGAACGCTTCCATCCGCGCTACCTGGGTGGCCGATACCTGCTCTGGAACGAACAGATGACACGCGATCCCCCCCAGCGCACTGTAGGCTGCGATCGCACACCCTGCGTTGCCCGAAGAGTCCTCGACCACTCGACGTGCGCCCAGATCCAACGCTCGAGTCACCGAGACCGACGCCCCCCGATCCTTGAACGAGCCGGTGGGAAACAGCATCTCCAGCTTGAGGTGCACGGCGTGGTCACCGTGCACCATGGATATCAAGGGCGTCATTCCCTCGCCAAAACTCACCACGTCCCCCCCCAGATCGATGGGGATCGCCTCTCGGTACCGCCACATCCCGGAAGGGCGGCGTGGCAGCAGCGAGGGCTCGATCCGGGCGGAAAACTCGAGGTCCAGGCACCCGCCGCAGGTGCAACACCAGCGGTATTCCGCCAGGTCGAACCGGGCTCCACAGGTCTGGCAGACCAGTCTCGAGGCATGCGTGTCCATCGATTCCTCCCTCTCCCACCGGTTCCGCCCTCCCCGCGTCCGGGACAGGACGACACCGGTGCAGCCCCCCCCCGGACACGCCGACGGATTCCCTTCTCGACCACCAGGATTCTACGCGCTTCGACCGCAAACGCAAGCCCAAGACTCGGTTTCCCCTTGTGCCTCGCCGTGGGAATCATTACCCTTGAATCTGGTTTTCCCGGTCGGCCCGCCCTCCGGATCCTCTTCACGACCGGTCACCGGCGGAGCACACCTGGCGCGAACTCTCGGATTCCACGGGGCACCATGATCGACAGTACCGAACAACTCGGCTATCTGGTCAAGCTTCATCGCGAAGCACGCTCGCTCACACAGGAGGACCTCGCAGCCCGGTGCGGCAGGAGAGTCAACCGGAGCGCCATTGCTCACCTGGAACAGGGCCGGCGTCTCCCGTCTCCGGAAGGACTCCAGGCAGTGGCCGAAGAACTCGGCATTCCAGATGCCATCTGGCGGCCGTTCGCTCGAGCAGCCACCAGCCAACGGCACAAGTTCGAAACCGCCCTCGCAGAGCTGGTCGGTCACCCCGTGGCGTTGCGCGTCACAGACGAGGAGGCGGTCGCATCCGCGGAAACCCGCATCGCGCAACTCTTTCGCGGCCATCACACCTTGCAACAGGAGCAGGACCTGGTCAACAGCATCCTCGTGTTCTATGCCGTGCCCAGGATGTCCACGCGATTCTTCCTGCGATACTTCTCCAAGGGCGCTTTCGAATCTGTCGATACCTTCCTGAATGCGGTCCGGCATTTCCAAAAGGACGCCATCCGGCTGTTCAGTACCTTCGGCGAGGCCTACCGACAGATGAACGACACAGACGACCTGGAGGCCCTCCTCGAACCCCTGGCGCCTCGCTCCATCTCCAACTACTTCAACCGCACACCTTGGTATGACACGGAAACCGGTGGCGCCATCACGGAAATTCCGGAGGACCGCCTCATCTACCTCGGCTACATCTCCGTCTCACGGTACGAGGCACAACTGCAAAAACGAAAAACCCTCGCCGGCTACCTCATCGACCTCGCCGCCCGTATCCGCGAACACGGACCCGCCGCCGTGGCAGAGTTGAGCGCCAAACGACGCCGAAAAATCGATTCCCTGCTCCAGGAACTCGATTCCCAGATCCAACATGCCCCCATCTCGCCCCTGTTCGCACCAGACCCGGACGAGCTCGAGCGGGAGGCCCGGCGTATCCTCCGCGAAGACCAGGACCTCCATATCATGCGCGAAACCCAGTCGGTGGCCCTACGCAATCTCTCCAATTTCGTCACCGCAGACCACATGGATGTCTACGTCGCCACCTCCATGCGCACCGAATCCGACTACGTCTCGGTCAACCGGTTCGTTCGAACCCTGTTCGGACACCACCTCATCTCACCACTCCGCCTCCGGTTCTTCAACCCAACCCAGTCCTGGATCGAGGACCGGGTCTCCAAGGGCCTCGTGGAAGCACTCATGCTGCGACGCGCCGACTTCACCATCTACATGGCCCAGCAACACGATACCTTCGGCAAGGATTCCGAGGCCTCGGTCGCCCTGGGGCAGGGCAAGCCCGTGATCGTCTACGTGCCCAAGCTGAGTTTCCCGGACCGGAATTTGGACTCCGAATTCCTGTTTGGCCTGCCGGAAAGCAAGCTTCGGAACCTCCTCGCCGCCGAACAGAATCCCCCCGACCCCGAACTCGAGCAGGATGAGACGTTGAACCATCAGGCCCTTTTCGACGAACTCCTTACCCAGAGGCTGCTCCGGTTGGACGACCGTGCGCTGGCGTCGCTGGTGAGGCGCCATTGGGCGGACTTCGGCCTTCTCGACGAGACGGTCCACGCCCGGCATCCGGGGCGGGCAGGGGGTGTGGCGTCCATTACGGGGTACCTGCGTCGCGTGATCGCGGGCGAGGAACCTCCCATCACCCCCGATGTCCGGGTGGCCCTGGTTTCCGCCCTGGTTGCCACGACCTTGACGTTCGAGAAGCGCGCGAAGACGTTTCGCGAGGTTCATCCTCTGGCGCTTCAGGTGATACTGAGTTCCGGCGTGCTCAATGGTATCCTGGTGGCGCGGTCTGTCGAATCCTGTGCGCACCTGCTTCGTGCGCTCATCGAGAACGATTTGGAACTTGAGCTGGAAGTGGATGCCTACAACTACAGGCTGAAGGAGGTGACCACCGGTTCGACCATTCGGGTGATTTCCAGGAACAATTTGCTGACCAACGCATTTGACGCTTTCTATCGCCGGTCTCGGGATCGGCGTCATGGGCACTGAGACGTCGGAAGCAGTATGTCGCCGGAAAGGAATGGGGGTTCAGACAGGGGGGAGGAGGCCATCCTCGGGATCGATACGGGGGGGACCTTCACCGATTTCGTTTTGGTCGGTGGGGATGGTATCCGGGTATTGAAAGTGATGTCGACTCCCGAGGATCCGGCGCGGGCGGTCTGTGCAGGCATTGCCCGGTTGATGGGGGAAGGGGCGGTACCGATTGTGCATGGCACCACGGTGGCCACCAATGCGCTGCTCGAGGGCAAGGGGGCTCCAGTGGCGTTGGTGACGACTCGAGGTTTTCGAGACATCCTTACCATTGGTCGACAGGATCGGCCGGAACTCTACGCATTGCATCCGGCTCGAGGGCGGTTGCTTTTGACCCCGGATCGGGTGGTGGAAGTTCGGGAGCGGGTCCTTGCGGACGGCTCGGTTCTCGAGCCGTTGGAGGAAACGGAGCGGGATCGGGTGGTGCAGGAGGTCCTCCGGACCGGGGTTCGGTCGGTTGCCGTGTGCCTGCTCCATGCCTATGCGAATCCCGTGCACGAGCAGGCCATCGCGCACGCGCTCGAGCGTCTTGGGGTGTCTGTATCCGTTTCCCACCGTATCCTGCCCGAGTTTCGGGAGTTCGAGCGGGCGTCGACGACGGTGGTGAATGCCACGGTTTCACCGGTGATGCGCGGATACCTGTCCTCTCTCCAGGCCTGCGCGGAGCGCCTGCGTGTGATGCAGAGCAACGGCGGGTCGATCCGTCCCGAGACAGCGGGCAGGGAGGCTGTCAGAACGCTTCTTTCGGGCCCGGCCGCGGGCGTGGTGGGTGCTTTTGCCGTGGCGAAAGCGGCAGGCGAGGAGCGTATCATCACCTTCGACATGGGGGGAACGAGCACGGACGTGTGTCTTTGCGACGGGGCGGTCCCTTCCACCACGGAGACCCGGATTGCAGGCTGGCCGGTCAAGGTTCCGGTCATCGACATCCACACCGTGGGGGCCGGCGGGGGATCCATCGCGCGGGTGGACCCTGGTGGGGCTCTGGTGGTGGGACCGGAAAGCGCCGGGGCGGATCCCGGTCCGGTATGCTACGGCAAGGGGACGAGGGTGACGGTCACGGACGCCAACCTTTTCCTGGGTCGTATCGTCCCCGACCGATTCCTGGGTGGCCGGATGTCCCTCCATTTCGAACGGACCCGGCAAGCCATGGCAGACCTGGGTCGCTCGTGCGGCCTGTCCGCGGAGGCGGTGGCAGAAGGTATCCTGGAGGTGGTCGAGACCACCATGGCCGGGGCGCTGCGCCTGGTCTCGATCCAGCGGGGATACGACCCGCGCATGTTCACGCTTGTGCCGTTCGGCGGCGCTGGCGGCTTGCACGCCTGTTCCCTGGCGCGCTCCCTGGGAATCGGTCGTATCCTGTTCCCCGAGTTCCCAGGGCTCCTTTCTGCGCGGGGACTGGTGGTCGCCGACATTGTGAAAGACTACTCCCGGAGCACCCTCTCCCTGGCCAGGTTCTCCCTCGAGGACCTGGCCCCCTTGTTCGCTGAACTGGAGGCTCGAGCCCGGAGCGAGATGGTCAAGGAAGGTGCGAGCGCGGAATCGCTTTCCATCGAACGTTTCGTGGACATGCGCTATCGAGGCCAGTCCTACGAGTTGACGGTGGAGGCAGCAGCAGATCCGGAATCCCGGTTTCATGCCGCCCACGAGCGGCGGTACGGGTTCAGCCACGCGAACAGGCCGGTGGAAGTGGTGACCATCCGAGTGAGGGCGAGGGGTAGGACGGGGCGTGCTGGCGGAGCCCGGAGGTTGCTCGGTGCCCTGGAAGAACGCCGGGGGAGGCCCACGCAGGAGCCCGGGGACCGGGGCACGGGGCGTGTCACCCGGTCGGTCCACTTTCGCGGCGAACGCCGGCCGTGTCTTCAGGTTGAACGCTCCGTCCTGGCGCCTGGTGCGACGTTTCAGGGGCCGGCCCTGGTGGTCGAGGAGACGGCGACTCTGTTCGTGCCGCCGGGGTGGGATGGCTGGGTGGACGCCGCCCGGAACATCGTACTGGAGGCCCGATGAGTTGGTCGAGCAGCACCACCGATCGTGAGAGACCGCGGGTCGATCCGATCCTTCTCGAGGTTCTCAAGCACGGGTTCACCATGTTGGCCGAGGAGATGGGCGTGGTGCTGATGCGGTCGGCCTGCTCCGCCAATATCAAGGAGCGGCGTGATTTCTCCACGGCGGTTTTCGACGGGGCGGGGCGCATGGTGGCACAGGCGGCGCACATTCCGGTGCACCTGGGGTCCATGCCATTGGCGGTGGATGCGGTCTTGGCCCGGGGCGACCTGGCGCGGGGGGACATGGTTCTGGTGAACGATCCATTTTGTGGTGGGACGCATCTTCCAGACATGACGTTGGTGCGGCCGGTGTTTCTTCCCGGCGACACCAGGCCGCGGTTTTTGCTTGCCAACCGTGCGCACCATGCCGACGTGGGTGGAATGGCTCCGGGGTCGCTCCCCCTGTCGAACGAGATCTACCAGGAAGGGTTGCGGGTTCCCCCGGTCAAGCTTCTCCGGGACGATCGAATCGACCGGGATCTGCTTGCCTTGATCTGTGCCAACGTGCGGACCCCGGAGGAGCGGGAAGGGGACCTGTTCGCCCAGGTCGCGGCCAATCGGGTCGGGGAGAAGCGCCTGCTGGAACTGGTGGAAACGCATGGGGTCCCGGTGATCGCGCACGCCTGTGACGCTCTGATGGAGCACGGTGCCCGGATGATGGGCTCGGTCATCGCCGGTATTCCGGACGGGGTCTACCGGTTCGAGGACGTCATGGACGACGATGGGGTCGGCGCCCGCGCCATTCCGATCCGGTGTACGGTGGAAATTCAGGGGTCACGGGCCGTGGTGGACTTTCGCGAGACCGCGGCCGAGGTTCGGGGCAGTATCAACGCCGTGCGGGCCATCACCCTGTCCGCGGTTCTCTACGTGTTCCGGCTCCTTGCGCCGGAATCCCTCCCTGCCAACGCCGGCTGTCTTCGTCCCATCCAGGTGCTCACCCGACCCGGAACGCTCACCGACGCACGTCTCCCTTCAGCCGTTGCTGCAGGCAACGTGGAAACTTCCCAGCGCATCGTCGATGTGCTCCTCGGCGCGCTCGCTCAAGCCCTTCCCAACCGTATCCCCGCCGCCAGTTGCGGAACCATGACCAATCTCGCCATCGGAGGTCGAGACCCGCGTACCGGTGTCCCGTTCGCATACTACGAAACCATCGCCGGCGGTGCCGGCGCCGGTCCAGAGGGGGACGGGGCGAGCGGGCTCCAGACACACATGACCAACACACGGAACACGCCGGTCGAGGCGCTCGAGCAGGCTTTTCCCCTCCGGGTCCGGGAGTACAGTCTGCGGAGCGACTCGGGAGGACGAGGTCGGCACAGGGGCGGAGAGGGTATCGTCAAGCGTTTCGAGATCCTCGCCCCCGCACGTGTCACCCTGGTGGCCGAGCGGCAGGACCATCCTCCTTATGGGCTCGAGGGAGGGGAGCCGGGGGCATGCGGTACCCACGTGTTGGTGCGAGACGGTTCCAGGACACGGCTGCCGGCCAAGTGCACACTGGAAGCGCAGCCTGGAGATGTGTTGGTGGTTGAGACGCCTGGTGGAGGTGGGTGGGGGAGGGCGTTGGAGGGTCGAGGAGGAGACGGTACCGTCTAGTAGTTGGTTTCCTTGATCTCGAAGAATTCCCGCGGGTGCAGGCAGGCCGGGCAGGTGTCCGGGGCCTCCGGCCCTTCGTGGACGTAACCGCAGTTGCGGCACTTCCACCGGACCGGTGTCTCACGCTTGAAGACCCGGTCCTTTTCCAGGTTTTCGAGCAGCTTGCGGTACCGCGCCTCGTGCTCTTTCTCGGCCCGCGCGATCATCGTGAAGGCGGCGGCCACCTCGGGGAAACCTTCGTTCCGGGCTGTCTCGGCGAACGCAGGATAGAGGTCACTCCATTCCTCGAGTTCCCCGTCGGCAGCGGCCTTGAGGTTTTCGGCCGTGGTGCCAATGGTTCCGGCCGGATAGGCGGCGGTGATCTCCACCATGCCACCCTCGAGGAACTTGAAGAAGCGCTTGGCGTGTTCCTTTTCGTTTTCGGCAGTCTCCAGGAAGATCGCCTCGATCTGGCGGTAGCCTTCCTTCCGGGCCACGCCGGCGGCATAGGTGTAGCGGTTGCGGGCCTGGGATTCTCCGGCGAATGCTGCGAGCAGATTCTTCTCGGTCTGGGTTCCCTTCAATGATTTCATCTTGGTTCTCCTTGGGTTGGCTGTTGGCCGTCCCCGGGGATCGAGTCCGGGGAAGCCGCGCAGGATCGACTCGGATTCGGCGAGCATTGCGCCCGCCTCCACCGCTTTCCGGATGGGTCCAGCCAGGCGGATGTCGCCCAGCAATGCTCCGCCCGTGACGCGCCCGTCACGGGTGGCGAGATAGTAGTATCGATCGTCCTCCTCCCAGGTGTAGGACACCATGGCGGGATCATCCTCCTCGATGGCGCCGATACTGAACATGGGAATGCCGAGCACCTTGAGTTGACTGGGCGGCGGGGAACCGGCGAACGTGCGGGCTCCACCTGCTGCATTGGCGCCGGCCACAGCGCCTTGCCGCAGAGCTGTGACCCACAGGCCGCGGACCACGCCGTCGTGCTCGGCCACGTCTCCCGCTGCCAGGATCCGGGGATCCGAGGTCACCATGCGGTCGTCCACGCGAACCCCCAGGCCCACTTCCAGCCCCGCTTCGCGCGCAATTCGGCTGTTGGACCGTACGCCTGTCGCAATGACCAGATGATCACAGGGATACGGTCCCCGGTCCGTCACCACGGTTCGGACCGACTCGTCTCCCTGTATCTCCTCGGCGTGAACCGAGCAGACGACCTGGATCCCCAGTGTCTCGAGGTGCTGTTTCAAACGCTCTCCCGCTCGCCGCGGCAGTTGTCGGGGCAGCAGCCACGGAGCCCCCTCGAGCACGGTGACTCGAGCCGCCCGTCCAGCCAGTGCTCCTGCGATCTCCAGCCCCAGAAGCCCACCACCCAGGCAGATCACACGCGCGTCAGGCGTCAGCGCGGCCAGCAGTGCCTCAGCATCCGCCCGTCGGCGGATGGTCCAGACGCCCCGGCGCACGACACCAGGCAAGGGGGGGACGAACGGATGTGCTCCGTTGGCCAGAATCAGCCGATGGTAGGCCAACGTGCGTCCTTCCGCCAGGGTCACCCTTGCCCGCTCCCGGTCGATCCCCACCACCTCACCGACCACCCGCTCTATGCCCAGGGATACATACCACCCGGCATCATGCAGAATCAGGTCCTCCGGGGTCACGTCGCCGTTGAGAAATCGCGTGAGATCCCGCCGGTAGTAAGGCAGTTCGGGTTCGGCCTGAACAAGCACCACGGGTCGAGACGAATCCTGGGTCCTCGCCGCCTTTGCCGCTGTCACCCCGGCAATCCCTCCCCCCACCACCACGATGGGCAGGGGGTCACCGCTCACACCTGCCTCGCGGGCCTCGATTGCCTCGAGGCGCGCGGCATGCAAGGCATCCGAGCGCGCCGTCCCGTCGTCCTGGTCGGCCAGTCGCCGAAACAGGTCCGGCCCGACCCCGCACACAGGACATACGTCGGGCGGGCGGGGTCCCACATGAATGTGGCCGCACACCTCGCAAACCCAACGTACTTCGTTCTTCATGTCGTCCTCGAGTCCTTGGGGGGTACGTCGCCACGCACCGAAAACAAGCGTACATATACTTATGCTGACGCGCACTCGAGTCAATCCCTGGATTCGGGGCGTACCGCGGCGGCAAGGGGGCCCCCTGGTTCAGGAGCCCACGGTTTTCGGCCACACCGGAGGGGAGGGGCAGCGCGCCGCCGTGCCCTTCCAGCTGGAGGGACTGTGCCTGTATGCCCAGAAGGCGAGATTTCCAAGCAGACTGGACAGCGGAAAAAAAAGATGGGCAGCGGGCTTTTCTTCCGATCTGGTATGTTGTTTGGACCTACCCTTTGGTATCATGGCCGGGAACATGGGGTGCCGGCGCCGCCGGCAGTCGAAACACTGGGAGGGCGAGCGTCGTGTGCAGAAGACTCGAGATGGCGAGCAGGACATCATTCAGGACATCATCCAGGACATCATTCAGGGCAACCAACCGGTCTTGTCGACGACACATCTTGGCGTTGCTCGGAACCGCTGCGGTGCTTGGAATCTTGCCGGGTGCCGACGTGTGGGCCAGCGAGATTCTCGAGGCCACGTTTGTCAGCCCCACACGGGTGGAATTGGCGTTTCAGGTCGGATACCAGGATTGGGAGGACCCTGACCGGTGGCAAGGAGAACTCTATCGAGACGATACGTTCCTGGGCAGCTTCGACTACGGCGAACATACATTTGCCGACACGACGCTGCCGTTGACCGATGGGACCGTCTCCTACCAGGTGAAGTGGTGGGACTCCGTGGCCATCAACGACTCTGAAGAATGCCCCTGCCTGCGCTACAGCCCCACGATCACCGTCACGCCATCCAAGGTGGAAGGGGTGCTCACCGGGGACATGACCTGGGCGACCACCTATCACATCTACAAGACGGTCACTGTCGCCGACGGCGTGAAGCTCTCCGTGGAATCCGGCGCCAGGATCGACCGGAGCGCGGACAACAGCTTCAGTTATGGGGTGATTCGGTTGCAAGGCACTGCCTCTCTCTCGGTGAACGGGTACTATGCGAACAGCATCGAGATCGATGATGTCCAGTTCTACGCCGACGACGATTTCATGGGATCGGTGGAGGTACGCCTGGCCCGGTTCACCGGCTTGAGCAGCTCGGTCACCGCCATGGTCTTCCCCGTTGTGGAAAACCTGTCCATCTCAAGCTGCACCTTCGACCTGGAAACGACCCGGATCCTTGACAACTCCCGAAGCGAGTTTCTCACGTTCGAGAACAATTCGGGAACCTGTGTCGAGGGCTCTCTCGTCACCATCGGCATTCCGATGGATGATTACGGGTTTTACACAATCCGGGACAATAACCTCGAGAACTGTGCTCTCAGCATGGCGACCAGCTATGGCGATCCCTGGCCGGCTGCCACGATCGTGGTAGAAGACAATGTGCTCAGATCGCTCAGCTTCTTTCATTACTCCGACGAACCGGTGGGTGCGGCAGACCTCTCAGTTGTCGGAAACGTCATCAACCAGTTGAGCATCTACGGCCTGGCCGGGCGGATCCTGGTGGAGGGCAACCAAGGCGGGACCTTCTGGTTCGAGACGGACAATCCTCTCGACACACTCGATGTGGACTCGACCGGGGAACTCCAGTACGTCCTTCAAATCGTGGACAATCTCGACCTCTCCGGGCTGACCCTGCGCGGCTACCAGGATGTGCTGCTCGAGGGCAACTCGTCCAGCGACACCGTGTACCTCGAGAGCGTTGTCGGCGCCCTCATTCAGGACAACCATATCGCGTCGCCCGACGATACCGGAACCACAGGTCTCGGCGTGGTCACCTCGGAAGATGTCGTGATAAAGAACAATGTGATCGAGGGATTCTATTCTGGGCTCTACCTGACGGATTCTGCGTCTAATGAAGTGGTGGGCAACCACGTGGTGGACAACATGGTCACTCTGACGCTTCGAGGTCAGGTAAACTACAATCAGATATACAACAACGAGTTCCGAACGGTGTCCTATGGAAGAAATACGGACGTGGGGTGTGACCCGGACGGGTGTGGCGACAATGAATGGAACGTCGAGAAAACCGCCGGGACGAACGTGGTGGGAGGTGCCTTCCTGGGGGGGAACTACTGGAGTGACTACCAGGGTTCGGACGAGGACAACGACGGATTGGGGGACACCCCTTACGCCCTTGGTGCGGCGGGCTCCGACGAGTTGCCCTTGATTCGGTACACCGTGTCCCTCGATCCCGGACCCGCGAATCCTCGAGGGGTCCCGCTCGAGGATTTGAAATCTCCGGCCACGGTGCTTCATCTTCGGCTGACCAACGGCGATTCCGAGAACGAGGTGCTGGTTCGCGCGATCAGCCCCGACTTCCTCATTTCGGGTACCGGGGGCAGTGCCTCTGCGGTGGATCTCTATCCGGATCCCACCTGCTCGGGCCAGCCAGCAGGGGAGCCTACCCGGGTGGCTTTCGGCAACGGGAACACCACGTTCGACGGCCGCACCGAGCGTATCCTGCCCGGGCAAAGCATCTGTTATCTGCTGCAGTTGGAGCTGGGCGACGATGTCTGTCCCTGTGTGGAGTTCGCGGGCGGGATCGAGCGGACATCGGTGGAGGTGGAGATGGACGCCGTCCCGCTCCAGGTGGGTGGCCAGTTTGTCAGCGGCTCCCGGCTTTCTCCCTATCCCACCCTGGACACGCCGGAAGGTATGGTGTTTTCCGCGGATAGCAACGAGACCACCGACGTTTCTGTGATTGCCGTGGACACGCCCTCGAGTTGCCTGGATCGTTGGGAGGCGTACTACCTGGTGTGCAGTGTCCCTGCCGGAGCCTCTGGATTCGGTTTCGATGGGGGCGCGCAAGAGACCACGGTGCCGTTCGATCCGCTCGATGCGATGGCCACGGCGGCGTTCACCGCAGGGGATTTGCGAGGGGTGTACAACCTGTGCGTCATTCCGACGCCGGATTCTTCCCAGGGCATGTATTGCCCCGAGGACCTTCCGAAGGATCTGTCGCTCGATGTGCTCGTCGCCGGTATCGACCTCGAGGCACAGTTTGACGGTGACGAGGAGGAGACCATTGGGACGTTTTTGCAGGATATCGAGGCGATGAACGTCTTCACGGCGGAAGCGTTGTTGCCCCCGGGAGACAGTCGCCAGGTTGTGGAGATGACATTTGATCTGGATGGAGAGGAGCAGGTGGACCGGGTGGGTCCTTTTTTGGCGGAATATGACATGGCCGAACGGGGTGTTGATTCGACTTTGTTTCTGACCGCCGAATTGAGTGACGGAACGTTGCTCCAGGACGAGTACCCGGTTTTTGCTCTACCGCTTCCCTACTGGGTTGAGGGTTTGGAGACCGTGTCGGCCGTGGTGGATCGGCGTTTCGACCCGGACTACGAGCGATACGAGTTCTTTGTTTCCCAGTATCCGTCCGACTTCTACTGGCACACCGAGGTTCCGGACGACATACCCATGCTGGGAGGCACGAGCCTGGAAGGGACGCTTTCTTACGAGATGGATGCCGACTTCTACATTACCGAGGAAGCCGACTTCGATGGTCGTTCGAGCATGAGCGGGGAGGTGTTTCAGATCGACTATGCGACGCAGGGGCGAATTCACGCGGAATTTGACAAGGAGTTTGTGCTCCTTCCGGGCGCCTATGCCCGGTCCCATTCCGAGAGCGAATTCGAGCTTCATCGTTTCTTCTCTCGTACCCCGGAGTTCGCCGTGCTCGACGTGCCGATCCAGGTGGATGTCTACTTTGGGGCGGGGGTCAAGCTGCGGAACGATCTGGCTGCCACGTTCGATCAGGCTTTCCATGTGGAGCACCTCACCTCGGTACCGCGGGTTCAGGGCCTGTTTTACACGGTGATGTCTGCGTACCGGGAGGTTGGGGTGGCCTATCTGGGGGTGTTTGCCCGCGCCTGTGCGGAGGTGGACGCAAAGCTTTCGTACCAGACCGGGGCAGGGGAGCCAACCCTGGACTATTTCGGTGGGGCCGTGATGTTTCGGGTTGGAATGTTCGGGTCCCCGTTCTGGCGCGACCTGGACTCCGAGGATCTTGGGGCGGCCAGCTTCGGCCCCTATCCCTTTGGGGACGGTCCCATGAACGGGTACGGTGAGGTCAGTTGCCTCGTTTTGTGCGGTGGTGAAGGCCCCGACTTGACGCCGCGGTTTTTCCCAAGGTCGAGCCTGGCCTCGGACTCGTTCGGGCGGCTCATGCTGATCCGCACCTACAACGCCGCAGGTCCGGGTGAATCCCCCCGTCCTGTGCTCGCGTTCCTCCTGGATCGCGGTCAGGGTTTCGGGAGCGAGACCACGTTCGCCGACACGGGTCGCTGGAAGATGGACCCGGCGCTCGTGTTTCTCGACGAAGGCCACGCCCTCGCGGTCTGGACCACCAACGACGGCGATCCGGACCTTTCCTCCTTGAACGACATCTTCGCGCACCAGGAGATCGCCTTTGCGTTCTGGAATGGCGATGGCTGGAGCGATGTCGGACTGGTCACCGACGACGAGGAGGCGGACGGCGCCGCCGCCCTGGCCTACGACCCCCAGACCAACACCGTCCTCGCGGTCTGGGTCCACAACGCCAACACCAGCGCGGACCTCGCCGACCGGACCCGGTGGTCGCTCCGGTATGCCCGGTTCAATCCGGTCGACGGTACCTGGACCGTCCCCGAGGTAGTCCCCGGCACCGGGGAAGGAACCTTCGATACCGAACCCACCGTGGTGTCGGACGACCACGGCCATTTCATCGTGGCCTGGTCGCGCGATGAAGACGGGGTGCTCTACGAGGAGGGGCAGGTGGTGCAGGACCTGACCGAGATCACGCCGCGAAGCACCGACAGCGACGTGGTCTTCAGCGTGTTCGACGGCCTGGACTGGTCGCCGGTGGTCTCCTTCTCCGAGGAGAACGAAGCCATCGACTTCCACCCCGCCCTTTCCCGGCGCCCAGACAACGACATCTCCGCCGTGTGGGTTTCCCGGGAGGCCGGGCAGGACCACCTGCACATCACACGTATCCATGCAGCCGACTGGACCCCGGATCCCCCCACCAGGCTCGATTCGGCCGACTACCTGATCGAGGACCCTCGAGTCGTGGTGGACAGCACCGGTTTGGCCACCGTCATCTATCGCAAGAACAACGGTCGGGACGACGAGATCTACGGTCTCGAGGTGGATCTGGCCGAGGTGGATCTGGTGCCTGGTGTCGACGAGAAAGTCTCGAGCGACTGGACCCCGCGTCGTCTCACCCATGAGCGAGGGGCAGCCTGGTCTCCTGTGGTGGCGGTGACCTCGGACGACGAGGTCGTGGTGAGCTGGTCACAGGTGCTGGAGGACACGCAACCCGCAGGTGGGATGGGGGACCTGCTGCAATCCGGGGTCCGGCTCGCCCGGTTGCGGGCGGATGCCCGTGCCAGGTTCGATGGTTCCAGGTCTGTGCGGCTCACCGAGGACGATTCCGGTCGGATTGAACGTCTCGAGGTGGATGTCGGACTCGAGGTCCTCGATGCGGGCGCCTTCTCCCTTGCAGCGTCCCTGGAAGACCAGCGCGGACGGGTCATCGACCGGGCGACATCCGAACCGCAGGACCTTCCCGAGGGACCCGGCGTCCTGACCCTGGTGTTTTCGGGACGGGAGATCAGCGAGGCGGCCGAGGATGGGCCTTATCACATCGCGGACCTGGTCGTCCTGGACCATGAGTGGAGTCCGGTGGTCATCGATCAGGATGAGGTGGGGTTTGACACCGACCCCCTGGAGGTTGGCAACTTCATTCCCGCACGGCTTGCTTCGGATCGGACCATCTTCAGCGGGGAGGAGGATGTGCTTCGGCTCGCGGTCACCGACGAATCTCGAGAAGGCTCGGTCCTGGTTTCCCTGGTCAGTTCTGCCGTGGGGGAACCCGTGGAGATCGATCTCCCGGAGACCGGACCCGGGCTGTTTGAGCGGGACCTGCACTTTTCCACCGAGGAGGAGGGGGAGGACACGATCAAGGTGGAGCCTGCCGGGGTTCTGGACTTCCGGTACGAGGACGGGGAGGACGAGGAATGGCGTCTGTCCGTGGCCTGGTTGCCGGAGGTGCTGGCCCCGCACAGTCTTGAGGTGGACGTGTCACCCAGGGGCGCCGGTCGGGTTCTGGGAGACGGGATCGACTGCCCTCGAGATTGCTACCAGACGGTGCTGGTCGGTGGCGTCGTGCATCTGGAGGCAGAGCCGGAGTCCGGATACGAGCTGGAATCCTGGGACAGCGACGCCTGTTCCGGGAGTCAGGATTGCACCTTTTTCATGTCCCAGGACACCACCGTCCACGCCCGGTTCCGGAAGGTCGGCAGTGTGGTGGCCACGCCGACGCCCACGCCTTCCCTGGAAACGCCGACCCCCGGAGTCGCGTCCCCGTCGCCAGGTCCCACCGGATCCCCGGAAACCACCCCCGGGGGTGAGCCGGAGGAAGAAGGGTGCGGCTGCCGGAGCACCGATCGGGGCGAGCGAAACGGCGGAATCTCGCTCGCCATGCTCGTGCTCGCCGGCCTGGTCCGGACCGGCCGTCGGCGCCGGTCGGGCGTCTTGAGCCCGGTGGCGGGGAAGGCGCCTGACCATTCGGGTCAGTGACGGGATGGGGACGGTCCGGGCGAGGGAGGGTGACCCCCTTCCTCGCGTTGAGACGTTGCCTGGCTGCCTGGAATCGGCTCACTCGGCGGGATGTGGGCAGCCCCGCTCCCTGGCCTCGACCGGCGCTTCCCGGGCGAACCAGGCCTCGAATGCACGCACTTCTCGAGCCTCCGGAGCGAGTCGGACCGCCCGGTCTCGAGCGCAGGCTGCGGTGGTCCAGTCGCCTGTCTTGCCTGCGGCCACGCCGAGCTTGACCCACATATCGTGGGCTCCGGGCAGGAGCGTGACCACGGTGTGGAGGACCGGGACCGCCTCCTGGAAACGGTGTTGGTTTAGCAAGAGGGTGGCCAGGTCTCTCCATGTGTCCGGGTCTTCCGGAGCGAGTCGGGCGGCCCGGCGGAGGAAGTGCACGGCCTCGTCGATCTTTCCCTGCCTGACCGACAGGGTCGCCAGGGCGGACAGCAGGTCGGCCCGACCCGGGCTCAGCGCCACGGCTTCGGTCAGGTGCCGCGCCGCTGCCTGGAGGTCTCCTTCCTGGTCCAGCACGCGCGCCAGGGCCACGTGCGCATCCACCGATTTCGGGTAGAGCGCCAGGGAATGGGCAAGGGACCGGCGAGCCTCCGGGAGCCGTCCTTCCTCCAGGTAGGCCAGTCCCTGGTGGTACAGGACAAGGTCCATGCCCCGCTCGCTCGACAGACGGTCCAGCGGCCCGAGCGTCTCGAGGTTCACTTGCTCGAACCGGGCGCGCAGTGCGGGGATATCCACCTTTTTCCTGTTGGCGTAGAATCCGAAGTAGAGATCCGGACGGAGCGGGAGGTCCACCGGCGTGTAGCCTTGCAGGAATCGGGGATCCCCGGCAATCTCGTGTTCCGAGCGGCCGTAGAGCACATGGTGATCCTCGATGGGCACGTCCGCGATCCAGACGTTGCGGAGCAGGATGAGGTGGGGAGCACGCGACATGACGTAGTCCCCATCGCCCTTTTCATGCCCGATTCCTCCCTTCCGGTGGCGCACGTCCACGGGCACGCGCGCGATGTGGGCGTCGGTGAGGCCGTACAGGTCGATCGCGGGTCGTTCCGCGTAGTAGGGAAGAGCGCCCACGGTGTTCAGCGCGATCACGGTGTCCGGTGGGGTGATCTCCTTCAGGAGCTTGCCCACGAAGGCCCGGTTGCGGGTCATCGACGCGGCCAGCTCCGCCTGACGGCTCAATTCCGGCCAGGTGCCCGCGACCATGGCCCCGGTCAACGCCCCGGCTGCAGCGACCAGGAACGGTGGTCGCACGTCGAGGCGTCGAAGCCCGTGCACGACCCCATCTCCGACCAGCAACGCGAACGGGGCAAGGGTGGGGACGAAGAATCGGGCACCTGCAAAGGTGTCTCCACCCAGCCAGACCACGTAGGCCACGTTGAGACCCACTGCGGCGGCAAGCACCCGTCGGGCAGGACCGCCGTGCCACAGCGCCACCACGACCGGAATCAGCGCGACGCCATGGAGCCAGGAAGTCGATACAAAGTCCAGGAAATAGGTGAGGCCGTCCCCCAGTGTCCCCGCGCCTCCGGTCGCCTTGGCATAGTAGGTGTTCGGCAACCAGGCGTCATAGTAGATCCGGCGCGCCAGGAACAACACCACCACCGGGACGGTCCAGGCAACCACTCCACGCCATTCCCGGATTGCAACGCGCGCGACCCAGCCCTGGACGGCGCGCGCAACCCTCGAGAACCAGGTCGCCTGCTCCTCTGCTCCCGCCCCTCGCGTTCCAGGCAATCCTTCTCGTGCCATCACCAGCACCGGCCAGAACACCAGGCCCTCCGGCCGGGTCCAGGTGGCGGCGGCAAAGGCGAGACCGGCCGTCCACTCGAGGCCTCTGGGTCCTTCGCTCTCCAGGGACACAACCCGGCTCGTGCCCACCATTACCAGGAGCGCGAACAGGCTGGTCTCGAGTCCGTGGGCCGCCCATGCGGCCAGGTTCAGGTTTCCGACCAGGATCCATACCGGCACCCAGGCCCATCGATCTCCCAGCTCGAGGTGCTGACGGGCGAACCGGTGCACCGTCCATGCCAGCGTCAGGTTGCACAGAATGGCCGATACCTGGGCAAAACGCACCGGGTCCGCTCCAAGCGCCATACCTGTTGCCACGAGCAAGGTCCACGCCGGGCTGGTGAAACCTTCGACCCGCTCGCCCGGGTTGAAAACAAGTCCGTGTCCCGCCACCAGGTTTCGGGCATATCGAAAAGCGATGAAGGCGTCGTCGAGCACCGCTTCATGCCAGAGGCCCGAAACCACCACCAGGACCGCTGCCGCCAGCAGCAAGAGCATGGTTCGTCCTGTGCGTCCCATGGGCCTAGGTCTATCATGAGCCGCCCCCAAGCGCAACCCACGCAACCAGGCTCGCAGGGCCAGGCCTGGGGGCACGCCCCCCACACCGGGTTCCGCACCTCGGGACACCCGAGCGTCGCCCTGACAGGTCGTGCTCGAGTTGGTTGCTCCCTGTGCTATCATCCCGGGTTGCACCGATTGCCGGTCAGCCGGAGAATGGGCTGGATCTCGTCTGGTTCACCAGGTCTGATGTCCGGACCCGGGGAGGTCTCGGGACCGGGGGGCACGGTGCACGGCTCTGGACCCGGGTGATCGGTTGGGCAAGGACGTGACAGCTCGGCTTGCAGGGTCGCCCTCGGGGCGGCGGAGCACGGTTGCGCGGTCGTGAGCGGCCACACGGTCGGGGGCGGGGTTTGTCGTGCAGGACGAAGGGAGGTCACATGACCGGAGCGCCGGGAGAGGGCACGGGTCGCCGGAGCAAGGAGCGGGGAGCCTATTACACGGACCGGCCCGTGGCCGACTTCCTGGTTCGGTGGGCGATCCGTTCGACTGGAGACCGGGTTCTGGACCCGAGTTTCGGGGCCGGGGTGTTTCTGCATGCTGCATGGGGGCGGCTGTCGGAACTGGGCGGTGACCCGCATGCCCAGGTTCAGGGGGTGGAACTGGACCGGGAAACGTACCGCGCCGCCTGCGCCGACCTCGAGGCCCTTGGGCGACGTCCGGGTGCCGGCCTCGTGTGTGGAGATTTCTTCGACCTGGAGCCGCTCCCTCGATACCACTGTGTGGTGGGCAACCCCCCCTTCATCCGCTATCAACGATTCCGGGGCGAGGTCCGGCAAAAGGCGCTCCGGTGCGCGGCCGACCTGGGCGTCCGCCTTCCGGCGCTTTCCAGTTCCTGGGCACCATTCCTGGTCAAGAGCGCCGCCCACCTGGTCCGCGGAGGACGCCTGGCCATGGTGGCGCCCGTGGAACTCGGGCATGCGGCGTACGCACGCCCGGTCCTCCACTACCTGCACCGATCGTTTGCTCGAGTCACCTTTCTCACCTTTCGAGAGCCGCTCTTTCCTTCCTTGAGCGAGGATACCTTGTTGGTGCTCGCCGAAAACCGGGGCGATCCACCCGGTGATTTTCGATGGATCGACCTCCCAGGACCGCACGCGCTGTTGCAACCCCGCCGGGCAGACGGTCTCCCAGGAGACCCGGAACCCCTGGAAACCGACGCCATGCTCCGCGGCGAACGCCGACTCCTCCACCACCTGCTCGACGCGGACACCCGACGCCTCTACTCGAGCCTCCAGGGCCACCCGCACACACGGCGACTCGGCGACCTTGTGGACGTGGGCATCGGGTACGTCACCGGCGCCAACGAGTTCTTCCACCTCTCACCGGAAAAAGCCCAGCGCCTCGGCATCGACCCACGCTACCTCGTCCGGGCCGTGCGACGCGGGAAATCTCTCAAGGGAATCGTCTATACCATGGAGGACTGGAGCGAGGGACTCGAGCGGGAGGAATCCGGTCTGCTCCTCCGTATCCCCCCCGGAACCGTGCCCACCGGGAGCCTGGCCCGGTACCTGGAGGAGGGAAGGCGCACCAGGATTCACCTGCGCTACAAGTGCCGCGTCAGGCAGGATTGGTTCGCCGTGCCCCACGTGTACGAGCCTCGAGCCTTCCTCACGTACATGAGTGGGGAAGCACCCAGGTTGGTGGCAAACCAGGCTCGAGTCGTGGCCACGAACAGCCTGCACGTGCTTCGTGCTCTCCCTGGGGTGAACGTCAATCCGGAGGAACTCGCGGCACGCTGGGGAACCTCGCTCACCTTCTTGAGCGCAGAGCTCGAGGGCCACGCTCTGGGCGGCGGCATGCTCAAACTCGAGCCTGGGGAAGCACGCCGCGTCCTCCTCGCCGTCCCTCCAATCTCCCCGCACAGAATCAACGCGCTCGTCCACCTCGTCGACGCCCTGGTGCGGCGCGGAGATGTACAGGGCGCCGTTCTGCACGCCGACCTGGAATTCCTCGAACTCGGCCTGGGCCTTTCCCGGGAAGACTGCGTGCGCCTTCGGGAGGGTGCACGCCGACTCAGAGAACGTCGCACCCGGGGGTGAACTCAGGAAGGGGATGCTCCTCCCCTTTTTCCTCCTGCACGCCCCGCCCAGCGGCGCCCCGGGCCCCGCTTCGGTTGACCCCTCCGCCTGATCGGTGCCCAGGCGCCTCACGAGAGGCCGTCCCTTGTCACGGACGTGGTCAGAATCGGCGAGAGGACCGGGTGCGCCGGGCCCGAATCTCTCCAACCAGGTCGTCCACCGCTCGGAGGAACCGCCGTTCTCCCTCTCCTTCGCCGATGAAGAGGAGCTTGCCACCTTTCATTCTGGCTACTCCACGCTGAAAAAGCTGCCGTGCACCTGGGTTGGCTCATCGGCGATGGGCAGGGCATTGAACTGCAGGAACTCTCCCACCGACAGACCAGTCTCGTCGGGAGTGGGAAGCAGGGGACGGAGCGAGTAGATGTCGCTGCGGCCCAACTCCCAGCGCACGACCCGGGTCCGTTCAGGGGTGACAGCGGCATGCATCAAGGCGCTCGGACTGTGCGAGGTGATCACGATCCGGGTCCGGTCGAGGGACTCCTCCAGCGCTTCCATCAGGACAGCGGTGGCCATGGGATGGATCGAGTCCTCCACCTCTTCCAGAAAGACGAGCAAGGGGGGCGGGTGCTGGAACACGGCCAGAAGGATGCCGAGAGCCCGGAGCGTTCCCCGGGAAACCTGGCTCGCGTCCAGATGAAGCGTCCGTTCGCCATGCTGCTTGAACCGAAGACATCGGCGGGTCCCGCGTTGCTGGCTGCGCACCTCCATGATCCCGGGCACGATGGCCTCCAGATTGCGCTGGATGGTGCGGAAGACGTCCGGCGCCTTTTTCTGGACGACGTGCAGCATGTTGGCAGCGTTGCCCCCGTCACGCTTCAGCCTCCGCTCCTCGAGAGCCAGCGGTTCTTCTGCGATCTTGTCGGGAATCAAGCGGTATGTGTAGACCCGCCTGACGGCCTCCACGATGGCAGCCCACAAGGGCGACGCCCCCGCCACCAGGGGGAGGCGCCGACTTACCAACGGGCCCCACTTCACCGTTCGTGACGCCCCCGCCACCAGGGGGAGTGCCAACCGGTCCTCCTCCAACGACGGCTTCGGGAACGAGACAGAGGTCTCGAACAGCGACCCCACCCGGCGGAACCACGGGAGCGACGTGTCGGAGCCCGACACATACTCCTCCGCGCCCCGGTTGTTCCCATGCTCGTCGATGTTCACCGAGAACCCGTAGACGACTCGGAACGGGCGGTCGCCCCCCGGAGCTGGACGGTTGTGGGTGGCAGACGATACCGGCTCTTCGACGCGCTTCGAACGTAGCGCAGGGGACTGGAGACCGCGGGGAATCCCTCAACCGGCTTTTGGATCTCGAGGGCCTCGAGTGGAAGGGCGGAGACCGGGGACCGTCCGACCTCGAGCGTCGAGCCCAGGCCGTCATCCCTCCAACCAGGAAGCCCTCAACCAAACCGTTGACCTGCGAATCTGTCTTGCCATACTGCGTCGAGGTCGTGGAGTCCACGAAGCGCTTGCCCCCCCGGGATACCCTCTCGACGCCAGGCGCTCATTTTTTCGGGATTCAATCCGCGCCCTCCGCCCGCTCGACACGCTGTGATGAAGACCTTCCGGAAGACCCTCGAGCGGGGAACCTCACGAGACGCAGGGTGCTTCGACCTGCGCAGGAGGATCCCCTGTTTCGGCGCAGGAGGATCCCCGGGTCGGCGCGGAGGCGTCCCGGCGTCCAGGACGAACCGTCTTGACTCCCGCCCCGCTCGCGGTACACTCGACCCAGGTCGAATCAGCGTATCCTGTTCCGCTTTCGGAGGGGACCCATGCGACATTTCAGCTCGTACGGACCGGTGGATCCCGAGGAGCATTTTTTCGTGGAACGCCGCCCCCTGGTGGAGCGTCTCACCGCGCAACTGGTGGGAAGCCCGGACAAGGGCGGTCACTACTTCACCCTGTACGCGCCGCGCCAGGCC
>CAYQMG010000201.1:0-3861 GCA_964418585.1 uncultured Gammaproteobacteria bacterium | reverse complement strand
ATCCTCGACCCTCAAACAACAGCGCTCCCCCCGGCCCCCTCCGATGCGTTGACATCGTTACCACGACCACTCCACGTGGTCAACCTCGAACCCGCTCCCCCCAACCTCGAGCCGCCGGCCACCCCGTCCACGCCACACGCCCGCATGCTCCCCGGGGGAGCCCCGGTGCTGCAAACCAGTCGGCCACATGTCGAATTCTCGTCACACAACCGTCAAATTGTGGACACACGACAACTATTCGACCCGCGCCCCCGTCCAGGAACCCGGTCTCTCACGATCCCATCACAATGTGCCTCGCCCATCGCCCTCGGCGCCACTGCGTTCGCCCAGCCCCGGTGTGGGGCGTGGGGTGCGCGAGGAGGCATCAAGCAGAGTGAGCCACCCTCGGACTGCTCGAATGGCCGACCGGGACTCTGGACCAGAACCCGGCCAGGGTCAACCCGGAAACGATGTGCCACACGCCCCACCAGGCGCAGATGATCGCCATTCCACCCAACCCCGGGAAGAACTTGAAGCAAAGCGCAAGACCGAGGGCCGAGTTTTGCAAGCCGACCTCGATGGTGACCGCCCGTACGTCACGCGGCTCGAGGTGAGCAATGCGGGCGGCCGTGTACCCCGATCCGAGGGCGAGTGCGTTGTGAATCATCACCCCGAGGAACACCCAGCCGATGTACTCGAGGAAAATGTCCCAGTTCGCCTTGAGGGCGAATATGACAAAGGCGATGAAAATGAAGACCGAGGCGATCTTGAAGCCTTTCCTTGTTTTCTTGACGATTTTGGGAAACACCTTCGCCGCTGTCATGCCGAGCGCCATGGGCAAGGCGAGGATCAGGAAAATGGTGATGAACACGTCGAAAGGACTCAGGCTCACCTCCCGCAGAATTGGCGCTGTGTTCGGGTTGAGTCGCCCCCACAGTGAGAAGTTCAGGGGGGTCATGATCACTGCGGCCGCTGTGGAGACCGCGGTCATGCTCACGGAGAGAGCAGCGTTTCCACCAGCCAGATAGGTCATCAAATTGGAAAGATTCCCTCCTGGACAGGATGCCACCAACAGCATTCCGAGGGCGATGGACGGCGCAGGTCCCAGGATGAGGGTGAGCAAAAAGGTCACTGCGGGCAGGAGAAAAAACTGGGCGCCGAGTCCAATGGCGGGTGCACGCGGCATGGCCACGACCCGCTTGAAGTCTTCCACCTTGATGTCCAGCGACATGCCGAACATCATGAGCCCGATCACAAAGTTCAAGAGGGTCATGGTGTCGGGATTGAAATTGAGCCTCACCTCGTCGATGGCCTGCGCCAGTGCCATGGAATCCTCCTCGCCGTGCATGACGGTTCGAGGCTGCCGGAAACCGGATGTCACGGCCCCTCTACCGCCTTCCGACGCGCCCCGGGGTCGCTCCGACATCTTGCAATTCTCATGCCGAGGCGGCCGAGCGGGCCTCTGCTCCCGTCCAGAGGATTCCGGGACCCACGCCCATGACAGGACGCCTGCTTTTCCTGATCGCACATGAGACGGGGGGAAAACCGTCCCTCAACAGCCCTCATTCCGAGGGGGCGCCTCCTCCGCTGTCGACCTGTTCGGCCCGTTCGACAGGTGCCTCGCGAACGAAGACCGCGTACCGGTCGGCGCAGCGCACATCATTGCCCCACCGAACGACGGGGCCGCCGCCGCAGCGCACGAGGGCATGAGAAGAGGGCAAGGCGCCCCAGTCGGGTGTGTGAAACCACGGGATGCCATGACGGTCGACCAGCGGGCCTCGACGGATCCACGGCTGTTGCAGGTGGTGGGCCAGCGTCAGGTCGAACGTCTTCCCGTCGTCCTCCTCCCCTTCCCGGGCCGTGCCCGCTCCGAAACGACGCCACAGCGGAGCGGGCGGCATTTCGATCCCGGGGCGGCCCACAAAACTTCGGTTCACCACCTGTTCCCCGACCACCAAAAGGTGGCGCACCTCCACTTCATGGCTCCTGTACAGGAAACGACAGTCGCGCACGTGCCCATTCCACCACCCCGCATACCCGGCATTGGTCCCCGTTTCCACGTAAGGTGCGCCACTCCCTCGCAGACTGTTGAGGCACAGTGTCCACCCGCCGCCGTCCGTGGTCATGTCGCAGTAGACGAGAAACCCAGGAGACCCGCCATGTCCATCGGGATCGATGTCGTACAACCCATCCCACGGCGACGCACCGGACCGCAAGGCGTCCAGACAGGTATGCGGCAACCGACGCTCGCCACTCCGCAACCCGGGCCAGTCCGACGGATTCCCATCCCCCTCCAGAGCGTCTCCCGCCTCGGTCCGCCTCGAGTCACCTGGGACCACGCGGACCGCGCCGGACACCGCCGAACCCGCCGCTCCAGGTGACACAATCGCTCCGCTCGACCCACCTCCCGGCTCCGATACGGACTCCGAACCCCCCTCCACGTCAAACAAATTGTACCCCATGAGCCGCGCCGGCCGAAGCACGCCGAGTTCATACAAAACCTTCCACGCAAGAAACGCTGCCGTGGCAACCACCAGCACGGCCATCAGCAACGCCCCTCCTCGGCCACACTGACCCCGGTGCCAAGGTGGCCGGTTCTTCCGGTAACCCCCCACGAGTGCCTCCTGCCTTCCCCCCGCCCCGGGCGCTTCCCCACTCCGGGGCGCTCGAGTCGGTCCGGCGCTCCGCTGTCGCGCAGTCACTGTTTCCCCCTGTTCAAAGTATATCACGGCGCGTTCTCATGCGCGATATGGCAGGCCCAACATTTCGCGTTCACACCGAATTCCATGTGCCAAACATGCCGTGCCTGGCACTGGATTCTGGTGGCGGGGGAATTTCCGGCGGAAACCAGTTGGAGAATACCGGGCACATCTGTAGATTATGTCGTGGTTGTGTTCGAGTTCTCGCGGGTGTCCCTGAACCGGCGGAGCGGCCGGTGCCCGGCAAGGACCGGGGCGGAATCACGCACGTGTGACACCACGAGATATCAATCCCGGGAGGAACTTCGAGATGAGGAGACCAGGAACCGTCCCGCTGTGCTTCACGCTTGCGGGGTTGCCGCTGCTCTGGTTCGCCGGGTGCCAGCCGGAGGCGGACGACGGTGCCCCGACGCCGGCCGTGACGACGCCCACCCTTGAGCCGGCCACGCCGACCGTGATCGCGGATGTGATGCCGGATTTCTCGCTGATCGACGTGAACACGAACTCGGCCACCGCGAACCAGTCGGTATCGCCTCGAGACTATCTGGCCACGATCTCGGCCTGGTATTTTGGGAATGCGACCTGAGACTACTGTGTCGGCCAGTTCGGCCGTCTGAACGATCTGCAACAGGAGATTGAGGCGTTGGAGCCTCCCACATCGGTGCACATCCTGGGTGTGAACGGTCAAGGATACGAGGCGGGGAATGCGACGATCACTGCGGGGCGGACCCTGCCATGGCTCCAGGATCGAGCGGACGTGGACGTGTACGGCTTGTGGGAGGTATCGACCCGGGATCTGATCATCCTCGACAGTGCCAACAGCTACTACGCGGAATTCAGTCTGCTCGAGCATGACCTCACGAATCCGGACGACTACGCGGCCCTGAAGGCACTTCTCCTGGAGGCTGCGGGGTACGAAGGGGATTGAAGGTGTGGAGCAGGGGGAAGTGGGGCCCGGGTGGTGAGGAAACGGGCGAGCGGTTCGGGCGCCACGTGACGGCTGGCGAGTGGACCCTTTTCGGCGGGGTCAATTGGGGTCACATCCGCCGTCGCAGTAGTTGGCGAGTTCTCCAGTCCGAATGAAGTGGTCGATCTGGTCCTGGCCTTCGGGCACGCGCCGTGCGTCCTCGTGGGTGTCGTACTCGGAGTCTGGCGGGGTGTTGGTCACGGGAACCGGGGGTGC
>CAYQMG010000200.1:0-4928 GCA_964418585.1 uncultured Gammaproteobacteria bacterium | reverse complement strand
GCCTCGGATTTTCGATCCATTCTTTACCACGAAGAAGGTGGGGAAGGGCACGGGCTTGGGACTGGCCATCAGCTACGGTATCCTTGAGGAGTTGGGAGGCGGGCTTTCGGTGGCCAACCGAGAGGGAGGTGGGGCGGTGTTCACGGTAACGCTTCCTCGTGCGAATGGGACGCGCGAGGAAGGAGAGCCGATCATGCCAGGTTGGGAAGAGGTGGTTTCGTGACAACGAAAGCAGAAGCAGTGTTGCCGGGAGGACGGATCCTGGTGGTGGACGACGAACCGGACATGGCCACCGGCCTTCAGCAATACCTGAGCCGGTTGGGGTACCGGGTCCGCACCGCCGGTGACGCCGAGACAACGGTGGGGATGCTGGAAGAGGAGCCCTACGACCTTGTACTTACGGACCTCATGTTGCCGGAGGCGAGCGGTCTGGAACTTCTGGAACGGATCAAGGAGGACTGGCCCGACACGTTCGTCATTCTGTTCACTGGTTATGCCACGGTAGAGACGGCGGTGCAGGCCATCCGGAAGGGTGCGTTTGACTACATTCCCAAGCCGTTTACCCCGCAGCAGCTCGAGGTCGTGGTCAATCGAGCGTTCAGGCAGAAGATACTGGCCGACGAGAACCGAAACCTCAAGCGGCAGATCCGGGCGAAGTTCAGCTTTGACAAGCTTATCGGGTGCTCTCAAGCCATGAAGAGAATCCACGCCCTGTTGGCTCGAATCGCCCAGACCGACGCCAGCGTGCTGGTTTGCGGTGAATCAGGAACCGGCAAGGAGCTCATCGCCCGAGCACTTCACGCCAACTCGAGGCGGCAGAACAAGCCCTTTGTGCCCCTCGACTGCGCTGCCTTGCCGATCAACTTGCTCGAGAGCGAACTGTTCGGCTACGAAAAGGGCGCATTCACCGGAGCGGTTTCCTCGAGGGCTGGGTTGCTTGAGGCCGCCCACGGGGGAACGTTTTTCATGGACGAGATCGGCGAACTGGACCCTGCGATGCAAGTCAAACTGCTTCGCGTTCTCCAGGAGCGTCAGTTCCGCCGTATCGGGGGAGCCAAGCAAATCAGTGTGGACGTTCGATTCATCGCTGCCACCAACCGGGATCTCCAGGAGGCGGTGTCTCGAGGGGAGTTTCGGGAAGACCTCTACCACCGGCTGAACGTCATTCAGGTGTGGCTTCCTCCGTTGCGCGAGCGGGACGGGGACATTCCGCTGCTCGCCAACCACTTTCTCCAGATCCATGCGGAACGCCTGGGCAAGCCCGGGCTTCAACTCACCCCTCGAGCGCTCAAGGCGCTGGAAGCATACCGGTGGCCGGGCAATGTTCGGGAGCTGCAAAATGCCATGGAGTATGCGGCCAGCATCACGGAGCAGGCCCGGATCGGGGTCGCGGAATTGCCACGAGCGGTGCAGGAGGCTTTGGGACCCGATGTAGCCACTGGGGATGAGGATATCCCCGCCAGGGTGTCGGCCGGAACCGTCGAAGAGGCCCGGATTTACCACGATCTGCCATACAAGGAGGCAAAAAGGCGATGGCTGGCCGTGTTCGAACGTGCCTATTTCACTGAGCTGCTTCGAAGGCACGACTACAACATCTCCCACGCCGCCCGTGCTGCCAAAATCGATCGGAAGTCCATCCAGAGGTTTCTCAAGCGGAGCAACCTGGACATCGATCGTATAGGGGGGGAGGAATGAAGTGGTTTTTCCTTGCAGACTTGTTGGGTTCCATGGAGAATGATGTCCGGGCGCGGACCCGGCGCGCCACCTCGAAAGGGAGACCATGCGGATGACCGATCACCCGGAAGGACCCTCAAGGGTCACCCAGATCAGTCGCCTCGACTACCACCCGCGGCAGTTGCAGATCCGAAAGGTTCGGCTGGTAGTGGAAGACGGGCCGCAAGTCGGCCAGGAGTGGATCCTGGAGAAGGACCTGATTCGGCTCGGAACCAAGGAGGACAACGACCTGGTCATTCATGACAAGACCGTTTCCAGATATCACGCGGAGCTATTTCGCGATGGACAGGACGTGCTGCTCCGGGACCTGGGAAGCACCAACGGCACCTATGTGGACGGACTTCGAGTACGGGAGATCTATCTGCGTCCAAACACCGTATTTCGGATAGGGGATACCCCCATTCGGTTCGAACCCACGTCGGAACAGCTTCAGATCTACCCCACCAAGTATGAGCAGTTTGGGGAACTCATCGGCCGGAGCCTCAAGATGCGTGAGGTGTTCGGGGTGCTCGAGAAAATTGCGCCTACCGACGTCACGGTCATCATTCAGGGGGACACGGGAACCGGCAAGGAATTGGTGGCTCGAGCCATCCATTCGCACTCGAGGCGTGCCCGGCGTCCCTTTGTTGTCTTCGACTGCGGAGCGGTTCCGGAGACTTTGATCGAGAGCGAGTTGTTCGGACATGAGAAGGGCAGCTTCACGGGCGCCATCATGACCCGACCCGGGGTGTTCGAGACCGCCCATGGAGGTACCCTGTTCCTCGACGAGATCGGGGAGCTTCCCATCGATCTGCAGCCCAAGCTGTTGAGGGCACTGGAGCAGCGAGAGGTTCGGCGAGTCGGTTCCAACACCACGCGCAAGTTCGATGCACGGGTAGTCGCTGCCACGAACCGTGATCTGAAGGAGGAGGTGGCTGCCGGGCGGTTTCGGGAAGACCTCTACTATCGGCTCGCCGTGGTTCAGATCGTGCTTCCCCCACTCAAGGAGCGGCTGGACGACATCCCCCCCCTGGTCAAGCATTTCCTGAAACGGATCGCCACCAATCGGAATCCGGACGGGTCGCTGCGCGTCCAGGGGATGTCGAGCGAGGTACTGGAACGCTTCCAGAGCTATCACTGGCCCGGGAACGTGCGCGAGCTGTACAATGCCGTGGAGCGAGCCTGCTCGTTTGCCGAAGGGGATGAGATCGTCCTGGAGGATCTTCCAGAGCACCTGTCCGGCTCGAGGCCTCAGGCCATCAAGGGGTTTCAGATTCACAAAAACCTACCGTTCAAGGACGCCAAGGAAAAGGTTGTGGAGTTGTTTGAGCGTGAGTATCTGGTGGAGTTGCTCAAGCGAAACAACCTCAACATTTCCCAGGCCGCCCGTGAGGCCCAGATCGATCGGAAGTCCATCACACGCCTTCTGAAAAAGCATGGAATCCGTATCCATGCCCTCAAGAGCGACACCCCTTGACCCCCTCCGGAAGTTCCGGCCTCAGGGGTCGGTCGTCAAGCCTTTTCCCTTGTCATGAGTGCCCCCTCCGGCGTAATCTTCCCTGTATCTCCAGTGACGCACGTTGCACGATGGAGGCTCATTCCATCGTGAGGTTCGCAACCGCCGGCCAAGGAGTCGTTCCATGTACTTGCAATCTCCCATTTTTCAAAATCAGGTGGTCATCGTCACAGGATCCGGGCGCGGGATCGGACAGGCCGTCGCCCTCGCATTCGCCCGTGAAGGCGCCCGGGTGGTCGCCAGCGATTCGGGCGTCGACCTGGATGGGACCGGCGGTGACTCAACCGTGGTCAACCAGGTGGTGGAGCAGATCGTCGCCGCAGGCGGCCAGGCTGTGGCTCACGCAGGATCCATGACGGACGAGGGCACGGCCGAGGCCTTGATTCGGTTGGCCGTCGAACACTTCGGCCGGGCCGACGTACTCGTTCACTGTGCCGGTGTCCATCGCCCCGCGTCCCTGGTGGAGATGCGTGACGACGACTGGGTCCGTGTGCTCGATGCGCACCTCAGTGGTGCATTCGCCTGCTCCAGGGCTTTTGCCCGGTATGCCATCGACCATGGCCGCAAGGGGCGGATCGTGAACCTGCTGGCTGCCCCGCTTCGGTTCGAGGTCGAAGGGTTTGGTCCAAACGCCGTCGCCGCTGCCATGGGCGGCGCTGGCTTCACCCGGGCCATCGCCAGGGAACTCGAGCCGCACGGTATCACCGTCAATGCAGTCGCTCCGCTGGCCCGGACCCGCATGACCCAGGACATGAAAGGCGTCGGCGAGGACATGCAGGTGGACCAGGTGGCCGCCATGGTGCTCTACCTGGCATCGGAAGCGGCCGGCGAGGTCACCGGTGAGGTGTTCGGCGTGCATGGCCAACACCTGTTCGCATACAAGCTCAAGGCCACGCCGGGTGTCAAAAAGTACGGTTCCGTGCCCTGGACGGCCAACCAGGTCAACTATCGCATGGCCGACATCCGCAAGGAACCTCAACCCCGGAAGCCCCCCAATCCAGCCTTGAAATCGTCCAGCGCTCCAGCGCCCGCCCCTGCTGCCCCTGCCATGGACGTTGCAGCCCAACCCATCACGGTCCCGAAGCGCAAGTCCACGCGCATCGAGGATGAACCGTTCCTCCCTCCCGCGCCGGGCGCGACTTCGAGCGACCCGGTCGAGCGCACCTTCGGACTCCTGCCCCTGGGATTCCGCCAGTCCAAGGCCGTGGGCAAGTCGTTCCACGTCTATTTCGACCTCGAGGACGGCCCGGGCCACACGGTCATTCTCCAGGAGGGTCAATTCCGGGTTGAAAAGGGCAAGGTGGGAGAGCCCCGCTGCGTGGTCAAGGGGCCGGCAGATGTGGTGGTCGGCATGTTCACCGGAACGGTCAACGCCGAGAAGGCGTTCGTGAGCGGACAACTTTCTGCCACCAACCTGGCCGAACTGATGGCCCTGGGCATGGTCCTGGACCCCCGCAAGGCCCGGTTGGCCTTTGAAAAAGGATTGGTACCAGAACCGATGCCGGCCGAGGAGAAGCCCGAACCCTCGCCCGAGAAGCCAGGAGAAGCGGAGCCGGACGGTTCGGACCCGGTGAGCGCTGTGTTCTCGAAGCTCCCGCTGGCCCTGGTTCCGGAGAAGGCCGAGGGCAAGGCGTTCAACATCTACTTTGACGTGAAGGGCGGCGCGTCCCAGACCCTGACGCTGGAGAACGGAGAACTG
>CAYQMG010000199.1:0-114360 GCA_964418585.1 uncultured Gammaproteobacteria bacterium | reverse complement strand
TTCTACAAGCGGGAAGACACGGGCGACCCCTGGATTTCCTCGTCCAGCCTGACCGCCAGGCACGGATGGCTGTCGGCTACCATGCCCCCTCGAAAACGTCAAGACATGAAATAGAAAGAGTCAGACCCGAGCCGTTCCAGGCCTCCGGAGGGCCATTCACTCGTCACTCCCACCGGATGGCTGAAACATGCTTTTTTTGTAGCCGGCGTCACGCAAATCGCATAGTATCCATCAAGGGGACCACGGAGCACTGCCACCCCAGCAGGAGCAGGTCATCATTCCGAAATTTCAACGGGAGGACCTTGTCATGGCTGTCAGGATGAAACCGATCAACGTGGATGCACTCAAGCCACGGAACTGCGTCTGGGAACTCACCCTCGCCTGCAACCTCCGATGTGGGCATTGCGGCTCGCGGGCGGGCAAGCCCAGGCCGGACGAGATGGACACTGAGGAATGCCTGGGCGTGGTGCGCTCCCTGGCTGGCTTGGGGTGCGAGGTCATCACCCTGTCAGGCGGTGAGCCCACGCTCCGTGACGACTGGGTGACCATCGCACGGGAGATTCGGGATCAGGGCATGATCCCCAACATGGTGACCAACGGCTACGAGATGGACGACCGCACCATCCGCCACATCCTGGACGTGCCTCTGTCCAACGTGGCGGTTAGCCTGGACGGCCCTGAGGAGATACACGATCGAATCCGTGGTCGTGGGAGCTTCGCTCGAGCCTCCGCCACGCTCCACCGGCTCAAGGACGCGGGGATTTCGACCACGGTGATGACCACCATCAACACGCTCAATCTACACCTTCTGGATGAAATCTACGACATTGCCGTGGCGCACGGGGCCGACCGCTGGAGGAGTCAACTGGGCAAACCCATGGGCAATCTCGAGCGGCACGACGACTGGGTCATCAAGCCCAAGGACTTGCTGACACTGCTTCCCAAGCTCTACGAGTTGCGCAGTCGCGGGCGTACTCGAGTCGGAATTGGAGACTCCATTGGGTACGAGGGGCCGTATGACAGCGAGCTTCGTGCCCTCAACTGGAAGGGCCAGCCGCAACGGTGGTCCGGATGCCAGGCGGGCCTATTTGCGATCGGCATCGAGGCCAACGGGGGGGTGAAGGGGTGCCTGTCCATGCAGGCCTTCAGCGGCAACGGAGACCCGTTCCTCGAGGGCAACTTGCGTGAGAGGCCCCTGGAGGACATCTGGCGGGATCCCAATGCGTTCCCCTACAATCGACAATTCACCCTGGACAGCTTGACAGGGTTTTGCAAGCGCTGTGCTCACCGGATCACGTGCAGGGGAGGGGCCCGGTGTGTCGCGGCCGCGGTCAATGGGCACCTTGGGGAGGATCCCTACTGCTACCACCGGGTCGCCACCCTTGCAACGCGCTGGCCGAGGCCCTTCCTCCGCCGCCACGTGGCCGGGGCCGCCGCCGTGACCTCGCTGCTCTTCCTCGGCGTGGGCCAGTGCGAGCCCCAGACCGACTACGGAGTGGAACCGCCCTCGCCAACCCCCATCGACTGCTCCGATGTCTGCTGCGACTGTGACTACGGCACCATCCCGCCCGAGGTGTGGGACGCTTGTTGCGAGCCCCAGCCGGACTACGGAGTGGAACCGAGTCCGGTGCCGGAGTATGGCGTGGAGCCGGACTATGGCGTGGAGCCGACCTTGCACCCGGACTACGGGGTGGAGCCCACGGAGACCCCCAAACCCATCGACTGTTCCGATGTGTGCTGCGCCTGCGAGTACGGCGTGCTTCCCGACGATGTCTGGGAGGCGTGTTGCGTCGAGGAGGACCCGACCCCGCCGCTCATCACCCCGGACTACGGGGTGGAGCCGGACTACGGGGTGGAGCCGACCCCGGTGGTCGTGACGCCCGAGTATGGAGCCGAGCCGGACTATGGCGTGGAACCGGACTATGGCGTGGAGCCGGTGAGCGGCGCGGCCAAGGCGGAGCCAGCCCTTGGTCCAATCCCTTCGGGCCCGAAGAAGTAGGACCAATCTGCCCGGAGCACCCCGTGGAGCGGGCCGCTATTTCACGCCTTCGACCCGATCTTTGAGCGCCCTGGCAACCTTGGGCAGGCTGCTGCCTGCCAGGTACTCTTCGATGAAGTCCGGAATGGAAATCCCGGTGTCGAGAAGCACGGTGTAGGCCACCGCGGTCTTGTTGTCGCCCAGGGACTTCATCACCCATGCGCCGGTGCTGTCCGCCACGTTTTTCTTTTCCCTCGAGTCGTCCATCCGCCACTCGAACACGCCTCGATCCGGATCGATACGGTGGATGCACGTGTACTTGACCTCGTTCCAGAGCACGTCGAGGACGAAAGTGACATCGCGGCGGTTGCCCTGGCGGAGAAGCACCTTGGTGTGCTCCACGTTGGGCATCCACTGCGGATAGGTCTCGAAATCATCGATGGCGGCGATGACCTTGTCCATGGGTGCATGGATGATGACCAGAGCCACGGCCCGGCCGCGGTCGTTCCCGCTCGAGTCCCGGATGGTTTCGTTCTCCTTGATCACCTCACCTTTTTCGAGCCGTGCGATGTTCTCCGGGGTGAGTAGTCTGGAGATGTCGGGCACCGGAGCGAAGGCCGCAGCTCCTCGAGCCGTCATGGGCCAGGCAAGTGCGACAAGGAGGGTGAGGCAGGAGATGGTCACGTTGGATGTCTTTCTCGACATGACGTTCCTCCAGTTGAGCGCTTGATCCAGGATAGCACCGGCCTGCGTGTCCCCCAAGTGTTTCTCCCCGAGTTGACTTCATGTCGAAGTCTGGAACGCGGATGGGCTTGCAGGAGGACCGGTTGTGCGGTAAGTTTCGACCAGGCTTCGATCGGGTACCCATCAATGCGAGCGGCGAGGTGAATCGTGAGTGCTGTAGCGCGAAAGGCTGCCACGTGGCTGGCTGTCTATGTCATCGTGGCGGGAGCGGATTCCTGCCCTTCGACCGGGACGCCTGCGACTGAGGACTGGTCGCGGGACATTCTTCACACGGCATTGCAAGTGGACGTGACCGCCCAGACGGGGACGGCGATGATCCGGATCGCTCCGGCGGACAGTACGGGCCTGTCCCTGGAAGTGGGGGACCTGACCATTCTCGAGGTCACCGATGCAGGTGGTGCACCGCTCGACTACGTGGTGCACGAGGGCCAACTGGACGTGGGTGTTCCAATCTCAGACGGCCCCACCGACGTGTTCGTGAGCTACCGCTACCAGACCCACGATGCGTTCGACGGTGCACTTTCCTCCGGAGCGACCTTCACCTGGCCATATTACTGCGGGAACCTGTTTCCATGCCATTCAGACCCCGCCGACGGCACCACATTCCAGGTGGCGCTCACCGGAGTTCCCGAGGGTGAGGTGGCGGTTTACCCGGACCGGATCGATCTGGAAACCGCCTCCTACGTGATGGCGTGGGCTCGAGGGGATTACGCCTACCGGAGGCTTGGGCGCACGCAGGCCGGCACCGAGGTTGGGGTCTACTGGTTGCCGGGTGGGGAAGCCGCGGCGTTGCAAGGAACCAGCTACCTGGTGGACCACTTCGACTGGTACGAACAGACCTATGGACCCTACGCTTTCGGGGACCATGTCGCTTCCGTGTCGGTGGACTGGGGAGGAGGTGACTACGGCGGGATGGAGCATCACCCGTTCTGGCACGTCTCCTCCGGATCCATGTACGACGTGGAGACGCACGCGCACGAAGCGGCCCATGGGTGGTACGGTGACGGCGTTCGCATGGCCTGCTGGGAAGATTTCGTGCTCAGCGAAGGCACGGTCAGCTACCTCACGGCTCGAGCCATCGGTGCGGTCCAGGGTCCCCAGGCCGAAGCGGCCATCTGGGACGAGTACCGCAACTTGCTCCTCCTGGCACAGGCGACCGAGGACATGATCGCCTGGCCTGAGGGCTGCAACGAGATCGACATGCTGGAGGACCTGTTCGGCATGACGCCCTACATGAAGGGTGCATTTTTCTTCAAGGACCTGGAGGAGGTCCTGGGCCGACAGGTCCTGGACGAGTGTCTGGCCGGGTTTTACCAGGCTCGAGTAGGCACTGCGGCGCGGTTCCAGGAACTGCTCGACTACATCCTGGTCGAGACCGGCTACGATCCGACGCCGCTTGCGGAGGCCTGGTTGCGCAGCAACGCGATTCCATAAATACCACGAATACAACCGGCGCCCCTGAACCGGGAGCCACCCGGGACCGGGAGCCGACCGTCCGACTCGAGGGAAGCGCATCATGGCACGCTCACTCCGCACACAAGGTCGTTGGGTCGCACTCATCGCGGTTGCCGCCATCCCGTGCGCCCCGATATCAGGGTGCGCCACTGGAGGATCCTCCCAGAAAGGCGGCCCTGAAATCCAGCATGAGACATCCAGTTCCTCTCCGCGCACGAACCCGGAGAACTCGGGGACCGACGACTCCCCGATGACCGACCAGACCACGGGCGAATCCGTCGCGTTCCATCGAACCACCCGGGAGGACGCAACACAACGCCACACCCTGCCCGAAGACTTCTGGCTGGAGCGCACCTGGTTCACTGCCCGCTGGCCGACCGAAGTCCGGTCCATGGTCGTGGAGGTGGTGGACGACCATCCCGTGTTCCTGCTCACCCTCGCAAACCTGGAAACCCAGGCCGTTCACGGCCTGCGGGTGGCGCTGGGGGAACCCAGACGGTCGGTGGCCGCCCCGCCCGAACCCGTCTCGACTTCCCTCCGTGCCATCTCCCCGGATGGAAAGTTCCTCGCCTATGTCGAGGCCGGGCCTCCAGTCCGCATGGTGGTGGCGGACCTGGCGGCCAGGACCGAAACCGTCGTGCTCGAGGTGCCGCAAGGAGAGGGATGGTCCATCGGTGCCGTGACCTGGGCCCCGACCAGTCGGGCGGTCTACTTTGACAACCTGGGCGGCGAGGCGTGCATCTGGCGCTACGACCTGGACACCGAGCGCCTTGAGAAGGTGGTTCCCGCCCATCGTGCCCACGGTCCAGTCCCCTTCCTGGCGGCTGGGATGGAACAGGTCGCCTTCGTGGAGGGGCGCGGAGACGTGGAAGCGGCTGTCAAGACCGCTCGCCGCCTGGGCCCAGGCGCTCGAAAAGCCTGGGCGCTCGGCGCGGCCACTCTGAACGACTACTCCACCGAATGGATCGCACTGACCCAGGCTGACGGAGGATGGGTGGTTCGCTCCTGGTGCGGTGCCGAGGCGGATCACCTGACCATTGACGCCACGGCTCGACGGCTCACCTTCCAGGTGGGAGAGGACACGCGCAGTGCGGACATCGACGCCGCCGTCACCACCGGTGCGGACACCATGTCCCTGGTACGTGCCACCGAGTCGGGCGCCTACCTCGAGGTCGCCGAGTTCCATTTTGTCCGACCCGACCGTTCCGAGGCGGAGATCACCTGTTTCACATGCCCAGGCATCCTGGAGTCTCGCCGGTTTGTGGACGCTGAACACGCCTCGAGATACCCGTCACACGACCATCCCTGCAACGAGTGACGCCGCCACCAGGCGCGCCCCTCCAGGGACAGACTGAGCCACCCCTCTCACGGCCGGTTCTTCGTCAGGCGGGAAAAAGCTCTCGCGATGGGGTTCACCAGGGATTGTCGGTCTCGAGCACCTCGCACCCCTGGATCTCCGGGTCCATATCGTCGCAGTCGAAGGTGTTCTGATAGGCGGCCGGCCCATCGGTGAAGGCGCCTGGCCAGAAGTAGTCCTCAAAGCCGTCCTGATCCCGGTCCCAGTCATCCCCCCGGGCAGCCCCGTAGATACCGATGTCCGGTGGGGACCCGTCCCGGTCCAGGTTCTCCCCGCTCCCTTGATCCACGAGCGGAGAGTCGAGCTTGAGATGGAAATCGGCCGGGAGCGTCGGACCAAAAAACGAGAGAAACCCTGGATCCACTTGCAACGTGTCCTCTGGAACCTCCACCATGTTGTGCGCACTTCCGCCGGGATCGTACAGAACCACGGCCTCAAGCCGCGGCATCGCCGGGGACTCCGGGTCGTCATACAGTTCAAAGCCCGAATTCCAGGCAAGCACCGAGTTGGTAAAAGTCGGCGTCATCCCGGCTCCAGAAAGGTAAACGCCCCCGGACACGGCCTCGCTGGCGTACCCGTTGGCGAGCACCAGGGTCTGGAGCAAAACGAGATCGGAAAAGGCCACACGAACACCACCGCCCGTCTCCGCGCTGTTCCCCATGATGACCACATTTTCCACCACCGGGGCGCCGCCTTTCACGTAGAGACCTCCGCCTTCGCCTCCCTCGTTGCCGTGGATAGACAGGTTCTGAAGTGTGGCGTCGGAAAATGAGAGGTTGATTCCTCCGCCCAGGTCCGCGCGGTTACCCACAACCTCCCCTCCAACAATGGTGGCTTCCGAGGCTTCCAACTGGTACCCGCCGCCGCTCACCGCCTCGTTCTCCTCCACCCGACAGTTCGTGAACCGGGCACGGGCGTCCGACAGGTAAACCCCGCCTCCTGAACCGTCCATGATACGATTGCGCGTGATCCAACACGATGTAAATTTTGCGCTCGAGTCCGTCACTGCAATCCCTCCACCGTGGCCATAGGCGCCCTCGTTGAGGTTCCATGCGATGGTGCAGGAGACAAACGTGGGTTTTCCGCCAGAAACCGCCACGCCGCCGCCGGCGATGGTGGCCGTGTTGTCCCGCACGAGGAGATGGGTGAGTGTGGGTGAACTGTCCGTGATGCGGATTCCGCCGCCGCGCTCCGCCCGGCCGCCGACCAGGGTGAAGCCGCGGACTTCGGCGTCTCGAGGCTCCCCATGTTCGATGGTCAGCACCGGGCCGGTCCCTGTGGCGTCCAGCACGGTGACACGCGGGCCGTGTGTGGAAGCCAGCACGAGCGTCTTGCCTTCCAGGCTGAGGCCGGATACCTGGTAGGTGCCCTGACCGACCCAGACGGTGTCCCCATCCTCGGCTGCGTCCAGGGCGTCCTGGATATGCGAATAGGCGCTGGAGAGCAACCCGACGCTGGGTTGGGGTCCGTCGTGGCCGCCGCAGTCCTGGTCCACGCTGTCTCCAGGAGGGTCCTCGGCGCCGGGATGGATGTTCGGGTCCAGGTCATTGCAATCGGAATCTCCTTCCACAAATCCGCTTGGGGGCTCACACGAAACGAGCGGGACTCCGGCCCCAAAGCCGTCCCCGTCCGCGTCTGGATAGTAGGTTCGATCCTCTCCGGTTACCGGGTCGCAGTCGTTGTCCTTTCCGTCGCAGGCTTCGAGCGCGCCGGGATACACACCAGGGTCGCGGTCATTGCAATCCCCGGGCTGGAGAGAGAAGCCGGGTGGAAGTGAGCAGATTTCCACGGGAGAGTCCGGGTCGCCGAACCCGTCGCCGTCCCGGTCCGGGTAGAGGAGGAACGTGTCCAGGTCTTCGTCGACGAGGCCGTCGCAATCGTCGTCCACCCCGTTGCAGATTTCCTCGGCGTTGGGATGTCTGTTGCTTGCTGCGTCGTCGCAATCCCCGTCCGGTTCGGAGAACCCGTCGCCGTCGATGTCGTAAGGAGAGCACCCGGGGTTCATGATCATGGTGCCAAGAAAGGCTAGCAACGGGAGGAAAGCCGCTGGTGCCGTCACGACGAACAAGCTCCTGTGTCCGCCCCCACTACGCGACGTTCACTGGCAAGGAGGCCGGGCATCATCGGGCGCCCGTGCAGATTCAGGGGGCCCCTTCTTCCGATTGCTCCTTGCCGGGAAGCAGCGGACCGGAAAGGCAGTCCACGATTTTTCCTGTCCGCCGTCGCGGAGCCACCACACTGCCATTGAACGGGTCCCAACGTTCGGGTGTGTCCCCCTCCTCGTCCGGAAGCGGGTGATCCAGAGCGCCCAAGGGGTCCTTCATCACGCGGTCGAGCAGGTGCTCCAGTTCAGGTCTGGGCAACTGAGAAAAAATTCGAACACGCCGGGAAATCCGGGCCATCTCCTGCTTGAGGGGCTCTCGAGCCTCTGCAGACACACAGGCGGCCAGGATACTCAACCGCGATTTTTCGGTCTCTTCGTCCGAAATCTGCGGAGGCAGCCGGTTCAGTTCGCACAGCATGGCGTAGCGCAGCAACAACGCGTCGTCGACATAGCCGAACCCGGCTGGAAAGCTCTCGGGCTGCAGGTCCACAGGTTGCACCAGGTAGGCGAGGGTCACGGCCAGGGCACAGCGCTGTTCCAGTGTACAGGAGTCCCCCTGGAGGAGTTCCCACATGTGACGGGCGATCTCGGGTGTCTCGAGCACGATGAGCAGCGCGCTGCGAGCCAGTCGCAAGGCCGTCTCCTCCTCGTATTCGGGGCGGCTCTGGACCAATTGGGCGGCAAACAGCTCCACGTTGCCTTCCCGGTTCACTTCGGCAATGTGCTTGAGCGTCCTTTCCAACAGTTCTCCTAACATTCGGACTCCTCCTGTCCGGTGTTCTGGCCAGAACATCGAACAAGGTTGCAGCAGCACGGGAGGCGTTCCAGGGGCTCCCACCCCTCACAGTTCCCTGGCCTGAACCTGCACCTTTCCTTCCTGTCTGAATAGCAGGTTGTAATCCGTCACGTTTTGCTCGATCAATCGCTGATTCTTGAATCCCTGCCGACGCTCGGGCCATCCACGGTGGGACCACTCGTCGGATACGTATTCCCCGGCAGGCGCCCACCAGGCGTAATGTCCTTCCCAGCGGGCCAGGACCCGGAGATGTCCGTTGCCGAACGGGACGTGAAGTGATCCCAGCACGTCGGTTCGACCCGTGTCCACCACGCCGCCTCCATCGAAAAGCCAGACGTGGGCGTCGGGAATGGGCCGTCCCTTGTGATCGAACAGGTGCACCAGCGTGTCCCTTTGCGTCCCAGGGCGTACCACGAGCATGCCGTCGGACTGGAGCAACACGGTTCGGTAAGTAGCACCAGCGAACCCGACCGTCAACAAGTACGCGCCGTCAGAGAGGCGAGGAAGGGGAATGTTTCCATCTGCTTCAATGATGACGTGGTCGGATCGCTCCGGCCGGAACCCGTCCACGCGCACGCTCGAGGGGTTGAAACGTCCCCCGTTCCTGAGCAGGAGGTGTTCCAGGGCGATTCGATAGGCGGTGAGCGTCACACGGGTTCCTTCCGGGATATGGGCGACCAGACGCCGAGGCTCCCGCGGTGCCAGGACCACCAGTTCGGGCAGGTCGATCCCTGTCCGCTCGAGCCACGCTTTCCGGGCCTGAGCCTCGCCGTTTTTCGGCGCCAGGGCATACTGGGCCAGGGCTTCCTCGACCTTGCCCTCGGCTTCGTAAACTCTACCCAGTTCGAAGGCGATGGTCTCTGAAGATTCCTCGGTACGTGGAAGTGCGACAAGGATGGCCTCCGCCTCGTGGGCACGGCCGTTGGCAAGTCGAGCGCGGGCATCGGCCACGCCCAGACGCCAGGCAGAAGAGAAATCGCGGTATCGTTCCGCCAGGAGTCCGGCCAGAGCCTCTTCCCGCTCCGGGCTCCGAAGTTCTTGCAGCGTGTCCATGAGCAACGTGGCAGCATCCGGAGCCTGACGTGCGTCCGGGTGCAGGAGGAGGAACCGGGCGAAACCAGCCGCAGCGGTATGCCGCAAGGACGCCCGTGTGTATCCGTGTCGATCCTGGTCTCCCTCGGCCAGTTGCAGAAGCATGGACGGCGCCAGGTACCGGGCGGACTGGACCGTGGAAACCTCGGGATATCGTTCGGTGAGTTCCTGGAGCAACCGGAGCGCGGTCAAGGTAAACCCTTCCTCCTGGACGCGGCGAATCGCGCCGAGTTCTTCCTGAAACCGGGCATTCAGCACCACCTTGGCGGCCGCAACGGCACGGCGCAGCGCCCCGGTCTCCCCATACGCATGGGCCACGTGTGCGGCCGTTTCCAGGTCGAGTTCACCGTCCGTGGCATACTCGCGAAAGATCTCGAACACGCGCACCAGGGTGGACGGATCCTCGACGAGCGGGGCGGCGTCCAGGAACGCCTGAATGATTGGCATCTGTCTTCTTGGATCCAGCTCCGTATTCAAGATCCTGGACAGAAGCCTGACGCCTTCCGGGTCTCCCGCATCGATCATGGCCATGCCCAGCAGTTCGGCCTGTTGCACCGTCATTGCGTCGCTGGAACGGCTGGCTCGAGGCGGTCCCACGGTGAAGGAAACACGCCCACTGCCCAACGGCTTCCCGGTGGCATCGTACCAGTCCACCACGGCGGTGGCCGTGCCTTGCTCGAGCGCCCGAAGGCTGCACGTGACCCTTGTGTCTTGCCGAAGCCAGTTGAAGGATTTCCATGTTTCCCTGGAGGACCACGTGCCGTCGTTCGGGCACCGGACCCGGGTCGGCGTGTCCATCGGGCCGATGATGATCGAGACATTGACCTCACGGTAGAGGGGGACTTGAGGGGAAGCATCTTGCACAAGGCTCGGAGAGACGTAGGGAGGCCGGGAGAACGTGCGTCCGTGATATTCCACCGAGGGAATCTCCACTTCGACCGGCAGGGGGGGCGGCGTTGTGGTGAGCGCCACGGCGGGGACCCCGTTCCCGAGAGCCGTTGTCAGGGCGTGGATGGCCAGCGCACGATCATAGGGATATGCTGCTTCGTCGCGGGCGATGGCCCACCAACCCGGGGCGTGCTCCGGGTCCGATACTCCCGAAATCGCTGCACGGGCAGCGCTCAGGAGCACGTGGTCGTCGTTCAAGGCGGCGAGCGCGGCCGTATCATCGCCCACAACCCACAGCGTGAGGCTTGCTCGAGCCCGTATCCAGGGCGGCAGATCTTCATTCCTGAGCAGCCGCTCGGCCACCATGCGGGCCCGGTCCGGCCTCTCGCCCGCCAGGGCAAGGGCCAGCAGAGCCTGGTCCGCCTGCCTCGAGTCCGGCGCACAGGATCGCAACGCGCGCACGGCTTCGGCAGAGGGTGGCGCAGGAGTTCCGGCGAGCCGGGAGGCGAGGGAGGCGCCGGCGAGCGTCGGACTCCGGTTCAACCCGGGGTCCAGGGCAGCCTTGAGAATGGGGGCAGCGTCCGTGTAGCCGGCGGCCACGAGTGAGGCCAAGGCGTGGCGCCGCGGTTCTACGGGCAGGGTCTGAGCTGCAGCGAGCAGGGTGGCCGGGTCTCCATCCCACGTGTCGGGAAGGACGGGGGGCGGTTCCGGCTTTCTCTGACGCGGCGTGGAGCCTTCCACCGGAACCCGGCGCACGCCGGAAAGCCAGCGCCCGTCCGGGGTCATCGCGACGACCAGGACCCGGGCCACAGTCGTCCACGGCGGGACAGCCACCGCCAGGGCACCCGGCGTCCCGTCTTCCACCACCGTGAGGGCTCGAGGGTCATGAGGTGGAACCGAGCCTCCCAGGTGAGCCCACCGTCCCCGCGTGGTTTTTCTCCTGGTCTTGTGCATCCCGACGCCGCCCCCGGCAGATTCGGCCCCGGCCACCAACGCCGGTGCGCTCAGGGACTCCGCAGCAATGTCCCGCTGCCATGCCTGCTCCAGCGGCACGATCCGCGCCTGCGCCTGCTCTGCCCCGCGCTGTTCTTCCTCGAGCAACGCCTGGTCAATGGGCGTGCCCGACACCACGCCGGCGGCGCGCGACGGCGCAATCCTGCCCGGGGCGCCCTCCCACACGTCCTGGAGACCAAGCTGAAGGTCTCCGCTGGTGGGCAAGTCCGAAAAGTCGTGTACAAATGCCCAGATACGGGTCCCCGGAGGAAGATCCGCGCCCACCAGGAGGGTGGAGGTCTTCCCACGCTCGAGCGTCCCCTCGATGGACACCGGAGGTCGGTCCACGCCGTGCCGAGGCAGGGGAGTGGCCCCGGCCTCCCCGGGTACAGACCAACCGTACCGGGCCCCGACAGGAGATGCGCCGGCGACACGTTCCCCTGGCCGCACCAACCGGACCCGCTCCACCCGCGGCCCCGTGTCGGCCACCAGCACCGGGTGTGTCCCTTTCCACCGGCCTCGTGCATCCACCCGACCATCTGCCGGGACCACCGTCACCGGGACTTCCTCGCTTCTGGCACCGTGAACCCAGGTGGACACCCAGTACCGTCCCGGCGCACTGAACGCCAGATCGTCGGAATCCTTCACCCAGCGAACCAAATCGGTTCCTTCGGCGCGCACCAGGAGCCAGGACTCGGGAGTCGGGCGCCACGACACCGCATGGCCTTGCACCGCCACCGGATCGATCGCAGGGCGAGGCGGGGCGGGCGGTGGGGCCACGGCCACTTCGAAGGCGACCGACTGTCCGGCAAGCGCCGCCTGCACCTGGATCCGGTCACCCGGTGCGGCCAGGTTCAGGTCGACTGCATGCTCCTCAAACGATTCTGTCATGACATGTGACCACGTGTACCGGTCCCAGGGCGTCTCAATCGTCAAGTCGAGATCCTTTCCATCCGGAGATGGAAGGCCGGTATCGAACACGGTGACGCGGAGGGTATCTCCGGCCCTGGGCGTGGGCGGAGACACGGCCACCTGAACGCCCGGGGCCTCGGTTTCCGGCGCTTTTGGAACAGGGACCTCGACCAGTTTTTCGTCGCCACGGGTCAGACGGAGGACCCCGCCACCCTGCAACCACAGGGTGGCCGAGCCGGCGCCGTTCACCAGGTCCACGGCGGTTTGGTCCAGCGGTGCCCCTGAGGCCGTGGTGGACTGGAGGGTGAGCGTGGTTTCGATTGGACCGTCCGGGCGTGCCCCGAACACCTCGACCCGTCCCTCTTGCCCCTCGGCCGAGAAGAGCCGATCCCACGGCTGGATGTGGAAGTGCTCCACCGTTTCCGGTGTCGGCGCCGCTCCAGGAACCACCAGGAATCCCAGGGCGTTCTCGTGTTCCACCATGACGCGCACGTCACCGGTGTGACCTCGAGACAGGAGTGTTCCCTGGTCGTCCGTGCGCAGTTCCACCTCCTCTCCTGACTCGTCGAGGAGCAGCACCCGGGCGTCGGGAACCGGTTCCTGTTCCTGGAGCACGGCCAGTCCCACGCTGTCCCCCTGGATCACCCCTTGCACCTCGAGCCGATTTGGGATCACCAGGGTGGATGCCTGGAGGTCGTCGACGCGAACCGTGATGGAGAGGAGCGTACCGTCGGTGCGAGGGACGAGTTTCACGGCCCGCAGCATCTCCGGGTCGAGCGTCACAGAATAGCTGGTATCCGGTTCGACCAGGAATGCGTCGAGCGTGGTGTCCAGCGGGTTGCCACTCGTGGCCCGAAACAGGGCGACCGGGTCCACGCGGTGCTCGGAAACGGAAAGGGAGGAGGCGCCGGCTGCGATGACGGTCAACCCACCACGGCACTCCTGGGCGACCAGCATGGGCCGCTCGCCGGCAAAGGCCACCAGGGCGGCCGCCTCGACCCCTTCGGCGTTCCCGCACCGGTCGCTGTACTGCAATGCCTGATCTCGAGTGGCTCCCTGCGTCAGGAGTTCGGCCGCCAGTTCGGCACACCAGGGACCATCGCCCGGAAACCGCTCGGCCAAGTCCCAGAGTTTCGCCACCCGCTCCTCGTCGTCCGCCAGGGCCCAGTAGAGGATTTCAGGCACAGTTCTGCCGTCGGCCGTGTTGAGCGCCTCCTGGGCCGCCTTGCGCCGGGATTCACCTTCCGGATAACTCTCCACGATTTCTACCAGGGCTGCTGTGGCCTCCCGCCGCGCCCGTTCGCCTCGAGCGGACGCCCCTTCCGGCGCAGCCAGCGCCAGCCAGCGCTCGCGACGAAGCACAGGGTCTCGAACGGTTTCTGCGTATCGCTCGAACGCCTCGTCGCCCACCTCCGGATCGTGGATGAGCGCGGCCAGAGCGTCCCCGCCCAACGCGTCGTCCACAACCGCGATCGAGGTCGCCAACTCGAGCCGAAGGCGGGCCACTTCGTGGTCCTGGGGGAAACGGTCGGCGAGCGCGTCCAGGGCGGCGACCCGCTCCGGGGCCGGCACGGCGAGGTCGAGCAGGGTCCGGGCGCTGCGAAGGGCTTGACGCCTGTCGCCGTTTTCCAGCGCAAGAGAGAGCCAGGGCAAGGCCTGGGCAGGGGCCACGTTGGCCAGGTACAGGCCGAAGACCATGGCCGCGCCGGGGTCCGAGGGTCTGCTTGAGAGTCGGCGTCGAGCAGCAGCCACGGCTCGAGGGCGTTCCTCAGCGCCGGGCATGCGGAAAAAGGCGTCCTCGGCCCGAGCGCGGAGGGCGTCGCTGACCCCCAGCTCGAGCACGATTTCCAGCATGTTCGATGCGCTCACGGGATCCTTGTCGGCACGTTTTCCCGCCCACTCGAGCAAAAGTGCGCCCAGGGCGTCCCGGTGGGTCCCGGACACGGCGCGATCCATTTCGGAAAGGGCCACTGAAGCCGCTCCAGCCGCGTCTCCGTTGGCAAGCGAGACCTCGATCCGGCCCCACATGTCGGCCGGAGCGTCGCCATCGAACAGGCGCCAGGCTTCGGCTGTGTCCCCCTGATTCAACGCAACCCGGCCTGCCACCCATCGCAACGACGGGTCGGCCTCGGCGGTCTTCTCGAGGAGCGCGATGGCGTCGTCGACATCCCCCTCGAGCACCATGGCCAGAGCCCGCTCCTCCACACTGGGTTCCGTGGCCATTGCGTTTCCGATCCACATCAGCATCCCGAACGACAAGAAGACCCATCGGTGCATAATCGCCTCCCTGCTGGCTCGTCTCTCTTCTTGTACCCATTGTCGCCCACCCTGTCGACCTCTCGTTTCCGGGTTGAAACCCGGGCCTGGTGACCCGGGGGCAGGCTCTGTGGGGAGGGTAGGGGTCATCGGCGGTTCCGAGCTTCCATGATTCGTCGCAAGGTGTTGGCGACATGGACCATGTCGGCCGAGGTGAGTCCTGGATGGTTGGGGAGGTAGAGCACCTCGTCGCGCTTCGACCTGGTGCCGTCGAACCAGCGCATGTAGTCCTCGCGGGTATCGATTCCATGACGAAGCAGTGCCCGTCGGACCTCGCGGGCGCCCTCCACACGGATGGGGAATGCATTGAACGTGGGGGAGCAGTAGCGAACGACTCGAGGGGACTGAATCCCCGGCGTTCCACGGAGGCAGGCGAGGAGGGCTTCTGCATTGCGGCGCCGAATGTCGTTGAGCCGGTCCAGGTGGGCGAGTTGCGTTCGGCCGATGGCTGCCTGGCAGGCGGTCATGCGGGTCAGGTGGATGGCGGGGTCGAACGGGACCTGGGCCTCTTCGAAAATCTTGTCCAGCCGTTCCGGGGCCAGGGTGCTGAGGGCAAGGAAGGCAGGGAACAGGGCCAGTGCGAACCCGGTCCTCGACGTGAGCAACCGCTGTGCGCCCACCGACAGGACGGGTCGCGTCCGAGCCGGGGGGGCGCCGGACCGTTCCAGGATCTCCCTGGCTCGACGCGCGATGAGGGCGTCCGAGGTAACCAGCATTCCGCCGCCGCCCGCTGTCATGTTCTTGCCTGGGACCAGGGAGAAAACCCCGGCCACGCCGAAAGTGCCCAGCTTCCGTTCCCGGTAGGCGGCGCCGATGGACTGGGACGCATCCTCGATCAGCGGAATCCCACGCCGGTCACAGACATCCAGGACCGCGTCCATGTCCGCGCTCTGCCCGAAGGGCTGGATGATCACGAGCGCCCCGGTGTGCTCTGGCAAGGCAGCGTCCAGTTTCGTCGCGTCGATTGCGTAGGTCTCCATATCCATGGGAACATGGATCGGGCGCAGGCCGAGTGCCTCCACGACAGCGGGGATGGCGTAAAAGGCGTAGGCCGGAACGCCGACCGGGGTTCCTTTCGGCAGATCGAGCGCCTTGAGGGCCAGGTAGAGAGCGGAGCGCCCGTTTCCGGTGGCCACGGCGTGATCGGTGCCGAGATAGTCGGCGAACTGGCGCTCGAACGTCTCGAGCACCTCTTGTTCCGGTCGCTGCCTGGCCTCCTTGAGGGCGCGGGCCAGGTCCTGGAAGCCTACGTTGACGTTATGTCTCGAGAGGATGCGCATCGGACAGTCCCAGTTTTCGTTTGACTCCCTCGTGAGCGAGGTAGCCGGTGGTTCGGATCAGCAGCCGCAATTCGTCGGCGCGGAACAGCTTGTAGACGGCGCGCCGCCGTACATACCGGAGAATCTGCGCTGGAGAGAGGTAGTAGCGCAAGTAGAAATTGCGGTGGAAACGAATCAAGGTTTCGTCAGGAACGGCGCTCAAGTTGGCCGGGATGCCGTCGAAGTGGGAACGGCCATCGAATTCTTGCGAGGAAGCGTAGCGTCGATAGGACTCGGAACCCGGGTAGGGGGTGTGATAGGCCACCTGGATCATCAGAGCGCCCACCTGATGCGCGAACCGCACCGTGTCCTCCATTTCCTCGAGGCGCTCGGTCGGGTTGCCCACCATGTAGCATGCGGTGAGGTTGATGCCGAGGCGGTCCATTTCTCGAGCCATGGCCAACACCTTTTCGTTGTCCAGGTGTTTGGCCAGGATCTCGCTCACCCGTTGGTTGCCCGATTCGATCCCCACCTTGATGCCCACACAACCTGCCTCGCGCAAGTGAACGAGGAGCGGGCGGTCGAGGTGGTCCATGCGGGTCTGTATGGTCCACTTGACCCGCAGGCCTCGAGCAAGGATGGCGTCGCAGATGGCGTGGACCCGGTCGGTGTCACCGGTGAACAGGTCATCGAGGGCGTAGAAGGCGGTGATCCCGTGGTTTGCGTGCAATCGAGCCATTTCCTCGGCGACACGTTCCGGAGACTGGGCGCGGAAACGTTTTCCATAGCTTTGGCGAAGGGTTGGGGAGCAGAAGATACAGCGATATCCACATCCTCGGCTGGTCAAGAGGTATCCCCAACGGTGTCGCCTGAAGGATGGCACGTGCACGCTGAGCATGTGGTAGCGATCGAGTTCGAGGCCGGAGGGGTCGAGCATTGGGAGGCTGTCCAGGTCATCCAGTTCGGCCACGGGGCCGTGGTGACGGATGCCGTCGTTCCAGGTGGAGGTACCGGGTACGGCCTCTTCTCCGGACACGATCCGGGGGACGACCGGTTCGATCTCGCCGCGCACGCAACCTCGGAACGGGGTTCCCTCCGACAGGAAGTCTTCGGGCTTTTCGCTGGCGTGCTGACCGATGGCCCAGATTTCGACGTTCGGGAGGATTCGACGCAGGCGCGAGGCAAGGTCGAGGGTCAGGTCCACGGTGGGAGTGCGGGTCTCGAGGAACAGGTGGGTGGGGTCCAGTCGTGCGATGTGGGCGCCCAGGGCGTGCACGGGTCGGACTCTCTGCCACGTGTCGAGGATCCGGGATTCCATGCCCCGGCGTCTCAGGATACCTGCGGTGTAGAGGGCCGACACAGGCCAGAGGATGTCTCGAGGATGGGGCGTCCGGGCCTTGAGAAACGGGGCCAGCCGAACGAAAAGCACCTGTCGCTTCTGCTTCATCTCCACCCGCCACATCAGCCGCGCAGTCACCGCTCCTGCCGGTTGCACCACGCCATGCATTTCAGCCCCGGCGACGCACGCCGGAAAGGTCTGCAAACCACCTCGTACCCGGGACGACCTGGTCGAGCACCTTGCTTACCACCGCACCAAGCACGGCCGGTTGCCGACGGAGGTCGGCCAGGAGTGCCCGAAATGGGCCGGGGCGCAGGTAGAACCCGAACTGCGCGACCAGACGCAAGAGCCTGACAGCCGTTCGATTCCCGGTATCGAACGCCAGGTGAGCCCGGTCCCGCCAGTGGGCCGACCCGGGAATCCACTGATAGATCGAATAGTCCGCCCGCGCGAGCCCCAATCCGTAGCTCGCCCGTATCGACGCCATGTCCCGGGTCAGCGGCTGTCCCGGCATCCCGATGATGAAATAGCCTCCCACCGTGATACCGCGTCGGGCCGCCTCTTCCACCAGGTCACGAATTCCGCCTGCCGGATACCCTGTCCGAACCGCTCCCACACGCCCGCCAGAACTTCGGTCGTCCGCTACTATTTCTACACTCAACACCAGAGAACGACAACCGGCTCGAGCAATGACATCGAGAAGCACCGGGTCCAGCCGCTCCGGTGGCACGCCGTTGACCACCTCCCACACCAACCCGGGCGGCGTGGAACACAGCCGATCACACAGGGCCTCCACCCGCGCCCGGTCGGCAAAGAAGTCGTCGTCCTCGAAATGCACGCAACGGACCCCGTGGCGGCGCGCAAGCCACTCGAGTTCGCCGTGCACGTGTTCGGGGCTTCGTGCGCGAAAGCCTTCCGGGTGCAACGCCGGCGCTGGACAGTGTGCACAGGACCTCCGACACCCTCGAGACGAGACCACCGGGGTGTACGGCACAGCAGCACTCCGCATGGCGTGCGTGTAGGCCCGGATCGGGAACACGGTTCGGTCCGCAAAAGGCTGCTGGTCAAGATCGGGAAGGAGCGGGGGAGGAGGCCTCCTGGAACGGGACTTCTGCGTCGACCAGTGGACCCCGGGGAGCACGGGTGTCTCCCCGGCCAGGGCAGCCGCCACCACTCGAGGAAATACGACCTCCGCCTCCCCCGCCACCGCGGCGTCCGCTCCGGTTTCATCAAGGGCCTCTTCGGGAAACAGGGTCGCGTGAGGCCCGCCGACCACCACGGGCAAGGCCGGATTCGCCCCCCGGGCACGAATGGCTCGGACCGCCTCCCGAACTCGAGACAGGGCGACACTGGGGAGGTGAAATCCGACCAGGTCCACCCGTGACACCTTGCGAACAAGGTCAGAGAGCGATTCATCCGAGAGGTCACAACCGAGCACCTCGTGTCCAGCCGCGTTCAGTCCCGGAATCAAGGTCGCCAACCCGAGCGGATAGGCCCGCTCAGCGCCGACACGAGGCTGTACCAGAAGCACGCTCATGACCGAACCCTCGTGACCCGGTCGGCGCCCGCCCCGGGGCGGGTCTTGACCCGAGTCCGTGTCAGACCCCGGTGTGCACCTTCCCGAACCAGACGCCAGGTGGGCCAGGCCCCCACCAGAGCAATCATCAGCGTGCGGATTGTCCGATGAACCGCCACCGACACGGCGAGCACCCCGGCCGGCACGTCGGCCGGCAGCATGGTGAGCGTCCCGACCCATCCCTGGACGCCAAGCATGGCCGGGGGCGTCGGGAGATACTCGAGCACGTTGAGCGCACCGGAAGCGGTGAGGACCGGGGCCGGTCCGAGATCGAGGCCACACGCCCGGGCAAAAAAGAGATACGGAAGCGCGTCCAGGGACACCTCGGCGACGGCCAACCCGATGAGCCATGCGTGCGAACGGACCGGGAACGCCACCACCGTCTGGGCCATTTCCACGACCAGGGTCCGCACCCGCTCCTGCAGCCTCGCCCATCGCCCGCCTGGGCCCGAAACGGCTCCCTCCAGCGCCCCCCCCTCGCTCGATCCTTCATACACGGACGGGGACCAGGAATCGGTGTGTCGACGGGCCACCACCACGAACCCCAACGCTCCGGCAAACGCACCGACCGCCACCAGTATGGCCAGCACTTGAACCGTGCCCCGGAGTTGCGGTGCCCCGACCCCCTGCGACCAGGCCGCCACGGTCACAGCGGCCAGGATCGACAAGGCCACCGCACTGTGCGCGGCACGAAGGAGACCGATTCGGAGTCCGTCCCAGTATCGGAGGCCAGTCCGCTGCTGCAACCACGCAGGCTCGGCAAAATCTCCGATCTTGGCCACCACGAAATGGTTGAGAAACGCACAGGCAAATACCATGCGCCAGACGAATCCCCAGGAAACCTGTACCATTCGATCCAGCATCAGCTTGTACCGGATTCCGTGAACCACGAACGGGAACGCAAGACACATGACGGCAGGCAAGAGCCAACCCGGCGAGATCCAGGCCACACGCAGCCCGGTTGTGCGCAGGTCGAAAGCAACCGCCCAGGTGGCCAGACCGACGAGCCCGGCTACAAACAGAAGTGCAGTGAGGATACGGTAGCGTCGAGGGTCCTGCTCCGCCGGAATGCCCGGTCCTTCCATGCCGTCCATGTCCCGCTGCTCCACCCGCCAGGGCCCCGGCCTGCTCGCCTCCTCCGCCATGGTTCCACCCTATCACGGGCCGCCGCAGGACACAAGAGAGGAGACAGGTCAGAAATATAGCGTCAGAAATAGATCTGCTCCGAGGAGGAACAGTAGTAGTTCGCGTGCCCGTTCCAGTATTCGCACCACGCATTCGCCATGTAGTCGGAGCCGAGACCGCTCCGCTCACAGGTGGTGCCGTCGTCGGTGGAAGGGAACCCGGACCGCCACTGGCAATATTCTCCGGACAGGCAGAATCGAGCCACGTGATTGAAGCAGTAAACCTCGAGACTGTCCCCCACCCCGCTCCCGCCTCCGTCGTTCATGCACTCGTCCGGAATCACGTGGATCAGACCGGCGCCGCTGCACGCAAGCGAGTTCGGACACCCCTCGTCTTCCAAGATGTCGCAATCGTTGTCCACACCGTCACAACTTTCTGTCGCGCCGGGGTTCACGGTTGCGTCCGTGTCGTCGCAATCGGTGCTGAAGGTCGAGTAGCCTGCAGGAAGAGCGCACTGCTCCGTGGTACTTTCGGACGTGCCGTATCCATCCCCGTCGGCGTCCAGGTAGTAGGTGTTGGTCACGCCCTCGTCCACCGCGCCGTCACAGTCGTCATCGTACTCGTTGCAGACCTCCTCGGCCCCGGGATGCACCTCGGCGGAACTGTCGTCGCAGTCGTCCTGGTTCTCCACCGCTCCCCCGGGAAGCGCACACGCAAGGACCGGCGACCCGGCATCCCCGTATCCATCCCCGTCCGCGTCCAGGTAGTAGGTCATTCGGTCGATCGCATCCAGGTCGATCACGTTGTCGCAGTCGTTGTCCACTCCGTCGCACACCTCGGGCACACCGGGATGGATGGTGGCGTCGGTGTCGTTGCAGTCGGAGCCATCCGGCCCTCCAGGGTACCCGTCCTGGTCCACGTCTGTGAGGTCCGCCCCGTCGCAGTCCTGGTCGATCCCGTCGTAGGGAACCTCGTCGGCGTCAGGGTAGACGGTCGCATCATAGTCGTTGCAGTCGCCCTCAGACTCGGGAAATCCGTCGAGGTCGTCGTCTGTGGTACTCAAGTTCTCGTCGACGCTGCCATCGCAGTCGTTGTCCTTCTCGTCGGCAAACTCCTGGGCGCCCGGGTAGGTGCTTGCGTCCTGGTCGTCGCAGTCGTCGCCGCCCGCGATGATGGCGTCGTGGTCGTCCTGGTCCACGTCTGTGAGGTCCGCCCCGTCGCAGTCCTGGTCGATCCCGTCGTAGGGAACCTCGTCGGCGCCAGGATAGATGCTGGCGTCGTGGTCGTTGCAGTCACCTGCCGTCACGGGGAAGCTGTCCAGGTCGAGGTCCAGGGATGCCGGGTCGGGTGTGGGAGTGGGCGGGGTTTCAGTCGGAGTGGGCGGGGGGGCCGTGGGGGTCGGTGTGGGCAAACCGAAGGGTGGGCCGGGCAACGGTGGTGTGGGAGTGGGCGGCTCCGGGGTCGAGGCTACCGGGGTAGGGGGCTCTGAAGTGGGACCGGGCAGGACCGGAGTGGGTGTGCCCGGGCGAGGTGTCTGGGTTGGCGTGAGCGTCATCTCCGCCGAAGGCGTGGGGCCGGCTGTCTCTGGAGGAGACGTTGCCGAGGAGTCGTCCGAGTCGCCGCCAGGGCAACCCGAGCCGCCGAGCACCAGGACACCGGTGAAGATGAGACAAAGGAAAGAGTCGAAGCGCTTCATGCTTCCTCCCAGGGCGGTCTTGCGCGTCGCCGGGGAGGGGGGTGCTGTTTCTCCAGGACAGCCCTGCGACAACAAGCGGCAACCACCCGCGACGGCACAGCAACGAGGTCGCTCGAACTCGAGCCACGACAGGAATTATAGCTGAAGGCTGATTGCAGTCGGAATCAGGTTGTGTTTCGTGGCGACCCACGAATCCGAAAGAGGGGTGGGGGGAAGCCCGGTCGACGCCGGTGCTGTCAGTCCGTGCACCGGTAGCAACCGGTGTTGGTGAGGGTTCCCCGGAAGGAACCCCATTCGATCACGCCTCCGTTGTCTCGGCTGCGGCCGTCCGTGTGCCAGGCGTAAATCCAACCGCTTCGGGTGGACTGGACCACCTCGAGCCAGCCGTCGCCATCCAGGTCTCCCACGGCAGGGGAAGCGATGTTCCACTGGCCGGTGAACTTGGGCCACCCGTCAGGTTGGACCCCGTGCAAGTCGAATGCGTCCACGGTGAAGGCGCCGTTTCCTGTAATAACCTCTGGCAGACCGTCCCCGCTCACGTCTGCGATGGTGGGGTTCATGAAGAACTGCATGTCCGGCACCTGCTGAGGGAACCCTGGCAGTGACTTGCCTGTGGCCGCGTCCCAGGCAGCGACCAGGTAGTTGTGTTCCACTCGAGTTCCGCCGACCATGAGGTTGACCATCGCGTTGAAGCCACCCAGCGACAGCGCATAGTCGACGTTGCCATCCTGATCGATGTCGCCGAACGAGCCGGAGTTGATGGTGACGAACCCGGAAAGTTCGTCGGTATTGGTCAGAGGCCCCCAGTAGGCCTGGGCGCTGCGCATGACAGCAAACGGTCGTCCGGCAGCCGTGAAAATGGAAGGATATTGAGGAGAGGGGTAGCCGGTGACGGTGTGGGTGGCCACCTCGAGCCTCCCGTCCCCGTCGATGTCTGCGAGGGCGGGGCTGGACTGCGTACCCTTGCCGATGGATGGGAGGATGTCGCCGTAGAGGCCGCGGGTGAGCACGGGCCAACCCGGGAGGAACGGACCGCGTCGATGATTGTACCCGTCGCCGTGGATGGCGTAGGTGGGTGAAAACCGCTCATCGATGATCTCGTTGGTCCCGATCACCACGTCGGTAAGGCCGTCTCCATTGAGGTCGCCGACTGCAGGAGACACCATGATCCGGTCGATGTGCACTGGGGACTCGGTCTCACCCGGGTACACCAGGTGGACCGGCCAACCCGGGAGGCGCATGCCCCGTCCGTTCCACGCATACACCCACTGGTCCATGGCGCCGACCACGATGTCCAGAATGCCGTCGCCATCCAGGTCCCCAAGGGCAGGGGATCCGAAGAACCCCGCCTCGAGGAAGTCGTCCGGTCCGGTATGCGCGTCGGTGGCGATGCTGTAGTCGAGCGTGACGGGAAACCCGGGCAGAAGCGTTCCATCGGCCGCCCAGGCGTACACCTCTCCATCATAGGTGGCGGCCACCACATCGAGGCTTCCGTCGCCGTCGATGTCTCCGATGGCCGGTGTGGCCAGAATGGCCTGCCCGCGGTCCGGGTCGATGTCGCCGTTCCGGAAGGCAGGCGCCTGGAGGTGGTTTCCGGGGTGGTTCGGGTCGAGTGTAAACAGCCGGTTGGTTCGCACCGGCCAACCCGGCAGGTTGGTGCCATCGGCCTGGAAAGCATACACCACGCCGTCCGCGGTGGCCTGGATGAGTTCATCACGCCCGTCTCCGTCGAGGTCCACGAGTTTGGGAGAGGATTCCATGGATCCGCCCACGTAGATCGGGAACGCCGGGAGCAGGTCGGGATCCTGGCGCACGTAGATGGTCCTCCGGGCTTCTCCCCGGAGTCCGCGGTCGTCCTCGACCCGGATCCTCAGGGTGACCGTGTACCGGTTCACCTTCTCGATGCGCGTCACGTTGGTGTCGTCCATGGTCAGGGGTTCGATGGTGGCCTGCGGGTCCAGGAGCGTGCGAGGGATTTCCCGGAGGTCGAACGACGCCAGCGTACCTTGCACGGGGGCGGAGCCTGTGCCGGACTCGAGCGTCTGGAATTCCGTGTCGTCCGGGTCCAGTCCCACTGCGTATTCCACCACGTAGGAATAGCTGTCCGCGCGCCGTGCGGCCACGTACCCGACCACCTCCACCACAGGCGTCCGGGAAGGGTCCAGAACCTGGAACCATTCCGGTGCATCCAGGCGCGCCTCCGGCGGTATTTTGCCCTCGAGCACAGTCTTCACGGCCCGGTAGGCGTTGACGCGCCCATAACCGAAGTAGCGGTCCCACCCTGGCTTGCTGGGATACCACTGCGGCGCTCCATCATCGTAGGTCTCGGCCACGTCCACGTCGTCCGCCGTGCCGACAAGGATCTGCCGGGCCTCGAGGCTGGTCAATTCGATCCCGGCGTGGCGTGCCGCCGAGTAGACCAGTCCTGTGATTCCCGACCCGCGTCCGGTCGCCTCGGAAGAGCAGGAGGTTCCAGAGACGCTCAGATCGAGGTGGCCGCCGAAATTGGTACAGTTGTCATACGCGAGGAAGGTGCGTGCCTCGGATTCGCTGTCCGCGTCGTATCGGATCGAGTGCACCACGAGCGTCCCCTCGTTGTTCGCCGGTTGATTCTGGTGGATGGAAGTCTCGTCAGCGGCCGAAGCCACCACGGTGAGGCCTCGAGCGTAGGCGTACTGGAGGGCGTCCATGGTGAACCTTGAGTTGTTGAGCGTTCCGAGCGCTTCCTGGATGACCTGCGCGCCGTTGTCGGCCGCGTAGAGCACGGCTTCGGCGAACACGTTGGCGTCGGTGACGAACGAGTCGCCCACGCGGAGGTTGAGGAGCGCGCAGTTGGGGCAAGTTCCGATGGAGCCGCCGTTGTTCCCTTCGCGGGTCGAGTCATTGGCCTCTCCCGTACCGTGTCCGTACCGCGTGGTGTCGTATGGGTTGTTGTCGTTCCAGAAGAAGTCCCAACCCGAGATGTCGTCGACGTAGCCGTTGCCATCCTGGTCCAACCCGTCGGAGAATGCGGCGATGAGGTCCGAGGGGTCGAGCACGGCGTCAGCCACATCCTCCCCCATGGCGATGTCCACTCGAGGATCCTGCGCGTAGTCCTGAATGTTGAAGATGCCGTCCTGATTCAGATCGTAGGAATCGGCGGGCGTACCGGAAGCGTCCTGGGGAAGGGGGAGTTCGCCGGGATTGAGTCGATGCTTGTTGAGGAGGTCGGAGGACTCCCACTTTATGCCGGAGTCGAGCACTGCGATCGTGACCTGGAAGTCGCCGGTTTCGAGAGAGAAAGCCCGGTCGAGCCAGAAACCAGAGCCCATGCTCCACTCCTCGGGCCGGACGTTCTCCCGGTAGTCGTCCTTGATGTACGAGAGGAAGCGCCAGTTCTCTCCAAAATCGTTTGGACAGGTCGCATCGTCCATGTCCGGGACTGCGCCGCACTCTGGAAATACCGGCATGGGCAACTCCGCCCGGGCCGGGGCGGGGGCCTGGACAGCGATCGCGAAAACGACACACAGGATTCGGGCAGTCATCAACCGTAGCTCAGCCATGATGGAACTCCTGCATTCAGCGGTTGCTGGATGGTGTATTTCGAGCGAGGGGCGGGAGGTTCGAGACAAGGGCCTGAAGCTCGATCTCTGTGAGCAGCGGCAGGGCCTCGAGCAGGCGGCCCAGGGCCTCGCGCTTGGCCGGGGCGACCAGGAGGTCTACCACATCCGCGGCGTCGGCAGTGTGGGCCACGGGGGAAGATGCCTGGTATCCCGGGTCGGGCAGCAGCAGTCCAGCCACGGGCAACCCCAGGCCCCGGGCAAACCGGGTCAGGTGGTCGGCAGTGATCTCGGAGTAGCCGTTCTCCAGGTCGCTCACCGTGCTGTCCGTCCGACCGATCAGGGCTCCCAGCGCCTGCTGTGTCAGACCGAAACGCTTCCGAACCTGGCAGAGTCGTGCACCGAGCCACTTGTTTACCGGTTTCGATTCCTTGATCAATCGCCGTGTCATGACGGACTCCTCGCGGGGGTGGGTTGGGCCTCTCGCTTTGCAGGTATCATGGCATCCGGCACAAGGCGCGATCAACAGTACTCCGCCCGGCCGTTCCCTTGGCCCTCGATATGCGGAAGCCGGCCGAACCAGGCGCGCCCCGAAGGCCGCGGGCGCCGCTCCTCCCGGGCAGCAGCAAAACCGTTCCCAGAACCGCCTGGAACCGTTGAGACCGGGCTCGTCACGTGGTTCGAGGTTGGCAACGCAAGGAACATCCTCTAAAGTCGTAAGACGGTCCCGTGAAGGCGAACGTGTCTTCCTCGAACAGACCGGGAAGACACGCGCGGCGTGGAGGTGCCATGCGGTGGTGGTCCTTGATAGCGTCGATGGCGGCCCCGGTCGTCCTGTCCGCCTGCGTGGCCGCCGGCGGGCCGGCCGTGTTCAGTTCTCCTTCTCCTGGTGCTGCCCGGGTCGCAGGGGTGGCGGATGGGAAACGAGAGCCGGGAGCGGCGCCTGTGGCGGAAGCGCTGGCGCCGGAGGGCTCCAACCAGGGAGGCACAGCCGGGGGCGGGGCCGGGTCGAAGGGCATGCGTTCTCCCGGGGGGGAAACCGGGATCGAGGCTGTAGCCGAAGCTCGGGCCGGATCGGTGACCCGGGAAAGTGGGTCGGAGGACGACTGCGCCACGGAAGAGGAGGCGGGTGCGCGCCCGCAACAACCGACGATTGCCTCGTTTCTGGGCACAGACGGATACTGTCTCGAGGACGAGGTCACGCCGACCCCTGTGTCGGAAGGTGCAGCGTTCGAGAGCCCGAACCTGGCGGCGGCACCGGGCCGGGTCACCGAACTGGCGATGGATGAAGGCCTGCTGTTTCTATCGCCGAAAGGCGTCGAGAGTTTCCCGGAGATCTACCGTTCTGTGGACCACCTGGTGCCCGGGGCCTGCCCGGAACGGGTGGAGGTTCGGTGCGAACCGATTTCGTCGGTACGGCGTGAAGGACCCGTATGGGCGTCGGCCCGAGACCGAACCATCTACGTCCGCACCGCTGACCCTGAGCGCTGCTCGGTGGATGGCCAGGAACCGTTGCTCTGGGCAAACCTGTTCAAGGTCTGTCTGGGCCGGATGACCACGGTGGAGGACCGGGCACTGAGCCGCCACGAGAAGGGCCTTCGCTTCCTCGAGGAAGGATTCGCCCAGTACTTGCTCGCCACGCCCGAGGCGGAACGATTCGGCGGCCGTCCTCGAGCCTATCGCGGATTCCTGGCGTTCGTGGCCCAAATGGAGTTGGACGCCGGGTTCACGTTCGACTCCTTCTGGGACAGACTCGCCACGCTGGAGGAATTGGCGGATCCCGCCTACGTGGCCGCCCCCCGCCGGATCGAAGCCCAGTTCGTTGCGGGCGCCTTTGTGATGGACCTTGTGGAGAACCAGGGGCTCGGGGTGGAAGGGTACCTCGACCTGTGGTCGCGCATGGCGAAAAGCGGTCTCGAGGTCGGGAAAGACGGGGTGGCCATCCCCAGGGAAGCCCTGGAACCGGTGCTGAACATGTTCCTCGCACAGGTCCTCGGTGATGGGGCGTTCGACATCGAGGAAAGTTGGTCCCGTTTCGTCCAGGGGATTCAGGGCGTCTCGTTCCGTCGCCCCGGCGTCAAGATCGAGCAAGATGGCGCCCGGATCGTGCTGCGGTTCACAGACCCCATGGTCCCGGACCGGGCCGACATCATGCTGAATGGCATTCAGTTTGGTCCGGAACGATTCTCCACCGGCCTCGCCGCATGGCGGAACGACCGCACCGTGGTGATCGACGTGGAGACGGCAAAGGCTCGTTTCGGCCTCGAGCGGGTTGACACCGTTCAGGTGAACGGCGGCCGGTGCTGGCAGTGGTTTCTGAGCGAGGAGGGCATACCGGCCGAGGACACCACGTTTGCACTGCCGCCATCGCCTTGACCCGTGAACCGGATGGCTGCAAGGAGGACGCACCCCGGACCGTGGTCGTGCAGAGGAATGGCGCATCGGGCCTGCTCCGACGCTGCAAGGGGTCGCTATTGACACGGCTGTCCAAAACATTGACAATGGCCACGACGGTCAGACGTGAGGCGCCGCACGCAAGGCAGGGGGCAGGACGGGACCCGTGGAATATCCCCAGACGATTGGCAAGTACGAAATCCTGGGACGGCTGGGTCGGGGTGGGATGGCGGAGGTCTTCCTGGCCCGCCGAACCGGTGCCGCCGGATTCGAGAAAAAGGTGGCGTTGAAACGCCTGCCAGCCGATCAACTCGGCGACGAAATGCTCGTCAAAAGCCTCATCAACGAGGCCATGCTGGCTGCCCAACTGTCTCACCCCAACCTGGTCCAGGTGTTTGAATTCGAACTCATCGAGGACAGCTATTGCATGGCGATGGAGTACGTCGACGGCGTGACCCTGGAAGCGATCCTCCAGCGTTGCCGCGTTCTCGACTTCCCGATTCCCACTTCACTCGTGGTCTACATCGCCCTCGAGGTGCTGACCGGCCTCGACTACGCTCATTCCGCCCGTGCCGACGACGGCACACCGCTCAACCTCGTCCATCGGGACATCAAGCCGTCCAACATCATGGTCCTGAAGCAGGGCCAGGTGAAAATCATGGACTTCGGCATTGCACGGGCTGCAACCAATCCCTACAAGACGACCCGCAGCGGCGGAGTCAAGGGTACGTTGGCCTACATGTCCCCGGAACAATTGAGCGGCGCGGATGTCCTGGGACCACAATCGGACCTGTTCAGCCTGGGATCCGTCATCTATGAGATGACCACTCTCGACCGACTGCTCGACGACTCCAATCTGATCCTCCTCGCCAGGCAACTCATGGAAGGCCTCCGGCCCGGTGCTCGAGAAGCGGTCGAAGCCCTTTGCCCCGAACTGGTGCCCATCCTGGACCGCCTGTTGCAGCCGGAACCGGCGGACCGGTATGAGAGTGCACGGGCGGTGATGGCAGACCTGCGGCGCCTTGGAGTCGGCGCCACGGCCATCGATCTCGCAGACTTCGTGGCAGACCTGGGGGTCCAGGCCGGCCCGGGCGAGGAGGTCCCGGGCACTGTGCCCTCGTCCCATTCCCACACGGCCGAACAGCGTGGTTCAGCCGTTGCTTCCACGTTGGAACGACCGGACAGCAGCGGCCCCAGCACGCCGGTGTCTGTTCCGGCCGAGGTGGTGGAGTTTCATCAAGCCCTGGCCGTCGCCGAGACGCTGCCGTCGAACAGTCAGGTAATCCCCACCTCACCATCCGGGAGCACGCCGGTCGCGGGGACCGGGGAGCGCCGCGGATTCCTGGGTCTCCTCGTGCTCGTGCTGATCCTCGGTATCGGAGTCGGCGGATGGCTCACCACCCGCTTGCTCCTGAACCAGACCCCGGCCGATGCCGTTCAGACGCCGGCTGACCCGACTGGAGACGCACACGAGGGCATGATGGCACAGACGTCTCCTTCTCCCGTGGTCGAGGCGGCCCGCGTGCCCAGCCCGACCGTGGTCCCTCCGGTATCCCCGACTCCAGCGCCGAAGGAAGTGGCGCGAAAGCAAAACAGACGGTCGGGTGCGCCTACACACAAATCTACACGACCCCGCAAACGGCCCGACCAAGGCACCAATGCCGCCCAGGGCCGAACCCAGGCGGAGAACCGGACCGGGGCATCTCCTGAACTCGCAGGAAAAACCGGAAAACTCGTGATCAACTCCAAGCCCTGGTCCCGGGTGTTGATCGACGGCCGTTCCATGGGTGACGTGCCGGTGGTTCGGGTGGTGGCGGCCGGGAAGCACCAGGTCACCCTGATAGGAGTCGAGGGACAGGAGAAAACGTTCGAGGTGTTCGTCGCCCCGGGAGGTTTGACCAGGCGAATATGGAACTTCTCGACCGAATCGTGGGAAAAGGAGGAAGAGCCTTGACCGGTCTCCTGTCGGTCGTCCGGGCAAGCGGGGCCGCTCGCCTTGCCAACGCTCTCCGCCCCGGATTGCGCCACCGAACAGGCGGTCCGTCCCGGTGCGTACGGGTCCTGGTCGTGCTCACCGCTACCTGGGTTTGGACCGCCTGGAGTGCTCGAGCCTCGGTCGCGGATCCGGAAGGGGCGGGGGGCGCGTCACCGGTCGAGGAGGGAGCGCCGGGGACGGTGGCGGTGTTTCCATCCGGGGGCGAGGATCCACCTGGGATTGAGCGAACACTCCAGGTGTTGCACAGTGCCGGATTCGACATTCCAGACTATCAGACCCGGTTCGTGGACGGTGGAACCATCCTCGCCGATGTGGGAGCCGGATGGCATGTGGTCGGGCCGGTGCGTCCCGTGGCCTGTCCGGGCGGTGTGGACGGCTGGACCCTGGGGGAATGGCGACAGGCGGTGGACCGAGCGGACCATCACATCTTGCTCACCAACTACGATCAAGCGCTTGAGTTGCTTCAGGGGGCACTGGGGGCCGTTCCCTGTGCGCATGAGCGTCTACCACCGGATCTGCTCTACCGCATGCATTTTCTCCTCGGGGTGGTGGCCCAGTTTCAGGATGACGAGGAAGCCGCGATTGCCTGGTTTGAGCGTGCTGCTGCCATCGATCCCACCCAGGGGTTTGATCCGAGTTTCCCGCCCAAGGCCTGGCAGGCTTACGTGAAGGCCCGGGACAGCCTCTACCTGTTGCCCACCGCCACCCTTCGGGTCTACCTCGAGACGGAGCCTGCCGCGCTGTACCTGGACGGGCACCTGTTCAGCGGGGATGAGGGGGTGACCTTTCCGGTGGGCTACCACGTCATCCAGGTGGCGTTGCCTGAAGCGGAGGGCGCTGCCCCGACCTTGCAGACGCTGGCGGTGCAGGTCGAAGGCGGAGGACCTCTCTGGTTGGTGGACGCGGGCACGACCGCCCGGCTCACCGGTGTCCGCACCGAATCTGCCCGGTCTCGGGAAATGGCTGTGTTCGTGGATGTGCTGGCGCAATGGGCTCGTGCCCGGGGCGACCGCTGGGTCCTGGCTCTCTTCCTTGGCCCGGGAGGGCGGGCGCTCGAGCGCAGCCTGTTCGTGGATGCGGCGACGTACGAACTGACAGCGCCTCCTGAATGGATGGTGTTGTCACCGGCAGCCGTGGATCTCCTGGCCGAGGGGGTGGAAGGAGGAAAGCGCCCGCCAGGTTCCAGCGTCCTGCTGGCCGGATGGGATGTGGCCGGTTCGATCTGCATCCTCCAGCCTCTTCCGCCTGCGAAGCGCCGACTTTACGCCATCGAAATTGGAGGACTTCGGACGATCCAGGGGAATGTATCGGCGCACGTCGCCATGGACCTGGGTCTCAACCTGGTTTCCGGCCAGGGGACAGAGGGGATATTCACCGGATTCGTGGCAGGCGTTCGGTGGTCGTGGGAGGTCGCCCCGTTCGGGCTGTACCTCGAGGGCGCATTGTCGGGATTCAACGTGACCGGCGCCCCCGCCACACTGGGGGGCCAGGCGCGTGTCGGCACCTACTATCGTCTGGTTCCCGGCGGCCGTTCCGTGTTCGGGCTGTGGCTCGCCACATCCTATGTGTTCCTTGCCCCCGCCGGCGAGCACTGGATGGGTGTGTTTGGCGTGGGCTTCCGTTACCACCTGTAACCTCCCGGGATGTCAGTCCTCTTTCCTTTGGTCCGGGAAAGCGCTTGACGCGCACGAGATTCCCTGCATAAAGACAGATGAGGCAGCAGGAAACGGGAAGGACGCTCCAGGCGGCGTCCTTTCCCGGGCGGACGGATGTTCCGCGAATCATTCTGAGGAGGTCTTGGTTTGGGCATACTCGCGGAGGCTCTCTTGAGTCAGGACAATCGACCGCAGGTCATTCGTGACTGCGCGCGCCTGATCGACGAGGAGGTCGCCAGAAAAACCGGTATCAGCGGGATGGCGATCAAGGGTGGGTACAAGATGTTCAAGAAGGTGAAGCCCACTGCGGTCGAGGACGCCATGGATTCGTTGCTCGACGAATTTGTCGAGAAACTCGATCCCGTGTACGAGGAATATCGAAGCAGCGCCAAGGACGAGACGCTCGAGCGGTTCCTGGTACGCAACGGTCCCCGGATTGCAGACACCCTTCTGGAAATCACGGACGCTCGAGCCGAGAATACCCCACACCGTGTGATCAAGAAGGCCTACATGAAGCTGCGTCCCATGGCGTCGAAGCAGGTGCAGGAGGCCCTCCCCGCGGTCAGCCGACTGGTGGAGCGATACGTGGGCGAACACTGACCCGGATCATCCGGGGACAATTCCTTCCCGGTCCACGCGAGCAACTCTGCCGCGAGGGCTCGAGAGGAACAGGGAAAGCGTATCTCGAGGCGCTCTGAAGGCTCTACTGGTCTGGAAGCGGGTCCGGCGACTCGGGATGGGTCAGGTCCGCGGGCCACAGACGACCCTTCCCGTCCCGCCACCGGAAGTAGTAGAAATTCCTCTCGGGGTATCTCTGTGCCAATTCCGTGTCCCGTGCCCCAAGTCCTCGAGCGAACAGTACCGGCGCGTGCTCGAAATCGGGCGGATTGCGGGTCAGGTCCAGCACGTGCATGTCTCCGGAACTGCTGAGCAAAATGACCACTGCGTCCTCCAGGTGCTGCTCCTGGACCATCCGGAACACGGTGGTCCGTGCCTGGACCTGTTCGTGGTGCCGGAGCAACATCTTTCCGGAAGCGGAAAGCCCGATCATTCCGGCTGCGACCAGAGGAACCCGCCACGCACGCCTTTGCAACACCTCCTTCAGGCCGACTCCGGTGAGGAGCGTGAAGGGCAACAGGGCCTCGAAGTAGAACCTCGGTCCGTATCGATTCCCCCCTGGATTCCAGTAGAACAGGTAGCCCACCACCGGGGCGACCAGGAGCATCCAGAGAAGTGATTCCCTGGGACCGGCCCGTCGACGGGCGAAAAACAGGAGCACCGGACTCATGAAAAAGGTGTAACCCACCGCTTCGAGGCACCAGAACAAAGTGTGTCTCAGGCCGCGGCCGAGCGTGTGACCGTGAATCCCGAACCCCACCCCTTCGGTCGGATCGAGGTGGCGGGTGGCCGGTATCCAGAACGATCCTGTGATCGTCTGGTTCACGGCGCCGAACAGCAGGGCGAACGGGAGGATACCGGCGAGTATCCAGGCGAGCCGCGCCCAGGTTTTCCGATGGGTCCAGCCGGTCAGTGCGCCGGCCAGGGAAGCGGGGTTCCGGTCGGATGTTGCGGGCAGCAGCCACATCACGACCGGTGCTCCGAGCAGGACTGCGGTATAGGGCCGAACACAGAACGCCAGTCCAAGGGCGGCTCCGGCTGCAGCGAGGGGAGTGGCTGCGTTGGATCGCGCCGCGTGGTCGAGCGCGAGTGTGGCGGCGACGAGCGCGAGGAGTGCGGCGGGGTGACTGTGGTAGGACCCTGCGTTGAGCAGGAAAAAGGGAGAAAGGAGGGTCAGGAGCGATCCGCCCAGGGCGGCCCGATGGCCCACCCAGCGGTGCCCAAGGGCGCAGATCCCGCCCAGGGCCAGGGCGGCGATCAGGGGATTGACCAGGCCCGGGACGCCCGCCCAGACCCCGGGAACCAACAGGAGAGGGAACCCGGGCGGAAACCTCGAGTAGCGTATTCCATCCTCGTCTCCCAGATGGAAGAATGCGAACGCATCTCGAGGTTCCGGGGTTCGGGCCGTGAGATGCCCTGACGCGAGCGCTCGAGCCTGCCACAGGTAGGCGTACTCGTCGGCCGAGTTGGGAAATCCCTGGAGCACGAACCTGTGCACGGCCACGGACACGAGGAACGCGACCAGCGCAAGGCCCGCGCAGGTCAGAACCTCCCGCCTCGTCCTCCCCCGTGTCGTTTCGTCAACGGTCCCCACGGAGCTTCTCCACCCCCCAGGCGATCGCCTGGCGATAAACCCACGGAAAATGCCGGTGGAACCAGTCGAGCACAACCACGTGGAAGGGCACTTTCACGACCGCCCGATTGCGCACCACGGCTCGAGGAATGGCGCGCGCCACGACCCGAGGGTCAACCCCGCGCCGGGCGATGATCCGGCGGGTCGTCGGGAGGAAGGCGTCCAGTTTCTCGTTGGACGACCGAAGCATGGCGTCGTCGAGGATGGCGGTTCGGGTGAGTCCGGGACAGACCACGGACACGCCGATCCCTGCGTGGCGCAGTTCCGCCCGCATGGCCTCGGACAGCCCCACCACGGCGAACTTCGTGGATGCATAGGCTCCTTCCAGCGGCAAGGCGAACAGGCCATTGGCCGACGCGATGTTCACGATGTGCCCCCGGCCTCGTTCGAGCATCCCGGGCAAGAAAAAATGAATCCCATGAACCGTTCCCCAGTAGTTCACGTCCACGATACGGTGCCAGTCCTCGAGGGACATGTCACGCACCTCGCACCCGATACCGATCCCTGCATTGTTGACCAGCACATCGGGGGCACCGACCTCGTCCACCACGGCCTGCGCGAACTCCCGCATCTGGCTCTCGGACCCCACATCCACCGTGTGAACGTGAACCTCCACCTGCTCCCCCTCCAGCGACCGCGCCACCTCCTCGAGCCGGGATGGGACGATGTCCGCCAGCACCAGGCGGGCGCCCAGGCTTGCGAACTCCGCCGCAGCCGCACGGCCGATCCCGCTCCCTGCGCCCGTTATGACCACCACGCGCCCGTCGAAACGTCTCATGGTACCTCCCATCGTCATGGCCCCCGGGGCACGCCGAACCCGTGCCCCCAGCAGGCTCGAGCCGACACGCCGAGGAATCTCCCCGGGGGACACTCTACACCGTTCCGGCCGCGCTCTGCAACGAGGCTGCGTCAGTCGTGGGAGGCGGACGCCGCCTGTCTGGAGGGACTGGAAGGAGAAGAACGGGAACCGGCTCCGGAACGGGGCGGCTCAGCCAGGACCTGCTCGAAGGAGAAGCGCCGGGCAAACAACTTGTGATAGTCGTCCCCCAGGGCCTGAAGCCGTTCGTAGGAGACCCGTTCCTCGTCGTCGATGAATCCGGTGGACAGAACGGAATCCACGTGGGTAAGCGCTTCGGCACAGAGGGCTTTCATCGACGCCGGCCGTTCGTGAAGCGCGTCGAGGACTTCCTGGAAATCGTCGAGGAAGCGTCGTTCGGCTCGGGAGCGTACCTCCTGGAGCCAGTCCTGGAACGCCTGGTCGTGATGGGCGGCGGCATCCAGGTCCAGGCCCACGATGTCCAGGGAGCGCTGCAATGCCTGCAGGATACCCAACCCCCGACGGAGATCCATCCCTTCAGGCCCAAGGCCCAACACGTTCTTGAGACTTGACCGCGCCCAGTCGAGGTCTTGCTTGCGCAAGGCCAGGATCTGACGCCAGTTCTCCAGTTCTCCTTGCTCCCGCCTCGAGCGCTCGATCTCCTCGACTGCACTCGCGACCGCACGTTCTCCTTCGGCCAGGGCAGATTCCAGTTCGGCGCGAAGTTCCCGGAGTCGGTCCGTCGAGGATTCTTCCTGGACGAGGCGGGACCAGGCTTCCAGGCACGAGGACAGACGCCTCGATTCCTGGTCACATCCCACGGAACGCAGCCGCTCGACCAGTCGAAGCGCCTCGGGTTCGTGCGCCTGATGCCACTCATACAGCCCGCGCAGGGCATCGGCGCGGTCGGAAAGCGCCCGGACCTGCCCGGCAAGGTCGTCGAGTTCCTCGGCGACTTCCTCCCACCGATCGGTCTCCAGCAATGCGGCCAGACGTTGGGATTCCCCACGCAGTCGCTCCAGTTCCGTGGTTACGTCGTCCGGGAGTCCCTCCGGCGTGACCGAGTCGAGTTCGATTCCGATCACGTTGAGTTGCCGGCTGTAGAACCGGCGTGCTCGAGGCAATGCCTCCTGCCACAGAGCCTGAAGCACGGCGCCCTGTTCAACCAGCTCGAGGGTGGCTTCCAGCGTGTCCATGCTCGAGCGCTCTGCCCGCGTCCTGCAGGATTCCTCGAGACGTCTGGACGTGGCGAGTGCCTCGTGGGCGTCGTCCGGGAGGTAGAACTGAACGGTGCTCCGTGTCAATTTTGCAAGCATGGCAGCGTGTCGGTCGTAGCTCTCCTGAAACCGGGAGGAGAGTTCTTCCCGGGTGCGGGCTGCGATGGAGGTCAACCGCTGTTCGACCTCGGCGCAGATTCGGTCGATGGCCTGGTCGTCGTTCAGGAAGTGTGTGGCGCCGGTGAGTTCGATCCTGATTTCCGCCAGTGCCTGCTCCACCTCCCTCCGGGTGTCTGGCACAAGGCCTTTCAGTTCCGGCGGCGGGGCGGCCCGGGCCAGGAGGTCCTCCACTCGAGCCTGGTTCCGTGCGCACCGTGCCTCCTCGACCAGAGTCGGCGCACGCTCCTCCCACGCAGCCGCGATCTCGAGCACCGCGATCACGTCCTCCCGTGCGATGTGGTGCTCGAGTTCCCCGCAGGCACTCCGCAACGCCTCGCCTTCGGTCCCTGCGTGGGAGAACAATTCTCCTTTTTCCAGAACCTGAAGTGCCTGCTCGAGCACTTCGAGGACCTTTCGACCACGGTCGAGTCCCTGTCTGCGCGCCTTCTCCACCACCTCGGCCAGATCCTCCTCGAGACGCACGATGTCCGACTCGAGCGTCTCCAGGTCTCTTTTTTCCAGGCGATGACGAAGCGCCGAGAATCGAGTCGCAAGGCCCTGAAGCGGTTCGGCGAAATCGACCGCACCCAGCGAAAGTCGTCCTGCCGTCCGGAAGGTGTCGGAGAGCCGCCCGACGCGGGTTTCGAGGCGCGCGATGGTCTGGACGACCTCGTCGAAAAGGGCGCTTTCCTCCTGAAGGATTTCCTCGATGTCCTCGGCCAGGTGCCACGGGCGCCTCGAGGTGCCGCGGGCCTGAAGTCGCGCACGCCGTCGTTCGAGTTGCTCTCGTGCCTCCACCACGGCCCTGGGCAAGGATTGAAACCCGTCGAGGGCGCCGAGCGGTCGTTCCTTGAGCCGCTGCTCGAGCGTGGCCACGTAGGCCTTCCACCGCGTTTCATGCTCCCCGGCCAGGGCCACGCTGCGCTCGACCCAGGCGTGTGCCAGCTCGAGTTGTTCCCGCGCCTCGTCCAGTCCCCGGCGCCTGGTCTTCCCTTCCTGGGAAGGCTGCTCCAACCGGTCGAGCATCTCGTGAACAGCGGCCCGAGGCGCCTCGTCGTCCGGGGGCCACATGAGGAGATCGGCGAGAATCGCGGCCGCCTGGGCTTGGTGCTCCTGGATCTGCCGGGTGAGTTGCGCCTCGAGGTCTGCGGAGAGTTCGTCAAGCAACGAGAGGACCCGGTTGGCCTTGCCCAGCGCCTCCGACAGCTTCCCCGAACGTGCCAGACCCTCGAGGTCGGCCACTTCGGCCATCAGGCGCTCCCACTGCACGCGAACCAGAATGGGTGCATTGCACTTCTCGGCCTGGGCAACCCCTTGCTCGATACGCTGCCTGGTGCCCTCGAGTCGCGCGCGAGTGGCCTCCAGCGCTTCGTACTGCTTCTTGACAAGGATCTCCGCATTCACCGCCGTCTCGACCGCACCCTCGAGGTCCCCCTCGTCCACGAGTCCCGAAGCGATCCGGTACGCCTTGCGCACCACTTCGCGCAGTTCCTGATGATCAGACCCGGGAGGGTGCCCGTCCAGACGGTCGAGCCACTTGCGAAGACGCCCACGACTCGACTCGGCTTCCCCCTGCGTCCGTTGATCCTGCTCGAGGCGCGCGATTTGTTGATGAAACTTCGGAAGTACCCGGGCAATGTCCGCGGGTCGCGAGGAGCCGCTTTTCAGGTTGGCGAGCACGTTGCCGATGGACTCGGCCACCTGAGCCCGTCGGCTCTCGAGACGCGGGTTGACCGGGCGGGCAGCGCGGGCGGCGAGTTTCCGAAACTGGGCTTCGAGACGACGTCGCTGCTGTTGCTTCATCGCCCAGGAGGCGAGAAACACCAGGGCGGCCAGAACAGCGATCGCCAACAAATACTTCATGTCAACTTGCCACGCTCGAGGCCACCCGTTGCCGGATTTCGGCAGGGAGGGTGGTGAGCCAGGTATCGAGCACGCCCGCCCGCACCGCGACGCACGCCTCGAGGAGCAGGGCGATGTCCGAAATGTCCTCCAGCTCGAAGTACTTTCCACCGCTTCGGTTGGCCAGGTCCTGCCAGATACGCCTGGCTGTCGGATCCGGCTCCCGGTCGTGGGCAAGCACGGTGTAGAAGACGACCCCTTTCTGAAGAAGCGCCTCCACCTCGTCCTCCCACACATACCCGAGCGGACAGCCATCCTCGAAGTAGTCGTCCGGTGCGCCCACGCCGTGAGGTGGTGCGTCCCCCACCAGGACAATGGCGCGTCTGGAGTTCGGGGACCAGCTCAAACGGTTCGCCGCATGGAGCGCATCCTCGACCGCTTCCGGATTGTCACCGCCATAGGTGGGTTTCATCCTCGCAATCTCTCCCTGAAGCGCAGGATGATCCTGGGAAAAATCGGTCACCTTGACCAGAAAAGGCTCCGGCTCATCTTGATCGTGATCCGAATACCCGATGAGCGCCAGACGGAAACCGGTCACCGTGCGCTGCAATCGGTCGAGCATCTGACCCAGGGCCTCCTTCACCCGGCTGATGCACGGAAACATGCTCCCCGTCGTGTCGAAGATGAAAACGGCGTCCAGGGCGGATGTCTCGGTAGCCCTGCGCGCAGGATCCAGTTGCCCGCTCATCTCCGCCAGGATCCCCTTGAGGTTGGCGTTGAGACCCTCGGCAAGCACGGTCTGGGCAACTTTGTGCCCCGGCCGATCCACTTCCTCCGCAGTGACCTGCACCTTGTGATCCAGGTCGTAGTCGATGGTCACCCGCACCCGCGTCTGCCCCATCTTTCGAGGGGTCAAACCCTCGAACCGAATCCGCCCGATGAGCACGTTTTGCTCCGGCTTGCGGCTCTCTCCCTGAAGCACCACCAACTCGAGCGTGTCCTGGTCATCGCTGGACGTGGTGAATTCCTTGCTGTACTTCCCTTCCGTCGGAACCAGGGTCTTGCGAGGCAGGATCTGCGAGTTGACCAGGGCGCCGGTCTCCGGATCCACGGCCACGATCCCGATGGAGTAGGGCGCAGGTTCGCGTGTGATCAGCGGCTCCTCTTGAACCGGGGTTCCGTCAGGAAGCGGCCTCTCCTCCCCCAGTGCCACCCGGGCAGGGGTCAGGGCGGCTCCGTAGGCCACCATCTTCCGGCAGTCTTGCGGACGAAGCCAGACTCGATCTGCCTCGAGGCGGTCCTGAAAGTACTCCTTGACGAACGGCACCAGGCAAGTCCCCCCGATGAGGAACACGCGATCGATGTCTGTGAACGACCAGGATTCCTCGGTGAGCACCATTTCGACGGCGCCGAACGCACGATTGAGCACACGTTCCACCAGTTCGTGGTACCGCTGCCGGGAGAGCGTGAACTCGAGGGCTTTCCCCTGCCAGGCCCAGCTCACAAGAAACTTGTCGGACCGGGAGAGGCCTTCCTTGACCCGGATGGCCAGATTGTTGAGTTGCTGATAGACCTCGGGGTGCCCTGCGGTTGGATCGATTCCGTGCCGTTCCTTGAACTGGTCGATCAACTCGCGGGTCAATGCCCGGTCGATGTCCATGCCTCCCACGTCCCGACCGCGACTGTTGACCACCTGCACGGGGGTTCCATCCTCGGTTCCCTGTTGCCCGGTGACGGCGGCGGTCACGTCGAGCGTTCCGCCGCCGAAGTCGAAAACGAGATAGCGTCCAGGCGTTTCGAGGTCGATGTCGCGATACATGTCTGCGTGGGCGAGGAGTGCGGCGGTGGGCTCGTTGATGAGCCGAATGACGTTGAGTCCTGCCGCCTCTGCTGCCTGCAACGTCGCTTTTCGTCTGGCCGAGTTGAAGTTTGCCGGCACGGTGACCACGGCTCCGGTGATCTCCATGTCCGGGAAATTGGCCTCGGCACCGGTTTTGAGGTGGCGCAGGAGCACCTCTGTGCAGGCCTGGGCGTCCAGTGTGCGGTCGCCCACCCGGAGGTAGGGTTTGTCACGACCGATGTCCCGCTTGAACATCCAGGCCACGTTGGGGTCGTCTCCGGTCAGCAGCAGGTCGGCGGCGGCCTTGCCTGCCACCAGTTCTCCGTCGCGGACCGCCACCATGGATGGGACATACTCGTCGTAGTCCTCGCCTATCATCATCAGGGCTGGGCGGCCCGTACCCGGATCGATGTAGGCAACCGAACAGTAGGTTGTGCCGAGATCGATCCCCACCACCAACGGTCGTCTGTTCCCCATGGCCATGTTCCTTCCTGTCTTCTCGCGTCGAGCGACAACGCCGGGTGCGGGTGGATGTGCGCCGCGCTCGGTGTGTCATGTTCTCCCATTTCAACGCGCGCCGCCCGACCCTTTCTCTTCCGAATGTTCCCGCGGTGTCTCCCAGTCCTGGCTGTCGAACGTTTCCTTCCCCGGCACGGGGAGCGCAGACGGGGCTGCGGGCGGCGTCTCGTCGGTCTCTCGAGGCACTTCCAGCAGATCCGCTCCGACACCAGGGGGCTTTCGGTCGCCGGAACTGGACTCGTGCCGTACCTGGTCGGCCTCACTGGATTCCCCCGAAAGAGACAGTCGGTCCAGGGCACGCGCCACGTCCTCGAGTTCATCGATCACCCGTCCCAACGAGGCGGGTGCTGCCGGTGTGAACGGCGGTACGGGTGCCGCGGGTGAGGCGTCGTGGTGCGCTTGCGTTGCCGAGGGCTGCCTGTCGGGTACCGTATCCCTCCCGTGGCCGGCAGCATGGGTTGGGCGCTCCACCTCCGTCCGGGAAGTAGTCCCGGGGGGCGAGTCCGGGCCCGGCCCGAGGGCCGTGTCAGGGACGGGCGGAGGGAGCGGTTCGGGGCGCCTCCTCGAGACGGCTGAAACGGGCGATCGCGTCGCTTCTCGCTTGGAGGGCGGGCCGTCAAGCGGATTCCCGGCCGCATCCAGCTCGAGACTGGGAAACATGTCTTCGTCAATGTCGAAAAACTCCTGCGCGCTCGCAAACTCGATCCCTTCCGAGAGGTCCGAGAGCGGTGGGAGTGGTTCCTCTTCCGCGGTCGCGGTTGATTCAGATGCGGCAGACGAATCCAGGGCCTCCTCCATCCGGGCGTTCAATCGGGTCCACGCACCCTCGAGCGCGTCCGGGTCCGCCGCAGCCGGGATGATACGCCCCTGATTCGCGGCCAGGCGTCCGGCGAGGTAGGCGGCAGGGTCCAGTGGGGCGAGGTCCATGAGTGGGCGTGCATGAATTCGCTTGAGAAAACTTTCGCGAAACTCGACGAGTTCTTCCACCACCTCGGGAGACTGTTCCGAGGTCCCGGTGGCGCAAGCGAGTTCCACCAGGGCCTGATTGAGAGCTTCGATTCCCTCGGAAGCAAGGAATGGATTCAGCACAGAGGCTCGAGATTCCCAGGAGAGGTATTCCTCGAGTTCCTCCCGGGTGGCCTGAACGTGTCCCCGATCCACATCAGGGTCTGGTTGCAGCCGGTGCATCCATTCATCGGCGAGGCGGATGAGCCGCTGGACATGCTCGGGTTCAGCCGGTATCCCCTGATCCTGGAGACGGTTACGGAGGGTGAAGACAGACGGCGAACGTCCGGGGGGCAAGGCACACCGTTGTTGAAATCGGAGCACCTCGATCCAGAGGCGGTTCCTCGTGACAGGGTCCAGGGCCTCGAGCCAGCGCAAGGTGGACGGCAAGTCGTGGTTGGGGCACTCGATGAGCTGGGAGAACCAGTACTCGAAAAAGGCGACCGGTCCCCGGTCCCGGCGAAGTGCCTCGAGCCGAGACCAGCCCCGGCGAATCGCATCCTGTTCCCGCGACCGCATACGCTTGGCACGAACGCCTGTCTGTGCCCCCCGCCAGTATCCCAGATGGACCCCGATGACGAACGCGGCCGGTTCCAACGCCACCAGTCGGTCCCCTTCCCCCGGGAGCACGAACAGGGAGGACCCCATCCTGCGCGCGAGCAGCTCGGAAATCTCGTCCCCGGGCGCAAGTTGTTTCCGAACATGACGCATGGGGGACTGGACGATGTTGTCGATATGGAACAGGCGCGCCACGACCTCCTCGACCTGGACGGTCGGGCCTTCTGCGCTCGCTGCATGGCATACCCAGGAAAGAAGCGGCACGAGATCGTCGGGCCATTCCGCGGGAGGCTCGGCGTCGAGCACCGTCAGGACCGGGGTGGGATCTCCGGTACACGAACTGAGGAACTGCACGCAGGCCCGCTCGGCGTCCCGCCGGGCGAGTCGCCCGAACTGCTGCACATCGAAGGGAAGTTGCACGTCTTGATTCCAGCCCGCCGCTGTCTGCTCCGTGTTCCGCCGCGCCGTGGATGGGTCGATTCTATCATGCTGGCGTGTCAAGTCAAGGCGACGGCGCCCAACCGCCTTGCAGGTCCACGCCTTGCCCCGGCCTCGGCCGACCCGGGGTCGGACCACTCATTCCCGCGGACCGGCGACCGGCCCTGTGGGGACTCGAGCCCCCTGGAGAATCTGGTCCAGACGGTTGACCAGGATGATGATTTGCTGATAGTTCGGAAAACGCACCGGTTCCCCTTTCTCCACGTCCATGTATGCCCCGATCCCACCAAGTTGCGACTGAAGCTTGAAATCCGCGTCGCTCCGCCGCTCGATCGAAACCCACCAGGTGAGAGATACCTGGTCCGGAAAGCGCTCCGTCACTTCCGCTTTCAGCCTCCTCAGTTCTCCGCCCTTCTGCTCGAACGTCACGTGCACAACACCGTCGGCAAGGGGGCACGTGAACGTGCCGTCGGTCCGGCCCACGCCCGCAGCAGTCGCGGCGATACGATGAAGTCTTTTCATGCGAATGTGGAGGTTGTTGGCCGAACTCGTGGGACGGGTTGCCAGTCCGCCCACCTCGCCGCCCTGTTGCCGTCGCAGCATCTCGACCTGACGGTGCATATCCTGAACGAACGCATCCCGTTCGATCTCTCCACGGGACTTCTCGGGTGGCGGTGTGGGTGTGGGACCTCCTGCAGGCGCGAGCGTCGCCGTGGTTCCGGGTGGGATGGATGGTTCCGGCGTGTCGGCGGGCGGTTCAGCGGTGGGGGCGCGCAGGCGTCCATCCAGTCGTGCGTCCAGGTCGTCTTCGTACTGTTCGATGGCCTGGCCGAGCACCCGGGAAGCCTTGTCGAGAAAACGCCCCACCTCCTCGACCACCGCCATCAGTTCCGCTGGAGTCGGCGTGCGTGTGTCTGCAAAGTAGGTGGCGCCTCTGGAGATCCGGTCGATGCATGCCTGGTGCAATGTTTCGACCCGGGCGTGCAGTCTTCTCAGGTCGTCCTGGCGGATGAGAGACAGGGGAAGCGTGGTTCGGTCCCCGGCTGCTGCCACGGCGCCTGCATACAGGTCGGTGGAGGTGCAATCGAGGCCGGTTCGAGCGGCTTCATCGATCAGGTTGGCCACGGCGCGGGCCACGAGCGTGGAGAGCGGAGGGGAAGGGGAGGGCGGTTTGAGTGTAAGCTGGATCGTGCCGTCGCCAGTGATGCGAATCCGGGTCAGTTCGGCCCGCTGATTGCGCAACTGGGCGGTGAACAGGACAAGGCGTTCCAGATCGTACAGGGCGGAGGCAGCCCGGTCCAGTCGCCCGCTCTCGATATCCGCTCGAGTCCGGCTTACCTGTTCGGCCCGCTCCCGTGCCCGGGCTTCCAGTGTCTCGGCATTCAGGTAGAGTGCGACGCGACGCCGGAGTTCCGGAGAGAGACGAGGGTCGAGCACGAGTGCGAGGCGGTGCTTGAGCCGCTCCTGCGTCTGAACCACCTCGGGCGCGTGCGGGGGACCGAGCGGAACGCACTGGTCATGCACGACCTTGACCGCTGCGTCGGCAGGCCAACGTTCCCAGACGGCCTGGTCCTGGGCCAGAACGTGCCAGGTCGCCATGACCAACAAGCCTGCCGCAGCACGGACCGCGATACGCCCCAATCCACGGGCGCCCCTACCTGAACCTCCGCCGCCTCGCAACGTACACCTCAACGCCAGGTCCATCCCGGTGCACCAGGGTCGAGATGAACCGAACTTCCGCCTCGACGCTTCGCCGCTCCGCCGCCTGACCGCTGCCGCCGCCTTTCGGGGTCCGCCCCCTCAGGTCAGTCCAGCTCCTGGTACTTCACCTCCAGCACCTCGAGTTCCACCGGGCCGGCGGGCCGGTGCACGACCACCACATCCCCGACACGCTTCCCCATCAAGGCGCGGCCCACTGGAGACTTGTAGCTGATACGATTCCTGGGAACGTCCACCTCGTCGATCCCCACGATGTGGTAGGTGGTTTCGCGACCGTCTTCATACTCCACGGTCACCGTGGCACCAAAGGAAACGTCGTCCCGGTCCATCTGGCCCGGGTCCACCTGTTGAACATGCTCAAGCCTCGTCGCCAGGTATCGGAGCCTCCGATCGATCTCCCTCAGTCGCTTCTTGCCGTAGATGTATTCCGCGTTCTCAGATCGGTCACCCAGGGCGGCGGCAGCAGAAACTTCCTCCACGACCTTGGGCCGCTCTTCGTGTCTCAGCACATTGTATTCGTCTTGCAGACGTTGCCACCCCTGGGGGGTGATGTAACTTCGTTCGGTTGCGTTCACTATCAGCGCCTCATCCTCGTCCTTACCCAGACCCGGGCGCTCCCGCAGCAATCGGCATGCACCGGCCGCAGGACCCCCGGTATCAGCACTTCGCCCCATTGTAGCAGACACGAGCAGGGAATGGTCAACAGTCTCGGGCGCGCGGAACGACGGTTCCTTTCCGAATCACCAGCGGAACGCCGACAGGTACGCTCGCTCTGAACCGGCGATGCCACATGACGCGGGAGGAACTACGACCGCACCTGGATCATCGGGACGCCGAACCCCATGGTCCTCCCCTTGCCCACGTGGAACCTGGTGGCCAGTGCCAGGAACGGAAGGAATGGAGACAGCTCCCCCTCAAACGTCAAGGTACCCACTCGAGAGGTCACCCCGATACGTCGAGGCGTCCCGTCCCGGTCGAACTGTCGGCGGCTGTAGTGCACGACCCGTTGCACCCGCGTCCGGTCGGCCGTCTTCGCCACCGATCGCGCCTGTGCCTTCCAGGCCTGAAAATCGATCGGGAGCTTCCCATCCCCATGGCTCCGCGCATAGGAAGCCAGACTACGAAGCACGGAACGGAAAATGTGACTGAACGTCAGATCCGACACCGGCTTTCCTTTTGCCCGAAGATCCAGAGGGGTAACCAACTCGAGCGTAATTGCCCGGATGTCTGGAGGATGTTCCTGGAGCGCACGTTCGACGAACTGTTCTCCGTTCCATGACCATTCCGGACGGAAGTGCTCCACAAGAAGGCCGCCCATGCCGCCGAAAATGAGAACCTCCCCTCCAGGCGCCCCGGCCCAGACCTCTTTCAACAGGAAACGGGCTCGGTGACGCCCCACCCCTCCGTTCAGTCCGAATGTGTACAGTTGCCGAAACAGGGTCGGAGCATGCCTTGCCGCGTCTCCAACCAGCGTCAACTCATAGTCGAACATGTCTCCAGGACCGAGTCGGAGACCCGAACGGCCCGGGGGATGCAGAAGGTATGGAGGAGGCCGCCTCGACGGGTTCTCTCCATGTCCGACGCCCTCGAACAGGGTCCGAAAGAGACTGGCCTGCCCGGGTGGTCTGGCTTCGGAGTCTCGCCCCGCACTGTCATGGAGGGCTTCGCCAAGGAGGCCGCGCAGGGTCGGTCCGATGAATCCCCGGAGCACAATGGGATCGACCGCCTGGATCACCAGGCGGAATCGGGTCCACCGGATACACTTGAACACCGACGCGGACGCGCTCAGCGACATGGCAGCCTCGGAACAGGAGCGGAGAAATTGCCCTGGGTTCATCCCCTGATTTGGTATCTCCCAACAAGCGCCGATGACCTGGTGGGGGTGGGAATCGATCGATCGAATCCTGCATTGCAGGCCACAGGCGTGGGCTTCCAGGTGCCGTCAGATAGGCTAACACGACGACGGGTGTGCAGGCAAATTCTTTTTCCCGGGGACCGCGTTCCAGCCTGTCAGCAACCCGGGGCGCACGTGGGGACCTGCCGAGGAAGTCCTCGATTGTTGCACCGTCGACCGGGTCGATGGATAGCGGATCTGGAGCCGTGCCTCTCGAGGGAGGCCCCGAGCAGCAAGGCGCACTTCCTGGCAGGGCGTCATGACGAAGTATTGAAATGGGTCAGAACGCAGCCGAGCATTCGGTGCTGTCCACGCGATGTGCGAGGAACGTTCCGTCTCCAAAGAAGTCCCAGTAGTAGAAGTCGTCGCCATCCGCGAATGCGTCGCAGGGATACCCGTTGTCCGAATCGCAGGTGAACATGACGTAGGAACCGCTCATCGTATCGATGACCCTGTCTCCGTCCGTATCCTCGGCCACGGCTTCCACGACCGTGCGAGTGAACCAGAGTGGGTTGTGGTCGTCGCGGATATCGAACCAGATCCACTCACCATTGGTCGACCCCGGTCCGGATTCGACCCAGGCGGGGTCTCCACCCCAGTCGATGGTGACGAACAGAGAGGTGGGATCCATCTCACCCTGTCGAATCAAGGTGGGCCGGTCCTCCCAGTTGACCCCGTGCAGTGGCGGCCAGTAGCTGAAGTAGCAGCCCTCGAATGTGGGAACCCGGCCGGGCGTATCATCGTCGCAGGCGTCGCCGATACCATCACCGTCGGTGTCGGTCTGAGCCGGGTTGTAGTAGTCCAGGCAGTTGTCGGTGGAATCTTCTGCCCCGTCCCAGTCCATGTCGCTGGGGCACCCCTTGAACGAGGCACCGGGAACCATGGCCAGAGCAACGCCGAGCAGCAGGCTCTTGTAGAGCATGAACGACCTCCTTGTGAGAATCCTGGGGTGAGATGGAGCCATGGGGGGCTCCGTCTCCATGGTGTCCACTCCCCGTTACGCCAGCGTTACCCACGAAAAACAGAACGCTTGAACAAAAGGCGATTGAGCGTCAGAATGAGACCTTGCCTGCTCGAGGAACCGCGCATGAGCGTCTTGCAGGAAAACGTGCTTGTCCTGAACCGTTCCTGGCAACCGGTGAGCGTGACCACGGTCCGGCACGCGGTGGTGCAAGTTTACCTGGATTCGGCCCGGTTCGTGGAGCCTCGATCGTTTGCCACCTATGATTTCCACGAGTGGATCGTTCACGGCAGCAATGAAGACGGCGAGGATTCGGAGCGCTTCATTCACGGCTGCAACTGGCGCATGCCCGTGCCCGAGGTTATCGTGCTCCGTTACCACAACGGGCGGAATGGATTTCCCATTCGGTTTTCGCGCCGGAATCTTTTGCTGAGGGACCGGTTCACCTGCCAGTATTGCGGTGCACAGCCTCCGCCGTCGGAACTGACCCTGGACCACGTGGTACCGCGAAGCCGGGGTGGTGTCTCGAGTTGGTCCAACCTGGTGGTGGCGTGTCGGAGGTGCAACTTGCGGAAGGAGAACCTCACCCCGGAAGAAGCGGGCCTTCGGTTGCTGCGACCTGCCTATCAGCCCCGATGGGAGGAACTTCAGATCAGTCGGCTTGGATCACGTCTGCCCGATTCCTGGCGCGTCTTTCTCACGCCTTCCCGAAGCCGGTCGGGGCAGGAACGTTCAGGCTGACGCGGTACCGGAGCAGCGCCATGACCTTCGGTGGATACTTTCGGAACAGGACGGTGCTGGTGACTGGAGTCGCCGGAGTCAAGGGGACCTGGCTGGCGCTCGAGCTGCTTGAGGCGGGTGCCGATGTGGTGGGGGTGGACATTGAAGATCCGAATGACAGCCTGCACTTCCGGTCTTCGGGCCTGTCGGACGACATCCGCTTTTTGCGTGTGGATGTGGCCGACGCGGACCGCATGATGGGTCTCGTGGACCAGGTGGACGCCCTGTTTCATCTTGCTGCGGTGTCGCTTGTCGGAGAGGCCAGGCGCCACCCGGTCGAGGCTTATCGCACCAATTTGCTCGGAACCGTCACCGTGCTCGAGGCATTCCGCCGTTCGAGCCGTGCGGAGCGGGCGGTGATCGTGACCACGGACAAGGTCTATCAGCCATCCGGTGCGGCGGCCTGGAGGGAGAACGACCCGTTGTTTGCCTCCGGCCCCTACGCGGTCTCCAAGGCCTGCGCCGATGCGGTGGCGGGCGACTATCATCGAACCTACCTGGCGGAGACGGGCAAGCGCCTGGCCGTGGGACGGGCGGGCAACGTCATCGTCGGGGGCGACTTCCATTCGAGTGAGCGCACGGGGGGGGCCGGCCGTCTTTTCGTCGATTGCTACCTTGCGCTCATGCGAGGCCGTGCGCCGGTGGTTTTGAACCCTGGCCAGCGCCGTGCCTACCTGTACGGTCTGGACGTGGTGGCCGGGTACATGGCCCTGATGAGCAATCTGGACCGGCCGAATGTGGCGGGTGAAGCCTTCAATTTCGGCCCGGTGGAGCCTCGAGGCGTGGACAACGCGACCCTGGCGACCCGGATCTGCGCCGCCTGGGGCGAATCGAGCCGGTGGACGCCGGGACAGGGGCGGGAGGAACCGTTCCAGGACCAGGCCCTGGTGTGGGACAAGGCGCGAACCCGCCTCCACTGGCAACCTGCTTTCGACCTCGAGACCACGCTGGCGGAAACCACCGCATGGTACCGGGCCTGGCAGACCCTGCCCGGGACGCCCGGAGCCATGCGAAGGTTCGACCTGGACCAGGTGCGCCGGCACCGTCAACGGGCGCTGGAAATCGGTATTCCCTGGGCGCGCGACTGAATCGACCCGGCTGCGCCGGAGTCCTCTGTCTCACCTTTCCAGGAAACCGCGCCCGCTTCCCGCTTGATCTGGAACCGTCGTCCGGATAAGATGCGCGACCATTTGTAAGCATGCCCAATCACAGGAGGAGCCTGTTACCATGAAGACCAAGCGCGCAGACCTGAAGCTGAGCACTCAGGTTGGAAAGCTCAACGACGCCCACGCCCAGGCCCTGGTCGTCGGCGTGTTCGCCGGCGGCGACATCCCGGAATCCGTGCTCGACGCCATCGAGGCCATCTCCACCGTGTCCATCCGGAGCATGATCGACTCCGGTGAGATCGGCGGCGAGTTCAAGGAGTACACCCTGGTCCACCTGGGTCCCGGTCGCCCCGTGGAACGGGTGATCTTCATGGGACTCGGCCGCAAGAGTGACTACTACCTCGACAAGATCCGCTCCGTCTCCGCACGGGCGGCCAGAACCCTGCGCAAGGGCCGCGTGACCCAGATGATGGTCTGCCTCGAGTCCTTTCCCGGATTCCCTCCCGAAGTGGTCGCTCAGGCCGTCACCGAGGGCACCGAGTTGGGCCTCTTTCGCCAGTACAAGTACTCGGAGCGCGAGGACAAGCGCGTGGCCCTCGACAGCCTGGTCTTCCTGGTCCCAGACCCAGACCTCGAAGCTCGGGTCCTTCAGGCTGCACGGGAAGGCAAGACCCTGGCCGGGGCCGTCAACAAGTGCAGGAACCTCGCCAACCTGCCCGGAAACGTGCTCACCCCCTCCTACCTCGCCGAACATGCCGAGGCCATCGCTCAAAAACACGGCATGGCCTTCGAGGCCTGGGGACGAAAGGAACTGGAGGCCAAGGGCATGGGCGGAATCCTCGCCGTGTCCCAGGGCAGCAAGGAGGAGCCTCGCTTCATCACCCTCCGCCACAACGGCGCCGGAGACGGCGCTCCCGTGGCCGCCTACGTCGGAAAGGGAATCACCTTCGACTCCGGCGGCATCTCCCTCAAGCCCGCCGAACGCATGGGCCACATGAAGTATGACATGGCCGGGGCCGCCGCCGTGCTTGCGACCATGAAAGCCGTGGCCGAGTTGGAGATCCCCATCAACCTCGTCGGGGTCATCCCCACGTGCGAAAACCTCCCGGACGGCAAGGCATACAAGCCCGGAGACGTGATCAAGATGTATGCACCAAAGCACGTCGAGGTGGTCAACACCGACGCCGAGGGCCGAATGCTGCTCGCCGACGCCCTTTACTGGGCCTGTGAACAGGACGTGGACTTCGTCGTGGACATTGCCACCCTTACCGGGGGATGCGTGATCGCACTTGGAACCATGGTGGCTGGTGTGATGTCCAACAACGACTGGTTGTGTCGACAGATCATCGAGTCCGGAATCACCCACGAAGAAAAGATGTGGCGGCTCCCACTGTTCCCCGAGTACCGGATCCAGATTCGGACGCCCGTGGCCGACATCGCGAACTCAGGCGGTCGCCCGGCGAGTGCGAGCACGGCGGGACTGTTTCTCCAGGAATTCGTGAGCAAGCCGTGGGCGCACATCGACATTGCCGGGACCGCGTGGATCGAGGAAGACAACAGCCAGTACTTCCACCAACCTTACCTGCCGAAGCGGGGGGCCACGGGCTGGGGTGTGCGCACGCTGACGGTGCTTGCCCAGGAGATCGTGGAGGCTGCCGAGGGTCGGCGGGAGAATCTGAGCGAACTGCTGAAGCTGTAACGGGGCGCGGTCCCGGGCGGGCCGGGCGGTTGGGAGGGGACTACCGGGTTTTCTTGCCCTTGCCGAGGGACTCGAGATTCTCCTGGGCCGCCCGGTAGAGTTCTGGGTCCTGATCTTCCTCGATCAGGTCCAGGACTTTCTCGAACGCCTGCACGGCGGATTCCGGGTCCTCGGCGCGCATGGCGTCCATTCCCTTCACATATTCGGTTCGAGCCTGGCCCAGGCGAATCTCCGGTTCCCCAATGCCCAGGCGCCGGTGCTTCCGAAGGAACATCCCATCCTCGTCTGTTTTCACGAACGCACTGGCATCCATGACCAGACGGTCTTCCCCGGGGGAGTCTCCCTCGCCAGGCCCCTCGCCCTCGGGCGTCAGGTCGGCAACCTTTTGCCACGCGCGCCAGTAGAGTGCTGGATCATCCCCCTCCGTGATGGTCTGAAGCACCTGCCGGTAGAGCGCCAGAGCGTCCGGGATTCGACCGGACGCCTCGGCATCGAGCGCCTCCTTGAGCAAGCTGTTCGCCCGGGTCACCGCTGCGGTGTCCACGGTGCGACGAGGAATGGGCGTGCGTTCAGGAAGCTCCACCTGGCCGGGAACGCCCATCAAGAAGGACAGCCGCGCAATACGCGCCTCGAGCGCAGCGCGCTTTTTTTCCGGCCAGTCGCGCGGGGCCATCCGCATGGCGCTTCGGTAGGCGAGCAACGCTTCCACCGGTCGCCTGGCCGCCTCGAGCGCCCGGGCGTGGGCGACCCAGGCATCGGGGTCTCCCTGTTCCTCGCTGCCGGGCCGAGGCTGCTCCAGGGGGGGCGGCGATACGCTGTCATCCGAAACGGACTCACCTTGTTCCTGGCAACCCGTCCCGACCCCGGCCCACAGGAGGCTGGTCAGCATGAGGAGAGAAACGCACAGATGAGACGACACGCGCGACAGACCACCGGGCGCCGGGTGGCCCTTACCAGGTCCTGTGCGAACCATTTCGACTCCCTTTCATGACGCAGCCACACGTCCACAGGGACCATCATAGACGATCCTGGAAGGAAACGAAACAGGGGAGGGCGGCCAGGGTCAATCAGCGCAGTCCAGCGCCAGTTCGTAGGTGATGGTCACCGTGGCACCGTTCGCCGGCGTGACGTCGGGGGAGTTGAACACCACCGCGTTGAGGCGGGCATCGTAGTGCCACTCCGTCGCAACCGTGTCATCCACCATGACCACGATGGTGCCGGGCACCGGATCCTGGGACAGGGTGAACGTGTCCTGGAACACCTGGGACTCCTCTGCCAGGATCTCGAGTGCGTCGATGAAATCGCACTCACAAATGCTGGCCCACACGCCCCCGGTGGCATCCACTGCGTTCGAGTACCGAACGTCCGGATCTGCGTAGCCGCATTCCGTGCTGCACCCGGAGCGTCCGCCCGTGATGGCGCTGATCTGAACCATCGAGGGGTTCGGCTTCAGGTTCTGGAAGTAGGAAACGTAGAAGTCCACCGTCCCGGACGACTGATCCGGTTCGTCCGACATGAAGATGATACGAAGTCCCGCCGTCGGTCGAAGGAATCCCACGTTTGGCCCGTTCACCAGCGGCTCGGACAGGGCCCGGTAGGCGAACTCGAGGCCCCGTTCATACCCGGACCCCATCGTTCCCACCAGCGCGTTTTCCGAAAAGGTGGAGCGCACGTCATCGGTCTCGGGGGTGATGATCTTGATAGTACCCTGAAGCACACCCGTGTCCGTGGTCACCACCCCTATCTGCCAGTCCAGCTCCAGTTCCTCGATGATACGGTAGAAGTTGTTGAAATTCCGCGCCAATGTCGTCTGATTGTCCCCCATGGAACCGGAGTTGTCCACCACGAAAAGAATGTCCACCTTGCCGTTGTCACTCACATACGTGATGTCTGTCACCAGCCCCGCCTCTTCCCCTCGCCCGGTCAATGACGCCACCACCGTGGGTTCGTCCGGATCGTTCGACGACACCGTCAACTCAGCCGTCACGTCCTGCTCCGTGACCGGCTCGAAACGGGCATTCAGCACGACATATTCCCCGGGACCGATATCCAGAGGCAGGGAATCCTGGGGCACCTCGATGGACAGATCGCTGCTCGAGCTGTCGAACTCAAGATCCAACACGTGAAGCGGCCCGTCACCAAGGTTCGATAGGTACAACGGCTGCTCCACCACGCACCCGAGGTACGCCACCCCAAAATCATAAATCCGCGGACTGAGATCGATTCGGGGAGGATCGCACCGACCCGCAAGGCCGACCGTGGTTTCCCGAAGCAAGGGATCGTCGCTCAGAACCACCAGGTTGGCTGCTGCTGCCTCATACCGGGTGGGATAGTAGGACACGTCCACCTGAACACTCTCACCCGGAGGAATGACGATGTCCTCCCCTGACACGTTCACACGGAAACTGCTTTCCCGGTCGATGGCCAGATCCTTGATCGTCAAACGCCGGGTGCCATTGTTCCGGATGGTCAACGGAAGGATCGATTCCTCCCCCACCTCCACGTGCCCGAAATCGAGCACCGGTGGAGACAGCTCAATCTGAACGTCGAACAAACTGGTCCCTACCGGTCCGGTTTCATCAAGAATGAGGTTGTCGCTGCATGCCCCGCCCAGACCAACGCCAAGCGCAATCACGACCACTGAAACCCATACCGCAACCGGTCGCCGCTTCAACATTGTCGCACCTCCGCTCCACCGTTCCAGGTGCACACCTGCACGCATCTACTCTAACCGGCCGCCAGTCGAACTGTCAACGTCGGTCAGAGGAAGAACACCCCTGGTCAGACCGTCCTCCTCCGAACACGGCGCCGCGCCCTTGTCGTCTCGAGGAACCGTTCCTCCCCGGGGCTCCGGCTCCTCACCGAATCGGGCCAGGGATCCCCACCACCAGCTCGCTGCGAACCCGATACCAAGCCATGCCAACGCACCCAACAACCACCCGCTCATCGCCACTGCACTCCCAGCATCCGCCCGCTCGTCGCCACCACAGTCCGCTCGAGTCCCCTGTGCCGTGGGGGCCGTGTCCGGTGCTCCTCGGATACCAGCCGGTGCCTTGAGCCGGCGCCATGAACCCACCGGCGCAGGTGAGCGGTCCCACCCAGGATTATACGGGAGAATCCAGGGAGCCGGGCAAGGAAAAGCCGGCCTCAACCCCATACGCTCACATCGATGTCTGGAGAAGCAAGACACGGTCGGCCTCGGGCACCCCCAGAGCCTGCGCAGCGAACTGATCGAGCGTGTCATCGACGTGCGACCTGACCGAGGGGTCGTGCGGAGAGGCGTGGCGTTCTCGAGACAACGCGGCGAGCGACCGGTGGACGTGGGCTGCGGGGTCGTGGCGCGGGATCGGGATCTGTTTCAGCAACCGGGTCCCCATGGAGGTGGTCGTGCACAGGCGAGAGACGAGGAGCGTGACCAAGGGGGCGTTCAGGATCGCACACACGTAGTGCGCCTCCTCGCTCGATGCACAGGGAATGAACATGAGCTTGTGGTCTGGAATGACCGGCCGTCCTCGAGGGTCAGGTCCGATGACCGCAGCGGTGGGATGGCTCGCCACCTCACGCCAGAGCACCTTCCAGGGGGAGAACGTGTAGACGCCCACGTTGTAGATCGAATAGAAGGGCGCCTGCTTCCCGGCAAAGTACTTGCGAAACAACGGCCGGGCAGTCAGCAGCGGCGCGAACCGCTTCAGGTAGGCCAGGGTGTGCGGCGCCTCCCGTTTCAGGACCTCCGTGTCGATGCCCTGCCTCCGCTCGGGATCCTGAACCATCACGATGAAACGGGAAGGGGCTGCGTGCCACCGTCGGACGTCGCGCCCCCGAACCAGGGGAAGGATCCGAGAAGCTTCCACCCAGGCCTCGCACCGCGGAGCCACTTTCCGGCCGCTGGATGGCAAGTTGCGAATACGTACCAGTTCCTCCCCCCCGCGCTCTATCGAATCAGGTGACGCGCCCGCCTGCCCCCGGCGCGCCGAACGCCGACCCGAAGACCTGGAAACGACCGGCTGCACCCAGTATACACCGTTCGCACCCCCGGTGTTCGCACCTTCCATGGCCTGGTAGTCCGAGCCGCGGGACAGGAGGCGTCGAACCGTATCAGCCCCTCCAGGAAGCGCCACCCAGGGGGCGTCCGGTGGGCCCGCGCCCACCTCGATCTCGAGGGAATGCCTCCGCGTCGCTTCCAGAACCTCCTCCAGGTCGTCCCCTTCGGAAAAACTCCGGTCTCCCGACCACTCGAGGCACCGAACCCGGCTGGCCCGCGAAACGGCTCTCGATGCCACGCGCTTGCCGACCAGCAGCATGGCCGGGGCCGGCGCATCGCGGAATACCTTGAGCCGCCCAAGGTCCTCGAGTAGGGTCAGAACAAGCCGCCCCTGGCTGAACTGACGCCTGAGCCCGGCTGCTGCCACGCTGGTCGCCAGCGAACGGGGCAGGACCCATCCGAAAGACCCGCCGTCCACCAACCACCGCTCCGCTGCCAGCGCGACGAACAGCATGGACAGATCCTTCTTCCCCGCCCCCATCCGGGCCTCCCATCCAGAGTGCGGGAACAGGCCGAGCGCTTCCCAGAGGGCCCCCGACGCGCGACGCTCCGGACCCAGATGTTCCCACGACACCCACGGGGGATTTCCCGCCACATGAGTCGCCTTGTCCGGCAACTCGAGACAGGGGGGAACCAGGCCCAGGGCGTCTGCCTGGTAGACTCGAGGGACCATCGAAGCGGCGAGCCCCTCCTGGGCTGCGGCGATCCGGAGGTTGAGTCTGGCTGTACGCACGGCCAACGGTTCGATGTCCACCCCGATCAACCGGTCGAGCCATGCTTGCGGGGTGTCGTCGGGACAGCGTTCCTGGAGAAGGCGGAGCGCCTCGAGCAGGAATGCGCCCGAACCGCAGGCCGGGTCAAGGAAGTGCCCGCCCTCGAGCGGAGGCCACTGGAGGTGTGAGACGAGTCGGCGTACCAACCAGGTGGGGGTGTAGTGTTCGCCGAGGCGGCGGCGTTGGGAAGGGGGGACGAAGCGAGCATGGAGTGGTCCGAGCCAGTCGCGGGGCGTTCCCGTGTGACCAGGAGGAGGCCAGGGGAGAGCCGTCACGGTCTGGGCGGCGTGGCGGAGCGCGTGCAACAGCGGCGTGGCGGGGGGGAGTGGTGGCAAGGAGGGGGTCGGCAGGGCGGGAGGGTTCGGCGAGGACTCCGTATTCGTGGCGCTCGAGGCCACGTGCGGGTCCTGCTCGATTGTCCGGGTGTCGGTCTGGACGAAGGGTTGTCGGCCTCCCGGTATTCCGAGGGGTTTCCAGGCAGGCAAGGTCGGGAAGGACGCCTGCTGGGTTGCGTTGGCGAGCGTTTCCAGCCTGTACCGGTCGTCCTGGTCTCCGAAGCGCAGGTCAAGGAGGCTCAGCACGATGGCGTAGGCGGTCCGACCTGCGTCTGGGCGAGGCACGACGGCCTGGCATGCGGTGAGCAAGCGCGCGCCCGGCCGGGACCGAGGTCCGAGCAAGTCCAGGAAGGGGTTGTAGGACTCAGGCATGCGGTTCTACCCAAAGTCGAGACTACATCTCCGGGGCGTGATAGGGACGGGTCTGGACGATGGAGACCCTGCCATTGACGACCAGCCACTCGATGTCCTGGGGGTAGGGGAGGAGGCCGCGCCGCCGACCGAAGTGTTGCTCGATCACGGCAGCGAAGAAGACGAGTTGGCGGACCTCGGTATCCGTGAGCAAGGCGCCGCCGCGTTCGGAGAGAGAGATGCGCAAGACTTCGCCGGTGAACGGGTCTCCGTAGATCTGTTCTGGTGCCCCGCGTCCCGTCTGAACGGTGTTCTCACCGAACCCGGGGTTCGCGTTGAGGTAGAAGCGATTGTTCCACTTGTCGCTCAGGATGTCCTTGGTGACCAGGACGCCTGCGGCGAAGGGGTGTACCGCCTCCTGGACCAGCACGCCGGGATAGACCGCCCGGTGACTGATGCCGGCGTCTGCGCGCGCCTCGTAGGCCCTGAAGTTCCAGACCGACGCCCACACCCGCTTGATGGCCTGGAGGATGGCCGCGTCCCCCTCGACATTGCCCACCGTGTCGTAGAGTCCGGCGCCGTTGAAGTCTTCCAGGTCCTCCGCGTTGGTGGAACTCCGGATGAACAGTCGGCGGTCGGGGAAGTCGTTGTGAATCTTGGTCAGGATACGCCGGGACCAGTTCGGGGGAATCTCCCCGTCTCGAATGAGCGCGCGGAGTTCGGCCAATTGCTCCTTCCGATACACCACGTCCTCGTGGAACCTCCGTTCCTCGAGCATGGCGTCCAGCCGGGCCACGATGTGGGCGTTCGGTGGATGGTTGAGGAAGGCGTGGTAGGCAGAGAATGGAATCGCGAATCCAGGGGGCACGTGAAGTTTGCTGAGGTAGGCTCGAGCCAACTTTCTGGGGGAGAGTCTTGCGGGTCTGCGCGGGGTCGGCCCGATTGCGTCCTCGAGCCAGTCCCCCTGGACGGCGCTGAGGATTGGTTCCAGTTCGGCGTATTGGAGTTCCTGGGTCAGAAATGCCACCTCGCCGAGATTGGCCGCCTTGGCTCCCACACTGACCACATCGTCCGCCCGCAGCCGCGAAAGGTCCACCAGGTCGGTCACCGTCAGGTCGGCTCGAGGAATCCGCAGCGGTTTCTGCGCCGCCATTCGTTGAGCCTCGGCCAACGCCACCTCCTCACTCGACGCGCGGCGCAAAGATGGGAGGCCTTGCTCCGGCACCTCCAGGCAGACCCAGGCATCCTCGAGCCCCTCCCGGTAGGCCACGGTCAGCGCCTCACGCCAGGTCACCACCGGGATGTTCCATCCTCGAGCCCGCATGGCGACGTGCGACAACGGTGTGGTCGGTCGCGTCGTGATGATACCCGCCACCCGTGTGATATCGTTGGGCACCACCTGAAGAAGCACGATGTCGTTTCGGTTGAACACCATGGCTTCCACGGCCACCGGGTCGGTTTCGGTGACGATGCGCAGCTTGCCGACGGCAGGGGGGGCGGCGTGGACCACCTGGTAGACGATTTCGCCGGACAGGGCGTCGTTCTTCAGCACCTCCACCCCGTGTTTCGTCAACTTCTTGCGCAAGGCCGCCTGCTCCACGGAGTTGGGTTTGAATACCAGTTTTCCAAACCCCATGTGTTCCTGAATGCGGGCCATCAACTCCACCACGATCGCGGCCGGAGCCCGATCCTCTTCGGCCAGTTCCACCGTGTAGACCCCTTCGGGAAGCCCCTCGTACCGGGCCACCTGCGCAAAAATGAAGCGCCGGTTTTCGTCCCGCCATGTCTCGAGCTGAATGTTCCGTGCTTCGTCTGTGGGCACGAGACGGTTTCTGAGCAAGAAGTCGATGTGAAGTTCGTAGATCGCGTGATTGAGGAAATAGACCCGGGGCGTCGCCTGAACACGGTCCCCGGGGCGCCTGTCCACGATCACCTTGACCGCACGCGCGTCCCGCACCTGGAACGAAAACGCATCGAAGTCCTCCTCCGAGAGATCGGTTCTGAAATCGTCTCGGACCGCCTCGGGACCCGGGACAGACTTTCGTTGGGTCGTGTCGGCCCGGTCGGCGGCCGGACCCGGGGCCGGTCCGGCCGGGCTGACGTCGCCGACCACAAGGGCCAGGAACCCCAGCGCCAGGGACAACGCGCGGGTAGGGAAAAGCAGGCTCGAACGCATGGAATCGCCTTGCGGATCGTTTTGCACGCCCTGGGAGTACCCGGACGTGCCTGGGTTCATACCGGGGACGAGTCTCGCACAGTATATCCCAATCCCGGTTTCCCGGGGACAGAAAATGGTGGCGTCCGGCTCCACTCGCGGCCTTCGATTCCGCCTGGCAAATTCGATTGCCATCCCCCATCGCGTCAACTAGGGTGTAAGATCCCCCTGGTGGCCGAACGCGCGAAAGGGTTCGCGCGCCACCTTGCGAACCGGACGACCGCCTCCGGGCGGGTCCCCTCATACTTGAAGGTGTACCATGCAATCTCCCAGCATTCGTAACCCGATGGCCATGCTGCCGCTGGCAGTCGCCATGCTCGCGTTCGTCGCGTGTGGTCCCGATGACGACGACATCGCCACGCCCACTCCCGGGGACGACGATGTGACGGCCACGAGCCCACCGGCGGAAACGCCCACCCCTTCAGCACCCACGCCCACGCCCACCCCTCTGTCGGCCACGCCCACGCCCGGGCCATGGTCGGAGACCGTGGACGACTATACTTTGTGGCATTGCCAGGACCTGGAACCTCTCGAGTCCGGCACGTGCAAGGTGACGACCGGGGAGGGCGCCACGCTCATCCGGGGGACCATTCTCACCCCCGAAACCGTGTATGAAGGCGGCGAGGTGGCTTTCGACGGCGACGGCCGCATCCTCTGTGTCGGCTGCGACTGTTCCGACCGGATGGACGGGGCCACGGTGATCGAATGTCCGGACGCCGTGGTCTCGCCAGGACTCATCAACACCCACGACCACATGAATTTCTGCCACGCGCCTCCCTACACACAGACCGCAGAGCGGTACGAGCAACGCCACGACTGGCGCAAGGGGAAGCGCGGCCACACCAAGATCTCCGTCGACGGCACCGCAGGCACCGATGAAAAGATGTGGGGAGAACTCCGCTTCGTGCTCGGCGGCGCCACGTCCTCCATCAGTTCAGGCGGCATCACCGGATTCCTCCGCAACCTCGATTCGGACAAGCAGGACGGCCTCGGCCAGACCCCCGTGGAGTACGACACCTTCCCGTTGGACGACTCCGACGGAACCCAGCGGTCGAGCGGGTGCGACTACGGGGAAATCACCACGAGCGACCAGATAGCAGATGAGGACGCCTATGTTCCACACGTCTCGGAAGGGATCGATGACGTGGCTCACAATGAATTCATCTGCGTCAGTTCGTTCGAGAACGGCGGACAGGACCTGGTCCAGGACAACGCATCCTTCATCCACGGCGTCGGCCTCATTCCGCCGGACTATGCCTTGATGGCCCACGACGGCACGGCCCTGATCTGGTCCCCGCGCTCCAACATCACCCTTTACGGAGACACCGCCCTGGTCACCACCGCCGCGTTCTTTCACGTCACCATCGCCCTGGGGACCGACTGGATGCCCACCGGATCCATGAACATGCTCCGAGAACTCGCGTGTGCTGACACCTTCAACTCGCTCTACCTCGATGGCTTCTTCTCCGACCGCGAACTCTGGCTCATGGTGACCCGTGATGCGGCCAAGACAGCAGCCATGGACGAGGTCATCGGTATCCTCAAGTCGGGATTGACCGCGGACATCACCGTGTTCGCACGCCAGGGCCGGACGCCCTATCGAGCCGTGATCGAGGCGGAACCCCAGGACGTGGCCCTGGTCCTGAAAGGCGGCACCCCCATGTACGGCGACGCCAATGCGGTCGCAGCGATCATGGGCGAGGGGTCCTGCGACACCTTGCAGATCTGTGGAACCGACAAGGCCCTGTGCACACGCAACGAGATCGACATGTCCTTCGAGGAACTCCAGTCCGCCGTCGGAGACATCTACCCCGCCTGGTTCTGCGGTCAGCCCGAGAACGAACCGAGTTGTATCCCCGAGCGCACCGAACCAGAAGCGTCGGTGAACGGCTCGAGCCTCTATGACGGGTCGGTTTCGGCAGAGGACTACGACGGGGACGGTGTCCCGAACGAGACCGACAACTGCCCAACCATCTTCAACCCGATCCGGCCCGTGGACGACGGCGTGCAGGCCGACTTCGACCAGGACGGGGAGGGCGACGCCTGCGACATCTGCCCGCTCGACCCCGGCACCACCGTCTGCTCCGCCTACGACCCCGCCGACTACGACAACGACGGGGTGCCCAACGACGAGGACAACTGCTCCCACGAACCCAACGCCGGACAGGAGGACAGCGATGGCGACGGCATGGGCGACGCTTGCGACGCTTGCCCCGATGCGGCCAACCCACCCCCCCTCGGGTGTCCGGTCACCATCTATGAGATCAAAGAAGGCACCGTCCAGGAGGGGAGTGACGTCAGCCTCAGCCAGGTGCTGGTCACCGGCAGCAACGACCAGGGGTTCTTCCTCCAGGTCAAGGAAACCGACCCGGACTACCAGGGCGCGCCCTATTCCGGAATCTACGTCTATGCTCCGGACAATACCCTCCAGGCTGGAGACCGAATCAACCTCACCAGCGCCCTCGTCAACGACTACTACGGCCAGATCCAGTTGAAAGACCCCGTCATCGAACTCGTCTCCTCCGATGGCGAAACACCTCCCGCTCCCACCGTCACCACCACCGCAGCCCTCGCCGACGACCCCTCGCTCGAGGCCTCCCTCGAGGCCGTGATCATTCAGGTGGACAACGTCACTGTCACCGATGATTCCCCACCCGTGTCCGAGTATGACACGGAACCTTCCAACGAGTTCGAGGTCGACGGAACCCTCATCGTGGACGACTATCTCTACCTCGCCGACCCCTTCCCCGTGGAAGGCGACGTGTTCAGCTCGCTGACGGGTATTCTCATCTATCGCCACAACATGTACAAACTGGAACCTCGAGGCCCCGAGGACCTGGTCGGTGGCTCGTCCGTCATCGTGGACTTCGGACCCGATGGGATGTTCGCTCGAGTGACCGACCCGTCCGAATCTGCCCCCACCATTCCAGACCCTGTGACCGTCACCCTGTCTCGAGCGGTCAGCACCGACACATTCGTCACCGTCACCTCGTCGGACGAAGAGGCCCTCGCTGTTCCGAATGGGGGCGTCACCATCCCTGCAGGCGCCACCTCAGCTCCCGTGCTGCTCGAGGCGCTGGTGCCGGACCGGACGGTGACCCTCTCCGCGACGGTGGGCGACGTTACCCTGAGTGTGGATGTATCCACCATCGCCGCAGATGCACTGCCCACCGTCATGGACCTGGACCCTGCCGAAGTGTCGGTCAGGCCCGACGCCTCGGTCACCTTCACGGTCCACCTGGACATCCCTGCGCCGACGGGCGGCTCTGTCGTGGACATCACCCTGGATCCGGTCGGCGGGGCCGCTGCCCCCGACTCGGTCACGGTACTCGAGGACACCCTGACTGCCTCGTTCGACGTGACTGCAGGGAGTTCGGACGGTCTGGTGACCGTGACCGCCACCCTGGGAGATTCGTCGGCCACGGCGCAACTCACGATCGATTCGGGGGTCACGTCACACCTGGTCATCAACGAGGTGGACTACGACCAGCCCGGGAACGACTACTTCGAGTTCGTGGAGATCTACAACGGCACCGGCGAAACCGTGGACCTGGCAGACTACGCGCTTGCGGCCTACAACGGGAGCAACAACAACGAGGAGTACGCGCGCTGGTCACTGGCCGAGGCGGGCGCCTTGCCGGACGGGGGGTACCTGGTCCTGGCCACCACGGGCGTCGAGGTGGCGGCGGGTGCGGTGGTCCTCCCGTTCTCGCTGGAGAAGGACAACGTGCAGAACGGACCGGACGCCCTGGCGCTGATCGACCTGGCGCGCGGGGTACTCGTGGACGCGGTTTCTTACGAAGGCGCACTCACCGGTGTTGTCATCGATGGCGTGGGCACGGTGGACCTTGCCGAAGGAGGCACCTGGACTTCGGCGGATGACAAGAGCTTCGAAAGCATGTCCATCATCCGCTTTCCCAACGGAGTGGACACGGACGACTGCGGCGCGGACTGGACCACCACCACGTTGGTGACGCCTGGGGCGGCGAACGAGTTGGTCGGCGGCTGAGCCTCCGTCGGAGCGACCGGCCTCGGCGTCGGCCCTGAACAAGGATTTCGAGAGGGGACGATGCCCGAATCGGTGCGCAACGAGATCCGGACCCGGCACGATGTGAATTTCGTGGTCATAGCGGGTGCGGGAACCGGGAAGACCACCTTGCTGGTGGACAAGCTCCTGGCTCTGATCCGGGACGGACAGGCGCGTCTGTCTGAGATGGCCGCGATCACCTTTACCGAGAAGGCGGCTGCAGAGATCTCCCTTCGGGTCAAGAACGAGATCGAGGCCGCCCTGGTGCGAGGGGAGGACCCGGACGGACGACTGGCCCGGGCGCGGGACGAACTGGACGGGGCTGCGATCACCACCTTGCACGGCTTTGCTGCGCGGCTCCTACGGGATCGCGCGGTGGAGGCGGGCCTGGTCCCGGACCACGAAATCCTCGACGACGTGCGGACCCGGCTGATGTTCGAGGAGGTCTATGCCCGGTGGGAGGCGGAAGCGCTTTCGCAGCCTCGAGAAGCGTGGCGAAGGCTCCTCAACGAACGGGTAGACCGGGCGCTGCCGGAACTGGCCGAGTCGATGGTGCAATACCTGGACCTGGTCGAGGTGCACGAGGTGGCTGCTCCGGTTCCCGTGTCCGAACTGGCCGGGCGGCTCGCGGATCGCCTGCAGGCGGTGTGCGCCACCCTGGCGACCTGTCTTCCCGGGGCTCGAGATCCGGATGACAAGGCTGCAGCACGAGGGCGCACGCTCCTGGCGGCCTTGCCCCGGTTCGATCGAGAGTACCTTCTCAACCCGACTCGAGCGCTCAGGGATCTGGACGCCCTCCCGTTGAACCGTCGGAAAGTTGGAAAGAAGGGCGCATGGTTGGACCCGGCCCTGCTCGAGCAGGTCAACGAGGCCGTGGCCGACGCGGTGGAGGCGGTGGCCGAGTACCGGAGCGGCTGGCAGCACATCCTGGCGCATGACGCCTGGCAGGTTCTCCAGGATTTCCTCTCCGCCTATCGCACCGAGAAGTCCGTGCAGGGCGTTGTGGAATTTCAGGATCTGCTCATCCGTACCCGGGACCTGCTTCGGGACCGGAAGGACGTGCGCGGCTTCTTCCAGAACCGCTACCGGGTCATCCTGGTCGACGAGTTCCAGGACACCGACCCGCTTCAGGCCGAGATCGTGTTCTACCTCGCCGAGGACGGACCGACCGCCGATGACTGGCGCAACGTTCGGCTGGCTCCGGGGAAGCTGTTCATCGTAGGCGACCCCAAGCAATCGATCTACCGGTTCCGGCGTGCCGACGTGGAGGTGTTCGAGGAGGTCCGGGCCAGGGTGGTGGCCCAGGGCGGCGAGGAACGGACCCTCGAGCGGAACTTCCGCAGCGTGTCGGGCGTGATCGACTTCGTGAACGCCTACTTCGCCGGGCACATCCGGCGCCCGCAAGACGGAGGGCGATATCAGCCCGACTACGCACCGCTCGTCCCGGTCCGCCACTCCGCCCCGGGCACACCTCGAGTCGAACTGCTCGTGCACACCCGCTCGGGCTACGGCGAGAAAAAAGGAACGGGAGAGGGCGGGAGCAAGCCCCGGGGGTTCAGCGCAGACCAGGCCCGGGAACTCGAGGCCCGCATGATGGCAGCCCGGATCGAACGCATGATCCATCGCGAGCGCCTCGTGCCGGACGGTTCCTCCCTGCGACCGGTGCGCCCAGGCGACATCGCCATCCTGTTCCGGGCCACCTCGCACCTCGATGTCTACACCGACGCACTCCAGGACCGGGGCGTCCCGGTCCGAATCATCGGAAGCACACGGTTCTATGCAGCTCAGGAAGTCATCGACGCTTCCAACCTGTTGCGCGCCATCGTGGCTCCCCACGACACACTCGCCCTGGTCGCGGTGCTCCGGTCTCCTGCGTTCGGGTTCGACGACGTGGCGATCACCCGCCTCGTGCGATCCGGCCTGCTCGACTATCGCCGATGGCAGGCGCTCGACGCCCTGGAAGAGGGCACACAGACCGACCTCGAACGGATTCGAAAGGCGTTTCACACCCTCGACACGTTGCACCACATGCGGGACCGGGTGTCCATGCCCGCCCTGGTGTCGGAAGCCCTCAACCGCACATTGCTCCTCCCTACCGCTTACGCTGCTTATGCAGGTCAACAGAAAATCCTCAACCTGGAAAAGGTCCGAAGCCTGGCAAGGACCTACGAAGCAGCAGGAATGCGCAGCGTCGAGGCGTTTTCCGACACCCTGCTCCGGGCCATCGTGGGCAAACGGCAGGAGGAAGAAATGTCGGACGCCGAGGCCGGCGACGACGTGGTGCGCATTCTCACCATCCACAAGGCCAAGGGGCTCGAGTGGCCCGTGGTGTTCGTTCCCGGCCTGATGTCGTCCTACACCGGGGCTGCTTCGTTTCTGGTCCGGAGGGATTCCGGGCGATTCGGGTTCCGCGCCGGATCGGCTCAAACCCGGGACTGGGAAGAACTCAAGGAATACGAACGGCCCCGGGAGGAGGCCGAGCGCGTCCGCCTCCTCTACGTGGCGATGACTCGAGCACGGGACTACCTGGTTCTCACCGGCGTTCAGCAGGCCCGGCAGGGCAAGGCCGCCGGCCTGACCGCGCTCTCCGCTTTCATGGACGCTCGAGTCGGGCCCGGCTGGCGCGAACCAGGGGTCCACCCGGTGGTTCCGGCCGGGGAGGGCCAGGCGCAACAAGGCGGCGGGCACCTCGTGGTCCGGACGGGACCGGTGAAAACCTATCTCGAGGCGCCCCCCATGTCCGCGGGCCGCGCCGACCTCGTGGGGCTGGTCGATCTGTGTGACAGGGAGGAGGTGATCCGGACCGTGCCCGAAGTGCTGGCATCGAGAGCACGTGCACGAGCGCGGCGGAAACCTCACTCGAACGGGCAGGAGCCTCTTTGCTGGAAGGTCGATGAACCTGACTCCCTTGCCCGCTTCGCGCTCTCTCTGGCCCCGCTCCAGGTCCCGCCCAGCCCCGCAGAACGACTCGACCTGGCCGCACAGACGGTCCCGGGACAGCCCCGCACCTTCGGCCGCGAAGAACGCGAACAGGCCGTCGACCTGGTGGCCCGGATCCTCGAATCACCGCTCTCCAGACGCCTCGCCGACAACTCCCTGGTGGATATCCGCGTGCCAGTCCGAATCCTGGTCGCCGACGCCTGCATCGTGGAAACCACCGTGGACCTGCTGTTTCGGGATACCCGCGGCGCTCCGGTGGCGCTCGGCTTCGTGTCCGGCCGCCAGGATGAAGATACCCCGCGGATCGACGCCCTCACCGCCAGCCTGGCCGACTCATCCACAGGTGAACACACCGGCCGACTCATCGTCTGCCGCCTCGATACCGGCGACTGGCAGGAGGTGCCGCTCGACAGTGCCCGCGCTCGACAGGCTCGAGCCCGACTCGAACACCGCTGGCGCACTCTGGGACCCGCTACGCCCGGACCGCCCTCGAGGCCAGGCGAAAGCGCGCTCGATACTTGATTCGGGCGGGTCAGGCGCGCTGCATGCGCCGTTCACCGAAATAGTTGGTGTATTCCGCCGAGTTCTCACCAAACGACTCGATCTCGTCGTTCCCGATCTTGTAGGTGCATTTCTCACCCGCAATCTCGGAAAACACCACGTCGTACCGGTTCCCTTCCTCGTCGATCATCACGATACGCGCCAGATTGTGGTGCCACTCGGACGCGGTCAGGTTTGCGTGGCAGATGGGACACAGGAACTCGACCCGATCCCCGGGCTGAAACTCGAGAGAGGGATGGTGAATCGTGCGGTAGTCGCCCAACTCCGGGCTCAACAACATGATCCCGCGCTTCTGATTCCGCGTGATCACCGTGAAGATGATGTGACTTCCCACCTTGATGTGCCCGTGGCATTTCGGACACAAGTAGTCGCGATTCATGAGCCGGCCCTTTCCGAGTTTGGATGAAGCACTGTCTCCCTGGCGGTCGTGGACACGCCACCTCGCCGGGACGACGCCCCGCAAACGCCATTCAGGGGACGCCCGACACGCGGTCAGGACGGGACCGCCCTCCCCGGCACCGATGGGGCATGGTACCGGTTCGTCGCACGAAGGTCAACTCGAGCCTGCTTCAACGCCTCCTCCCTCCCCTGGAACCAGCCTCCAGGCATGGCATGGACCGGCCACCGCGAAAGCGTCCGGAACACATCGCTCCACCTGCCAACCTCCACCTGCCGGCTCTGAAAAATGGGAGAATCGAACCATCGACCACACCCCCATCAGACACCGCACACACGATGGGCACCTCCTGATCCTTTCTCGACGCCCGAACCACCGAGACATTGAGCAAGCCGCATTCCAGGCAGGATCCAGAGGCGGAACAGCACACTTCAGGGGCCGGAGCGTCGGACCCGACCACTCCTCCCCCACTGTAAACCGATGATTGTCGGAAACGGCGCGACAGATTCCTTGCAAAATGGTGGAACTAGGGGTTGACCGTTTCGAATTCCTGGTGTAAGTGGTGGAGTTGACCCCGCGGGGACGAAAAGACACACGGACCCGACCGGGGAGACCCGGGAAAGACAGACCCTCGAGGACCGTGACCCCGCGGCGATCGATGGAGGATGGCAGATTGAATAGCGATACCACCCTGGTGGCAAACCAGGCTCAATTCCTGTGCGAGGTGGAGGGGGCACCCTCCATGCAAGTCGTGGCCTTTACCGGAACCGAGGCCATCTCGTTCCCGTTCCGTTTCGTGGTCGATGTGGCGACCCTCGACGACTGGGTGGAGCCGGAGCAGGTCCTCGGCGCACCGACCCTGTTGACCTTCGAGAGTTCCACAGGACCCCGGTACGTCTCCGGCATGCTCGATTCGGTCCTCTACCTGGGCCGCAACGACCCGTTCGCCCTCTACCGGATCGAGGTGGCGCCCCTCCTCTGGTTCCTGAGTTACTCCCGGAGGTCTCGAATCTTCCAGGACATGACCACACCGGAGATACTGGCCCACGTGCTCGAGGGAGGGGGGGTCCCCTCGGACCGGTTCCGGTTCGCCTTCACTCGAGACTATACGCCGCGCAACTACTGCGTGCAGTACCGAGAAACGGACCTGGAGTTCCTCCACCGGTTGATGGAGGACGAGGGCATGTTCTACTTTTTCGAGCACACGGCGGACGGACACACATTGGTGGTGGCGGATGACAGTGTGGTGCACGTGGATCTCCCCGACACACCGGAGCTTCCGTTTCGGCCCCGGTCGGGCATGGTGCCCGGGTCGCAGAGTATCTCGACGTTCGCGTACCGACTCAGCATCCGGCCGGACAAGGTGATGCTGCGTGACTACAGCTACAAGCGGCCGGGTCTGGACGTGCAGGGCCTGGTTCAGGGGGACCGATTTGCGAGTCTGGAGGAGTACGACTATCCGGGAGCGTTTGTGACACCGGAACTGGGGGAGACCTTTGCCGAGGTGCGATGGGGTGCGCATCGGGTGCGACGGCGGTTTGCGCGGGGGAGCGGTGATTGCCGAGGCATGACACCGGGTTACCTGTTCTCGTTGACCCAGCATCCGGACGATGTCTACAACGGGTGCTACCTGGTGACTCGAGTTCATCATCGAGGGAGGCAGCCGCAGGCACTGGAGGAACTGGCGGCGTCGGCGGGACCGGCGGGGTATGGCAACGAGTTCGAGGTGATTCCTGCCGATGTGACGTTCCGGCCACAGCGACGGGCGCGGCGGCCGATCATTCCGGGCGTACAGACCGCCACGGTGGTGGGTCCAGAGGGGGAGGAGGTCTACACCGATCAGGACGGGCGTATCAAGGTGATGTTTCACTGGGACCGAGCTGAGGACGTGTCGCCGGAAGCCCGTTCCTGCTGGATCCGGGTCGCTCAACCCTGGGCCGGCAACCAGTTCGGTGTCGTCTTCGTGCCTCGAATCGGCCAGGAAGTGGTGGTGCAGTTCCTCGAGGGGGATCCCAACCGTCCCCTGGTCACGGGGGTGGTATACAACGGCCAGAATCCGCCCCCCTACGGAACCCCGGACGCCAACACCATATCGGGCATCCGCACCAGCACGACCCCGGGAGGGGGTGGATACAACGAACTCCGATTCGAAGATGCACAGGGCTCGGAGGAGGTGTTTCTCCATGCGCAGCGGGACTTGAACGAGGTCGTGGAGCAGGACCACAACAGCAAGGTGGGCGGTGACCGTTACCAGCAGGTCGACGGCGACGTGCAGGTGTTCATCGGAGGGCAACGGGAAGAGACCGTCAAGGAAGATGTAATCCTCACCGTGGAGAATGGGGACCGGGTCACTGTGCTCGGGGAAGGGGACGATCGTCTGGTGGTTCAGCAAGGGGACCGGCAGGTACACGTGGAGGAAGGGGACCTCGAGGAGCATGTGGCCGGTGACCGGGCCACTCGTGTGGATGGCGACGACACCCTGGACGTGGGGGGGGATCGGAAGGTGAAGGTGGTGGGCGGGGATTTCGATGTGAGGGTGAAACAGGGGTCCATGACGCTGAACGCGCAGGGGTCCACCGAAGCGGAATCCCAGGAATTCCTGATTCAGTCCCACACCTCGATCGTGCTGCGAGCCACCACCAAGATCACCTTGCAGGTCGGGCTGAGCACCCTGACCCTGTCTCCAAAGGGGGTGGAGATCAATGGACCCACCATCACGTCGGAGGCCAAGGGTGTCCACCAGATCAAGGGAATGCCTGTCACGATGAACTGAGCGTTGCTTCGACGGGCGGGCGAACGCCCCCCCCGGAGCGGCGCGGCTGGAGGTGAGTTCAGGAGCTGTTCTGGAAGCGGTTTCCCCGTGTCCGGGGTTGCTGCCCGACGCTGTAGAAGGCGTCGTGATCTGGGTGGGAGATGACATGAGCACGAAGACGACGAGACGAGGTCGGATCCGGGCCGCGGCCGCCGGCCTGTGCGCGATCCTGCTGGCAGCCTGTGGTCCCATCCGGCTGACCATCACCGGAGGCCGGTGCCTCAACGCCCCAATGGAGGACTGCACGCACGCAGGAGACCCTCTGGAAGTGTCCAAGGCTGCGGATCTTCGCATCTATCAACTGACTGGTCCGGTCGACCTCCAACTACTTGACTACCAGGCATTGTTGCGGGAGGAGTGCCCGGTTCTGGATCGGGTGGCCCGGTCCCATCAAGACGTCACCATCCTTCCGGGAGAAACGGTGTCGGTGCAACTTCCCGAGGAGGACAAGATCCGATACCTCCTCTTCTTTTTCCAGGGGCGCGAACAAGGTGGAGAACGGACCTGGCTACGACTGGTCAAGGTGCCGCGGCTCAAGCGACAGATGACGGTGGAACTGAGCGGATTTTCCGTCTCGGTGACAGGAAGGAGGTGACCTTGAAACCTTTGCGGGTGTCCTGGAGCGAGGGGATGTTCCTTGGTCCCCAGCATTTCCAACTGTGGGATCGCCACCATGCCGCCACCCTGCACGCCCGAATCCGGGGGATCCAGCCGCTCGAGTGGGGCCTTCTGGCCTGCGTGGTGGAGGAAGAGGCGCTCAGCAGAAACGAATTCGCCCTCGAGCGCCTCGAGGTCGTGTTCAAGGATGGGCTTTACGTGAGCGCCCCGGACGTACATCCGTTGCCCCCACCCCGGAGGCTTCCTGTGGAGGGGAGCGCGGAGGCGCTGGACGTGGCGGTCGCGGTCCCGCTTCGGTCAGGGGGTGTACCGGCGGTGCGGCTTCGGGACAGCGAGGGGAACGTGGACGCGCGGTTCGTGGAGACCCTGGTCGTGGTGGAGGACGAGTCTGACCCCAGCAGCACGGTGGAGGTACCGGTTTCCCAACCAAACATTCGATTCGTTCTTCCTGGAGACCCCTCCGCGGGCCTGGGGACGATTCCCGTCGCCAGGCTGCGACGAACCATGGCCGGGGGGTTCACGCTGGACGAGCGTTTCATCCCGCCGGCTCTCTCCATGGATGTGACCCCGCGGCTTCCCCGACTGCTGAACCAGACCTATGGCCGCATGGTCGAGCGTATCAACGAGCTGACCGGAGAACTTTCCGGCCGATTCGGGCAAGCGTCGATGGCTCAGGAGGAGCAACTCGCTTTCTGGTATCTCAGCGTGCTCAACGGTGCCTTGCCTCGTATCAAGCACCTCCTGGAACTCCCGGCGGTGCACCCGTCGGTGGCGTTTCTCGAGCTGGTGAGTCTGGCTGGAGCGTTGACCTCGTTTGTGGCGGACGAGATTGCAGCGCGCAATCTGCCTTCCTATACCCACGACGCGCTCACAGACTGCGTCGACGGTCTGGAGGAGGCCTTGCAGCGGCTGTTGTCCACCATGTTCACCCGGCGGTGTGTTCCGATCCAGCTCTCACCGGCCCGGAGATACATCTGGCGGGCGGATATTCCGGCGGAGTTACTGAAGAAAGCGCACTTCCTCCTGTGTGTTCGAAGCCGGACGCTGGAGGGCAACCCCGGGTGGTTCACGGTTCATGCCAAGGTTGGCGCCTCGGATCGTATTGACCATCTGATCGCGCGCAGGCTGGGAGGGGTCCAGTTGGTTCACATGCCTCGGCCGCCTGCAGCGGTGCCGGCCAGACCGGACGGTCACTACTTCAAGCTGGAGGAATCGGACGAGGACTGGAAGGACGTGCAGCGTTGCAGCTCGATCAGCGTGTTCGTGCCGCGACTGAGCGCCGACGACGTGAAGCTCGAGCTGCTGGCTCTTCAGGAGTGAACGCGGACGTGGAGGTCGACAGGAAGGGGGGGAGAGGAGGGGGCTCGTGGACAAGGCGGCGCCGATGAAGGTGGTGTTTGACGCCTACATCGATTTCTTGCTTTTGGGGGGTCGCCTCCGGGCCGGAGCGGTGCCCGAGGGGGATCCGTTCCGGTTCAAGGAGAAGTTGAAAACGGAGCTGGCCGCAGCCCGGAAGCGGTGTCAGGGTGTGGTGCCTGCGGAGACCCTCGATCGGATCGAGTATGCCGTGGTCGGCTTTCTCGACGAGTCGGCGTTGAGTGGTGGGGAAGCGGTGGTCGACTGCTGGCGGGCGGGCACGTTGGAAGGGGAGTTGTACGACACCGGGATTGCCGGGGAGGTATTTTTCCAGCGGTTGGACGAGGCTCTGAAGAAGCCTCGGCCGCCCGAGCCGTTCCTCCTGGTGTGCCTTCTATGTCTGCTCGAAGGCTTCCAGGGGGAACTGGCCCAGGATTCTGACGGGGACCGCCGGATCGCGCAGTGGATGTCGGACCTTCGGGTCGGGCTTCGGCGGGCATTGCCTCGAGTCGAGCCGGTTGGGCGGGTTCCGGCGCGGGCGGAGATGGAACCGGAGCACACCTCGCTCCCCATCTGGGTGGCCCCGATCCTGGCAGCCTGTGTGCTTCTGGTCGCCGGAGTGGTGATGTGGTCCATCGCCGGGAATGCGGTCGAAGCATTCGCGGTGGAACTGGTGGCCGGAGAAACGGGATCTCGATAGATGAAACGGGCGTTCCTCGTCTTGCTGTCGGTACTGCTGGTTGCGGGCTTGCTCGCAGGCCTTTACTTCGTTCTCCCGTTCGGGGACGGACCGGACGCCACCCGCCACCGGATCATCACCACGTCCCTGGTCGGCGCGTTGATTGCCCTGGTTCTCATCGGGTGGTGGATCCGGCGTCTCATGGCCTCGTTGAAACTCAAGGCGGGGCTGAGCAGGGACGATGGCGGAGAGCCCGAGTCGGAGGAGCACGCGGAGTTGGCCCGGCAGTTCGATCGCGCCGTGGCGTCGCTCGTCGCCCGGAGCGGCGGGGCCATGCGGACCAGCCTGGCCCTCTACCGGGTCCCCTGGTTCCTGCTCGTGGGCCCCCCCAATGCCGGCAAATCCACGGCCCTTCGCGTATCCGGACTTCGATTCCCCCGATCCCAGGCGGTACAAGGCGTCGGCGGCACCCGCAACTGTGACTGGTGGTTCTCACCAGACGCCGTGTTCCTGGATACCGCAGGCCGGTACGCCCGGGAGTTCGAAGACGAACCCGAGTGGCTGGCGTTCCTGGACCTCCTCTATCAGCACCGAAAGCGTCGCCCCATCGATGGAGTGCTCGTCACCGTGGGGTTGGACGAGATCCTCCCGCTCGGCCCGGCCGAACTGGACGAACTGGCGGACACCCTCCGCGAGCGCGTGGGAGAGGCCTACAGTCGGCTGCGGTCCCGGGTTCCGATTCTGATCCTCATCACCAAGGTCGACCTGCTCGAGGGCTTCGATGTCGCCCTTTCGAGCCTGGACCCGCGGGAACGAGAGCGGCCGTGGGGGTTTCCGTTCCGGGCGGACACAGCAGACCCGGACGCTTTTCTGGACCGGATCGAGAGCCATTTCGAGGCCCTGGTGGGACGAGTCGAGACGTTCGTCCTGAGTCGGTCACTGGCGGTGAGTTCCCCGGGCGAACTCGAGCAGGTGATGGCTTTCCTGCGCCACCTGAAGGCCGCGTCCCGGAGCCTGACCCGATTCGCCTCCCGGCTCGCCGAACCGCTTGACCTGGAGATGTCTCCCTTGCTGGCCGGCGTGTACCTGCTCTGTGGCAAGGTGGGGGACCAGGGCGCCCTGCCCATGCGGGACCCGGTGGAGGAGCGGTTCGGGGTCCCCTGGCAAGGACGGTTCGAAGGCGCGCCGCCGGAACGTCCCGAAGGCTCCTGGTTTGTGCGCGACCTGTTCGGAAAAGTCGTCGTCCAGAGACTTGCCGCACTCTACCATCGGCGGGCACGGGTGGCGACGGTGAAAAGATGGCGGGTTGCGGTGCTGGCCCTGTCGTTCCTTTCTGTGGCCCTCCTGTCAGGACTGATGGGGACCACCTACCAGCGAACGAGGGTGCGATTGGACCGAACGCGCCAGGCTTACCTCGGGCTCCTGTACGGCGCACGAGACCGCGGCGGCGGGGAACTCGCCCCTCTCGAACAGCTCGACCGCTTCCGCCGCCAACTCGACCGGTTGACCGCCGCCCGTGTGCGCCCAGGAAACTACTCCGTCATGCTTGCCCAGCTCGAGCGTGTCTATGCCGAACGCCTGAAGGAGGTGATTCTGGATCCCGTGGCCGACCGGATCGCGCGCCAGCTCGTCCTGGCCGCTTCCTGGACTCCGGACCAGGATTCCCGGGACTTCAGACTGTTCGAACGCTACTACCAGACCTTGGAGACCGGCCTCGCCCTCTCCGGGGGCGGATGCTATCGGGGCGACTTCGGGCTCGGCTCTCGGATCGAGCAGGAATGGAAACGGGCGACCCGCGCCGGGGACGTATCCCGGTTTGGCGCAATCTTCTCCGATGTGGCCGAGCGGGTGGGTCAGAGCAACGCCCTGCCATGGATCGACCTCGACGACGGCCTTGTGGCTCGAGCCCGGAGTGGGCTGGCCCGGGCAGACCTGGCCGTGCGAGCCTACCAGAAGGTGGTCAGTGCGCTCTCCCTGCCTCCCCCGCCGGCCATCGCACTGGAGGTTACTCGAGTTCCTCGGGTGGACCCCCTCTATCTCGAGCCGTCCTGCCGCGCGTTTCGAAAGGCACTTTCCGACGTCCGGTTCGAAGGAGACCGCGACTGTGTCCTGAACATGGACCTGCCGAACCAGGCCCGGGATCCGGACGCTCTCTGGGACCAGTACCAGCGCCGCTACCTCCGGTGGTGGAAGGACTGGCTCAACCACTGGAGCCTCCGCCAATCTCTCGAATCGCTGGCCGACGTGGAGAGCGTGCTCTCGAACTTCACCACCGCGCGCACATCGGATCTGGTGGCCGTGTTTCGTGAGATCGGGGGAGTCGCCCCCCATGGGATTTCTCTGCCCGGAGGTCTCGACGTGTCCTTGCCCTCCCGGGTGGACCCTTGCCAGAAACTGACCGCTGCTTTCGCCCCTTATCCTGCCGCGGTGGCGCCGGACCAGGAGGCGCCGTCTCCCACAGCAGAGGCGCTCTCGAATCTTCATTCATCGCTTCATGCATTGAGGCTCAAGCTGGCGGAGCTAAACGAAGATCCATCTGCGGTCGAGCCTGTGTTGTCTCTGCTGGAGTCCACGGTGGCCGGGGACTCGGAGTTGACCCGAGCGCTCGATGCCGCCCGCCGGTTCGAACAGAGCGTCACCGATGGGGATCCCCTGGCTGCTCAGCGGGTTCGAGCGATGGTTCAAGATGTGGTTCAGGCGACCTGGACCCTGGTGCGGGGTCGGGTGCAACGAGTGCTCGACACCCGCTGGCGGAGCGAGGTCTGGTCGGCCTGGCGCAATCTTGCCTCCCGGTATCCGTTGTCGCCGGGGGCCCATTCTGTGGCATCGTGCCCGGAACTGGAAGCGGTGCTGGGCAATGGAGATTCCAGCCTGACCCGTTTCCTGGATTCCGAACTGGGGCGGTTCCTGGTGGACAGTCGTGCCATGCAGATCGAGGCGCGTCGAGGACGATTGGGGCCTGCGTTGCGACTCTCGGATGCTTTTGTATCGGCTGTGGCCGAGGTGCGGCGCACGTTTTCCACCGCGCAGTGTGTTTCCGATCCTCCTTCGGACATCCGTCCCGAACTGGCCTCGGGCAGCCGCTCGAGTCGGGTCAGTGCGGTCCGTTTCGAGTCGGCCGGGACATGCTGGAGTTTTCGAATGAGCAGTCGTGCTGCGACCGAGTGTCCTGCGTTTGGGGACGGAGTGGCCCTGGGCGTGGTGGTCGGTTCCGGACCTCGAGCCACCTTCGAGACGCTCTATCGGTTCGATGGGCCGTGGGCGTTCGAGCGTTTGTTGGAGGCTGCGGACACGGAGTTACGAAACCGCCGGTCGTTCTGCTGGAAAGCGACCGCGGGTGCCACCGGGGGCCGGTGGGACGCCACGATTTGGCTGGAGTTTCCTGGCAAGCTTTTTGAGCGGCGGATGAGTGTGGATCAACTCCGCCGGATCGCATTGCCGGAGCACATGTTTCAGGAAGGGAGCCGCGGGCCGTCCAGGTGAGAAGGACCTGGCGCTCGAGCGCACCGGGGCGTGATACGAGCCTGGGAGAAGGTGTGAAAGAGGTGCAACAGAACGCGCGGATCGGCTGTTTCGGGAAGCTTCCGGATCGGGGAGACTTCTTTCGATTCCGGCAGACCCAGCCTTCAGCCTTGTCGTTCGACACATGGATCCAACAGGGACTCCACATGGCGCGGAGCAGTCTGGGCAAGGCGTTCGACCAGACCTACTCGTCGGCGGGCGTCTACCGTTTCCATCTCTCTCCCATGCGGAGCGGGCAGACCCTCCTGGGGACCCTGGGCTTTTCCCGGGACCGGCACGGACGCGCCTTTCCCCTGGTTTGCTTCGCCACCTCACCGCTTCTGGAGGGTCCGGACGTGGGCTGGCGAATCGCTGCCTCCAGCACCCTGTTTCACGCCCTGGACCGGCTGACCGCCGAGGCGATTGCCGGACTGCCGGTGGCGGAACTCACCCCGGCTCTCGAAGGACTGGAAGCATTGACCGGGCCTCAACCTGCCGACCGGAAGGCGTTCAAGGATTTTCTGGACCAGGGCCAGTTCAGCGGCCGCTGGAGTGTTTCCATGCTTGCCGAGGCCTCGGCCGCGGTCGCTGCTTCCCGCCGCCAGGTCCCCCGGCTGTGGCAATGGGGCCTTACCGTCCCGCTTGGCTACGAGGAGTCGGAACTCGAGTTCGAGGCGGCCTTTTGGTCCATGCTGCTGACGAACCTGTCTCGAGCCACGCGCTTGAGGCCGGCCTTGTTCTGGACCGCTGGAGCGGGGCAGGGGCGACGGCCGCTATTGTGGTTCTTCTTCCGTGACCCTTCGGCCAGGGTGCTGACGCAGCTCATCACCGGGGAGGCGTCCGGGGGGGACGTGGTGGACCTGGGCAGGCGTCCCGCCGGAGCGTGGCGTGCAGTGGACGGCGCCATGGCCCCGTTGATGAACCCGGACCTCACGCTACGGCAGGTGATCGAGCTTTCTGCCGGAACAGGGGGAGGGCGCAGTCGGTCAGGAGGTTGACAGGAAGCAGGAGCAGGACCCGTACCGGTCCCGTGCCCGGGTATCCCGAGCGGGTTGGGCGCGTGGTCGCCGGGTCGTGAAGCCAGGGAGTGGGTCTTGAGCGGAATTCAAGTCAGGTTTCTGGACGGTCCCCGTTCCTCGGAGCCGGAACTGGCGTTCGAGGGCGTGGACCAGGTCATTTTCGGCCGCGACGTGCACTGCCACGTCCTGTTGCCCATGCCCGAGGTGTCCCACCGGCATGCCACACTGGTCCACCGAAACGGACAGTGGTTCGTGGTGGACTCGAGCCGCACGGGCACCTGGGTCAACGGACGAAGGGTCACCGGCGAGTGTGCCGTGGACTTCGGTGACCGCCTGACCATCGGGTCGCAGTCCATGGTCCTGCTGCCCCCGCGTGCCGGGGAATCCTCTCGAGGTCCGGATTCGATCCCCGGGGTGGTGGACAGTGTGCCGGACATGCCGGCTCCTACCGACACCCGGGTCATGCGGCGTCGATCGCAACGGGCGGCCCCCAGTGAATTGGACCCTCGAGCCAATCCGGCCAACGTGCCACCGGGCCACCTCCCGGACCCCTTGGAACTGGAAGGGTTGCCGATTCCGGTGGTGACCTACTGGTACGTGCATGCCTGGCGTCTCTATCAGCAGGCGCGGAAGCAGTCACCGAGGCCCGAGGAGGACGATCCGCGCCGACTGCGACGGGATCTGGAGCGCCTTCGTCGGGAGGTGAGCCTGGCTCGGTCCCGGGAAGAGGAGTTCAAGCAGCGGGTATCGGAACTGGAGGCCGATCTGGCCGCGGAGAAGGAGCGTGTGGCCGAGATGATGGCGCCCCCCCCGTCGGTGTCGGTCGCCCCCCCCTCGGACCCGGGCACGGGATCCACGGGATCGATGTCCGGGGAGGAGATTGGAGCCGCCACCGCGGTGGTCCCGTCCTCCATGGAGCTTCAGGCACCGGGCCGGGAGCAACTCGCCCAGTTGCGACGGGACCTGCGCGACTTTCAGGACCTGGTGAACAGGTTGAGTGAGCAGCTCGGGGGAGGGGAGACCCACGCGGAGGTGGCGGGAATCCTCGGGGAAATGAGTGCCATGCTGCTTTCGATGGAGTATCTGATCGAGGGGCTGCTTTCTCCCCAGGGCCCCGGCCCGGTCGACCTGGCCGACCCCTCGGCGTCCAGCACGTGATCACGGGGAGCCGGATGTCTCGACCGCACCTGCTCCGGGGGCGGTTTCCCGGCGCCGATAGAGGTCGAACGCCCCGATGGTGGTTTCCAGGTTGTAGCCCCGCCTCAAGAACGTCTCGAGGCCTGGGACTGTGGCCAGGAGGTCCGCGGTATTGCCTGAACGGCCTGTCATCCATGGCGCAGACCCTTTGTGGGAGACCACGAAGTACGTCGGATCCTGTGCCTGGAGGTCGGAGAGGAGCGTGGTGCGCCATCGTGGGGGGGCCCAGCGGGCGGCGACCGGGTAGTGGTAGATGAACCGGGAGGCCGGCGCACAGCCCGACTCGATGTAGATGGGCGGCTCGAATCCCCAGACGAACAAGGTGGACCCGGCCGGCGCATGGTCGCGCACATACCGGCCGACGACAAGGTCTTCCGCAAAGTTGTAGCTTTCCGCCGAACTGGCCTGGAAAAACCGTTGATAATAGCCAACCTCGTCGATCCGGCCGGAAATCCGGGCCACGAGCCAGCCGGTGGCGGCGAAGGGCCGGGCCATGTCGAGCGGTAGGGCGGCCAGGGCCCCGACGACAAAGGACAGCGTGGCCACCCGGCGCTGCCACTGTTCCTTCACGCCCCGCACCGCCGACCAGGCTTCACCCAGACCGTGTCCGGCGAGCAGAGCCAGGCCCGGCAGACAGGCCATCCAGTGATACCGGTAGAACTTGAACTGGATCGTGGTCATCAGGAGCCCGGCCCCCAGCAGCAAGAGGGGAATGGCAAGCTTTCGCAAGTTGCCCCGAATCGATTCCAACACCACTGCGACCAGAGCGCCGCCGGCCAGGAGAGGTACGGACCACAGGTTTCGATGGCCCAGCACCACGCCGTTGGAGAAAAGGGCCGACCACGGGGCTCGGGCACCGCCCCACGCCAGCCGGGGCGCCCAGACGAACAAGGTCTCCAGGAACATCTGGAGTCCGCCCACAAACGCGAAGTAAAGCACGGTGCCGCTCAACGGCAGAAACACGCCCAGCGCGAGGGCAGCGAGCAACCGGAGGTGGGTCCGATCGAGCCGGCCTCGAGGCCCGATCTGGAGTGCGAGCATTCCGACCGGGACGAGCAGGAACAGGGCGGCGGGCAGCTTGAGCAGGATGGCTCCCCCAAGGAGAAGTCCCGCCACGAGCGTCTGGAGTGTGGCCCGGGCGCGCTGTTTTCTCCCAGAGGGAGCGTGCAAGGCCGACGCAAACAGGCTCGCAGCCGCCACGACCAGGAGACCGGTCATGCCGTCTGTCTGACCCAGTTCCCAGGGAGGCTGAACCATCACGTGCAATCCGTAGCCGAACGCCGCGAGTTGGCCGGTGCGGGGCCCCAGGCGGCGTCCCAGTCGAAACAGGAGGACGCACGTGGCCATGGTCCAGACCACATCGAGCACCCGGATGGCCCACCAGGTGTGGCCCATCAAGGCCCGGGCCAATCCGTACAGCAGGAAGATGCCGGGTGGCTTCACATCCCAGCGGTCCGCGTAGGGTAGGAATCCGTCCAACCAGCCGTCCCCGACCAGGGTGAACGTGGCCTGGTCCACCCCCGGCGGATAGGTCAAGGTTGGAAGAGCAAGCAGGAGGATGGGCAGCAGCCACCACGCGAGGCGATCGCCGGGCCGCAACGCCCCTGTCTCCTGACCCCGATCATCCCCCCATACCGCCACGGCCCTCTCCGCCTCGCTCGAATCCACCACACCTCCTCGAACCCGCTGCCGATTCGTCACCTGGCCGGGATGGTCTCGATCCGGACCACACTTTCGAGCGGGATCGGAAACGTCATGGCCCCGGAGTCGAAATACTGGTCCACCATGATCTCCCTCGCGTTGACCTTTCGGGGTATCGCCTGGACCACCGTACCGTCTTTCAGATAGATGCTCAGCGGGCGACCATAGAACTTCCTCAACTCCGACAGCTTCACCACTCGAGACGCCGGACCCGGCGTTGGAGCCTCGGAGGGTCCACCCGTATCCGAGTCCGCCCCTGCCCCGGCCTGGTTCAGGAGTTCCCGGACCGTCTCCTCCGGCAGTCCCACCGCATCGGGGGGCAACTCCACCCGGGCAGGCCAACGCCGGAATCGCCCGTTCTGAACCACGATGTCCGACGCCAGATCGGCAAGCCAGACCATGTCCTTGCTGCGTCCTTCAGGGTGAATCTCGCCCGGCCGCCCGTCCGCTCCAAAGGAAACCAGCCGGTACCCCCGGCCTCCTTCCAGCCGCTCGAAATGATAGGTCCGTCCCCATCCGTCCCGGTCCGACAGCGCCTCGCCCGAAAAAGACTCCAGTTCCCGCACCAGCCCGGCCACGTCCTCCACCTCCGGATACGCACCCCGGGCCTCCTTGAACTGCTCGAGCACCTTGGCCAGGGCGTTCATGCTCTCCACCGTCTCGCGCTGCCTCGCAACACCGGCCCGCACCGTCATGTAGGCGTAGATCGCCCCGGCCGGAACCGACACCGCCATCAAGCCGGTGAAGAGCACCATCAGGCCGACCACCCCGGTCGAAAACGTCCCTCCCTGCCACCGCCTTTCCAGCGCTTCCCGGCGGCCGCGCGGCAGGTCGCCGGGGTCGCCGCTGAACAAAATCTTGACCTCGGGCCGGGCCAGGTAGAGAAGCACGACGGCCGACACCAGGGTCCCCACGGGAAAGACCAGAAGACCCGGGATGGATTCCAGCAACTGAGCCAGGCGTGCCCAGGACTTGAGTTTCCAAAGCCCCACGGCCAGGACGCCGCACACCCCTGCAATCGCAAGGAGACCCACGTAGATCCAGGCCATGGAGAAGGGTAGGGGGAGTCCCTGGAGCAAGCCGGCCTGCGAACGCAAGGCCACGAGCGCCGAAAGGGCCAGGAAAGCGCTCAGTCCTTGCTGAATGCCCAGCAAGGTGACCATCAGCGGCCTCTTTACCGGCACGCGGACCGGCCGCGCCCCCAGCAAGAGGTTCCGGCAAGCGTGGCAGCGCGCAGCGTGCGCGCTGTTCACCGCGCCGCAAGCAGGGCACGTGACCTCGGTCACCACGCCCAGCTTGAAGCTCGGTGGAGGAGGAGAGCGACGCTGCACCGCACCTCCCCCGTGCAAACCCGGTCGCCCCCCCGAAGGCGCCGGCCCACCACTCCCAGGAACACCGGAGGACATCCCACCGCCTGCCCCGCCGTCCTTGCGTTCTGTCGCCCCCCCTTCACCCACATCACCCGTCCCCTCCTCCCGTGACGACACCGGAGCAGGGGACGGAACAGGACGGCGCGTCGGCTTGCCTCGGGCCACCCCGGACGCCCCCGCCGGGGACATCGTCGCAATGAACGGCTCACCGCATGCTGCACACTGTACCTCTCCCCCGGATTCGTCCTGCGGAATATGCATCAGGTACCCGCACGCCGGACAGGCACAGGAAAAACGCATACCCACCTCCACCCTTTTCGCACGGTTGGCGACCCTTCGCCATTCTAGCGACAACGTGTCCGGATGTCGAGCGTGGCGCAGCGACCCGCAGGGGCCGGTCCGCACGGCCTCACGTCTTTCATCGGTCCGTTGAGCGAACGCCGCCGGGCAGGTTGAGTTGCTAGGAGGTCCTGCCGCGTGCTACGATCTCCGTTCGGCAGGACGGCGGCGTCGACCGTCGGGTTGCAAAACGACCATCGTCGGGAGGTCTCATGAGCTTCAAGACCCACGTGTTTGCCGGGATCCTCGCATTCGGGCTCATCTCCGGCAAGGCCAGCGCGGCGGCCCACGACAACGACGTGGAGTGGGACGGCATTTTCAGTGACACCACCGCCAACTTCGTCTCTCCCCTCGAATTCGATGCAGGGGACACGATCACGCTGGGCCTTCGAGCCAAGGCGGGCGACCTCACCGCGGTCACCTGTCGCCTCTGGTTCTCCGGCCCGGACCGGGAACAACGCCTTCCCATGTCCCTGACCGGTACAGACGGACTATTCGACACCTGGACTGTCGCGTTCACGGTCCCGGTCACCACCTCCCACGTGTACTACCGCTTCGAGGTCATCGACGGAACCGACACCGACTACTACGATGCCGGAGCACCGGGCGACCTGTGGAACGTGCGGGGCATGAGCGACGACTACCGGGGCGAGGACTACAATTTCCACCTGGTCCCGGGCCTCCGGACCCCAGACTGGTCCAAAAACGCGGTCTTCTATCAGATCTTTCCAGATCGGTTCTACAATGGGGACCCGACCAATGACAGCCTGTTCCCGGACGACTGTTTCTGGTACCTCGACTATTCCCCGGCCCTCCCGGACGCCCCTCAATGCCAGGCCTATTCCGTGCCTCCAGCACCAGATGGTTGGAGCAAGTCCTGCGAGGTGCACGAAAACTGGGACGACACCCCCAACGGCGGTCCGTGCGACTTTTTCGGCGGCGACCTGGCAGGTATTGCAGCCAAGCTGGACTACATCTCCTCCCTCGGCGCCACCGCCATCTACCTGAATCCAGTGTTTCGCTCACTCTCGAACCACAAGTATGACACCATGGACTACACCCAGGTGGATCCCCGGTTCGGCAGCAACGCCCTGCTCGCCAGCCTGGTGGACGCGGCGGCCGGGCGTGGCATCCGGCTCATCCTCGATGGGGTTTTCAACCACACCTCGGACGTGAGCAAATACTACAACCAGTGGATGAACTACGCACTCGACGGGGACACAGCCTCGGGATACGACCCCTACCCGGACGATTGCGGGGCGTGGGAAGAGGTTTTCCTCAACAGCGTGGCTGGTAACTGGACCGATTGCACCGGGCCCTACACCGACTGGTTCAAGATCTGGGTCGGGGTCGACGCCTGGGACGTGGACAGAGACGGCGACACCACCGAACCTGCGGCCCACAATTGCGGGTGGGCCGGATTCGAGTTCATGCCCGACATCGACTACAAGTCCCCCACGCAACCCGACTCGAGCCCTCGAGTCTGGCTCTACGGCGGTTCCAGCGCGGCGAACCCCCTGGCCGCGGCCCAGTCCATCGCCGGCATGTGGCTCGCAGACGGCGCACTCCTGCCCTCCGGCCTCGACGGATGGCGGCTCGACGTGCCGGACAATGCCGGCTACTTCACCAACGCCGTCCCTTCCGATTGCAGCAAGGAGGCCAATGACCTCTCGATCTGGCAAGGATTTCGGACCGCGGTCGACGCGGTGGGGAACGACAAGTACGTGGTCGGCGAGCTTTGGCAGGACGCATCGAGCAACCTGGGCAAGGACTACACGGCCGGCGTATTCGACGGCGTCATGAACTACCACTACTTCGCCATGCCCGTCAGTTGCTTCGTCACCGGTACCGGCGTTCACAACGATGTCTCGGAATGTTCGGGCGTCTACGGCACCATGACCCCGGGAAGCGTCACCTCCGTCGCCTCGTTCGAGTCTCATCTCGCCACCGAACGTCGTGTCTATCCGGCCCCGTTCTATCTGAGCAGCCAGAATCTCATCAGCAGCCATGACACGGCGCGGTTCGTGAGCCGGGCGGAAGGCGACCTGGAGAAGCTGAAGGAAGCATTTCTGTTGCAGGCGACCCTGCCGGGTGCCCCCATGATCTACTATGGCGATGAACTCGCCGTGGATGGACCGAACAACGAACTGGGCCGTGCGCCGTTTCCGTGGACCCTGCTCGACGACTCGAGCGCTCCGGAAGTCGAACTCAAGACCTATGCCGCGCAGTTGATGTGTGTGCGGAACACCTATGGGGCGCTGCGTACAGGATCGGTGTTGACCGTTTCGCTTTCCAACACCCAGAAAACGTGGGGATTCGCACGGTTCGACGGCCAGGACCAAGTGGTGGTGGCTCTCAACAACGACGGGACGGCCCATTCGGTCACCCTGGACGTGTGGCGTGCGGGCATTGCGGACGGGGTGGTTCTGGTGGACCTGTTCTCCGGGCTGGAGTACGTCGTGGGAGGCGGCGCGATCACCGTCCAGGTCGCGCGGAATGCCGGGGTGATCCTGGTTCCTCGGAGTCGGGCCGGTTTGGCGGACGGCTGCTTCGGCGGCGGGGTCGACAACAACCCGCCGGTGGCCGATGCCGGGGACGACGTGCGAGCCAGGACCGGGGAGACCGTGGTGCTGGATGGTTCCGGCTCGAGTGACCCTGATGGAGACCCCCTTTCGTTCGAGTGGCGGGATCGGGAAGGCAACGTGTTGGGGACCGACAAGGTGGTGACGGTAGGTCCTTTCGACACTGCCGGGACATACACGTTCACGCTGACCGTATCGGACGGAGAGTACTCGGACCAGGACGTGGTCAAGGTCACTGTGGACGACGGTCCTGGCTGCTCCGAGCCTGGGACAGGTCCGGGCCTTACGGGAGCGACTGGTGCGGTTCTCCCCTTTGTCATGGGTGGCCTGATGATGGCCGCGATTCGTCGGCGTCGCCGGCGTACCTCCTGCCTGTGATGGTCCTGCCGTAGCTTGTTCCATCTCATGACTCGAGCCTGTGCGTGTGGGCTGAACGAGGGCCCGTGTGCGGTCCGACTTCTCGAGGGATGTCCGGGGCAGGTACCGGTCAAGGCCCACCTGGAAAAGTCCGTTGTCACACACAGGGAGACCGGAAGGGATCGCGAGGGATTGTTCCTGTGCCGTTTTTGGCACGGACCAGGCGGAACCACGGCAACGGCAAGCCGGAAACCGCTTGCAGCACCCCGGTCCCCGTGATAGCGTAAAATCTGGAGCACAGAGCGCATGGGGGGGTGTGCAGTGTTCCGCGTGCAACGCGCGGCGCAAGGATCGGGGTGACCGCTCATGCCACTGGCGGAGTCCCGGTCTGGATGTCGTGCGTCGGGTCGTGGGAGGTTCCGGCCGTCGAGAGCCGCCTGCGGGGGAGTGAACGATGACAAGGAAGATCTGGTTCGGACCGAGGGCGCTGGCGGTGTTGGTCGCACTCGTCGCGTCCGGCGCTGCGTGGGGGTCACAGAACTATCCCTATTTTGCCCTGAGTGGTGTGGCCCCGGACATCCTGATCGTCCTGGATGCTTCTCGAAACATGGACGTCAAGGTCCCGGTGGGCACCAAGGACCCGACTGCGCCGAGGCGCTACGAGGTGGCGCGGGATGTCATCATCGACATGGTGGCGGCGCACCCGGAGGTTCGATGGGGATTGGCGCGGACCCTGGACATCCCTCATGTCGCGTGTCAGCCCGGCACGACCGAGATCCAGATTGGAGCCTATCCCAAGGGGCCTGCCACCACCGACGCTTTCAAGGATCTGCTGGAGGAGCCGCGTCCTCCGCTCGGTTCCGGCATCGCCTACCAGGGTCCCAAGGATCTGGAAGGCGGCTTGATGGCGGCGACCCAGGAATGGCTGAGGGCCATCTCCGAGGATGGGGAGCGCGCCTGCCGGAAGAAGGCCATGATCATCATCACGGGCGGCGGGCACGACTATGTGTCATGCAGTTACGTGGATCTGGTCTCCCAGATCCAGAAGATCTACGCGCTGGCTCCGGAAGCGGGCGGCCTGGGGGAGATCAAGACCTACGTGATCGGATTCAACCTGGAGGACGACATCAGTTGCCAAACCCTGGACATGATGGCCGAGGCCGGCCAGGGGATGGACCCGGTGCCGGAATCCTGCGATGACTTCGACCCCACTTCGGACGACCCCGACCCTTACGACGTGAACGAGATCGCCGAATTCAACGCAGCGCTCTCCTACGTGCTGAACGACATCATCTACGGTTCCTACACGAACACCAACCCGGTACTGAACCCCTCGGGCACCAACCTGTACCAGGCCTATTTCGATATTCTGCCGGACAACGAGGCCATCGCCTGGCGGGGACATCTGGCGGATTACATCCTGGATGAAAACGGCGCCATCATCACCGAGCGGGCGGACCTGGCGGACTTCATCAACAACCCAAGCTATCCATACACGGACCGCGAAAAGCATACTTACACGGCCCAGGAGACCGGCGGGCTCGACAAGTTCGAACTCATGCCTTTCTCCACCCTCAACGCCGACGCGCTGGAACCGTTGCTCGATCTGGAGGACCTCTGGTTCGAGGACTGCATTGACACGACCCTGGTGGAGCCGGAGGAGCGGGCCGAAACGCTGATTCGGTTCGTGCTTGGAGACGATAGTGTCTATTATTCCGACTGTTGGGTTCATCGGGAGTCATGGAAACTCCTCGATATCTTTCACTCCACGCCGACCCTGGTGACGCCGCCGTGGGCACCCTCGACGGACCCGGACTACTATGTATATCAGGAACTTTACGCCAGTCGGTCCGACATGCTGATCGCAGGGTCGAACGGCGGTATGCTGCACGCCTTCGAGGCGGCCATGAACATCGACAAGAACCGGTACCCGGCGGACGGACGCGAGATCTGGGCCTATATCCCACGGCACCTGCTGCCCAAGCTCAGGCAGATGTGGGACATGTTTCCTCATCCCCTCTACGTGGATGCCACGCCCACCATTCGGGACGTCAAGATTCATCTCCCGGGCGATGCCACCGAACTCGAGTGGCACACGGTGGCCGTGTTCGGCGACGGGTTCGAGGGAGACGAGACGAACTGCGACGTGCTCGACCCGGACTATCATTGCGGTTACTACACGGCGCTGGACATCACGCACGAGAACTTGATCGATCCCTTGTGGGAGTTTGCGGGTGACGGTGACATCATCAACGCAGCGGCCCAACCGACCATTGCGCAGGTGCGGGTGGAGGCCCTGGGGTACTCGGGTGCCCAGATTCGTACCGTGGCCTTCCTCCCAGGCAAGGGCAGACATGACGCACCGATCCCCTCCTCCCCCATTTATGTTGTGGACCTGGAGATGGACCAGGGCGACGACTATCTCGCCAAGATCGAGCTTCCGTGGCGCGATTCGACCGACCCCAACGTGAACCACGGTATCCGGGGCCGGGTGCTGGCCGTGGATACGACCGACGACATGCTGGCGGACCGTCTCTACGTGGGCGACATGGAGGGACGGTTGTGGCGCATCGACATCAGTTCTTCCGACCCGGAGGACTGGATGGACCTGGACGCGCAGGAAATCGTGTTCGATCCGCGGGAAGTGGGCGCCCCCGACCTTCCCATCTCCTACCCGGTCACCGCGGTGTACAGCCCGGACGGGAACATTCTCGTCTACTTCGGCACAGGAGACCCCACCACGGCCCACGCCGGCTATCCTGCAGGCGCTTTCTACGGCCTGAAGGACTCCCGGATCATTGGCCAGGACGTTCACCTCCTCGACAGCAGCGATGGGGACTGGCCCATCCTGTTCGCAGAAAATGAAGTACTGGCCGGGGAACCCATCGTTGTCAATCAGGTGCTCTATTTCACCACCTATTGCGCTTCCGGGAGCCAGTGCTACACCGGGTCGGGCAAGCTTTATGCCGTGCACTACATCAGCGGAGAAGGGAAGTTCCAGCAGGACGAGAATCACCCGGAACTGACCGCCCGTTACATCGATCTGGGACACGGGATTCCCAGTTCGGTTGTGGTCGGGTATGATCGGTGGTATGTGGCCATGAACAACGCCGCAGTCGGGGAAGGCTCTGACGGGGGTATCCAGTCCGGAGGGCCGGACGGGATTGACGGTGCCGGGTCGAGCGTTGGGACGTTCTACGGAGAATTGAAGCCGTATGCCTGGATCGAAGTATCCGGGCACTGAGAGGTTCGAGTGGGCAGGATGGGGTTTTTCCGCCCCAGGCGGGGCAACCGAGACACCTTGCGAGGGGTCACCTTGATCGAGCTGATGCTCGTGATCGCTCTGGCCGTGGCCATGACCGCGATTGCGACACCGTACCTGGGCAGCATGATTTCCCGGTACCGCCTCAACTCGGCTGCGCGGGAACTGTCCGGCTTGATGAAGATGGCCCGGGTCCTGGCGGTCACCCGGAGTGCCAAGGTTCGGGTGCTGTTCACCGAGTACGAAGGCGTGGTCCGAACCTCCGGCCCGAGCAAGGGGGTGGCCCGCATAGAAATGTACACTTACAATGGCGCCAACTGGAGTTGGCAACCGGTTGACGGCGTCGTGGTGCCTCCGGACGGAACGTGCCAGGTGGGATACAAGCGCGCGGCCTACTGCATCGATTTTGAGGAGGAGTACACCGGGATAAGCCTTGCATGGGTGGACAAGGTCGGCGTCGGCCCCGAATATGCACCGGGGAGCGACTATGAGAATTCGACCGGGAATCCAGCCGTGTTTTATGGTCCGGACGGGCTGGTCGCCAATTCCTATCAAGACTTCCGGCAGGGCTATGACAAGCAGGCCATCAACGTGGTGGTGACCAACAAGAGGGCGAGCAGCGGCATCGAGGCCAAGATCCTGGCCATCGACCGGGCCGGCGGCGTCCTGGTCAAGAACTATCGGGGTTCCGGTGCGCCCAGGATCTGACCGGAACGGCCGGTCCGACGCCCCCGGGCGGCCCGGAACGGACAAGAACCGGGGAGAGTGGACGAGTGTGAAGGAGCGAGCGACGAAAACACGACGGTTTCGGGGGACCACCCTCCTGGAAATCGTGATCACCATGGCCATCATGTCCATCGGCATGCTGGGGTTCTTCACCCTGCACATCCGGGCGTTGCACACGTCCAAGAGTTCCCTGGCCATGTCCCAGGCGGTGAGCATCGCCTCCTCGTTGCAGGACGGACTCATGAGCTTGCCGTTCACACCCAGTTTCACCCACCCGGCCCTCCAGCCCTGCAAACCCATGAATTCCGACCCCATCGGAGACCTCTGTTGGCCCACTTCCCCGTTCCCGGTCAACAAGGCCGGAAACCAGGACACGCGCATCGGTCCCCTCGTCTTCTTCCCCTCTTACCAGATCCAGGTCGTGCCGAACGCCATGAACCAGAACCTCCTCCTGATCACCGTGCGCGTCCGCTACCCTGCCGAAGAAGGACGTTGCCCAGGCTGCCAGGCTGCAGACCTCAGGTTGGGGTGGAAAGCCGTGACCCTTACCTCGATGCGGGCCATGACTGCATACTAGATACCGGGGGATGGATGTCTTCATGAGAGCGTGTATGAACCACTGGGAACGATCCTGCCGCCGTCTGAAGCCGCCCCGCCGGTCCGGGTCTGGGTTCAGTCTGGTCGAGTTGCTGATTGCAGCGTTTCTCGCTGTCATCGTGTCCGCCATGATGTTCGGCGTCCTGTCCAACCAGGAGAACGCCGCCCGGAGAACCGACGCAAACGCTCAGATGCAGGACGCCTTGCGGTTCGCGCTCCAGGTCATGTCGCGACAGATCCGCATGACAGGCTACGGGGTCGGCTATCGGATCATCGGAAGCGAGCGCCTCAACGACGTGCCCACCCTGCTCGTGGTCGACAATCTGGGCCGGTACGATTTCGACCCCCGCACGAACACCGACCAGGCCACCGGAACCGACCAGATCATGGTGATCTACCGCAATCCTGCGCTCGAGTTCGATCTGGCGCACAAGCTGTACCAGATCGACCAGGCCCCGTGCAGTACCTCGGCGCTGGTCTCGGCTGCCGGTATCGACAACAAGCACCAACTGAAGCGTGACACCATCATCGCCTGCATGGACGACGGCACGCCTTACCAACTGGGTGCATTCGCATGGACCCTCAGCAACGATGCCGTGACCGGGAGCGACCTGGTATCAGGACCGGTGCCGGTGGGCGGCACGGTGCAGGTCAAGGCCAATCCTTCCGAGCCGTTCGACATGTTGTGCCCGGGGTTTCTGCCCGTGTTCCTCACCTGCGGCTCCCTCGAGGGAAGCACCATCGGGTTTTACATCCGGAACGAGACGCTCTGGATGGACGACAACGGCGACAGTCTCCAGCGGATCGCCACGGACAAGTACCAACTCGACCAGGCCAACCCGGCCGACACCGATGACATTCCGCTGGCCAGAAACATTGAAGACATGCAGATCGCGCTGTGCATTCCGGGACTGAACGACCCCTATGCCACCGAGGACGTGCTCGCGGATCAGCTTGCGGACTGCATTGCGAACCCCACTTCACCCTACTGGTACCAGCCCAACCTGTACACCAAGGAACTCTTACCCCTGGTGCGGGCCATCCGTATCACTCTGGTGGCGAAGGGCCCCATCGATCACAGTGGTCGCAGTGTGGTCAGCACGCGCCCGAGTATCGAGAATCACACGCCGACCGAGAGCGGGGAGTCGACTCATTATCCCCGAATGGTACAATCCACCATCGTCCAGTTGCCGAATATTCGATTCCGGCACGGACTCCAAACTGCGGACTTGACAGGCTCATCATCATGACGATGTTGTTTCCAACCAGGCGATCGATGAAGCACCGGAACCAGCAAGGGTTCATCCTGGCGCTCGGCCTCCTCCTCCTGGCCGCGTTGGCGCTGATCGGCACGGCTGCGCTGAGCAGTGCTGCGTTTCAGAACGACATGGCCAACAACATCCGTGAGAACCAAGAGGTGTACTATGTGGCCACGGTGGGGCTGTCATACGGGGTGGAGCAGATGTTGCGGGAGTTTCCCGGCAACATCCGGACGCGGGACACTGGAAATCCCTTGCTTATCGGCGCGTTCAACCGCAAGACGGGCCAGATGGTCCCGGTCCCGGCAGGGTGCAACGCGGGCGACCATGGCTGTATCTGTGCCTCTCTGCCGCGTCAGGACTGCTACGATTTCTACGTGGAGACCGTACTCAAGAAGTGTGGACACGCCCAGGGGAGCAGTCTGGAGAAATTTGTGACCCTTTTCTACCGCATGCGGGCCACCGCCACCGGTTTTCACGGCAACTCGGCCACCGTCCACATGGACGTGGCAGGAACCTATCCCGGCTACTGCGCAAACCCGTGACCGTCCCGAAAGGGGGCAGAGAACGGCCGACGCGGCATCGGGCGGTACGGCGCCGCTATTCGTCCGGGCGCCCGGGTGTTGCGTGGCGTGCGACCGGATTGGTGAGTGTGCCCAGACGTTCGACCTCCAGCGAGACCACGTCTCCCGGCTTGAGCCATCGGCCATGCTCGAGCCCGCAGCCGTTCGGAACGGTGCCCATGCCGATGAAGTCTCCCGGGTGGATCGTTTCGCTCCGGGAGATGTAACTGAGCAGTTCGCCGGGAGAGAACTGGGGGCCGCGGGTAGAACTGTCGGTCCAGATCTCCCCGTTCACACGCGCAACGGCCTTGAGGTCGCACGGGTCACCCACCTCATCCGGAGTGACCAGGAACGGCCCCATGGCATTTCCAGTATCGAAGTCCTTGCCCTTGGCCGGGCCGAGGCCCAGGTCCATCTCCTCGATCTGGATGTCCCGTGCGCTGAAGTCATTGAAAATCGTGTACCCAGCGATGTGCTCGAGGGCCTCACCGGGTTTGAGATCGCGCCCTCGCCGGTGGATGAAGAACCCGACCTCGAGTTCGTAGTCCAGCAAATCGGTATAAGCGGGCCAGTGCACTGTGGCCCCGTCACCGACCACCGTGCCGGGGTTACCCTTGTAGTACGCGGGAATCTCCTTGAACCGGCGAGGGACACCGATGATCGGGAGGCCGATCCGGCGGAGGACAGCGTCGAGGCGGGCGATGGGCGGGAACTTGATTGCAGCCCCGCCTCGCCGAGCCTGGAGAAAATGGCCCTCGAACACCATGGCATCCCGGAGCGTACGGGGGCGGGGAAGGGGCGCGAGCAGGCGCACATCCGTCCGCGACACGCACCAGGGAGCGCTCGAATCCGCCGACTCGAGGAGCCTTCGGATCAGTTCGAACCCGGGCTCTCCTGCCTCGAGGCAAGCCTGCATGTGGCGCAGCGCGAGAGGGGTCCCCGTGTCGTCGGTGGAGATACCCGGAGGGAGGTCAGGTCTGGAGGAAGCAAAGGCTCGAGCCAGGTCCACGACCATGCGGTCGTCGTCCGGGAGGATGGCCCCCAGTCGAGGCGTCCCCGTCTGGTCCGACGAATCCGGGCTGTCCGAAAGAGTGAAGGTGCAGAGCTTCATGGCGGCCTCCGATTTCGCTTTACGGACTGGATCGTTGCAGCTTATATACCCCATCGATCGCCCACTCGTCACACCGAAGCAGCCCGCAGGAAGAAGCTCATGCGTTCTCGACTGTGGTCGTTCAGCCACTATGCAGCCGCGTTGGCGCCCATCGTCTGGGTGCTGGCGCCCTTGCTTTTTCACAACCGGTTCTACCTGAGCGAGGACCTGCAAACGCTGCTCGTGCAGTATCCGCTCCACCATCTGCTGGGACAATCCCTGGCCGACGGGCAACTTCCCCTGTGGTCCCCCTTGATCTCCGGCGGCTATCCCGCCATGGCCGAGGGTGAGATGGGGACCATGTATCCGTTGAACCTGCTGTTGTTCCGACACCTGGAGCCTTACAATGCCTACCAGGTCGCGATGTTCCTGGCCCCCCTGTTGAGTCTGGTAACCGCCTACGCCTACCTGGCCTACCGTCGGCACTCGCTTCCTGCCGCGCTGCTCGGCGCAATCGTGTTTGCAGCAGGTGGATTCACGCTCGGGCACCTGCGATTTCTCAACCAGGTCCAGGCCATGTCCATGCTGCCGCTTTGCCTGCTGTTTGCCGAGCGGTTCCTGGACCGGAGGCGTCTGATGGACGCCGCGCTCAGTGCGTCTGCCTGGGCGGTGGCCATTCTGGCCGGCTCCTATGCCGTGGCCTGGTTGACAGGCGTGGCCATGATCCTGGTCGTGCTGCTCCGCTGTGGGGAGTTTCCGGACCCGAGCCGCCTGGTGGGGACATCGCTTCGATGGCCGAGGAAACGGTGGCTCCAGGTGGTGCAGGCCCTGGCCGTGATTCCCGGCGCGGCGTTGCTGACGGCCTTGTTGGCGGCTCCCCAGATCATTCTCACGCTGGACTTTCTACCGCTGACCACCCGTGCCGCCGGTGTGCCATGGGAGGAAGCGGCGGCAGGGTCCCTGGATTTGCACACACTGATTCACTTCGTGGCCCCCTGGTTCCATGGCATCCCGGCTCGAGGCACCTATCAACTCCCTGGTCCCTACTGGGAGACACTGGGCTATGTCGGAATTCTGCCCGTGGTGCTGGCCCTGGGGTCCCTGGCGGTTTTTCGGGCCAGGGATCGGCGAACCGTGGTCATTCCGTGGGCGTTGGTCGCGCTCGGTATCCTGGGTGCGTTCGGCGCCGACCTGCCCCTGTTCGGACCGGCTCACCACCTTCTGCCCGGCTTCGCCTGGGTCGGCGCTCCCGGCCGGTTCCTCCTGCTTGCGCAACTGGGTCTGGGCATGGTCGCAGCAGTCGGCCTGGACAGCGTGGTCGACCGTCTGTCCGGGTGGAGCGAGCACCGGGGTCCAGCCCTGGCCGCGGTGGTCGCATTTGCGTTTCTGGTGGGCACCGCGGTGGACCTTGGCTATCATGGGGCTCCGTTGCTGAGATGGATGGGTCGGGATACACTCTTGACCAAGCTCCCCTCGACGGCCGCCATTCCAGGGTTGGGACCGTTCCGGCTTCTGAGTCTCCTGGACGACGGATCTCCAGCGGCGGTCCATCATCCGGTGGCCGGTGAGGAACCCCTGGAGCGGAAACTGCGTGCGCTGACCTGGCCCGAGTACAGCCTGGTGCAGGGGATCGCCACAGCAAGCACCTCGCTCCCTCTGGCCATCGCCAACTACCGCCTGCTGGAAGAGCGATTGCTCGACGCGCTTCCCCGGACGGAAGCCGGAGGACTCCAGGTCACGAACAACGCCCTGAACCTGCTCTATTTTCTTGGCGTTCGGGTCGTTTCTTCCCAGGTGCCTCTGGAGTCGGACAGCCTGGTGTTTCTCGGCGAGGTCCCGGTCCCCGGGCTCGAAGCTCCGGTGCTGCTTTACGGGCTGCCGGACCCGTACCCTCGAGCCTACCTTGCGCGGACCGTGAAGCGCTGCGGCCTGGACGTGGCCGTGGAGCGGATCGAGGCGGGCCGATTCGGAATGGGGTGGGATCCGTGCGGAGCCGGGGCGATGGGGGAGGGGCGGGAACCCGAAGAGTCGCGGAGCGTGGCCGGATTCCCCCAGTTGACCGGGCGGGGACTGACGTTTCTGGACTACACGGTCAATCTTCTCAACCCCGGGTACCTGGTAGTCCGTGAGACCCAGGCGCCGGGTTGGCGGGTGACCGTGGACGAGATGGAAGCCGAGTTGATCCCGGTGGACCTGGTCTACCGGGCCGTGGCCGTACCGGACGGACGGCACACCGTCCGGATGGAGTACCGTCCTCGAGGCATGAGCTGGGGGTTGGCAGCGAATCTGCTCGGCCTGCTCGTGGTTGCCTTTGCCGTCTTCGTGTCGCGGGCGAACGTGCGTCTCGAGCGTTCCACGGTGGATCCCTCGCTGCTGGAAGATGATGCCGAGGACGAAGACACCTGGTATCGTTGATGGGGTTGAGGTGCGGGGCCATCCCGGCCCTGCGGTTCGGTCCCCGGTGTGGAACCTCGACGCAGAACCTGGAAGGAGGACGAACGACGTGCGCGTATCCGGACGTTTTTCCAACCTCATTTCCGGCTGTCCGGCCCTGCTGGGGGTAGGCCTCGGTTGCCTTCTGGGGATGACTGCCTGCTCCGGGACCGGTGGTGGGGACGAGGAGGCGGTGTCCCCCACCGAGCCGGTTCTTTCCGACCAGGACGGAGACACCATCCTGGACGTGCATGAGGGGTCTGCCGACGCCGACGGAGATGGGACGCCGAACTACCTGGACCTGGACAGCGACGGAGACACCATCCCGGACGAAGTGGAGGCTGGGGACGCGGATCTACTGACCTTCCCCCGGGACGCGGACGGGGACGGCCTGGCCGATTTCGTGGACCCGGACAGTGATGACAACGGCATTCCGGACCTTGTGGAAGCCGGAGTGAACCCTTTGGCGCCCCTCGACTTTGACGGCGACGGTGTCGCCGACTACGCGGACCCGGACAACGACGGAGACCGGATCGCCGACGTGGTGGAGATTGACGGGGTGGTGCCCGTGGATACCGACGGAGACTCCGTAGCCGACTACTACGACGAGGACAGCGACGGAGACACCGTGCTCGATGCGGACGAGGCTGGAGAGATTGAGCCAGGCGACCCCGCACGGGATTTCGACGGGGACGGGTGGCCCGACTATCGCGATCTGGACGCAGACGGCGACGGCGCTCCTGACCGGGACGAAGCTGGAGACGAGGATCTGTACACACCGCCTCGAGACACGGACGGAGACGGGTCTCCCGATTTTGTGGATCTGGACGCGGATGGGGACAGCCTGCCTGACGCAGAGGAACTCGCCGGCTGGACAGACGCCTATGCGCGCGACACCGACGGCGATGGGGCGTCCGACGGGGTGGAATCGGTGGCCGAATCCGATCCCACAGATGCCGACAGCGTTCCGGATATCCCGTGGCTCGAGGTCCGACAGCGCGCCACGGCCACCCGGCGCTTCGAGTTCCAGATGGCGATTGGCAGGGCAGACATCGTCTTCATCCTGGACGACACTGGAAGCATGGGGGACGAGATTCGGCGGCTCGCCAGCGACTTCTCCCAGGTGGTGGAGGATGTGCGGGCAAGTGTCCCGGACGCTGCGTTCGGAGTGGCGACGTTTCAGGACTACCACGGCAAGGCTTATGGCGGCAACGTGCTCCCCTTCGAACTGGTCCAGCAGGTGACGACCGACCCGGACGCAGTACGCTCGGCGCTCCAGGGACTCGGCGGCTCCGGCGGATCGGGCCGGACCAGTGCCATCGAGGCATTGCACCAGGCCCTGACCGGACTCGGGTTCGACCAGGACTGCGACATCAGTTTCGACCCGGATGAGGACGTGCGCCCGTTCGTACCGTCGCCCGAGGATGTGTTCCAGGGCACCGTGGCCGGCGTGGCCGTGGTGGATGCCGATTCTCCCGGCGTCGGCGGCGGGTGCGGATTCCGTTCCCACAGCCTCCCCATTCTCGTCTACGGTACCGACGTGGTGCCTCGAGATGCCGACGTAAACGACCCGGCCAACGCGGTCCCGCCGGCATGCGAACCCCCGGCAACCTCCGCGCCGGCCGGTTCCTCCCAGGTCATCGCCGAGGCACTTTCTCTGGGTGCCCGGCTCATCGGTGTGAACGTGAACAGCCTTCCCGAACTCCAGGAAATCATGGAATCCCTGGCCATCGCCACCGGGTCCGTCGTCGATCTCGACCACGACGGACTGGCGGATCCGCTCGTGTTCGACCTGGGGAACGTCTCCACCATCTCGGAGGCAATCGTGGAAGGCGTCGCATCGCTCGCGACCACCGGGTCCTTTTCCCGGGTCACGCTGGAGGCCGACTCCGACCCGTATGGGTTCGTGGCCGACACGAGTCCCGACGAGTACACCAACGTGCAGCCTGGAGACCTGCTCGAATTCGAGGTCACATTCCTCGGCACCACGCCGGCCAGGGCCGACGACCAGATTTTTGTCATCACCCTGGTCGCGGTGGGGGACCAGGCGACCGGGCTGGATCAGCAGGATGTCATCATCGTGGTGCCCGGCGAGTCCTGACGTGGTGCTCGAGCACCACGCAGGGCCGACGAGCCCTGTCAGAGGAGAACGATGGAACAGGAAAGCAACGCCCGGCCCCGGGCCTTTTCCGGAGTCCAGCCTTCGGGTGGTCTCCATCTCGGCAACTACCTCGGCGCCATCCGCAACTGGGTCGCACACCAGGAGGAGTTCGACAATATCTTTTGCGTGGTGGACCTGCACCGGGTCACTGTCCCTCACGACCCGGCCGAACAACGAACGGCCACCCGCGACGTGGCTGCATGGTATCTGGCAGCCGGACTGAACCCGGAACATTGCACCGTGTTCATCCAGAGTCACGTGTCGGCTCACTCGGAACTCGCCTGGCTGCTCAACTGCATCACCCCCATGGGGTGGCTCGGCCGCATGACTCAGTTCAAGGAAAAGTCGGGCACCAGACGGGAAAGCGTCAGCGTGGGCCTGTTCGACTATCCCGTCCTCATGGCCGCAGACATCCTGCTCTATGACGCACAGGTGGTGCCGGTCGGCGAGGACCAGAAACAGCACGTGGAGCTGTGCCGAGACATCGCCCAGGCATTCAACCGGCGCTTCGGCAAGGTGCTCGTGGTTCCAAACCCGCTCATCCGGGAAGTCGGTGCCCGAATCATGTCTCTGGACGACCCGACCAGGAAGATGTCCAAGAGCAACCCCAACCCCAGGTCCCGAATTGAACTCGGCGACTCGCCCAAAACCATCCGGAAAAAATTCGGCCGCGCTACCACCGACAGCTTGACCGAGGTCCGGTTCGACCGCGAGCGGCCCGGGATTTTCAACCTGCTCGGTATCTTCCGCACCCTGACCGGATGGTCGGAATCCGAAATCGAGGCTCACTTTGCCGGAAAACTCTACGGACACCTCAAGAAAGAGGTGGCGGACCTGGTGATCCAGACCCTCGAGCCCATCCAGCAAACCCACGACCGACTCATGTCCGACCGCACCTACCTCGACTCCGTGCTCGAGCAAGGCGCGGAACGGGCCAACCGAATCGCACGGGCCACCCTGTCCCGCGTTCATGACGCCATGGGTATCGGCTGAATCCTCGGCCGAATCAGCACGCCCCCACGGCACCGGGGCAAGGAAGCCGACACGCTCGAGCCGACAGGCGGCCGGGCCAATCCTCGAGGAGACGCGCATGATCGAACGCATCGACCATCTGGGCATTGCCGTCCGGTCCCTGGACCGCGCGGTCCCATTCTATGAGCAAGCCCTCGGGCTCCGCTGCATGCGTCGGGAAGAGGTTCCCGAGCAACAGGCGCGAATGGCCTTTTTCGATGTCGGAGGCACGCACATCGAACTGCTCGAACCCGTGGGCGACGAAGGACCCATCGCCCGGTTCCTGGCGAAACATGGCGAGGGTATCCACCACGTTGCCTTTGCCACCACCGACATCGAATCCCAGCTCGAGCAGGCGCGGGCGGCCGGGTGTCGGCTGGTGAACGAAGCGCCTGTGCAGGGAGCAGGTGGAAAGCAGATCGCGTTTCTGCACCCCCGGTCCACCTTCGGGGTGCTGACGGAACTCTGCATGGAGCCGCGGAAACGGGGTTGAGAGGCGGAGGCGACGGATCAGGGGTCCCCGGCCGGCGACCCGGCGTTGGACGACGCAACGGGCCGGGGATCGAGTCCGAGCGCTTGCCACAGGCTCAAGTCGAGCAGGTGGGAGGGACGCACGTTCGTAAGGCCCGCGATCATCCTGGAGAGCGCGCCCGGGTGGTCTGCCTCGAGGCGAAGCAGCACGGCCTTCATTGCGTCCCGTTTCTGATCCTCCTGGCTGCTGCACAATCCGCAGGGGAGGATCGGAAAACCGCGCGCCTCTGCAAGGCGAGCCAGGTCCTGCTCCGCGCAAAAGATCAGGGGGCGAATCACCACGTTCCGCCCGTCGTCGGAGACAAGGCGTGGCGGCATGGCCTTCAACTGGCCGGAGTAGACCAGGTTGAGCAGGAGGGTCGCCAGCACGTCCTCCCGATGGTGCCCCAGAGCGATCTTGGAACATCCCATGTCGACAGCGGCCTGGTAGAGGATCCCGCGCCGGAGTCTCGAGCACATGAAGCAGGGCGTCTGGCCGGGCTGGGTCATTTTCCGAACCACCGAGTAGGTGTCTACCCGAAGGATTCGGAATTCAAATCCCCGGTCTGCAAGGTACTGCTCCAGCAGCAACGTGTCATGCGCCGGTTGACCCTGATCCAGGTGCACCGCCACCAACTCGAAATCGATCGGAACCCTCGAGCGCATACGGTCCAGCAAGTGCAGGAGCACGTGCGAGTCCTTGCCGCCGCTGAGTGCCACCAGGATCCGGTCTCCCGGTTCCACGAGATCATACTGGCGCACTGCGCGAGCAACCCGGCGGGCCAACGCCTGCTCGAGCCTGGCTGTGTCTCCGTACATTCTCGACCCCCGCTGCCTGGTCCTACCTCCGCCCGGACCTCCAGGTCGGATCCGACGCAGATTCCGCACAGTATTCATGGACCGCCCGCACGTGTCAACGACGCCCGACCCGGACCTTCTGGAACATGAGAATGACCAGCGAGTTTTTCCTGGACGCAGAAGGACCTTGATGCTAGAGTGCGACCGTTTTTCTGGGCATCTGGGTGGATATGACGCCGTTGGGGCGCGATTCATCACCACTTGCGAACGGAGGATGGTTCCATGAGTGCCGCGAGTCAGGCCGGTGCAGCGAAGAAAAAGAAGAAAAAATACCAAGGTATCATCTACGTGGACAGGGAACGTTGCAAGGGGTGCGGCTTCTGCGTGGTCTTCTGTCCGTTCGGTGCGCTGGAACTCGAGACCGACTACAATGCGAAGGGATACCATCCCCCGTATCTGGCCCACGAGGAGAAGTGCAACGGATGTGACCTGTGTGGGCTCTATTGCCCTGATTTCGCCATATTTTCCGAGAAGAAACGAGTTGAGGACTGAACCACGGACTCTGCCCAACCCCCGGCCTTGGACCGAACGGCTCGAGGCCCTCTTGGACAGACAATCGGGAGGATGTCGTGACAGTTGATCCGAAAGGTGTCCTGACGGGCCACCACTACCTGGACGGGGACCACGCCTGCTGTGAAGGCGCACTCGCGGCCGGTTGCCGTTTCGCCGCCGGGTATCCCATCACCCCTTCCACGGAGGTGGTCGAACGTATCTCGGCACGCTTTCCCATGATTGGCGGCGTGTTCATTCAGATGGAGGACGAGTTGGCCTCGTCCATCGCCGTGCTCGGCGCATCATGGGCAGGCAAGAAGAGCCTTACCGTGACCTCCGGCCCCGGCTTCTCGCTCATGATGGAGCACATCGGCCTCGCGGCCATGACCGAGACGCCGGTGGTGTTCGTCAACGTGCAGCGCGGTGGACCGTCCACCGGTTTGCCCACGCTGCCCGGCCAGGCCGACATGATGCAGGCGCGCTGGGGATCCCACGGAGACTACGAGATCATCGCCCTCTCCCCCAACTCGCCGCAGGAATGCTTCGACCTGACCATCGAGGCGTTCAATCTATCCGAAATCTATCGTGTGCCGGTCATGTTCATGATGGACGAATGTGTCGGGCACATGACAGAACGGGTGGTGATCCCCGAACCTGACAAGCTCCACGTGGTCGACCGGAAATTCACGAAACGCCCTCCGGGCGAGTATCTGCCCTACGAGGTCCATGACGGTTGGGTCCCGGAGATGGTCAAGGCCGGCGACGGCTACCGGTTCCACATCACCGGACTCACCCATGACGAACGGGGCTATCCAGCGATGAACTGGCAGGCCCAGGACAAGCTCATGCACCGCCTCGTCGACAAGATCCGCAAAAACGCCGACACGATCGCCCGGTACGAAGAAGCCGACCTCGACGACGCCGACGTGGTCGTGCTCTCCTACGGCATCACCTCTCGAGTCGCGATGCGCGGCGTGGAGATGGCCCGCGCCAGGGGCGCAAAGGTTGGTACCTTCCGCCTCATCGTGGTCTGGCCGCTCCCCGAAACCAGGATCCGGGAACTCGCCTCCAGGGTCAAAGGCATCGTCGTTCCCGAAATGAACCTCGGACAGGTCGCGCTCGAGGTCGAACGTGTCGTCGCCGGACGCACCAAGACGGTCCTCGTGCCCCATGCCGGCGGTACCGTCCACGACCCCGAGGTGATCGCTGAAGCCATTCTGGAGGTGTCCCGATGACCACTGAACTCGAACAACACACCCCTGTCAATCCCGTGGAGCCGTTCCTCCGCATGGACCGGATGCCTCACATCTGGTGCCCAGGTTGCGGTATCGGTACCACCGTCAACTGCTTCGCCCGCGCACTCACCTCCGGTGGGTACGACCTCGACAAGGTCGCCATCGTCTCCGGCATCGGGTGCACCGGCCGTGTCGCAGGGTATCTCAACCTCGACTCCTTCCACACCACCCACGGAAGGGCCATCCCATTCGCCACCGGCCTCAAGCTCGCCAATCCCGAACTCAAGGTGGTCGTCTATTCCGGCGACGGCGACCTCATCGCCATTGGCGGGAACCACCTGATCCATGCCGCGCGCCGGAACATCGACATCACGGTCATTTGTATCAACAACATGATCTACGGCATGACCGGCGGCCAGGTCGGCCCCGCCACCCCCAATCCGGCCATCACCTCCACGGCGCCGTATGGAGCCTTCGAGCAACCGTTCAATCTCCCGTTCCTGGCTGACTCCTGTGGGGCCGTCTATGTGGCCCGCTGGACTTCCTACCATGTACGCCAGATCACCCGTGCCATGCGCGAGGCCATGGACAAGCGCGGCTTCAGCTTCCTGGAGATCGTGGCCCCATGTCCGACGCTGTATCAGCGGCGCAATCGTCTCGGAGACGGTCTGGACGCGATGAAGTACTACAAGGAGCGGAGTATCCGGAAGGACGGGGCGAACACGCGGGACGTGGACATCGGCTACCAGGGCGACATCATTGTCGGCAAGTTCATCGACCGTGAGCGTCCGACTTTCTTGCAGGCGATGAATCAGCGGTTCACGGAAAAGCTCGGTTCCAGCTACACGCCGTATCCCACCGGCTACGACGACTAGGCCGACACCCACCAAGGAGGCACGCATGGCTACGGTAGAACTCAAGTTCGGCGGCTTCGGCGGGCAAGGGGTGATTCTTGCCGGCATCATCGTCGGGAAGGCTGCCGCACTGTATGACAACAAGGACGCCACGTTGACCCAGGCTTTTGGACCGGAGGCTCGAGGCAGCGCCTGCTCGGCCCAGGTCATCGTCAGCGACGGCCCGATTCTCTATCCTTACGTGACCAGGCCGGACATCCTGGTGGCCATGTCACAGGACGCATTCACGCGATTCGCTCCAGAGATCAAGGATGATGGCATTCTGGTCGTGGAGAGCGAACTGGTGCACACCGACAATGTGCCCTCTGGAATGCGGGTCTACGGCATTCCGGCCACCCGTATCGCGGAGGAACTGGGACGCAAGATGGTCCTCAACATCGTCATGGTCGGATTCTTCACCGCCGTGACCGGCCTCGTGGGCCGCGACGCCGTCCGGCGGGCCGTACGCGAATCAGTCCCCCCCAGCACGATCACGTTGAACCTGAAGGCGTTCGACAAGGGATACGAGTACGGCAAGAAGCTGTTGGCCGAAGCCTGAGCCCCGGCCCGCTCGCCGCCCGCTCAGGTTACCACCCTCGCCAGTCGCCTGTCTTCCCGCGACGGGCTGCTCGCCCCGCTCGCCGCAGGAAGACACACGGTGAACGTCGTCCCCTTGCCCACCTCGCTCGTCACGTCGATGGTGCCCCCGTGTGCGTACACCGTCCGTTTCACGATGGTAAGCCCCAGACCGGTGCCCTTGGGGGCCGGACGGCATGTGTAAAAGGGATCAAACACCTTGCGCAGATGCTCCGGTGGAATGCCGGGACCATCGTCGCTGACCTCGAGCACCACCCATCGCCCCGGCCCTCTCCACGACTCGTTGCAGCACGGAGCTTCTCGCAACTGAACTGCAACCCGCACACGGCCCCCTCGAGGACCAACCGCTTCCACCGCGTTCGCGCAGAGATGGATGACCATCTCGTGGAGTTCTTCCGGATCCCCCATGACCACATGGTGCTTGCCATCGCCTCGCACAGCCACGGTGAGCCGCGTCCCCACACGGTCTTGCACTTCCCGTACCGCCCGACGGGTCAACGAACCCAGGTTCACGGGACAGGGAGGAGGTCGTGTCTTCTTCAGGTACGCCACCAGGTTGTCCATCAGGTCGCGTGCACGACGACACACATCGAACGCCGCTTCCAGGTCCTCGGCCGCTGCTCGAGGGTCCAGCGCGATCGTCTCTCGGGCCAGGCTCACGTGGCCAATCACCGCAGCCAACACATTGTTAAAATCATGCACGATACTCGCCGCCACCGTGGCCAGCACACGCCGGCGGGCAGCAGGGCTCAGGCATTCCGCAAACGGAGGCTCCGACGCCGGCACCTCTTCCCAGGAACCCGGCGAGTCAGATACCTTGCGACGCGCCGGGCGACGCTGCAATTCGGTCCGCTCCTCTTCCAGAAACGTCTTCCACGATTCCGAAGGCGTTGCAGGAACATGACGGCGAATGGGAGACTGGCCACCTCCCCCAGGGTCGATATCGGTTGCCTCCGGCGGTTCCTTGCAGGCATGGTGGTAGCTGTCGTATGTCATCGCAGAGTGCTCCTCTGGTCGTGTCCACCTGTCCGGGTGCGTGCTGGGCGTCCCAACGATCCGTGCGCGCCGGGGACCATCGGGAGGGCTCCACCGCTGGGCTTTGACGCGCACCTGGGAAGGGCCCTGGGAGGGCGATCAGAACGCATAACACGCTGTCTTGATAGTTAGACGTTGGCCACAGTTTTTTTCTGAAAGTTTTTTTGTATTTTCAACCTGGTACTGACTGAAAACGGGTCCAGGTGGACCGCGACGCGAGGAGGTCAAGGAGGTGTTCATGCCTGTCTCGCTGGTGAGACATGTTCGGGGGACGTGATACACCACCATGTCTCACGAGTGTTTCAAGTTCACGAAGGCCCATCGGTTGCAGGGCCAACTCGTTGAAAACGTTTGCCTGGGCCGGGACCAACGGGCGGCACGCTTGTTGCTATTTGCCTGGCGCCAGGAGGCCTCGAGCACCGTGGGGGAGGTTTGTTCGAGGTGCAGGACTCAGAACCCATGGGAGCACGAAGAAACCAAGGAGTTGAAATGCTTGTCAGTCGAACATTGTGGCTGGTCGGATTGGTCTGGACCTCCTCGCTGGTGTGGGCGCAGGAGGACGTGGTGACTGATGAGATGGAGGCAGCCAAGGAGCACGTGGGCGCCGAAAAGAAGGTGGAGGAGGTCCCCGAGGGGTGGGACACGAGCCTGGCAGTGGGGGCCAACTACTCCTACACGCAGAGTCAAAGCTGGGTTGGCAATCCGGACGGAGCGACCATGCAGTTCGGTGTGCTGATGAACGGAGCCGCGAACTTCCGGCATGGGAGCCATCGGTGGCTGAACGAGGGGAAGCTGGTGCACACGCAGACGCGGACACCGATGATTCCGGTGTTTGTGAAGTCTGCGGACGAAGTGAGTATCAAGACGACCTACTTTTATGCGCCGAAGAAGATCGACTGGCTGGGGCCTTTTGCGCGTGGCACGCTGAACACGGCCCTGCTTCCGGGTTATTACGTGGGTGCGGATCCGGCTCTGGTGACGGAGCCATCCGGGGACACGTTCGAGACGGTGGAGGCATACTACCCGCTGTTGGGGGATGACCCGTACAAGCTTGGACTGACGGGCAGTTTCGAGCCGTTGATCCTCAAGGAAGTGCTGGGCGTGATGGCCAACCCCGTGGATCGAGGCACGAAGCTGCATGTGGGCATGCACCTGGGCGCCGGCGCCGAGGAGGTGTTCACGAGCGGTGGGTACGTGGTCAAGGAAGTCAACGACACGAGCGGCGAGGTGGACGTGGGCGGCGAGGCATTTGCCTACGACAAGACGGTGGTGATCATTCCTCTCGAATCCTACCTCAGTGTGGGCGCAGCGCTGGAGGTCGAGGCAGCCGGCGCGTTCAACGAACAGGTCAACTGGTCCCTGAGCGCCACGTTCTTCCAGCCGGTCTACACCACGGCCGAGGCCGCGAATGCATCGGGCAGCCTCCTCAACACCGACGTGTCGGCCAAGATCTCGGTCAAGCTGGCCAAGTGGGCGTCCATCGACCTGGTCGCCGCCGCCCGGAAGTTCCCGCTCATCCTGGATGAGTGGCAGTTCCAGAGCGGTGTGCTCCTCACCACCACGTTCAACGTCATTTGACCATGCCTTTCGACCGCCTGCCCAGGCATGCCACTCCTCTCTCGAGTTCCCACCGCGGCCGCACGTTTTCCTTTGACATACCGTCCCTTGCCGTCTAGATCGGACCGTCCGACGTGTGGTCAGCGCTTGATCGGGACCACACCTGTGCGAGTGAGGGTTCGGACCCGGCCGGATGACGGGCGCTGGACAGGCCCGCCGCCGAACCCGGGCGGAGCACCCCGACAACCGCCCACAGGCACGGCAGCCTCGAGGGGAGGGTCATGGACGACACGCAGAACGCCATCGATACCCGAAACTTGCCCATCGACCAGGTGGGAGTCAACAACCTGCGCTATCCCATCGTGGTGCTGGACCGGGAGAACGCACGGCAGCAGACGGTTGCCCAGGTGACCATGTCTGTGGATCTGCCTCATCAGTTTCGTGGGACACACATGAGCCGTTTCCTGGAAGTGCTCAACGAGCACAACGGCGAGGTGACCATGCGCACCCTCCCGCGGATTCTCCAGGCGCTGCGCGAGCGACTGGGTGCCGCTCGAGCCAACATCGAGCTGACGTTTCCCTATTTCCTGCGTAGATACGCGCCCGTAACCGGAGCAAGCGGTCTGATGGACTATCAGTGCACGTTCATCGGCCGGGTGGATGAGCAGGGAGACGACTTCATCCTGGTGGTACGGGTGCCGGTGAACAGCCTCTGCCCGTGCAGCAAGGCCATCAGCGACTATGGTGCACACAATCAACGTGGCTATGTAACCATGCAGGTGCGGAGTACCCGGGCCGAAGACGGGACGCCGCGGTTCATCTGGATCGAGGATCTGGTGGCCGTGGCCGAGCAGTGTGCGTCAGCACCGGTCTATCCCATCCTGAAGCGGGCGGATGAGCGCCATGTGACCATGTTGGCTTATGACAATCCTGCGTTTGTGGAAGACGTGGTCCGCAGCGTGGCGTTGAGGCTACAGGCAGATCTCCGGGTGGCGTGGTTTCGGGTGGAAGCGGTACACGAGGAGAGCATTCACAACCACTCGGCTTTTGCCCGGATCTGCTGGGCGCGCAAGGAGAACGGGGAGGGCGGGTGAGCGCCGCGGGGAGGGCGGGGGCCGAGGCCGAGGAGGTTACCGGCAGGGAACGACTTCGCCGTAGGCGTTGTAACAGGTGCTGGTGTGCGTCGCCCCGTACCCCTGGGTGTAGGTCGTGGTCCCTTCGTAGGAGGCCCCAGACTGCGAGGTCGCGGTGGTCTCCCGTGTTCCGGTCGTGTTTCCCTGTTCGTCCCGGTAGAACCAGGCGGAACTCGATGCCGACCCCCGGACGCCCGACATCTCCAGGGCGCTGTCGTGGGACACTGCGCCGTCCGATACCGTGGTATTCCCGGTTCTCAGGCCAAAACGTCCATTCAACCCCTGGTATCCAGCCACGCTGCCTCCCTGCACGTTTCCATTCGCGTCACGGGTGAACCCGGCGGCGTGACCGAATTCACCCCACGGAGTCGTGCCACCGCCCACGCTGACCCCGGCCGCGTTCCCGGCGGTATCCTTGCCCGCGGCGGAGAAATGGGCACGACCACCGCCCATGCCGGCCACCCCGCCCACGGAGACGGCGGCAGCGTTCCCATGCCCATCCCGGGCCATGCCTGCCGCCGACCCCTGGATCGCACCGGGAGTGCGCACGTACGATCCATGTCCCGCCGCAACGCCTCCCTGACCGTCCGTGACCAGGCCGCCTGCCCGCCCGTGGGCAGCCGAAGGGCCTCGAGTCACCACGGCAGAGCCTGCAGAGACACCGCCCGCGCGATTTTGAACCATCACATGATTGCGTGATCCCCCGGCTGCCTGAGCCGTATCAACCGGGATGAAAGAAAACGATGCAATGGCCATCAGTCCTGCAATGGTATTGACGAGTTTCATGATCAGTTCTCCAATTTGATATGCCTTCTATTGATATTCAATGTTCACAAGCAACAACATGGATCCTCATGAGTTGTGTCATTGAATCATCAACCTCGCGTTCACTCTGTTCGTCTCGATGGACGAAGCCGGTATGGGATTATTCAAAAAAAATGTTCCGGGTGCCCAGGGGGTCCGTGGTGGCGCGGCAGGTCGCCGGAGGTCCCCGCCCCGTATGGGGCCATGGGTGCGTGGCCTGGGCCGGCGCGCTGACAGCGCAGGGCCGCGCGGTGTTCTCATCGAGGATCCTGTGGGTCGGCTGGGGCGCCCCCGAATTGCGTTGACAAACAACCGGCCATGTCATAACCTACCAACCGCTTGGGAATGCCAGTCAATCACGGGCCGGAGGCGGGGATTGTGGCGAGAGAGTCAGGCACGGACGTCGGCTTGGAAGACCCCACGTTCCTGGAACGAATCCGCCCCTTGGTACGGTCCACATTTCGTTCTGAAGTCATCAAGGGAGTGGGGCCGCTGGGGGGGATGTTCTCCATCGCGGCGGAAAAATATCGGAACAAGGTGCTGGTGTCCGCGGCCAACGGCATTGGCGCCAAGGCACGGCTGGCCCAGGCCGCCGGGCGTTACGACGCCATCGGCTTCGACCTGGTCGCCCTGTGTGTGAACGACGTGGTGGTTCGTGGAGCCGAGCCCCTGTTCCTGCTCGACTACTTCGCCACCGGGAGCCTGTCTCGGGACATGGCGTTGGCAATCGTGGAGGGGCTGGTTGCCGCGTGCAAGGAAGCCCATTGCACGTTGCTGGGGGGGAAGACGACACAGGTTCCGGCTGTGTACCGGGACGAAGGATTCGACCTGGCCGGGGTCCTGGTGGGCGCGGTGGACCAGGATCGACTCGTGGACGGCTCGTCCGTGGGTATTGGACACCGTGTCATCGGCGTCGCCTCGGACGGCCTGCATGCCGCCGGGTACGGCCTGGTTTACCAGTTGCTCTCCGCGAACCTCGAGCGGTCCATGCGTGACCCGGTCGAGGAACTGGGAGGGGAGACCCTCATGTCGGTGCTCCTGCGACCCACGAAGATCTATGGCAAAACCGTGCTCAACCTGGTCCGTGACTTCCGGATCGCCGGGCTGGCGCACGTGGCCGAGGGCGGGCTTGCATACCGGCTCGGCAGGGAACTCCCACGGGGTTGCCAGGCTTTGATCCAGACCAGTGCCTGGGAACCCCCTCGAGTCTTTTCCTTTCTGGGAAAGCTGGCCGCGCTTTCGGATGACGACATGTTCTCCACCTTCAACATGGGCCTCGGCATGGTCCTGATCGTGCCGCCCCAGGACGAGGAGGGCGTGCTCGAGCGGCTCGAAAGCCTCGGGGAGGATGCCTGGGTCGTCGGCGAGATCGTGCGGCGGGAACCCGGTGCACCGGCAGTGCGTCTCGAGTAACCGTTCGGCCGGGGCTTCGGAACATCATCGGGACATCGGACGTTCATGATCACGAGAAGTTATGATGTCATCGTCGCCGGTTTTCGTCCAGGAGGACTCCTGGCCGGGGCACTCCTGGCCAAACGAGGCCTCCGGGTCCTCGCGATCAACCAGGACGGATGGGAGCCGGTCGTCGTGGGGAAATACACCTTCCCTTCCCACCGCTATCCGTTCATCGGCTTCGACGACCGGGAACTTCTCGGCGGGGCCGTCGACGACCTGACCATCCATCCGAACGAACGGAAGCACATCCAGGCATCGATCCCCTCGTACCAGGTGATCCTCCCTCGCCAACGGGTGGACATCTATCCGGATGAACGGTTCGTCAGCGAACTCGAACGGGAATTCCCCGACGACGATGTCGCGTTCTCCGCACTGTACGACCGGGTACGGGAACAGGCTGGCCTGTTCATTCGGGCCTGGGCGGAAAAACGAACTCAGCCGCCGACACCCACCCTGGTTCAGCGGATGGGCATGCGCAGCGCCCCCCGAAAGGGCAGGGCACTCCTCCCCGCTGACACAGAGACCGTTGGAGATGTGCTGGCGCTGATGGACGCCCCCCCGGATGTGAAGGCCTTCGTCTCGGCACAACTGGCTGCATTCGGGCGATGTGTCGACCCCCTGGCCATCCCCATGCCCGTGGCAGCCCACCTGCTCACCTCGGCTCGAGGCGGGATCTATACCGATACGTCCCACCCCGAACCCCTCGTGGCTCTCCTCTCCAACCGCCTCAAATCCCTCCAGTGCGACGTGGAAAGCTCGGAAAGAATCTCCAGCCTTTCCTTCAGTTGGGGAAAACTCCAGGAACTCCGGTTCAAGGGGTATGAACACCCATTCCACTGCGACTACCTCATCTGGAACACCGCCTACTCGAGCCTTCGGGCCGTCGTGCCTGACGCGGTGTGGGAAAAGGCCTACCGCGACCGCCTACCCGACCCGGTCTACGAGCGCTATTCCATCCATGTGGCGCTCGACGAGTTCGTCATTCCGGTGGGCATGCATGACCACGCCGTGATTCTCGGGGAATCAGATCAGCCCATTGGAGATGGGAACCTTGTGTTCGTCAGTCTTGGCCCACAGAATGCGGACGCTTTCGGCCCGCCCGGTACCCGCTCCCTGACCTTGACCACGCTGGTCTCCTGGGGAAAGGAGCACCGAACCGAGGAGAAGCGGCGGGAAGTGGCCACACGCATGCTCACCGTGCTCAAGCAGGTGATCCCCTTTATGGAGCGTTACGTGCGCACGCTTTTCGTGCCGCTGCCTTCGGGGGACGGTGGCGAAGGGGAACCGGTGTACGATGTCTCGTCATTGCAGCGCCGGTGGGGGATGGATCTGGGGCCTGGGCCGGCGTTGCCGCACTGGAACGTGTTTCACACGGGTCCGGAGGCGTTTCCCATGCTCGGGTTCGAGGGAGAGATCGCTGCGGGGATACTGGCGGCCGAGGCGGTTCTGGCCACGCGTCGCGGTTGATGCGACGGCTATCCCATGGGCCTGGTACTGGCCAACGGGCGTTGTGCGTGGTATCCTGTCGGCGTTTCGTTCCTTCTGGGCTTTCGGGCGGCGCTGCCATGTTCGGGCGAAGCTGTATTGTGGTTGCCAGGAACTGGGAGTGGATGCCTGGAGGAAGCTCTGGCGTCTCGATCACAGGGAGAGCGCGACGTGTTCATGCGGAGATCTGGAGTTCTGCCCTACTTGCCGCTGGTGCTGTCTTTGCCCCTCGTCACCTGTGCGCCGACCGAGCTGCTCGACCCGGCCACGCTCGATCGTGACGGGGACGGGTATGCTGCCAAGGACGACTGCGACGACGGCAATTTTTCGCGAAACCCCGGCCTGGACGAGGTCTGTGACGGTCTGGACAATGACTGTGACGGGCAGGTGGACGAGGGAGTCAAGACCAAGTACTACGAGGATGCCGACGGGGATGCCTTTGGCAACCCGGACGCAGATCCTGTCCGCGATTGCAGCCTGCCTCCCGGGTATGCGCTCAACGACCTGGACTGTGACGATTCGGACCGGTCGGTCAAACCCGGGACGCCCGAGCAGTGCAACGGTCGGGACGACGACTGTGATGGGGAGGTGGACGAAGGTTTTGACGGGGACGGGGATGGCTACTCGTTCTGCCTGGACGACTGTGACGACGAGGATCCGGCGGTGAACCCGGCAGCCGAGGAGCAGTGCAACGGTCGGGACGACAACTGCGACGGGCTCCTGGGGTCTGCCACCGTGGACGAGGCGGACGACGACGGGGATGGTGCGCCGAACTGCAACGACTGCGACCCGAACGACGCCACGGTTCGTCCCGGCACCTATGAATTGTGCGATGGGAAGGACAACGACTGTGACGGGGTGATTGACGAGACCGCTGCCGGGTCGTGGTGCCCGGATGCGGACGGAGACGGCACAGGCGATGCGTCACAGGTGTTGTTTGTCTGCGAAGGCGACGGCCCCGAAGGGTGGATCCAGATCTGCAACGACTGCGACGACAACGACCCGGACGTTCACCCGGGGGCGCTCGAGGCCTGCAACGGCATGGATGACAACTGCGACGGGACCATCCCCGAAGCGGAGACTCTGGACGAGGACGGGGACGGCTTCGTGCGTTGTCGAGACTGCGACGATCAGGACGAGACGGTGCACCCGGGTACGGCGGACACGTGCGAGGACAACGTGGACAACGACTGCGACGGACAGCAGGGCGAGGACGCAGTGGCTCAGGTCGACGACGAACCCAACGACAATCTGGGCGATGCCGTGCCCCTCGGCACCCTGGACGAGAGCGGCGGAACCGACCCCTGCACCACGGTCAACGGTCAGATCGTGGGGATTTCGGACGAGGATTACTATGCGTTCCAGTCTGTCGACCAGTTGACCGACAACTGGCGGATCTCTGCGGCGCTTCAGGTGCCCCTGACCACCCGCTACTGCGTCGCCCTGATCGACGACGACCCGGAGGAACCCCTCGCGTCGGAATGCGCCTACGGACCGTCCGAGGCGTCGGTGGAGGTGGACATGGTGCCCTATTCCGCCACCCGCACATTCTACGTCCACGTCTGGGCGGACGACACCGTGGCGCTCTCCAACACCTGCGAACCCTACACCCTCACCGTCTGCGGCTACTGATTCCCCTGCGTTCCCAACACCTCAGCACCTCGCACCCACCTTCCGTGCTTCCCGACTTCCGTCATCGACACCCGGTCGGCTCGAGCGCACAGGCGGGACGGGCCTCCCCGATCCCCTCAAAAAGCCCCCCTCCGCCTCCTCCCAAATCACGGATACGGCTTCCCCACCGCAGCAGGTGGCCGGGCCCGCCCGATGGCCCCGGCCAGTGCAACCAGGGTCAGCACATAGGGCAACGTCTGGACCAGTTGAACCGGTATCCCTCCCCCCCCGCCCTGAAGCGCCATCTGCACGGCCTCCGCTCCCCCAAACAGGACGCAGGCCGCTGCAGCGGGAACCGGACGCCACTTCCCGAAAATCATTGCCGCCAACGCGATGTAGCCCCGACCGCCGGACATGCCGTCCGTGAACTGGTGCTGGTCGAACGCCAACCACACGCCAGCCAACCCGGCAAGCAACCCCGACAGCAGCACGCCGGTGGTACGAAGTCGGAGAACCCGAAGTCCCGCTGCCGCTGCGGCCTCGGGATGCTCTCCTGCCGCGCTCAGCCGAAGCCCAAGCACGGTTCGGTTGAGAAGCCACCAGACGGCCGCCACCAGAGCCACCGTGGTCCACACCAAAGGATGGGTCAAGAGCGCAAGCAAACTCGAGTCGGTCGCCAGGCTGGTGACGCCCTCGATACGCGGGGAGTTGCTCGAGGAATGATACAGGCGTTTCAGCAACACTCGAGTCGCACCCGCTGCAAACAGGTTGACGGCCAGACCGCTGACAATGTGGTCCGCACGAAAGAACCCGGTCACCACGGCGTGAAGAACCGCGAGCACCAGGCCCGCCGTCAATCCGAGGACAAGACCCATCAACGGAGAACCGGTCGCAAGTGTGCCCACCACGGTCCCAAACGCTCCGACCAGCATCATGCCCTCCAGGCCGATGTTGATGACACCGGACCTCTCGGACACCACACCGCCAAGCGCCGCGAGCACATAGGGCACGGAGATCCTGAGTGCCTGCACCGGAAGGTCCATGTCCATCAGGTTTCCCCCTTTTGCCGGCTGCCGTAACCCGCCGCTGCCGCCACCACCAGGATGATCACCGCCTGAAGCACCTCCATGGTTTCCTTGGGGACCAGCGCATTGATGGCCAGACCGCCTTGAGACAGGGTCCCGAAGAGCAGGGCGGCCAGGATCACGCCCAGCGGATGACTCCGACCGAGGAGAGCGACCGCGATTCCGAGGAATCCCACCCCTCCACTGAAACCCTCCTCATGATAGTACTTGTATCCCAACACATAGTTCGTCCCCACCAACCCCGCCAGTCCCCCGGCAAGTGAAAGCGCGAGCACGGTCATGCGCTTCACCCTCACCCCCCCGTACTCCGCCGCGGGAGGGGAAAGGCCCAGCGCGCGCAGTTCGTACCCCGTTCGAGTTCGGAACAGCAGCCACCCCATGGCGGCGGCCACCCCCAACGCCAGGAGAAAGGCCCCGTTGGCAGGAGAACCCTGGAATCCAGGTACGATCGCCTCGAGCCGGAAAATGCGCGCAGAATCCACGATCGGGGAGGTGTGAAGCGTTTCCGGGACCACCAACCAGGTGACCACGATCCAGCTCGAGACGGCCATGGCCACGAAATTCAGCATGATGGTGGTGATCACCTCGTGCGCCCCATAATGTGCTTTGAGCACCCCGGGCAGCGCCCCCCAGCACGCCCCGGCCAGAAACCCGGCGACCACGCACACCGGGACCGCCACCACAGCCGGCGTGGTTGCTGGAAGTGTCGCACCGACCACGCCGACCGTCAGAGCGCCGAGTACGGCCTGGCCTTCGGCTCCAATGTTGAAAAGCCCCGCCCGGAACGCCATGCCCACGGACAGGCCGGTAAATATGAGTGGGGTGGTTTTGAACAGTACCTGCCCGATCCCGTAGGCGGTCCCCCAGGTGCCCGCCCACAGGTCGCCAAGCACCGTCGCCGGCCGCTGCCCGTAGGCCAGTGCGATCAACTCAAAGATGAGCAATCCACCCAGCACAGCCAGCAAGGGAATCTCCACGGCCCGCGCCAAACGCCGGCCCAGGGGGAGGCGGGCCACCCCGTCACCACCCGCCTCCCATGCGTCTGCTCTCTCCTGCGCTTCACCCATTCCGTCCACCCATCTCCGGCACCAGTAGACCACCACGCGGCCTCCGTTCCGGATACCCGATTCAAGACTCCCTGAATCCTCTGAACTATATCACAACCACGCCGGGAACCGCCGCTTCCAGGCATCGACCGCCGCACCTCCCGGCCCGGCGCTTTCGGCCACGTGCGCGTCGGGATACAAACGTCCACTCCTTATCCCTCGAACCGCCTCCTCCCGTCAAGGCAAGGGCACGACCGCCCCGTCTGCCTTGCCCCCACCACCGTGACCCCTGCCCGCTTTTCCGCCCGCCGACAATCCGGACGCCTGCCTTCGCGGAGAGCATTGGTGACGCACCGTCCTCCTCGATGGCACGGTTCCGGGCCGCTTTCATTTGTACAGGGTGCGTACAAAATGAACGAGTCCGCGCCGGGGAACCCCTGCCGAAACGTTCCCGGGATGGTCGCAGAGTGTCCTTTCCGATCGTTTTGCATTATGGTGTATGATGGCTTGCCCGAGCGGCCGGCCGGGTGGTGTGGACAGCAGCAGTGCACTTGTAGCGGGGGAAGATGTCGTGCCGTTGTGTTCTATCAGCGCACCTGTGGTGGGCGATGTCAGTGTATTCTTTTCGGGTGGCCTCGACTCGACAGCGGTGGCCTGCATGGCCGGATTGAAGCAGGCTGGTCGTGTGCACCTCATCACGCTGGATCACGGGTATGGGTACCTGTTCAAGCGGTGGGCCGAGCGGAACGTACCCGCCTTGAAGCGTGTTTTGGGCGACGACCGGGTGGTTCACCGCTACATGGACATCCATGATCTGTTCAAGACCATTGCCGTGGACTCGTTTGTGCGGGACCTGGCGACCTATCGAGCCAAGTTCGGGGTGTGCATGGGCTGCACGATGGCCCTGACCGCACACACCGTGGTCTACAACCTCGAGAACCGGATTCCGCACATCATGATGGGCAGTTCGGTGGGGGGTACCTATGCGCCCCAGTCGATGCCGGTCACCGTGGCGCTTCAGAAGGCGTTCTGTGCGCGATACGGGATCATCTACAGCACGCCGCTCCTGGACGATCATATTGTGAAGGAGCAGGAGCGTGAATTGCTCAGGACGCTGGGCGTATCTCCCGGGATCCGCTTTTTGGACAAGCATTCGTTCGGAACTCAAGGGTACTGTCTGCCGAGTGTGCAGCACCTGCCGGATGTGTTTCTCAACATTCATCCTGTCTATCCCCCGACCAAGGTGGGGCAATTCTACCAGGCCAAGGTCGACCTGTGCCACGACCACGTGGTTTCCCACTTCCGCCGGACAGGACAGGATCTGGACGCTGCCGTCGCAGCCTTGCGCGAGATGACCGGGGTGGCCGAGGAACTGTCCGAACCGGTTGAGGAGGAGGGGACCGCTTCCGGCTGATTTCCGGGAGGAGAGGATGCGTGCGGGACCGCCGTCCGCAGGGTCAAGAGGGGAGCCGCCCCTTGCCCGGCCGGGCCGCCCGCACAGGACCCAGGGGGTTTCGAGCATGATCCAACGAGCGAGCACGTTGATACCACCGCGGCTGCGGGCCTACGCCCACGTGGCCCGTGCGCGATTCGTACCTGGCGGAGACGACCCGCCGTTGCCGCACGCCTGTCACCTGGTGTTGACGTGGCGTTGCAACGCCCGCTGCCACGCCTGTGCCGCCTGGCAGCGGAACGATCTGGATGAACTGAATGCGAAGCAGTGGCGGCGCGTGTTCGCCCGGATGAGGTCGCTGGACATCGTCAAGATCATCGGGGGCGAACCGTTCCTGCGGTGGGACCTGGGCCAGGTGGTCGAAGGTATCAAGCAGGAGGTCAACCCCTTCGTGGTGCAACTCGTGACCAACGGGACCTTGACAGAGGACACCCTCGAGTTCGCCGAGCGCCACGGTTGGCCCCGGCTGCACCTCCGAGTCTCACTCGATGGGCTCGAGCAGACGCACGATCGCTCTCGAGGCCGGCCCGGCGCGTTTGCGCGTGCCATGGCGACGCTTCGAGGACTGGCGGAGATCCGGCGTCGTCGCCGCTTTTCGCTGGCGGTCAACTTCACCTTGACCGATCGAAGCCTCCCGGAGATGGATGAACTCGTCCACCGGTGCCGTGCCCTGGGCGTGGACGTGGTCCCTGGTTTTCCTGTGAAGCCCTTTCTCCGACACGTGAACCTGTCGCAGGAGCGAGTGGGCACGGTGGGTGTCGAGGCGGGTGATGCGCACCTGGAACGGCTTCGACGCCCCGACCACGGCGCACGCCGAG
>CAYQMG010000198.1:0-6881 GCA_964418585.1 uncultured Gammaproteobacteria bacterium | reverse complement strand
CGGCCGACTCCCCGCTCCCCACCTCTGACCCGGTCTCGTCCGCTTCGGTCGACTCCGCGCTCCCAACCTCTGACCCGGTCTCGCCCGCTTCGGTCGACTCCACGCTCCCAACCTCTGACCCGGTCTCGTCCGCTTCGGTCGACTCCGCGCCCGCCACCTCTGACCCGGTCTCGCCCGCTTCGGTCGACTCCACGCCCGCCACCTCTGACCCGGTCTCGTCCGCTTCGGTCGACTCCACGCTCGCAACCTCTGACCCGGTCTCGTCCGCTTCGGTCGACTCCACGCCCGCCACCTCTGACCCGGTCTCGTCCGCTTCGGTCGACTCCGCGCTCGCCACCTCTGACCCGGTCTCGCCCGCTTCGGTCGACTCCACGCTCGCAACCTCTGACCCGGTCGGTGCGGCAGGCCCGGTCCGACTCCTGGACGAGACGCGGCCTGAACGGGCGAGCCATACTTGAACGCCCAACGCGGCGCTGCCACCGCCGGAGAGACCGAACCGTCGAATCTCCTCAAGCTCCGTGGCCGCAGCGTTTTCCCCATTTCCCGGGTCCGAGGAGGTCCAGCCCGTGACCTCGTCGCCCAGGGTGAGAGTTCCCCCAACTCCCACGGCCGACAGGGTCACGTAGGGGGTGAAGCGCTTCGAAACGGGCCGGGACCACCGCACCCCGGCCTCGAGCTGGTGGAGCGCAAGGCCTGCCCAGACGCTTCTCGAGACCAACTCCCCGCCCGCGTCGAAAGAGCCCACGAGGACGTTGTCGGTACGCCAGTAGTGGTAGCCCGCGAGCCAGGAAAAGCCCTCTCGATCCATGGGTGCCGACACCCGCAGCATTGGGGCGTACACGCTCGTTTTGGAGGAGACGAGCTGGAAACTCTCGTCGTTCATCCACTGAGTATTGATATTGACCTCGACATCCGCGGCCAGGACAGGCACTGGGAGTGCGCCCAGGCACAGGATACAACACAGGATCAGGTTCAGTCGCGCCATCTCTCCATCCTCCCGGCGGAGTCCGCCGATTTCTTTCCTGTTACAACAGACCTTCCGTCAAGAATCCCCGGATGTACTGGACATGGTCCGGGTCCTCCAGGGAGAAGACGCTGATGAACCCGAACGCTGCCTGGTGAACCGTGGCCACGAGCCCGTTGGAAAGGATCCCCACCTCCACGGGTCGAGGCGCCACCTGGGTGGCGCCACTGTCGTAGGTGGAGAGGTTGAAGCGGCCCACCACCCCTCTTTCCTCGGTGCCGAAGGGCACGAACACCTGGTCCTGGGACGGGTCCGCACCCAGATAGAAGACCGCGTCCATGGGTTCGGAACTCACAATGATCGGCGTGGGTTGCGTATCCCCTTGGCCCAGGTTCAGGATGGCGACCGCGTAGTTTGAATCGAGTCCGGATCCGGAACTGGACCCGGTCCAGGGTTCGGGCTTGTAGAACAGGACCAACGCACGACCATCCGGACTCGCAAGGACCTGAGTGCAGGGATTGTCGAGTCGGTAGGAGTTCATGCGACCCGATCGCGTGTCCAGCTCATACAGGTAGTTTCCGGTGCCGGAAGAGTCGTACGTCACGACCGAATGGGAGCCAGGCAGGGTCACGATATTCCGCGCCGTCCCCTCGGTCGCGTAGGTGTCCATCACCAGTCCATCCTGGTGAATCACATCGATCGTGTGCCGGTCCGCGCCGATCACCACCGCCTCCTCACCGGTGGAGGTCGCGACCATCAGCCTGGGGGCCTGCGACAGGTTCAGAATATTGATGGGCAGAGTAGGTTGCGTCAGATCGAACGTGAACAGGTCCTGCGATCCGACGATGGTCACCAGCGCGTAGTGATCGTCGCCGGTCACCACCACGTCCGCGGGCGTGATCGAGCTGTCTGAACTCAGGGTAAGGTCCCGAGCGGTCGTTTCGCCGGTCTCGAGGTTCACCACCACGACCTTTCCCGACATCAGGACCACCATCCTCGGGTTTGTATCGCCATGGGTGAATGCAAACCCCTTGGGGCTCACCCCCACGTTCACGAACCGCGCGGTCAATTCATCGAGATCGTACACACCGATTTCGTTCAGGTTGACCACGTCCTCAGTCGTCGTGTGAACCCCTTCATCAGACAGATACGAGACTGCAAAGCGCCCGTCCGGTGACAGGACCAGGGTGTCATGAAGCCCGTTGGCCTCGAGCACAGTGACGCACCCCGTATCCACCGGCCAGTCGCCGGAACAGGTGGCCGACACATCGAGCACCGCCAGGCCGTGCACGCCGTCTCCGTGGGTCAGGGTGAGGATCGCGTCCCCGGTCCGGCTGAGAAGCAGGGGACCCGGCCCGGGCCCGACTGCGATCGTCTCGATCCGAGCGGATTCCAGCTCGGTGTACGAGGCGGCTCCCTCGTCCATGGCCCCCGGCCGCACCCGGATCACCTGATCCTCGTAGGGAGACACCATGTAGAGCGCGTCGCCGGTGAACACCACTTGAGGTTCGGCCGAAAACAGCGCGTCGTCCAGGGGCTGCGAGAACTCCGAGTCCTGGCAACCCACTGCGGCCACCAGAGCCGTCAAGGCCGGGAGCATTCTTCTATTTCGCATCATCGTCATTCCCTCCATCGTTGGCGTTTGGGCGGAATCAGGGCTGGGCGTTCAACTCGAACCCGGTAATCGTGGACACGGTCAGGGTTTCCGGGTCCACGAAGGACATGCGTCCGAGTTCGTGTTCCTGGGACACAAAGGCTGTTTCTGTCCCGGTCAGTGCGCCGACGAACGCCGGCTGGGATTGCACCATCACCGCCTGGAGTTGCTTGGTGGCATAGTCCACCACCACCACGTGGAGGTCATCCTCGAGGATCATGAACTGGTACAGGCCCGCGGACGATTCCGCCAGGCCCTTGACCGGAGCCTCGAACAGAGTGGGAACGACCAGGTCGTCCTCCAGGTAGAACTGGGACACCGCTTCCTCCTGTGCAAACGCCTCCACCGGACTGTCCGCGCTGCCGTCGTGGATGAAGGTGACCACCTGGTAGGATTCGAAGGAGCCCATGGCGACCCGCTGCACCGGCTTGACCAGTTCGTACAGCGTGATCTCATCCGTCGCCAGATCCCAGAGGGAAAACCGGTTCAGGGGCGTCCCCTCCTCGGCCGTGCCTGTCAGGTCTTCTTCGGTCAAAGTCGTGTAGAGGATCGCATGACTTCCGTCCGGAGTTACCGCGATGGAGCCCACGAGTTGATCTTCCGGAAGTGACACTGCACCCGGCTCGGCCTCTGGGTGCAAAGCATCGAACAGGATCAGCATCCGGTCCGTCCTGTCCACCAGCACGAGCGTGTCGTCGGCCAGAGCCATGTCGCTGGGTACCGCCGGGAGTGCCAACCGCGATACCGCCTCGTCGGTGTAGGGCGTTTCCAGGTCCACCACCACGAGTTCCGCCAGGTTGCTCAGCCGCAGGAACGCGTACCGGCCATCCGGACTCACCACCAATTCCGACACATCCAGATGTTCCTCGATCTCTGTGGTGAGCGGGATGACCCGCGCACTCGGTTCCGTGGACAGGGTCACCAGGCCCAGGGCGTCGTCGCAGAGCACCACCGCCTCGTCCCCGGTGGGAACGAAAACGGCGGAACGGGGGTTCAGCGCCAGGACGACCGGCGTCGAAGTTGGGGGGGTTGACGCGGTCCCGGTGTAGACCACCGAGATGCTCGAGAAACTCCGAACCCCTTCAAACCCCGTATCCGCCGACTCCACCCGCTCATCAAAGTAGGTGATCGCATAGCGAGCGTCCGGGGAAACCACCATGTAGTTGGTGTCCTGATGAATCGGAACGGTCGTCATCTCGTCCGTCCGCGTGTCGATGATGGTGATCGTCGAATCGCCCTCGTTCAGCACCAGGGCCTTGCGGGGCTCCTCCTCCCTCACCACCACCTGGGTCGGATGCTCCCCCACATGCAACGTGTAGACCGCCTGGGTCTCTACTTCGATCTTGGTCACCGTGTCCCGGTCCGGGTTGGCCACGAACACGTACAGGTCCGCCCCCGCCGGCTCGGTCCGGTAAAACGAATCCGGAGCCTCGGTCGGAAGCGGCTCCCAATCTTCCACGTCGTCATCCCCCTGGTCGTCATAGTAGCCATCATCGTCGTCGTCGTCCCCGACCGGTCCGGAGCCGTCCGAAGGCCGGGGCGTGCCCTGATCCGGAGCCGCAGTACTGTCGCTCCCCTCGTACTGATCGTACTCCGCAGTGTACTCGGCACACCCGCAAACCTGGCCGGCCACCCAGAGCACGGCCGCCACGGTACAGAGTCTCCTTGAAACAAGCAGTATCATCTTCGCCATGATCACCTCACCCGAAACAGTTGTGCGAGACAGAGGTTCCACCCTGGTGAGAGAGCAACTCCTGTGCCAACACAATGACGGGCGGATCGCGCCGATATCGGCCCGGCGCCTGCCTGCGCGTCGTCTGATTATGTCGACTTCTTTCGACATGCGACCGGCCTGATTGGAACGATGGTCGACACGGCGGACGGCCCAGGGGCACCCCGGAAGCATGACAGCAAGATCAATGGGGAAGACCGGGAGCAGCAAGCCTGGGAGGAGGGCGAACGGGACAGTGCAGCAGGGGAGCAAGCGAACGGGGGAGGGAGCGCGATGAGGGGGCTGGCGGAGGATCAGGACGCGGCGCGGGCCAGGTCGACAGCAAGGCGGGTGAGGAGGCGGACGCCCACGCCGGTGGCGCCTTCCTTGGGCTGATAGGGGCACTTGTTGTAGATGAGGCGGCGCTTCATCATGGAGGTGCCGGCGATGTCGAGGTGCGCCCAGGCCTGGACGGACTCGAAGTCGATGAATTCCTTCAGGAAGACAGCAGCCGTGATGGAGCCTGCGCCTGCCTCCCGGTCGGTATCGCAGTTTTCCAGGTCGGCCACGTCGCTGGAGAGCTGGACCTTGTAGTCGTCGTCCACGGGGAGACGCCAGACCCACTCTCCCGTGGCGCGTCCGGCGGCGAACACCTGTCGTGCAAACGCCTCGTTGTCGGCGTCGGTGGCAGCGTAGGTGAACAGGCCGGTGACGAACTGACCCAACGCGGACACGATGGCCCCGGTCAAGGTGGCGATGTCCACCACATGGCGGGGATGATAGTCGGAGCAGGCCAGGCTGAGCGCGTCTGCGAGCAGCAATCGTCCCTCGGCGTCGGTGTTGGTGACCTCCACGGTCAGTCCCTTGTGGGAGGTCAGGATGTCGCCCGGCTTGTACGCCCGGCCGCTCACCAGGTTCTCGGCCAGCGGCATGATCCCCACCACGTTGAGCGGCACGTTCATGAGGCCGATGGTGCGCATGGCGGCCAGCACCGCGGCCGCGCCGGCCATGTCCCCGTACATGCGCTCCATGTAGGGAGAGGGTTTGAGGTCGTACCCGCCTGCGTCGAAGGTCACGCCCTTCCCCACCAGGGCCAGGTCCCAGCCATCCCCTCGCCCTCCCCGATGCCGGATGATGACCACTCGAGGCCCGTTGTCCGAACCGCGGGCCACCGCCAGGTGGAGACCCATCCCCGCCGCCTCCAGGTCCGCTTCCTCCATGACCTCGATCTCGAGACCGCCTACCGACGCCACCACCTCCCGGGCGACCCGGGCGAATGCTTCCGGCGTCATGTCCGCCGCAGGCGTGTTCACCAGGTCTCGAGCCAGACAGGTACTCTCCGCACACACCACCCCGCGGGCGATCGAGTCGTCCAGCACGGTTCGGTCGCTGTCGCTCAGGACCACCACTTCCCGGATGGCCTGCTCCCTGGGATACTTCCTCGAGGCATCGGTCTTGTAGCGCTCGAACCGGTACAGACCCAGCACGATCCCTTCCACCACCATCTGACCGGCATGCTCCGGCGTGACCTCGTAGTCGGCAAAGTCTTCCACGGCAAAACGTCCGATGTTCTTCCGCCGGAAGTGACGGGCTGCTATCGCCAGCACCGACCGAATCCGGTCCTGCCGTCGACTCGGATCCTCGAGTTGCGCGCGCCGGCCCAGGCCCATGAGCAAGATCCAGTCGAGCCCGCGACCGGACCCGTCACCGTTGATGAGGTTGAACTCCTTGTACTTGCCACGAACCTGCCCTTTCTCGATCAGGTCCAGTATCCGATCCGTGGCAGCGGGCCCCAGGTACTTCGACAGATGCGCCTCATGCACCCCTCGATCGTCCCCGTCGCAGATCGTCAGGACGATGTTTTTCACCGTGGATTCGCCTACCCCTGCACTCCTGAACGTGATGGCCGATCGAGACATCCTGTGCTCCTCCGCCGGTCCGCCCCTTGCTCTCACGGACCCGATAGACACCCCTGCTCGCTACGAGATCGCCTCCCCTCGACCAGGAAGGTCCCCTCGCCTTTCCTCCGGTCGCGACCCAGGCTAACACGAACCCACCTGTTCGGCAAGGCTCCACGGGGGCACGAAAACAACCCCACCCCCAACAGGCCGTCCGCCCTGCGCCCCGCCCCCCACGCCCCTCCCATGTTCCCCCTTTTCCCGACCGTCGCTCGAGGCCTCGTGCACCCGCGCGTTGCACTCCGGTCGACCCCGTGCTAACGTCCACCATCGAACGGTCCGGCCTCGCCGCCTGTGCTGCCATCTCTGGACACAGGGACCGGGTTACGGTTTCCAATCTGGGGGTCATGCAAGCGATGCAACATCGGGTTCCCAACTCTCCTTCGCTTTCCTCTCGCCACAACCCGGGGATCTCCCTCGCGTTCCTGACCCTGATCACTTCCAGCTTCCTCTTCCCCGCGTGCTCATCCAACACTCCCGACACAGACCTCCCGACCACACCCCGACCGTCTCCGGCTCCCTCGCCAACTACCGACACTCCGGTCCCCATCACACCCACACCGACCCCCACACCGACCCCCCCGCCCCCCCCGC